>CAJTTC010000003.1 GCA_910579295.1 uncultured Christensenella sp. | reverse complement strand
TGGTTTTCACGCATATCCATTATAACAGCTATCTTGAATTCTGGCGAGTACTTTGTGTTAAATTTCTTTTTCCTTGACATAAAAATATGCACCTCCAAAAGTGTCTAACTTTTGGGGTGCATATCACAGTCAACCGTAGGGAGCTTTTAAAATTTTAAAGATTAATATGGGTCGCCCTCAAAAACGCGGGTTAAAAAAGGGCGGTTTTTTAGTTGACAAAGTAAGAGCTATGCAATACAATATACTTGTTGACGTGTCAACAAGAGGTGTATAGATGGATAGATTCAGTAAATTTACTATACTTGTCAACAGGATTGTAAGAAACATACACAGAATTAAGAGCGGTGAAACGTCGAAGCTCGGGTTAAAGGGCGCTCACGTTTCCTGTCTTTACTATCTGTATCGCTCCGAAAGTCCGCTGACGGCAAGGGAGCTTTGCGACGTGTGCGACGAGGACAAGGCGGCGGTTTCGCGCGCCGTCGATTTTCTGTGCAGGGAGGGCTACGTCAACTGCGAAAGTACGGCGGCAAAGAGGTACAGAAGTCCGTTGGCTCTCACCGAAAAGGGAGCGGAGGCGGGCAGATATCTCGCCGAGAGGGTGGACAGTATTCTTGTTGAGGCGAGTCGGGGGCTGAGCGACGGCGACAGGGAAATCTTTTACAGAAGCCTTGACCTCGTTTCGGCTAACCTGCAAAAAATATGCGACGGGGCGGTTGAGTGATATGGCGGTTAAAATTTTAGTCGATTCGGCTTCGGATATAGATTTAAAAGAGGCGGAGGAGCTCGGCGTTAGGCTGTTGCCAATGAAGATTACGTTCGCCGACGGGGAGTATCTCGACGGCGTTGACCTTTCGGGAGAGGAGTTTTTTTCTAAGCTTGCGCAGGCAAAGGAGCTTCCGCACACCAGCCAGATAAATCCCGCTCAATTCGAGGAGGAGTACGAACGGCTTACCGCGGAAGGAAGCGAGGTGGTGGCGATTACCATTTCGTCGGGACTTTCGGGGACTTACTTCAACGCGGCGCAGGCGGCGCAGAAGTTCGGCGGAAGAGTGCACGCCGTCGACAGCCTTAACGCGAGCACGGGCGAGCGGTTGCTGTGTCAATATGCGTTGCGGTTGGTTTCCGAGGGCAGGAGCGGCTCTGAAATTGCCGAAGAGCTGAACAGGGTCAAGGGCAGAATTAACGTGCTTGCCGTGCTCGACACTCTCGAATATCTTAAAAAGGGCGGCAGGATATCGCCGCTGACGGCGTTTGCGGGCAACGTGCTCTCAATCAAGCCCGTAATAGGCTTAATCGGCGGCGAGGTGAAGCTTGTCGGCAAGGCGATAGGCTCGAAAAAGAGCAACAACCTTTTAAATAAACTTGTAAACGAAAAGGGAGTGGACTTCGGTATGCCTCTCGGGGTGATGTACTCGGGTGCGGATACGAGAATGCTGAGCAACTATATCGAGGACAGCCGCGCGCTTTGGGAGGGGCAAACGGAGTTTTTGCCGACCTATATGATAGGCAGTACGATAGGCACGCATATAGGAGCGGGAGCGATAGGAGTGGCGTTCTTTGTAAAATCATAATTAAAAATGCGCTCTGCGGCAGTACTGCCGCAGAGCGCTGATTATTTAAATTTTTTGTTCCTGTTTTTACCAGATTTCGGGCGTTTTCCCGTCGGCGGCGAAATGCCAATACTTAGTTGTTAAACTCAACTTGGGCTTGTTTTCTGAATAATAACATATTTTCACTTTATGGGCGATTGCTTCCGTGCCTATGCCTATCTTCGCCCAATCCTCTTTCGTGCCCTTGTAATATATTTTTTTCAATTGACTGCAACCCTCGAACGCACAATTGCCTATACTCGTCACACTGTTTGGTATAGTTATACTTGTAAGCGCACTGCAATCACGGAACGCGCTACTACCTATACTCGTCACGCTGTCGGGTATGGTTATACTTGTAAGCGCACTGCAATCACGGAACGCGCTACTACCTATACTCGTCACGCCGTCGGGTATGGTTATACTTGTAAGTCCACTGCAACCCCAGAACGCATCAGCACCTATACTCGTCACACTGTTTGGTATAGTTACGCTTGTAAGCCTGCTGCAATTATAGAATGTACGATAACCTATACTCGTCACGCTGTTCGGTATAGTTATGCTTTTAAGTCCACTGCAAGCAGCGAACGCACGCGCACCTATACTAGTCACGCTGTCGGGTATTGTTATACTTGTAAGTCCACTGCAACCCCTAAACGCATCAGCACCTATACTCTTCGCGCCGTCGGGAATTACCAAATCTCCCGAAAGCTCCTTGCCGTCGATATATATGGCGCGCCCCGTTTTCATTAACGCGTACAGTCCTTCAATTCCGCACCAGCCCGCCAGATTGCCCGTATAGCAAATCATTTTGAGGTTATTGCAACAATCAAACGCGTTATCACCTATACTTGTCACGCTTTTGGGAATAACTATATCCGTAATTTTATTGCAGTATCTAAACGCGCCGCTACCGATTTTCTTTACGCCGTCGGGAATGGCTATTTGACCCTCTAATTTTTTGCCGTCCACAAACAAAGCTCTGTCGCTTGACGTCATCAGGAAATTAAGTCCGTCTATCTCGCACCAATTTTTTAAATCTCCCGTATAATTTACGCGCGTCAACTTTTCACAGCCGGCAAACGCGTCTTCGCCGATAGTCTTTACGCCCTTGCCTATCGTTATGCTCTTCAATATTGTACAGCCCGAAAAAGCCTCTTTGCCGATAGCCTTTACGCCCTCGCCTATCGTTATGCTCTTCAATATTGTACAGCCCGAAAAAGCCTCTTCGCCAATCTCGGTAACTTTGTTGCCCGTGACAATTTGCGATAACCTTTTGCAGCCCTTAAACGCGTCCTTTGAAATTGCCGTAACGTCGTAAACTTTTCCGTTATAGTTAACGACATCGGGCACTGTTACCGTCTCCGCACATTCGCCGAGCTGATTGAACACGACCGCCTCGCCGTTTAAAATTGCATAGCGCAAGCCGTCCGCCTTGAAATAGGCGCACTTCTCGCCCAAGTCCTGTTTTACGGGAACGTCCGCAACCGTGTTGCCGCAGTTATGGCAAAATTTTGCACCGTCGGGCAATTCCGCTCCGCAATTTTCACAAATTATCATAAGTGACTCCGATAATAAAAAAATCCGCTAAATCAGTGGGACATAACCCAATCGCGCACCTGTTCCCTTGCAATGGGCGTTATATCCTCGTGCGGGTATTTGGACTGAGCTCCGCCGTTAGTGTAAATAAAATATTTGCCGTTAAAGGTAATGTACAGCGTTTCTTCATAGCCGGTAGCGTCGCCGGGCGCGCCGAACGTAAACTTTTTATCGAGCGTTGAGGACTGCGTGTCGTACGTGGTTCCGTCTATTACTTTTCTCATTGTAAAAACCTCTGTATGTCAGTTTATCACATTTGTCGGGTTTAGTCAATACGCTTTTAAAGATAATTTAAATATAATATTTTTCGGTTGCACTGACGTTCATTGACCGATTTTTATAAAAAATTGTCAAGTAAAAATGCTTGACAAAGGTGTGTGAGACGGTTTATAATCGTAAGGCAAACGGGGAGGTGGCTATGGATAAAATTCAATTTATGCGCCTCTGGGATTTGTACGGCAAGCTCTTAACGCCCAATCAGCAGGAAATAACCGATATGTATTTCAATCTCGATCTGACCGTATCGGAAATCGCCGAACAGAAGGGCGTTTCGCGTCAGGGCGTTTCGGAGTGTCTGGCTCTGTGCAAAAAACAGCTTGCGGAGTATGACGAAAAGCTCGGGCACGACAGGTTGCTTACGGCGGGCGATATTTTTACTTCGCTCGTTATGACGGACGTTATGATTTGGGCGGAGCGGTTTTCGCAATTGCACCCCGAATATGCGGCGGATATTGCGGAATTGACTGCGATTTCAGACAAGGATTATTCGGCAAAGGTCGAGGATTGCTTAAAAAAGTTGGGCAAAGCGTAACGGCTTTTGCGCAAGCGGCGGCGGGGGATTTTCTTAATCGTACCGCGCTCCGAATTATACAAGGTAAATCAATATGGCTTTATTTTCATCACTTTCGGAAAGGTTAAATCATATATTTTCCAAGCTCACCAAACGTGGGCGTCTTACCGAGCTTGAAATAAAGACGGCAATGCGCGAGGTTCGCGTGGCTCTTCTGGAAGCCGACGTAAACGTAAAGGTTGCCAAGCAGTTCTGCGCCGACGTGTCCGAAAAGGCGGTCGGGCAAAAGATTTTGGAGAGCCTCAACCCCGCTCAACAGGTCATAAAGATAGTCAACGAGGAGCTCATTGCTCTTATGGGTTCGTCGAACGCAAAGCTTACGGTAGCCCCCAACCCGCCCACGGTAATTATGATGTGCGGTTTACAGGGCGCGGGCAAGACAACGCTATGTGGCAAGCTCGCTCTTCTTCTTAAAAAGGGCGGCAAAAAGCCGATGCTCGTCGGTTGCGACGTGTACCGTCCCGCGGCTATCGAACAGCTGAAAGTCGTCGGCAAAAACGTGCAGGTAGAGGTGTTTGAAAAGGGTACTCAAAATCCCGTCAAAACCGCGCCGCAGGCTGTCGAATACGCCAAATCTATGGGCTATGACACGGTGATTATAGATACGGCGGGTCGTCTGGAAATTGACGAAGCGTTAATGCAGGAGCTCGAAAATATCAAAAAAGCCGTGCGCGTGGACGAAATTCTGTTGACGGTCGACTCGATGATGGGTCAGGTTGCCGTAAACGTAGCCAAGACCTTTAACGAGAGGTTGGAGGTCACGGGCATAGTGCTGACCAAGCTCGACGGCGATACGAGGGGCGGCGCGTGTCTGTCTATCAAGGCGGTTACGGGCAAGCCCATAAAGTTTATCGGCGTGGGCGAAAAGGCGACCGACCTCGAATATTTCTATCCCGACAGAATGGCTTCGCGTATACTCGGTATGGGCGACGTGCTCTCTCTCATCGAAAAGGCGCAGGAAGCGGTATCCGCCGAGGAAGCCAAGAAGATGCAGAAGAAGATGATGGAAAATTCCTTCACCTTAGAGGACTATCTTACGCAGTTCGAGAGTATGAAGAAGATGGGCGGCGCGCAGGCGCTCGTTTCGATGATGCCCGGGCTGAGCGGCAAGGTGAAAGACGGCGACATAGACGAAAGTCGGATAGAGCGCACAAAGGCTATCATACTTTCAATGACGCCCAAGGAGAGGAACGACCCCGCGATAATCAACTCTTCACGCAAGAAGCGCATAGCGGCGGGCAGCGGCACGAGCGTACAGGAAATCAATCAGCTTTTAAAGCAGTTCGAGCAGACGAAGCTCATTATGAAACAGCTCAGAAACGGCAAGCGCAGGCTTCCCTTCTGATTTGAACGACGGAATTTCAATAAAAAAATATTTATTGCCTAAAAGGCGAAAGGAGTAATACACAATGGCAGTTAAAATGAGACTTACGAGAATGGGCGACAAGAAGTCCCCCTTTTACAGAGTAGTTGTTATCGATTCGAGGAAGGCGCAGTCGGGCGAGTATATCGATAAAATCGGTTACGTAGACCCCCTCAAAAGCCCCGCTGAAATCAATATCGACGTGGAGAAAGCTAAGGCATGGCTTGCAAAGGGCGTTCAGCCTACCGAAACGGTAAAGAGCTATCTTGTAAAGGCCGGCGCAATGGAACAGCCTGCAAAGCATTCCGCTCCCAAGACAAACGACAAGAAAAAGAAGAAGTAATTTATGGATACGTTAGCATTAATCAAATATATAGTCGAGCGGTTTGCCGATAAAACCGACGAAATCGAGTACAAGGTGGAGGACAAGGAGAGCTCCGTTGAAGTGACGGTGCTTTTAAATCCCTCCGATATGGGCAAGGTTATCGGTAAGCAGGGTAAAATCGCTAAGGCGTTAAGGACGATTGTCAACGCCTATACCCCGCGCGAAGAGAAGAAATATTTTATAGAAATTAAAGAAAAGGTGTGAGCTCACACCTTTTCTTGTTAAAAGGCTAATCTGATAATTATGGAAAAAAATTATTTGACTATAGCAACCGTAGTAAAACCGCAGGGTATCCGCGGCGAGGTGAAAGTGCTGACTATGACCGACTCTCCCGAGGACTTGAAGGCGTTCGATAAGGTATATGTGGGGGGCAATTGCCATAAGCTCTTAAAGGTTCGTCCTCAGGGCGGCAACTGCGCGTTTATCACGCTCGGCGGAATTGCCGACCGAAACGCCGCCGAGCTTCTGCGAGGACAGGAGATAAAGGCAGACCGCGCCGACGCCCCCGCTCTCCCCGAGGATACGTTTTATATAGCCGACGTCGTCGGTTGCCGCGTGGTCGACGAGAACGGCGCGGAGATCGGCACGGTACGGGATATAACTCCCGCCCGCACCGATATTTACGACGTGCTTGCGGCAAACGGTAAGGTGATAAGCTTCCCCGCCGTCGACGGCTTGATAAGCGATATCGACACGGTAAGCCGCGTAGTGACGGTGGTTCGCTCGCGCTTCGAGGAAGTGGCGGTGTACTGATATGAAGATAACCGTTTTAACGCTCTTTCCCGAAATGTTCGCGCCGCTCAAAGAGAGCATAATAGGGCGTGCGTGCGGCAAGGGCAAGCTCGACATAGAGGTCGTCAATATCCGCGACTATTCCGAGGACAGGCATAAAAAGTGCGACGACTATCCTTTCGGCGGCGGCGCGGGTATGGTAATGATGCCGCAACCCATAGGAAGCGCGGTCTGCGCCGTCGACCCCGAACACCGCGCGTTGAGAATTTACACCTCGCCAAAGGGAAAAACGCTCACGCAACAGACGGTGTTGGAGCTCGCCACCCGCGAGCATATCGTCATTCTCTGCGGGCACTACGAGGGCGTGGACCAGCGCGTGCTCGATATGTATTTCGACGGGGAGATATCAATCGGCGACTACGTTCTGACGGGCGGAGAGCTTCCCGCAATGGTCGTCTGCGACTGCGTTGCGCGATACGTTGACGGGGTTATAGCGGCGGGTTCTCTCGTCGACGAAAGCTTTTCGGACGGGCTGTTGGAGTACCCGCAGTATACCCGTCCCGCCACTTATAACGGGGTGAGCGTTCCCGAAGTGCTTCTTTCGGGCAATCACGCCGAGGTCGACAGGTGGCGCAGGGAGCAGAGCTTGAAAATTACAAGGGAGCGCCGACCCGACCTTTTGAAAAAGTAATAGCTTACAGGAGCTGAAAAAATGCGCAATCTGCAATGGTTTCCGGGGCATATGACAAAGGCGATGCGAATGATGGAGGACAATGCCGCCGTCTGCGACGGCATAATTTACGTCCTCGACGCGCGTTGCCCCGCAGCCTCGTTCAACCCCTCGTTAAAAAAAATATTCGCTTCAAAGCCCGTGCTGTACGTTTTAAACAAGGGCGACCTTGCCGACGCGCGCGCCGACGCTTTTGTCAGGCATATCAGGGATAACGGCGGGACGTGCGTGCGCATCAACGCCGTCGACAGCCGTTCGCGCAGGGCTCTCGAAGAGTGCGTTTCCGCGCTCGTAAAGGAAAAGCGCGAGAAAAACGCGCTCAAAGGCTATTCGCAGACGTTCAGGTTTATGGTGTGCGGCGTGCCCAATACGGGCAAGTCGACAGTCATTAACCTGCTTGCGGGCAATGCGCGCGCTCAGACGGGCAACAAGGCGGGCGTAACGCGCGGCAAGCAGTGGATAAGGCTCGACGGTTACGAGCTTTTGGATACGCCCGGCACTACTCCGCCCTCGTTCGTCAATCAGAAGCTCGCCGTGCGGCTTGCGTATGTGGGGAGCTTAAACGACGATATCCTCGATTTGGACGATATCGCGCTCGCGTTGCTTGCCGAGCTGAAAGAAAAGTATCCGCAGAGCCTTGCCGACAGATACGGCATAGAGTGCGGGGAACAGGCAGAGCCGCTCGAAATGCTTGACAGGGTGTGCGCCCGCCGCGGCTTTGTGTTGCGCGGGAACGACTACGATTATGAGCGGGGCGAAAAGGCGGTAATAGACGATTTCAGAAAGGGGCGTTTGGGAAAAGTCACGCTCGACAGCCTCGACGACGTAAAAGATTTTAAATTTTAGTGCGGAAGAGGGAATGCGCGTCCGGCAATTTTCCGACTTGATTTTGCATTCGGCGCTTAGCGATATGGATAAATTGAAATACGAAAGAGAGCTTATAGAAGGCGGCTGCGGCTATATCTGCGGCGTGGACGAGGTGGGCAGAGGCCCGCTTGCGGGTCCCGTCGTATGCGCGGCTGTAATAATGCCGTTGGGCGATATTATAGAGGGTGTTGACGACAGCAAAAAGCTCAGCAAAAAAAAGCGTGAAACGCTGAGCGAACAAATACTCGAAAAGTCAATTGCCTGCCGAATATGCCGCGTTGAACCGCAGATAATAGACGAAATAAACATTTTACAGGCGACCCGTCTGTGTATGAAAAACGCGGTGGAGGGTTTAAGCGTCAAGCCCGATTTTGTGCTGACGGACGGCAATATGACGCTCGATATAGAGTTGCCGCAACGCTCGATAATAAAGGGTGACGCGCTCAGCTATACGATAGGCGCGGCTTCAATCGTCGCCAAGGTTTACAGGGATAAAATTATGGAAGAGTACGGCGAGCAGTATCCTCAGTACGGCTTTGCAAGCAACGCGGGCTACGGTTCGGCGGCGCATATCGCGGCGATAAAAGAGTACGGGCTGACGCCCGTGCACCGCAGGAGCTTTACGAAAAAATGGCAGTAAAGGGCGAAAAGCGGCGGCTGGGCTTTTGGGGCGAGCACAGGGCGGCGCGCTATTTGAAGAGGTCGGGCTATAAGATAGTCGAGCGCAATTTCAGATGCCCTTTCGGCGAGGTGGACATAATTGCCGAAAAGGGCGAAACGCTTGCCTTTACGGAGGTGAAAACCCGCACGGGCGACGCTTTCGGCGCGCCTAACGAGGCTGTAAACCGCAAGCGTATGGAGCGTTATAAAAATTGCGTACGCTTTTATTTTGCCAACCGCGAAGTGGATAAGACCGTGCGCTTCGATATAATCGAGATTACTCCCGACGGAATAAACCACATAGAAAACGCTTTTTATTAAGCCGCGTTACGCCGCTTTAAAACTTGCGCTATATATAATATGTATTATATAAGCCGCTAACTCCGTACGAAAAAACGCTTACGGAAAAGACATTTCTCAATCTTAATAACGCGCAAGCAATTAAAGGACTTGCCCGCGGTGGCACACCGCAGATTTGCAGATGTCGGGTCGGTGCGCCGCACAAGCAATTAAAGGACTTGGCTCGGTGACACACCGCTTTTGTGAAAATTGTGATACACCCCCCTAAAAATAGTTGCATTTTTTTAAAGGGTTTGCTAAGATAGTATGGCAATCGCGAAAAATAAATAAAAAATTAAAGGACTTCGGGTATTCCGCTGCGGCAAAAAGCCGTAAGAATGCTTGGTTTATGGAGGACAAGTCAAATGAGCAAATTAGTAGAAGCAATCGAAAAAGAAGGAATGAAGGAAAGCATACCTGCATTCAACGTAGGCGACACCGTAAGAGTCGGCTTTAAGGTTATCGAGGGCACGAAGGAAAGAATTCAGAACTTCGAGGGCGTAGTCATTGCCAAAAAGCACGGCGGCATAAGGGAAAGCTTCACCGTTCGCCGTCTTTCGTTCGGCGTAGGCGTAGAGAGAACGTTCCCCGTTCACTCCCCCAAAATTGCGTCGATTACCGTCGTTAAGAAGGGCAAGGTAAGAAGAGCTAAGCTCTACTACCTGAGAGGTTTAACGGGTAAGGCTGCTAAGATACAGGAAATAAGATAATTAAATAAGCTCCCGCTGTATGCGGGAGCTTTTATTTTTGTAAAGAAGCTTGCCGCTATTATTATATATATGGAAAAGCCGAGGCTTTCGGCGTCAGGCGTTCAAAAAGGTATACAAATGCTATCGAAAATAACGAGTTATGCGGTCGTCGGATTGGAAGGCGTGCCCGTAGAGGTGGAAACGGATATAAATAAAGGTATGGTGTCCTACGAGCTTGTAGGACTGCCCGACGCCGCCGTCAAGGAGAGCAAGGAAAGGGTGTATTCGGCAATCCGCAACAGCGCGCTCCGCTTCCCCGTAAACAAAATAACGGTAAATCTTGCGCCCGCAGATATCAAGAAGGAGGGCAGTCAGTACGATCTGCCGATAGCGATATCGTTGCTTGTCGCAAGCCAACAGTTGCAGGGCAAAACGGACGGCACGGTTCTGCTTGGCGAGCTCGCGCTTGACGGCTCACTGCGCGCGGTGACGGGCATACTGCCGATACTCATTTCCGCAAAGAACAAGGGCTATACGCGCTTCGTTGTGCCCGAGGGAAACGCGAACGAGGCGAGCTATATAGAGGGCATAGAGGTTTACGCGCTCAAATCATTGAGAGAGGCGTACGACTTTTTATCGGGTACGCCGTTTGCTCCCGTGCAGGTGCGCAGCTTCGAGCAGACAAGGGCAAGCGCGACGTACAACTGCGATTTGGCGCTTGTACGCGGTCAGGAGGTGGCAAAGCGGGCGTTGGAGATAGCCGTTGCGGGCGGGCATAACATTTTGCTGTCAGGCCCTCCCGGAACGGGCAAGACGATGCTCGCGCGGTGTATACCTACCATTATGCCTGATATGACTTTCGACGAGGCGTTGGAGGTGACGAAGATACTCTCCGTTTCGGGCGAGCTCGGTGAAGAGGGAATAGTTTCGCTCCGTCCCTTCCGCACTCCCCACCATACGGCGACGACCGTTTCGCTCTGCGGCGGCGGGAACACGAAGATTAAGGCGGGCGAGATATCTAAGGCGCACCGCGGCGTACTGTTTCTCGACGAGCTCCCCGAGTATACGAGGAGCGCTCTCGAATCGTTGCGGCAACCGTTGGAGGACGGAAAAATAACCGTCACGAGGGCGGGTGGCGCGGTCACGTTCCCCGCAGATTTCATACTGTGCGCAAGTATGAATCCCTGTCCGTGCGGCAACCTCGGTTCTAAGGAAAGACAGTGCACCTGCACTCCCGCACAGATAAGAAAATATCGCAGCAAAATAAGCGGACCGCTTTTAGACAGGATAGACTTGCAGGTGGAGGTCGACGGGGTAAAGTACGAGGACCTTGCGGGCGAGAGCGACGGCGAGCCGAGCGCAGAGGTGAAAAAGCGCGTCGAGCGCGCCCGCGCCATTCAGCGGGAAAGATTTAGAAACGAAGAGGGCGTAAACGTCAACGCCGATATGGGCGAAAGGCAGATAAAGGCGTACTGCCGTCTCTCACCCGAATGCGAAAAAATTCTCCGCGCGGCGTTCGAAAGACTGCATTTGTCGGCGCGTGCGCGTTCGAGAATAATCAAGGTCGCGCGGACGATAGCCGATCTGGACTGCTCGGAAAGGATAGAGCCAAACCACATATTGGAGGCAACCTCCTACCGCAACTTCGACAGTAATTCGGAGAGATGATGTACAGCGATACAGAGCTTGACGTAATCGCCGCAGACGGAATAAAGGAGCTCAATTACAAGCAGAAAAAGCTGTTTTTGGCTTCGCTTAGTCGGGCGAACGCGGACAGAGAAAAATATAAAGCCGAGCTGATTAAAATTATCGGCGACGGAGTATATAATAAACTGAGGGATAAATTTTTATCGCCCGATTTTCGCGAGGAGCTGATTGCGGGCTATGAAAAGCGGAGAGTAGAGTGCGTTACGGTTAAGAGCGCGGACTATCCCTATCTTCTCAAAAATACGCCCGTCCCGCCGCTTGTGCTCTATGTGCGCGGCAACCGCAGTCTGATAGACACGCGTATGCTCGGAGTAGTCGGTTCGAGACGGACGACGGCGCAGGTCATAGAACAGTGCAAAAATATCTGCGCGCAGCTGTCGGCTCACGTTACCGTAGTCACGGGCGTTGCCGACGGCGCGGATACGGCTGCGGCAAAGGGCGGGCTGGAAACGGGCAACGTGGCTTGCGTACTGCCCTACGGTCACGACGCGGACAGCACACCTACGTTGCGCGAGGTGGAAAAGAACGGGCTTTCGATAAGCGAATTTCCGCCAATGACAAAGGCTCAGAGATATACGTTCACTCTGCGCAACCGCGTGCTTGCGGGGCTGTGCGACGGCGTGTTGGTCGTATCGGCAGGGGAAAAGAGCGGCGCGCTCTCAACGGCTAATTACGCCGCCGATTATTCCCGCGACGTGTTCGCCTTTCCGTACGGTATCGGCGTCAGTTCGGGAGTCGGTTGCAACACGCTGATAAAAAACGGCGCGTATCTTGCAGACTGCGCGGGCGACGTCCTGCGCACGCTGGATATAGAGGAAGACGTGAGCGAACAGCCCGAGCTTGACGGCGACGAGCGGGCAATCGTCAACCTTTTGAAGAGCGAGGGCGAAATGCACGCGCAGAAGATTGCTACCCGATTAAATAAAAAACTTACGGATATAATCACCGTCTGTTCGATGCTCGAAATCAAGAGGCTTATAATAAGAACGGGCGGCAACACGTTTTCCGCACTGTAAATTAAATTGTTTTTAAGCCCGCAGGCTTAACTGCGGCTTGCCGGCAAGCGGATAATTTTCATTAAATTTGTAAATAAACACAGACAGGTGAGATATATGGATTTGATAATAGTCGAATCGCCTTCAAAGGCAAAAACCATTTCCAAATATTTAAAGGGTAAGTTTCGGGTCGACGCGTCGGGCGGTCACGTGCGCGATTTGCCCGAAAAGACGCTCGGCGTAAAGATAACCGAAAATTTCGAGCCGCACTATGAGATTACTCCCAACAAAAAGGACGTAATAAAGCGACTGACCGAAGAGGCTAAAAGAGCCGACCGCGTATACCTTGCAACCGACCCCGACCGCGAGGGCGAGGCGATAAGCTGGCATTTGCAGACCGTGCTCGGTATGGACCCCGAGGGCGCGAACAGGGTGGAGTTTAACGAAATTTCTCCGCGGGCGGTACAGAACGCGCTCAAAAATCCGAGGAAGATAAACTACAATCTCGTTGACGCACAGCAGGCAAGGCGCGTCTTAGACAGGCTTGTGGGTTATAAGCTTTCGCCTTTTTTGAATAACCGCATTCAGGACGGACTGTCGGCGGGGCGAGTGCAGTCGGTGGCGTTGAGGCTGATTGTCGACAGGGAGCGCGAAATTGCCGCGTTCAAGCCTGAGGAATACTATACGTTTACGGCTCAGCTCAGGGATTTGCCCGCCGAGTATGCGCCGTTTAAGGCTACTTATCAGCTTAAAAAGACGGGCTCGTCAATAGCCGCGGAAACTGCCGAGCAGGCGGAAAAGGAAATACGCGGCGGCTCTTTCGTCGTCACCAAAGTCAAGAAGGGCATAAGCAAACAGCACGCGCCCGCGCCGTTCACCACTTCGTCGTTACAGCAGGACGCGTCGAATAAATTCGGAATGTCCTCGCCCGAAACTATGCTGGTTGCCCAGCATTTATACGAAGGTATGGACGTCGGCGGCGACCATATCGCGCTTATAACGTATATCAGAACGGACTCCGTGCGCGTGGCGGCGGAGGCGCAGCAGAACGCGCTCGCGTTCATCGAGAAAAAGTACGGCAAGGACTACGTTCCCGCCAAGCCCAACTATTACGCCACCAAGAAGGGCGCGCAGGACGCTCACGAGGCTATCCGCCCCATTAATTTAGAGGTCACGCCCGCAAGCGTAAAGAGCTATCTCGATAAAAAGCATTACAACATTTACAAGCTTATCTACGACCGCTTCGTCGCTTCGCAGATGGCTGAGGCGCAGTACGACTCTATGCAGGTTGAGGCTACGAGCGCGGGCTACGTGTTCAAGGCGAACGGCAAGGCGCTCATATTCGCGGGCTTTACGGCGGCGTATCAGCAGGTGCAGGCAGGGGAGAACGACGAGGAGGAGAGCGGCAAGCTTCTGCCCCCGTTGAACGAGGGCGACGCGCTTGATCTCGTATCGCTGTCCAAGGAGCAGAAATTCACGCGCCCGCCCCTCCGCTACACCGACGCGTCGCTTGTAAAGGCGATGGACGAGAGGGGAATAGGCAGACCGTCGACGTACGCCTCGATAATCTCCGTGCTTACAAAGCGCAAGTACGTCGAGAAGGACGGAAAATATATGATTCCCACCGAGGTGGCGTATAAGATAACCGACATTCTTGTGCACTATTTCACCGATATTATGGACGTCGATTTTACGGCGCGTATGGAAGAGGATCTGGATAAAATCGAGGACGGCGGCGTCGATTGGCACAGGCTGATTGCCGACTTCTATCCGTCCTTTGCCGAGAAACTGCGCATAGCGGCGTGCGACGGCGATGAGGAAACGGACGTCAAGTGCGAAAAGTGCGGCAGCATTATGATTCGCCGAATAGGTAAATACGGCAAGTATCTTGCGTGCTCCAACTATCCCAAGTGCTCGAATATAATAAGCGAGAACGACGCGGAAATCTCCGACGTGCGCTGTCCCAAGTGCGGCGCGAATATGGTCGTCAAGAGCGGCAAGTTCGGCAAATTTCTGGCGTGCCCCAACTATCCCGAGTGCTCGTCCATACTGCCCATAGACGTAAAAATAACCGACGTCAAGTGCCACGAATGCGGCAGCTATATGTTTATAAAAAAGGGCAAGTACGGCAACTATTACGAGTGCTCCTCCTGCGGGGCGAAGCAGCCCGTTAACAAGCCCGACGGCAACGCCCGCGAAAACGAACATACCGAGGGCAAGTGCCCCGAGTGCGGCAAGCCTATGCGCCGTATGCGCTCCAAGGGCGGCAAAATCTATTACGGGTGCACGGGCTATCCGCAGTGTAAATTTTTAAGCTGGGATATTCCCACGGGCGACAAGTGCCCCAAGTGCGGCAAGGGATTTCTCATAATCCGCGGGAAGCACGTACGCTGTTCCGAAAAGAACTGCGACTATGAAGCGCCGGCTCCCGAAAAGAACGATGAAGATGCCAACGGTTAAAGTCATAGGCGCGGGGCTTGCGGGTTGCGAGGCGGCTTATTACCTCGCCGAAAAAGGTATTAAAGTCGAGCTCTGCGACGTCAAGCCGAAGGCGTTTACCCCCGCGCATTCCAACGTCAATTTCGGCGAGCTCGTCTGCTCCAACTCCTTAAAGGGAAGCGACCCCTATTCCAATGCCTGCGGACTTTTAAAGGAGGAGATGCGGCGCATAGGCTCGCTCATAGTCGAGGCGGCGTACTCAACCCGTATCCCCGCAGGCGGCGCGCTCGCGGTAGACAGGGAGAATTTTGCGGAGTTTATCACGGGTAAAATCAAATCGCACCCCAATATCAAGTGCGTGTGCGGGGAGATAAAAAGTCTGCCCGAAAGCCCGTGTATAATAGCCACGGGTCCGCTCACCTGCGACGGCTTGGCGGAGGAGATTAAGAGCGTCACGGGCGGCGCTCTGCACTTTTACG
The DNA here is from genome assembly GCA_910579295.1 of uncultured Christensenella sp. GTDB lineage: Bacteria > Bacillota > Clostridia > Christensenellales > Borkfalkiaceae > Coproplasma. Next base: position 147,869 of record CAJTTC010000003.1, on the reverse strand, counting down.
ACGCGTCCGCGCCGATAGTCACGCGCGAGAGCGTGGATATGCAATATGCGTTTTTCGGCGACCGCTACGGCAAGGGCGGCGACGACTATCTGAACTGCCCTATGGACAGGGAAGCTTACGCCAATTTCGTTTCGGAGCTTGTAAACGCCGAGAGGGCTGTCCTGCACGAGTTTGAAAAGCGGGAGATCTTCGAGGGGTGTATGCCCGTAGAGGTTATGGCGGCGCGCGGAGCGGAAACGCTTCGCTTCGGTCCGTTCAAGCCCGTGGGGCTGAGCGACGGGCAGGGCAATAAGTTTTACGCCGTGTTGCAGTTGAGAAAGGAAAATGCGGACGGCTCTACGTACAATTTGGTGGGCTGTCAGACCAACCTCAAATTTGCCGAGCAGAAGCGCGTATTTTCGCTCATTCCCGCCTTAAAAAACGCCGATTTTATGCGCTACGGAGTTATGCACCGCAACACCTATCTCAATTCGCCGCTCGTTTTAAACGCCGATTTCTCGTGCAAGGGCGAGCCGACGAGATTTTTCGCGGGACAGATGACGGGCGTAGAGGGATACGTCGAGAGCGCGGCAAGCGGACTTCTTGCGGCTGTGCATATGTCGAGAAAGCTTGCGGGAAAGGACGTAATCATACCCGACGCAACCACCGTGTGCGGAGCTTTGTCGGCGCATATTGCGGGGGCAACCGATAATTTTCAGCCGATGAACGCCAACTTCGGCATACTGCCGCCGCTTAAAGAGAGAGTGCGCGACAAGAAGCTCAGATACGAACAGTTAGCCCGCCGCGCGCTGGGCGATATAGATAAATTTACAAAAGAAATATGTGATTAATTTGAACCGCGCCGTTTATAGCGCGGTTCAATGCGTTTATAAATATAGTGCGGAGTGCGGTTTATCTACGGGTTGCGCGCTCCCGATTATCAAGTATGTAACGGCAGAAAGGAGATATTATGTCAGTGCAATTTCACGCAACAACCATTTGCGGAGTTAAAAGAAACGGCAAAACGGCAATCGCGGGCGACGGACAGGTCACTATGGGTGAAAACGTCATTTTCAAGAGCAGCGCGACAAAGGTACGCAGGATTTACGGCGGCAAGGTAATTCTCGGCTTTGCCGGCTCTGTTTCCGACGCGTTTTCGCTCAGCGAAAAATTCGAGGGAATGCTCAACAAATTTTCGGGCAACCTTATGCGCTCGGCGGTCGAGCTTGCCGAGCTTTGGCGCGGCGACAAGATGGCGCGCAACTTAGAGGCGTTAATGATTGTCGCAGATAGCCAGACTATGCTCATCATATCGGGCACGGGAGAGGTTATAGAGCCCGACGACGGAATAGCGGCGATAGGAAGCGGCGGCAACTACGCTCTGTCGGCGGCGCGCGCTCTCGTACAGAACACCGACTTTACGGCAGAGGAAATCGCGCAGAAGTCACTTAAAATAGCAAGCGAAATCTGCGTTTATACCAACGACAACATTAAAGTCGAAACAATTTAAAATTAAAAAAATCACCGAATATCAAAGAGGTAATAACCGTGGATTTAACACCTAAACAGATTGTACACGAACTAAATAAATATATCATAGGTCAGGACGAGGCGAAAAAGGCGGTTGCCATCGCGCTCAGAAACCGTTACCGCCGCTCTCAGCTCCCGACGGAGATGCAGGACGAAGTAACTCCCAAAAATATCATAATGAAAGGTCCTACGGGCGTGGGTAAAACCGAGATTGCCCGCCGCCTTGCAAAGCTCGTGAAAGCCCCCTTTTTAAAGGTCGAGGCGACGAAATATACCGAGGTGGGCTACGTCGGCAGGGACGTGGAGAGTATGGTCCGCGATTTAGCCGAGTGCGCCATACGTCTGGTCAAAGAGGAAAAGACGCAGGAGGTCAGCTATAAGGCTACCGCCGTTGCCGAGCGCAGAATTGCCAAGGTGCTCGCCGAGAGTATGAAGTCGGAGCGCGGCGAAACGTCGAAGGAGGTTTTCGAGCAGAACCTTGTCGACGGCATACACGCGGGCAAGTACGACGGCACACAGATAGAGATAGAGGTTGCCGACAACCCCAAGCCGTTGGAGCTCTCCCCCGGACAGGGCGCGGCTATCGACCTCGGCTCGATATTCAGCGGGCTGGGCGTAAACAAGACGAAAAAGCGCCGCATAACCGTCAAGGAGGCGAAGGAGCTCATTATAGCCGAGGAAGCGGATAAGCTTATCGACAACGACGCGGTAAACGCAGAGGCTATACGCCGCGCCGAGAACGACGGCATAATCTTTATCGACGAGATTGACAAGATTGCGGGCAAGGGCAATCAGGGGGCGGACGTTTCCCGCGAGGGCGTTCAGCGCGATATACTGCCTATCGTAGAGGGCTGTACCGTAATGACGAAGTACGGACCTGTCAAGACCGACTACATTCTGTTCATAGCCGCGGGCGCGTTCCACGTGTCCAAGGTCGAGGACTTAATCCCCGAATTGCAGGGCAGATTTCCCATTCAGGTTGAGCTGAAAAGCCTCACAAAGCAGGACTTTATCAATATTTTAACTCAGCCGCAGAACGCGATAACTGCGCAGTATGCCGCTCTTCTGGCTGTCGACAACATAGACTTGCAGTTCAAGCCCGACGCAATCGAAAAGATTGCCGAGGTTGCCGAGCTTGTAAACGCCACCGCCGAGGATATAGGCGCAAGACGGCTTCACACGGTTATGGAGTACCTCCTCGAAGACATTTCGTTCAACGCGGGCGGCAACGACTATCCCGTAATTACCGTAGAGGTGAACGCGAAGTACGTCGAAGAGCACCTTGAAAATATGGTTCACAACCGCGATTTAAAGAAGTATGTCCTATAATTAAGCGACTTTAAAGACGACTATAACAAAGGCGAGGTTTTTTATGATAAACATACCCAAGGGCACGAAGGACGTATTGCCCGAGCAGAGCTATAAATGGCAGTATTTGGAGGACGCGGCGAGGAGCGTTGCGGCGGCGTTCGGCTTAAAGGAAATACGCACGCCCGTATTCGAGCACACCGAGCTGTTTCTGCGCGGCGTGGGTGAAACGACGGACGTAGTGACTAAGGAAATGTACACGTTCGAGGACAAGGGCGGCAGGTCGATAACCTTAAAGCCCGAGGGCACGGCGGGGGTTGCGCGGTCGTTTATCGAGAACGGGCTGGCAAATTCTCCTATGCCTTTAAAGTCGTACTATCTCACTCCCTGTTACCGCTACGAGCGACCTCAGGCGGGCAGACTGCGCGAGTTCCACCAATTCGGCATAGAGGTGTACGGCAGCGCTCAACCCGAAACGGACGCGGAAGTAATTTTCGCCGCTTCGTCGTTTTTAAATAAATTGGGGATTAAGGGCGCACGGCTGGAAATCAACTCAATCGGCTGTAAGAGCTGTCGCGCCGAGTACAACCGCGCGTTAAAGGAATACTTCCGCCCGCACCTCGACGGTATGTGCGCTAACTGCCGCGACAGGTTCGATAAAAACCCTCTGCGCATTATAGACTGCAAAGAGGAGGCGTGTAGGAAGATAACGGCGGGCGCTCCCAAAATTCTCGACTATCTCTGCCCCGATTGCAGGGCGCATTTCGAGAGCGTAAAGGGCTATCTGTCCGCGCTCGGCGTGGAGTATACCGTCAATCCCGACATCGTGCGCGGGCTTGATTATTACACCCGCACGGTGTTCGAGTTTGTGTCTACGGCAATAGGAGCGCAGGGCACTGTGTGCGGCGGCGGCAGATACGACGGGCTGATTGCCGAGCTCGGCGGCGGCAACGTGCCCGCGGTCGGCTTTGCGGCGGGGCTTGAAAGACTGCTTTTGTTAATGGACAACACGGGTGTGGAGTTCCCCGCTCCGCCCGTACCGCGCGTTTACGTTGCGGGAATGGACGAGCCCACGCGCAAAAAGGCGTTCGGTATAGTAAACGGCTTGCGCGTAAAGGGAATAAGCGCGGAGTGCGACCATATGGCGCGCTCGGTAAAGGCGCAGTTTAAGTACGCGGACAAGATCGGCGCGGAGTACGTAGCTGTTATCGGCGGCAACGAGCTTGAAAGCGGAAGCTGTACTCTTAAAAGAATGCGCGACGGTCAGACTTTTGATATGCCGTTCGCGGATATTTACGAATTTTTGAAAAATAATATCTAAGGGGATAAAAAATATGGTAGAAAAAATCAATACGGAAAAATTTGACGAACTTATCGCGGGCGAAACTCCCGTTGTGTGCGACTTCTATGCGGATTGGTGCGGACCTTGCAAAATGCTTGCGCCCGTAATCGACAAGTGCAGTGAGAAGTTCGCAGGCAAGGCGAAGTTTGTTAAGGTCAACGTGGACGAGAGCTTCGAGTTGGCGGCTCGCTACGGCATAATGAGCATACCCTTGGTGGGCGTGTTCAAGGGCGGCAAGCTTGCGGACAAATCGCTGGGCTACACCTCGCAGAGCGAAACCGAAGCGTTTTTAAACGGCGCGCTTTAACGCCAACACTCTTCCTTTTCCCTCGGGAAGGGGTAAGCTAAGGCAAGGCGGCTTTACCGCCCAAACCTTCCGCGCTTTATGAGCTTTCGCTCATCGCGGAATTCCTACCCCGAAGGGTACTCCACCACAAACTACATTGTGGTAGTGTGCATTATATCACAAACTTTTGTTCGTTGCAAGACTTTCACCGCCCATAAACGGGCGGTGAAAAATGTTTTTAAAAGAAGTTTTGTCGAAAACAAAAGTGAGCGGCTTTTATTAGTGTCATTATCAACCGCTTGTTTTTTTGCATCCAATATGCTATAATGATTGTACGATAAACAGTAATTTAGCGGAGTGCAATAAGTTCAATGGCAAAACTATACTTATCAGAAGATAAACAACAAACATTAATGATAAGAAGATTGATAGCAATAGACGCATTTTGCGGAACAATGGAAATGGGATACCGAATGCCCAAAATTGATGCGGAAGAAAAAAAGTCGGTAAAAACCGTAATAGAGTATGCCAACAGAAATATTAAAGAGCAATTAAAAAGCTGTAAACTTTTTTCTAAAATATCACAAAAAGAAGTAGATGAACAATCTGATTGCAACGGAAGTTCAATGATTACAAAAGCAACGTTAGGTACTTGTTGTGTGTTGGCTGAGGAAACTGAACTTGTATTGGCGGAATTGCAACGATTAGGGAAATGTAAAACAATACAGGATGCATTAAAAACCGGCAAGAATGTTATTATGATAATTTAAGAGGATGTAATAAAAATGGATTATAGATTCAACTTTAAGAAATATCCTGATTTGAAAAAAATGTATGAAGAATATCGACGGCTTGAATTAAAAGCTACTGGTTACAGTATGAAAGATTCTGAATCTTCAAGCCGTAAAATGCTTAAAACTCACGAAAAAATCAATGACTCTGCTTACACTATTCTCGCAAAAGCAATTTATAACACATTTGCGCCAATAAAGCCTACATTACATAAACGGCGTGGTGAAAGTATATATTTGCAATGGGATGAGGTGTTCGATAAACCATTTGAAGAGCTTGATATAAACCAAAGAAAGTGTTTGGTTGGGTTGTTGGATGGGAAGTTTGTTTACGAATTGCCCTTCAAGTTCTATAACGATTAAAATCAATTCAAAGACGATAAATTTCAATTTAACGTTCTAAATGTGTTGATAAAAAGTCGAGATTTCATAAGGAGTCCCGACTTTTGCTTTACATTGAATTGACTGCTTTGAAGCGCCGATAGCGGTTACGCCGAAGATGATATAGTATTGGGCGAATGCCATTTTATGGGGTTAAATCTTGCTTGACAAGTCAACATATGTGTGCTATAATTCATATGTATATATAAATTGAACCAACCAAAATTATAATCCGCCGGAAAACCCGCGGCGGCTGAAAAGGAGACAAGAATGGAAGAAACCAAAGCACCCGCATCTAAAACGTACCATATTTCGAAGCGCAAGGAAGATAACAAGTGGCAGGTTAAAGCCGCAGGCGCAGACAAGGCGTTAAAATTATTTTTGACTCAGGCGGAGGCTATCGAGTTCGCCAAGAAAACGGCGGGCAATCAGGAAGCTAAAATAATGATACATAAAGAGGACGGAACTTTCCGCCGCCTTTCCTATAAAAAGTAAGAATTTAAACTGAATTATGTTCGCGCCCACGCGAAATCGCGCGGGCGCGAATTGTCTTGCTGTTTGTTTGACTTTCAAAAGATTTGTATATAAAATATATATAGAATTTATTTTTCCGCGGACAAGCTGTCGGAGGAATATACAGAGGTGATTGGTATGATTAAAATAGACGTATTTTCGGGATTTTTGGGGGCGGGCAAAACTACGCTCATTAAAAAACTCATTAAAGAGGCGTATCGGGGCGAAAAGCTTGTTCTTATTGAAAACGAGTTTGGCGAGATAGGCGTGGACGGCGGCTTTATGAAAGAGGCGGGCATTACCGTCAACGAGCTCAATTCGGGCTGTATCTGCTGTTCGCTTGTCGGCGACTTTGCCGAGGCGCTCAAAAAGGTTGCGGACGAGCTCAAACCCGACAGAATCTTAATCGAGCCGTCGGGCGTGGGCAAGCTCTCCGACGTTGTAAGGGCGGTTGAAAGAGCCGACCTCGCAGACGCTAAAATCAATTCCCTTACCGCAGTTGTCGACGCGAACAAGTGCAAGGTGTATATGAAGAATTTCGGCGAGTTCTTCAACGATCAGATAGAGAGCGCGGCGTGCATTGTGTTCAGCCACGTTGACGTTGCAAGCTCCGAAAAATTGGCGACCGCGTTAAAGCTTGTACGCGAGCACAATTCGGGTGCAACCGTCGTTACGACCGCTTGGGACTTGCTCGACGGCGTGCAGATTTTAGAGGCTATGGAGCACGCGTCCACTCTCTCGGTTGAGCTTGAAAGGCTTACGCACGAGGAAGAGGAGCACGAGCACGGACATTGCTGTCACCACCACGACCACGACGAGGAAGAGGAACACGAACACGGGCACTGCTGTCACCACCACGAACACGACGGGGAAGAGGAACACGAGCACGAACACGGGCATTGCCGTCACCACGACCACGACGAGGAAGAGGAACACGAACACGGGCATTGCCGTCACCACGACCACGACGAGGAAGAGGAGCACGAACACGGGCACTGCTGTCACCACCACGAACACGGGCATCATCACCATCACCATGCCGACGACGTTTTTTCAAGTTGGGGCGTAGAAACTTCTCGGAAGTTTACGGTCGAGGGGCTTAAAGCGGCTTTGGCGGAGCTTTCGGACGGCTCGCGTTTCGGCACGGTGTTGCGCGCTAAGGGCATTGTCGAGGGCGAGGACGGCAAGTGGATACACTTCGACTACGTACCGAACGAAATAAACGTAAGGAACGGCGGCGCCGAATATACGGGCAGGCTCTGCGTAATAGGAAGCAAACTCGACGAAGAAGAGCTTAAAGAGCTATTCGGGGTTTAATGCGGGGCGCGTCGGAATAACCAAGGCGGTTGCGGACATTTTATGAGTGAAGTTTCGGTCTATCTGTTTCTCGGGTTTCTCGACTCGGGCAAAACTAAATTTATACAGGAAACGCTTGAAGACGAGCGTATGGAGAACGGCGAGCGCACAATGCTTTTAATCTGCGAAGAGGGCGAAGAGGAATACGACCCCTCGCGCTTCAAGGTTAAAAACGTTGCGATCGAGCGTATAGATACGCCCGAAGATTTAAACGAGGGTACTTTATACTATCTTACGCGCAAGCACAGGGCGCAGAGAGTGGTAGTCGAGTACAACGGAATGTGGCTGTTACAGCAGTTTTTCGACGCTATGCCCGAAAGCTGGGTTATCAATCAGATGATGACTTTTTTCGACAGCGCGACTTTTACTGCCTACAACAAAAATATGCGGCAGCTTGTTTTCGACAAGATAAATATGACGCAGATGGTAGTGCTCAACCGCTTCAAGGGCGAGTACGAACGGCAGGAGTATCACAAGATAGTGCGCGCCGTTTCGCGCAGACCCGAAATCGTATACGAGTATGTGGGCGGTAAGGTTGAGTACGACGAAATAGAAGACCCTATGCCGTTCGACGTCGAAGCGCCCGTAATCGAAATAGAGGACAGGGATTTTGCGCTTTTCTACCGCGACTTATCGGAGAAGCCGCAGCAGTACGTAGGCAAGACGGTAAAATTCAAGGGGATGGCGGCGGTATCCAAAAAGCTGCCTGCGGGGTGCGTGGTAATCGGTCGATTTATAATGACGTGTTGCGAAGCGGATATCGCGTACGACGGTTTTGCTCTTAAAACCAACGGGCACGTAAGCGGTTTAGCTACCAAGGATTGGCTTATAATTGTCGCCAAGGTGGGGTTTGAGTACAGCCCCGTATACCGCAAGGAAGGTCCTGTGCTTATGGCGGAAAGTATCGAGCGGTGCGAGCCGTTGCCTCCCGAGGAAGCCGTAGCCACCTATTATTGATAATATAATAAAACCAACTAATCAAAAACCCTTTTTTTCTACGACAAAAAGGAGGGTGCGCAATGCTGACGCATTGCGCAAATAAACATTATCTGTATTGATTTGCGCAAGCCAAGGCATTGCTTGCGTCGGGGAATAAAGTGATGACAAAAGTTAAAATAAAAAACAAGCCGTCTTTCGGCGAATACTTGAAAGGAAGACTGAAATGTATTCCTGTGACGGTTATAATGGCGCTGTTTATTGCGTTTTGTATTGCTTCTATTATCTATTTTATAGTCATAGGTCAGTACAGGGATATAACAATTGCATGCGTCTATATGGCGGTAGTCGCGGTTTTTTATCTTTCCGAATACAGTCTTGACGTCCGTTCGCCTTTGGGATACGTTATATTCCTTATGCTCTTCGTGCTGTTCTGTTTTCTCGGCGCGAGTTTCAATCTGTACGGGCTTATTCCTCCGCTCGACGACATTCTGCACGCCGCGTGGGGCATAGTCTTCTCGGTTATCGGCATTATCCTCGTCAAATCGCTTATCGGCTTCTCCAGAACCAACAAAAGCGTAATCGCCTGCGTGCTGTTCGGCGTGGGCTTTGCTATGCTTCTGTCTGTTGTATGGGAGATTTACGAGTACAGCGGCGACTGCCTTTTGCACAGTATGGATATGCAACAGGATACCATTGTGCATCACTTCCATTCGTTTCTGCTCCACGACCCGTACGACAATCTGCACACGGTGGAGATTAACGGCATAACCAAGACTATTATCGAGTACGGCAACGGACAGACTTTGGTGTTGGACGGCTACCTCGATTTGGGATTGATAGATACTATGACCGACCTTATCTTCTGCTTTGCGACCACGTTTGTATTCAGCGTTGCTCTTGCGATAGATTGGTGCAAGGGTAAATATCTGTATCGCTTTTTAATTCCCGCTTCCCGCGGCGAAAAGTACGGCAAGGGCGGCGTGTTGATAGAAGAAGATCAGCCCGCGAACGACTTTTCCGACGACGGGGATAAGGCTGAACCCGCAACCCAAAATTAAACCTCTTTTATAAAAAACGCCCTGACTGCGCTTTGCGCAGTCAGGGCGTTAGTATTATAAGTTTTTTAAAATTTGTTCGAAGTTAACTCCGTAAAAGTGCCCGTCGTCTGTTTCCTGCAAACAGCTTATTACGAAGCGGCTTGCGGCGGAACAGCAGTCGGCAAGGCTCTTTCCGTCAAGATAGTTCGCCGTGAATACAGAAGCGAAAATATCGCCCGTGCCGTGCCTCTTTTGCGGCTCTTTGGGCAACAGAACGTATTCGCCTTTAAGGGTAGGCTTTCCTCCGCGCATAACCTCTGTCAGAATATATTCGCCTATATTTCCCCGACTTTCGACGCCCGTTATAATTACCGTCTTTCCCGTTATGGCAAACAGCTTTTCGGCGAGCGCTTTAACATAAGCCTCGTCGTGCTCCTCTCTGTACGGCGTTTCCGTTAAAAAACAGGATTCCGTAATGTTGGGCAGAATTATGTCGGCGCGTCTGATAAGCGAGCGCATTGCCGCAACGTATTCCATATCGAACCCGCCGTAAAGCTTGCCGTTATCGGCGAACACGGGGTCTATTATGACGGGCGCGCCCGCCGTTGAAAATTCTTCGAAGCACTTTTCGGCAAGCTCCATAAGTTGCGCTTTGCCCAGATAACCCAACAAAAACGCGTCGAAGCGTATGCCGTTATTGCGCCAGTTTTCGAATATGGAGGGCAGTTCGGGGGTAAGGTCCAAATAACTCCAACCGTTGAACATAGTATGGTTTGACAGCACCGCCGTGGGCAGTACGCACGTTTCTATCCCGTAGCGCGAGAGTATGGGCAGAGCGACGGTCAGCGAGCACTGACCCACGCACGACAAATCCTGCATTGTAAGTATTCTTTTAGTTTTCATTATTATCTCCGTTTATTTTTGCGTTATCTCCGTTGATTTCTGCGATTTCGTTATCGTGCGGCGTATCCTCCGCTTTTTGCAAAATCTCGCTTTTGAAGTCGGGAAGCAACCGCGATTTTATAAGCTGTTTTTTAAACGTCGTTGCGTAGCATATAACCATAGCCACGGTAACTCCTATAATTTCCTGTACAATGTTGGCTACTATTCTGAACGCTGCGTATTCGAGAGCTTTGCTCTGAACGGCGACGCGCAGTAAGAAATAGCCTGCAATCACAATCAGCGCTCCGATAACCGAGGATACCCCCGCCCACAGCGCTTCCCATTTTTTGGGGAATACGTAGTGCAAAAGCAGTGAAACGACCGCGCCCTGTAAGCCGTGGATAAGCAGTGAGGGGAGCATCATAGCCGCGTTGGCGTGAATTAAATCGTATAATAGCGTGCCTACGCCGCCTACGATAAACGCCGACAAGGGGTCGAGGAGATACGCCGCTATAAAAATTACGCCGTCGCACCAATAAATATTGCCGAAAGGCGGTATGGGTATGGGGCTTATAAAGCTCGTAGCTATTACAAGCGCAGTCAGAACCGCCGTGTACGCAATCCATTTTGTCGAATAAATGACTTTGCTTTTACGTTGTTTTTGCATTTTTTCTCACACTTTAATTTTTTAATACGGTTGACATTATATTGCGCTTTTGATATTATTAAAATATCCAATTTAATAAAAATTTATAATACCAGCGTGTCGCGTGCAAGCGTGTCGCTTGAGCCAAGTCCTTTAATTGTGTGCGCGCAAGACGGACTAACATCGGCAAAGCAAGCGTGCAAGCGTGCCGCTTGACCCAAGTCCTTTAATTGCGTGCGCGTAAACCAAAGCAGGCTTCTTAAAAACGTTTAATAAATATATGCTTACGTATCAGTTACCCGAGAAAAATAAATATTACGCGCTGTACAGCGCTATCCGCGAGGACATACTCAGCGGTAATTTAAGGGCGGGCGAAAGGCTTCCCGCAAAGCGGGCTCTTGCCGAAAATCTTTCCGTCAGCGTTATAACCGTGCAGACGGCGTACGAGCAGTTGCTTGCCGAGGGCTATATAACGAGCAGAGAGCGGCGGGGGTATTTTGTAGCCGAGGTCGCGGTAAGCGGCGTTGCTCCTAAGATTTTGCAATCTCCTCCGATAGACGACGGCGAGCGGGAGGAGGGAAAGTATGCGCTCGATTTGTGTTCGGGGCGCGCGCCCGCCAAGCTGTTCCCCTTTTCGGTATGGGCTAAGCTTATGCGCGAAACGCTGTCCGACGAGGGCGAGCACCTTTTAGAGCGCGTTCCGTGCGGCGGGGACGGGGCTCTCCGTGCGGCGATTGCGGCGTATCTCTACCGTTGCCGCGGCTTCAAAGTCAATCCGCAGTACGTTGTAATAGGCGCGGGCGCGGAGTATCTGTACGGCGTAATCGTGCAGTTGCTCGGCAGGGATAAACCGTACGCGGTGGAAAATCCCGTCTACGGCAGAGTGCCCAAAGCCTACGGACTGAACGGGGCGAAGTGCGTGTTCGTGCCCGTCGGCGAGCGCGGGGCTGACGCGGAAGCGGCGGAAAAGAGCGGGGCTTGCGCACTGCACGTATCTCCCGCGCACCAATATCCCACGGGGGCGGTAATGCCCGCCGCGACGCGAATGAGGCTTATCGGTTGGGCGGAGCGCACGGGCGCGTATATCATAGAGGACGATTACGACAGCGAGTTCCGTCTGTTCGGCAAGCCGTTGCAGACTATGGCGGGAATGAACGGCGACAGAGTGATATATCTTAACACCTTTTCAAAGACGCTCGCGCCGTCGCTCAGAATGGGGTATATGGTACTGCCGCCCGCTCTGTACGAGCGTTATCGCGCTCTGTATGCCGACAGTGCGAACGTAGTGCCTCTGTTCGAGCAGAAAACGCTTGCCAGAATGCTCGACGGGGGATATTTCGAGAGGCACGTTGCGCGGCTGAAAAATTACTACCGCGGTATACGCGCAGAACTGCTTGAAAAAATCGCCGCGTTGCCCGTCAATAAGAGCGTTATCGAAACGGGCGGCGGCTTGCATTTGACGTTGCGCCTGCCCGATTTCGGCTGCGACAACGATATTAAGGAGGCGGCGGCGCGGCTCGGAATAAAAATCAAGTGCTTAACCGACTATCTCGTGTCGCCCTGTTCGGGTTACGGCGGAGTGGCGGTTATTAACTACTCCGCAGTCGAGCGCGGCGCGTTCGATTTAATTGGAGGCAGGTAATCCGTGCATAACCTTGATGATAAAAAGGGGAAGTATAAAAATGAAGCTTGAATTTGAATTAGTGCCCGACAGCTGTTGGTACTCCAATCTGCGCAGTCAGTTGCCGCCGGAAGCGTGGAACAAAATACGTAAAAAGGCGTATGCGCGGGCGGGCGGAAAGTGTATGATTTGCGGCGCGCCTACGGCAAGGTTGGAGGCGCACGAACAGTGGGAGTACGACGACGTAAACGGCGTACAGCGGCTTAAAAACGTCGTCGCCGTTTGCCGCGCCTGTCACGAGGTCATTCATATCGGCAGAACCCAGCTTATGGGCAGAGAGAGGGAGGCAAGCGAGCACTTTATGAAAGTCAACGGCTGTACTTACGCCGAATACCGCAAAGCTCTCGGAGAGGCTAACGCCGTACACCGCGAACGCAGTAAAAAGGAGTGGGCGCTCGACGTTTCCGCTCTTCCCCTATTTATATAAAAAAATTGCCACCCGCGGAAAAATTTTCGCGGGTGGCGTGTGATTAAATTTGTAAAAAGTCCGTAAAGTGTGAAAAAATCCGCGTTACGTTTTTTATTGTTTAGCTTTGGTTTTCTTTTTAGCGGGATATTGAATGTTGATATTCGTATTCTTGCCCGTGCCTGTAATGACCGTAAAAATTTTGGGGTCGAAGAAGTCGTAGAATTTTTTTGCGCCGTAGTCCTTGAAATCGAAAGTGGGATATTGGCGGCATATTGCGTTTTTAATCAGTCCGGAGTCGAGAATGTTTTTGCCCATACTCTCGAACAGCCTGATAATGTAGTTTTCTATAACGTTTTTTGGTATGAGCTTAACGCCTTCGTCCTGCTCTTCGGCGGCGACCTCCGCTTTCTTTTCAACGTTAGCCGCAAGCTTTTCCTTATCGTCGGGCTTTCCGTCGTTCTCCGCAGAATATTGTTCGCTGAGCTTTTCCAGATATTTAAATTCGTCGCACGCCTTGATAAACGCGAGAGGGGTGTCCTTATCGCCCGCGCCGATTACGTAAATGCCGTCCTCTTTAAGCCTTTTGGCAAGCATAGTATAATCGCTGTCGCTCGCCACGATAAATATAGTGTTAACCGTCGCTTTAATGTCCATTGCGTCGATAATGAGCGCGGAGTCGGCTACGTTTTTCACCGTCTTGCTCTTGCCGTTGGTATAGGGCACAACCTGCACGGTGCGCAGAGCGTGGTTGTTTATAGTCTTTTCCCAGCCGTTGGGTATGCCGTGGTTGTAGGTGTAGTACAGCCTTTTGACCGTTACCCTGCCTATAATCGAGGCTTCCTGTTCGATCGGCTCGATATAATCGGACGGAACGTTATCTCCGTCAATCATAAGAGCGATTATCTTATCTTCGTTATTCAAATAAAACATAATTTACCGCGTTTGAGTTTAATATGCTATAAGTATAATATATCTGCGGGGCTTTGTCAATCGCGCTTGCCCGCTTCTTTTTTGCCGCGCTTTTCCGCATTTTTGAGTTTGAAAACTTCGTGTGTTAAAACTTTTCAAACTAACAAATACTATATGTTGTAAACGTGTTAAAAACTTTCATACAATATATTGTGTGCAAAAGGTTGACTTACGCCGTTAAGGAGAATATAATACTTAATGTTCGCGCGTTCAAAGCAAAAAAATACACAATATCTTGTGTTTAGGTTCTTGACAAGCAACAATATATATGTTATAGTAAAGATGTTCCGCAGTTTGAGGGACGTTTACTGCCAAAGATAAGAGGAGATTAGTTATGAAGGTTATTAAGAGAGACGGCTCGACTGTTGATTTTGACAGGAGCAAAATTATCAAGGCAATCGGCAAAGCTAACGACGCTGTGGAAACGAGGGATCAGATTACCCGTAAGCAGATAGAGGATATCGTCGACGAGATAGCGTCTATGCGCAGAACGCGTCTGCTTGTCGAGGATATTCAGGATATGGTAGAGGAGAAGCTGATGGAGCAGCAGAAGTTTGCTCTGATGAAGGCGTATATACTCTACCGTTACGAGCGCGCCCTTGTAAGAAAGGCTAACACCACCGACGAGAGCATACTTTCCCTTATCAAGAATACCAACAAGGACGTAATGGAGGAGAACTCCAACAAGAACGCGCGCACCGCGTCCACTCAGCGCGACCTTATCGCGGGCGAAGTTTCGAAGGATCTGACGAGCCGTCTGCTTCTTCCCGAGCACATTTCCAAGGCGCACAAGGAAGGAGCTATACACTTCCACGACGCCGACTATTTCATTCAGCCCATATTCAACTGCTGTCTTGTAAATATCAAGGATATGCTTGAAAACGGCACGGTTATGAACGGCAAAATGATAGAGAGCCCCAAGTCCTTTCAGGTTGCCTGCACCATTGTTACGCAGATAATAGCCTCCGTCGCTTCCTCGCAGTACGGCGGTCAGTCGGTCAACGTCGCGCACCTCGGCAAGTATCTTCGCCGCACAAGGGAGAAGTATATGCGCGAGTGCACCGAGGAGTTCGGCGACAGCTTATCCAAAGCCGATAAGGAGCGCGTTGTAAATATGCGCTTGCAGGACGAGCTTAAAGCGGGCGTACAGACCATACAGTATCAGATAAACACGTTGATGACGACAAACGGACAATCGCCGTTCGTAACTCTCTTCCTCTATCTCGACGATAAGGACGAGTATATCGAAGAGAACGCTATGATAATCGAGGAGATTTTAAAACAGCGTTATCAGGGTATCAAGAACGAGGTGGGCGTATACGTTACACCCGCGTTCCCCAAGCTCATTTACGTTCTGGACGAAAACAACTGCTTGAAGGGCGGTAAGTACGACTATCTTACGCGCCTTGCCGTAAAGTGCTCGTCCAAAAGGCTCTACCCCGACTATATTTCGGCAAAGAAGATGCGCGAAAATTACGAGGGCAACGTTTTCTCGCCTATGGGTTGCCGTTCGTTCCTCTCGCCCTGGAAAGACGAGAACGGCGAATACAAGTTCGAGGGCAGGTTCAATCAGGGTGTTGTTTCGATAAATCTTCCTCAGTGCGGCATACTCGCAAAGGGCGACGAAAAGAAGTTCTGGGAAATCTTAGAGGAAAGGTTGCAGCTCTGCTACGAGGCGTTAATGTGCCGCCACAACGCGCTTATGGGAACGGTTTCGGACGTGTCCCCCGTGCATTGGCAGTACGGCGCGATTGCAAGGCTCGGCAAGGGCGAGAAGATTGACAAGTATCTTATGGACGGTTATTCGACCATATCTTTGGGATATATCGGCTTGTACGAGGTGACGAAGCTCGTCAAGGGCTGTTCGCACACTACGGAAGAGGGGCAGAAGTTCGCCCTCAAAGTTATGCGCACCCTGCGCGAGCACTGCGAGAAGTGGAAGAAGGAGACGGGGCTGGGCTTCGGACTTTACGGCACTCCCGCAGAGAGTCTTTGCTATCGCTTTGCGCGCATAGACAAGGAGAATTTCGGCACTATCAAGGACGTAACGGACAAGGGCTATTACACGAACAGCTATCACGTCGACGTGCGCGAAAATATCGACGCGTTCTCGAAATTCACGTTCGAGAGCCAATTCCAGCAGATTTCTTCGGGCGGCGCGATTTCCTATATCGAGATACCCAATATGAAGCAAAATCTCGACGCAATGGAGGACGTTGTCAAGTACATTTACGACAACATTCAGTATGCGGAGTTCAACACGAAGAGCGACTATTGCCACGTGTGCGGCTTTGACGGCGAGATTGTTATAAACGCCGACAACGAATGGGAGTGCCCTGTCTGCCACAACAAGGATCAGCGCAAAATGAACGTTACCCGCCGTACGTGCGGCTATCTCGGCGAAAATTTCTGGAACGTCGGCAAGACCAAGGAAATCAAATCGAGAGTATTGCATCTATAATAATTTCATTTCGCCGCCGCGCGTCGCGCGGCGGCGAAAAGTATATTGCGCACGTTTTCATTAATGTAATACAGGAGTTATATGAATTACGCAACTATAAAATACAACGATATATCTAACGGTCCCGGCGTGCGGGTAAGTCTGTACGTATCGGGTTGCCGCAATCACTGCAAAAACTGCTTTAACCCCGAAACGTGGGACTTCAACTACGGCGAGCCGTTCACCAAAGAGGTGGAGAACAAAATAATCGAGGCTATGAAGCCCGCGCACATAAAGGGCTTTACACTTCTCGGGGGCGACCCGTTCGAGCCCGAAAACGTCAAGGCGCTGTTGCCGTTTATGAAAAGATTGCGTGCTATTTATCCACAGAAATCTTTTTGGTGCTTTACGGGCTATGACTATGAGCGCGACCTTCTTACGGGCAAGCTCGGCGACCACGACGAGGTGATGGAGCTTCTGGGCACTCTCGACGTGCTTGTCGACGGCAGGTTTGTCGAGGAATTAAAGGATTTAAACCTGCGCTTTAAAGGCTCTTCCAATCAGCGCACTATACTTGTTAAAAAGTCGTTGGAGACGGACGAAGTCGTTCTCTGGGACAACGTGACGGCTATTTAACGGGCGGTTATATTGCGGCTGAGTTATAACCGCGTTAAGAAGCGTGCCGCATTCGGCAAAGGAGTACATATGAAAATCAACGTTAAGAAATTAAGCGACAAGGCGGTTATACCCGCATACGGCAGCGAGTACGCCGCGGGCGCGGATCTGTACGCCTGTACGGATAGCGAAATTACCGTCGCTCCGCACACTACCGTAATGATACCTACGGGAATAGCTCTGGAATTGCCCGTCGGCTATGCGGGCTTTGTGTATGCGCGCAGCGGACTTGCCTCAAAGCGCAATCTTGCGCCCGCTAACAAGGTGGGCGTTATCGACTGCGACTATCGCGGCGAGGTTAAGGTGGCTCTGCACAACCACGGCGAAACTCCGCAGACGGTTGCCGTCGGCGAGCGCGTTGCCCAACTTGTCGTCGCCCCCTATATAACCGCGGAATTTACGGAAGCGGAGGAGCTTTCCGACACGGCTC
Organism: uncultured Christensenella sp.; assembly: GCA_910579295.1. GTDB lineage: Bacteria > Bacillota > Clostridia > Christensenellales > Borkfalkiaceae > Coproplasma. The sequence continues at coordinate 130,275 of CAJTTC010000003.1, read as the reverse complement.
GGGGAGCGGGCGGCTTCGGCTCTACGGGCACAAAGTAAAATGCGTCGGTAACGCGTAACAGCGGTACGGACGCGCTTCCATTCATAATTTTTCAGTTCCCGCCATATAAGTAACAGTGTGGCAAGGGTCAAGAAGAACAACATATTTGCGGCTGTCGGCGCGGCAACGGGGCTCGGCAACGCCTTTCGTTTTCCCGCGCTGTGCGTAAGTTACGGCGCGGCTTTTATTTTGGCGTACGCCGCGGCGCTCGTGTTCGTCTGTTTCCCTCTGCTCTGCGCGGAGCTTTACGCGGGCAGGGAGAGAGGCGGGGGCAAGGCGGCTCGCCTGCTGTCTGCCGTTATGCGTTTTGCGGCGGCTAATTCCGCGTTAATCGCGCTATATTACGGGGGCATTGCCTCCGAGCTCGGCTCGGCTTGCCTCTCGTTTGCGGCGTTCGGCAGTGCGGACGGCGGCTGTTTCTCCATAATTTCCTCTGCGTTGGTGTTGGCGGCGGCGTTCTTTCTGTTAAAGGGCGGCGCGCGTGCTCTCTCCCGTTCGGGCGCGGCTTCCGTCGCGTTGTCGCTCGTAACGTTCTGCTGTCTGGCGGTTGCGGGCATAGTGCGCGGAGGACTGTTCTCTTCTGTCAACTTCGGCGTGCTTGCGGGCGGCGCGGTGTGGGCGGACGCGCTCGGGCAGGCTCTGCTTGCGCTCTCGCTCGCTTCGGGGGTAATGCCTGCCTTTGCCCGCGCTCAGGGAGTGGCAAGCGTTCCCCGTACGGCTCTCGCCATTATCGCCGCGAACTTCTTCGGCTGTCTTGCCGCGGCTCGCTCAACCCTGCCTTTCGTTTCGGAGTTCCCCGCGGGCGTCGGCATAAGCGTTGCGCTCACCGTTTATCCGCAGGTTATTGCGGCTGTCGCGCCGAACGCCGTTGTCGCGCGGTTGGTCGGAGTGGCGGTATACGCCGTATTGACCGTCGTCGCGATACACTCTCTCTGTTCCCTCGCATTGCCCGCAGTCGGTTTCTTAGCCGCCAAAACCAAGCTCGCACCCCTTATCTTCTGCGCGCTCTCCGCAATTCTCTTGCCCGTGTTTACGCTCGACAACTTTACTGTAATGAGCGCGTGCGACAGAATGGCTTGCTCGGTTGTCGCAATAATAATCGCCCTTGCCGAGAGCGCCGCCTTTGCCGTCGGCAGTAACGGGGCGGGCGGCAGAGCGGTTACTTTCTTTATCCGTTTTATCTGCGTGCCCGCGTGCGGAGCTCTCGCGCTTTTTTCGCTCTGTTCGGCTCGTTTTTCGGGCTTCCCGCAGATAGCCGTAGCCACCGCCTATATCGCTCTCGCCGCCGTAATCGTCTGCGGCTTAGCTCCGCCCGCCGTCAGGTTCTTTAAAATAAAAAATTTCAAGCCGTCCGCGCAGTAAAAAGCGCGGGCAGCAGTGCGTTTTACGGGCGCGCAACTCAAAAGTTACATATGTAAAACGCGTTTAATTGACATTTTTGTCCGTCGGCGATATGCTGATTATACAGGCAAGGAGGTACGGGATATGACTACGGGCGAAAAAATCGCTTATGAAAGGGGCAAGCTCGGCTTAACGCAACAGCAGTTTGCGAACGAGCTGGGGGTAACGCGGCAGGCGGTATCCCGCTGGGAGAGCGATATATCCTTTCCCGAAACGGATAAACTTATAAAAATGAGCGAATTGTTCGGTTGCTCTATCGACTATCTTATCAAATACAACAGTAACGGCGGAGCGCAGTCGGATAGCCCGCGCGGCGACGGTCGGGAAGACGATAGGACGGACGGCAAGCGCGGCGTGTTTAATCCAATGACGTGGCACTTCGAATACAAGAGCGAAAAGCAGCTCTGCGGAATGCCCTTAGTGCACGTCAACATAGGCTTCGGCAGAAAAGCTCACGGTTTTTTCTCTTTCGGCTTGATATCTTCGGGCGTATTTTCTTTCGGTTTGCTGTCGGCGGGCGTAGTTTCGGTTGGCATACTCAGCCTCGGCGCGATAACTTTCGGCTGCATTGCTCTCGGACTGCTTGCGTTCGCGGCAATTGCGCTGGGAATTGTGGCGTTCGGCGCGGTTGCGATTGGCGTAATAGCGCTTGGCGGCGTGGCGATAGGCTGTTTCGGCTTGGGCGGTTGCGCGATAGGAGCGTTTGCGTGCGGGGGGTACGCCAACGGCAGTATAGTTGCGGTGGGCGATTATGCCGTGGGCAATATAGCGTTGGGCAAAACTACGGCGACAGGCAACACGCTGTCGGCTACGCTTGAAAATTTCGAAGCGCAGAAGGAGGAGGCGTGGCGGCTTTTAGACGAAATACCTGCGTTCTGGCAGGGCTTTGTGCGTTGGTGTAAAAGCTTTGCCGACGCCTGTATGCGCCGTTAATTCTATAACAAAGTCGGTTTCTCAATACAAACAGGCGCGCATTTTGCAAAATGCGCGCCTGTTTTTTAATATTAGGTTTAAGAATTTTTAGCGGCAACGGCGTGCGCCAACCTGCAAAGCGCTTTTAATATTGCCCGAGCCGTCACCCGTTTTAACCGTTTTCGTTTAAGTTTTTGAGGTAGTACGACGGCGCAACTCCGTAATATTTTTTGAACACGCGAGAAAAGTATAGCGGTTCGGCAAATCCGCACGCCTCGGCAATCTGCGTTACGGAATAATTGGAATAGCGGTTGGTCACTCCCGAAAGCATAAACGCCTTCGCCCGCCGTCAGGTTCTTTAAAATAAAAAATATGCGATTGAAAATAACAAGCCCCGCGCCATCGGTTTTTTGCTCGGCGCGGGGGGCTCTTTGTTCATACCCGAAAAATATATGAACATATCCGTTCTGTGAATGGGTCCATATTAAAGGCAAAATGTATTATGACAGTAATTTGCCGAATACCTTATTGTCGGCGTCGGCGCAGTATTCGCCCGTGTCGGCATAGCCGTTTTTGAGGAAAAAGCTTTCGCTCTCTTCGACGGGCAGAGTGTAAATCTCAGCCGCGCCCGACTGTAAAAGGCGGTTTTCGCAAAATTCAAGCAATTTGCGCCCGAAGCCGCGGTGGCGAAAGGCGGGGGCAACGTACAGCTCGCGCAGGTCGCCGCACCCCTCTTTGAAATTCCAGTCGTTTATGATATCGTCAATCTGAAACACGGCAAAGCCCGCAATCAGCCCGTCGTCGGCAACGGCTACGTCGAACAGCCCCGCTTCCAGGTCGGGCAAAACGTATTCGTCGAAGAGGTGGAGGGGGTCGTCCTCGCAGTCAAGCTCCGCATAGTAATTGCAAAACAGCTCTTTAAACGCGGAATAGTCTTTCTTTTCGATTGGGCGTACAGTCATAGATTTGTCCTCGTGCGGTTGATAATTTAATTTGAAGCCGATAATAAAAAATAAAGGCGAGGATACAGAACGCTCCTCGCCTGAAATTTGATTTTAATTACTGAGCAACGGGATAAACGGAAACCTGCTTACCGTCCTTGCCGACTCTTTCGAACTTAACGGTGCCGTCAACGAGAGCAAACAAAGTATCGTCCTTGCCGATGCCTACGTTGTTGCCGGGCTTGAACTTACTGCCGCGCTGTCTTACAAGAATGTTGCCTGCAAGCACTTTCTGACCGTCGGCACGCTTAACGCCTAAATATTTGGGGTTACTGTCTCTGCCGTTGTCGGTCGAACCGCCGCCCTTTTTATGTGCAAATAACTTAATAAATAACATTGTCTTTCAGCTCCTTTGTCGATTATTCCGCTGCGGGTGCGTCAGCTTCCGTCGCTTCTGCAACGGGCGCAGCAGCTTTCTTGGTTGCCTTCTTCTTAGCGGGTGCGGGTGCGCCGATAGCCGTTACCTTAACGCAGGTATAGGGCTGTCTGTGACCCTGCTTTTTTCTCTCGTTTTTCTTGGCTTTGTACTTAAAGACGATAATCTTCTTGTCCTTGCCGTGAGAGGTAACCTCTGCGGTAACTACTACCTTCTCAACCTCTTTGCCTGTCTGAATACCCTTATCGTCCGCCGTTAAAATAACGGGGAAAGTAACGGTAGCGCCCACTTCGGCGTTCAGCTTCTCAAGCTTTAAGGCGTCGCCCACGGAAGCCTTGTATTGCTTGCTTCCGTTCTCGAAAATTGCGTACATAAAATGTCCTCCTCTAACCAGTCTCGTCGGATACTCGATTGCCAAAGGCGTAGGCGGCGCTTGAAAGATTTGCGCGCTTAAAAAGCCCGTTCCGAACGGCTCGACGATAAATATACCATATAAAAAGCGTTAAGTCAAGCGTTTTTATGCGCGGCGAATATTATTTTAACGATTTGCGCAAAGTAATGTTAACAAAAATTTTAAGGAGTATAAAATGGACAATCTTAAAAGCGACAGCGAAATACTCGCCGAAATTTACCGCAACGCACAGCTTGCACAGGTTTCTATAACCGACATTCTGCCCGAGGTGGAGGACGAGGAGATAAAGGAAGAGCTTCTTCGTGAACACGAAGAATACGAAAAGATATGCTCGCAGGCGGCAAGCCTTGCTACAAGGTACGAGCTCAATTTAAAAGAGCCCTCGCCCATAAAGAAGGCTATGATGTGGAGCGCTATCAAAATGGGCGCGGCAAACGACAACTCACGGCAGAACATTGCGCAGATGATGGTGCGCGGCACGGTCAACGGCATTACTTCGTTAAAGACCTCTTTAACCGACGGCGAGCAGATTATGAACGTGGACGTTAAATCGTTGCTTAAAGAGCTTATCGCGCTGGAAGAGGGCTTTGAAAAGAAGTTGAAGAAATATCTTTAATTCAACGCGTAATTAAGAATGCGTTATGCGTAATCCGCAGTCGAACGGATTAAGTAAAAGGCGGCTTCTCCGTTAATCGGGCGAGCCGTCGTTTTACGTTAATTTTTTATTCCGACTATTGCAATTCATATTTATTTATTTTGTCATAAATTCGAAGCGCGCGGCATATAACAGAGGTTTGCAGGACGGCATTCCCTCACCGCCGCTTGCGCGGAGCCTCCCCATTGGGAAGGGGGAGTAAGTCAAGGGTATGGGCGCGAGCCTCTTACTCTCACGTTTTCAAGGGGAAGGCAAGGGTAAGGGCGAAGTGAATAAGAGGAAGCCAAATGGTAAATTATAGCGTTTCTCTGAAACCCTTGCCCAAAATTTCGTTGGCGTCCGTAATTATAATAAACGAAACGGGGTCGAGCTTTTTGGCCATAATTTTCAGCTTTAACGCTTCGCCGCGCTTGCACACCGTAATTAAAACCGTCTTTTCCGCGCCCGTATAGCCGCCCGTCGCCTTATAGCTCGTGTAGTCGCGCTTCATTGTTTCAAGTATATACGCGCCTATCTTTTCGGGAGTGGCGGTAATAATCGTAATGTATTTTGTCTTGCCGATGTTTTCGATTACGCCGTCGATTATGAACGCCTTGGAGAACAGACCGAGAATGGAAAACAGTCCCGCCTGTACGCCGAACGTGAAAAAGGTCGAAAAGGCTATTGCCGCGTCTGTTATCAGAAGCGCCTTGCCCGTGTTGAGCTTCGTAAACTTTTTGAGTATGAGCGCTATTATGTCCGTTCCGCCCGAGGACGCGCGGCAGTTGAACATTATCGCGCTTCCGATACCCGTAAGAAGCATCGCGTACACAAGCTCCATAAGCGGTTCGTTTGTAAGCGTGAAGAGCCCGTCGGCGGTCGGATTGTTTTTCGTAATAAGCTCTATCGGCAAATATCTTTCAAGCAGAAAGTTTTCAAGCGAGTACATCACCGAGCAATACGCCGTGCGCAACGTACAGCCCTTGCCCAGAAATATAAATCCCACGATAAGCAACAGCACGTTGATAATCATAACCAAGGTCGATTGGTTCAGCGGCACGAATTTGGCGAGCACGATTGAAAGACCGCTTACTCCGCCCGTTGCGAAGTGGTTGGGAGCTTTAAAAAAGTAAACTCCGCCCGCAACTAAAATTGTGCCCACGGTCATTAACAGCCAGGTGACAAGCTCGTGTAAAACTTCCTTCTTTGTGGGCTTACGCCATAACTTTTTGTGGCGTGCGGCGGGTTCGGCAGGTTGCGGATTTTGCTCCGTCGGCTGTACCTCGGCGGTTTGCCCGACAGCCTGTTCTCCGTTAGTCTGCCCGTCGTCGATTTGCCCGTTAGTCTGCTCCTCGGTGGGTTGCAATTGCTCCATAGTAAAATATTAAGCTCCGCTTTTTTTTATATTGCTTGTTCAAGCCATATAATATTATCACACCGCCGACCTCTTGTCAACGGCATAAATTGCAGTTTCAATCAATAATACTTATTGACTTTACCGCTTTGATATGATATAATTCAATGGTAGTAAGGACAGATTATGATTAACAGACAGGCATTATTCACAGACGAAACGGAGAGCTTTAAAACGCCGTACGAGCCCAAGACGGGCGACAGGGTAACGCTCATTTTCCGCACGCTTAGAAACGACGTAAATAAGGCGTATGCAATCATAAACGGCAAAGCGCGGGTTATGAAAAAGCTCGCAAGACGCGACGAGAGCTTCGACTTTTACGCAGTAACTTTTACTTGCGGTTTAAAGCCCGTAAGTTATTTTTTTAAGCTGGTTGACGATGACGACGAGCTGTTTTACAACCGTACGGGAGCGGTCACGAACAATCAGGAGGAATTTAATTTCTCGTTCGCGCCCAATCAGAGCGTGCCCGAGTGGGCGAGGGGCAGTGTATTTTATCAGATTTACTGCGACCGCTTCTGCAACGGCAATCCCGACAACGACGTCGAGGACAACGAGTACTTCTACACGGGCGGACATTCGCGCAGAATACGCGATTGGAGTAAAATTCCCGATGCGATGGACGTAAACTGCTTTTACGGCGGCGACTTGCAGGGCGTCGAGCAAAAGCTCGGTTATTTAAAGGAGCTGGGCGTAGAAGCGGTATATTTCAATCCGCTCTTCATATCGCCGTCAAACCATAAGTACGATACGCAGGACTACGACTATATCGACCCGCATCTCGCCGTAATCGAGGACGACGTCGACCACTATATGCAGGGCTGGGAGACGCACAACGGCTACGCGCCCAAGTATATCCGCAGAGTGACAAGCAGGACAAATCTTGAAAAGTCCAACGAGTACTTTGCCCGCCTCATAGAAAAGATGCACGGTATGGGCATAAAAGTAGTGGTGGACGGCGTGTTCAATCACTGCGGTTCTTTCCATAAATGGATGGACAGAGAGGGTATATATCTCAACAAAGACGGCTATGAAAAGGGCGCTTATCAGTCGGTCGACAGCCCCTACCGCAATTACTTCAAATTCAGCAAACCGCGCATAAGCGACAGCCCGTACGAGGGGTGGTGGGATCACGTCACGCTTCCCAAGCTCAACTACGAAAAGAGCGCCGAATTGTGCGAAAAGATTTGGCAGGTGGGCGAAAGGTGGGTCGGCGCGCCCTTCAACGCCGACGGCTGGCGGCTGGACGTGGCGGCGGATCTGGGTCACAGTTCCAAGTTTAATCACAAATTCTGGAAAACGTTCAAAGAGCGCGTACGCGAAGCTAATCCGCAGGCGTTCGTCTTTGCCGAGCACTACGGCGACCCCTCGGCGTGGCTCAACGGCGGCGAGTGGGATTCCGTAATGAATTACGACGCGTTTATGGAGCCCGTAACCTGGTTTCTGACGGGTATGGAAAAGCATTCTTATTCGATTGATTACGGCAAGCTGTACGACGGCAGAGCGTTCTTCGAGGCGATGATCAAAAACAGTGCGCGCCTGCCCCGTCCCGCTCTTGACTGTGCGATTAATCAGCTGTCAAATCACGACCATTCCCGCTTTTTAACGCGCACTAACGGAACGGTCGGCACGCTCAGAGCCCTGGGCGGAAACGCGGCGGGCGAGGGCGTCGATAAGCGCGTGCTCTACCTTGCCGTGCTCATTCAGATGACCTGGGTGGGCAGTCCCGCTCTGTATTACGGCGACGAGGTCGGACAGGTCGGCTGGACCGATCCCGACAGTCGGCGCACATATCCCTGGGGCAATGAGGATTGGGAAGTTTACAACGTGCACAAGAGCGCTATTGCCCTGCGCAAAAAGATACACTGTCTGAGGTTGGGCTCGCTTAAACCTTTGGACGCGGGCAACGGCTATATTTCTTACGCGCGCTTCGACGGCGAGGACTGCGCTATAATAACTATCAATTGCAGTAACAAAGACATAGCGGTGACTCTGCCCGTGTGGATTGTTACGGGCAAGCGCACGGACGAGCTTAAACTTGCCTATGCGCTCGGCGACAACGGCAGTTTTGCGCAGACGGCGGAGGTGAAGTTCGGCAGAACGCTTATAAGTCTGCCGTCCAAATCCGCATGCGTGTATACGAAAAAATTCATTGAGGAATGAATATGAAAAAGCGTTTTGCGCTGCTTCGTATCATAAAATAAAAAACATTGCAGGGGGGAATATAAAATGGATAAAGAAAAAAGGTTTTTCGGCGAGCTCGACAGGTATCTCTTTCACCGCGGTACTCACTACGAGCTGTACGAAAAGATGGGCGCGCATATCCGCGAGGTGGACGGCGTACGCGGCACGCATTTCGTAGTCTGGGCGCCTAACGCGCGCGCAATCTGCGTTGTGTCCGACGGCAACGGCTGGACGCCCTGGCGCGACATAATGGAAAAGGTGGACGACTGCATATGGGAGCTGTTCGTCCCCGGAATGCGCGAGGGCGACAAGTACAAATTTTTAATAGTCCGCGCCGACGGAAGCGAGGTCTGCAAAATCGACCCTTACGAGTTCGGCAGTGAAAAGCGCTCCGCCAACGCTTCCATAGTCACAAATCTCAACGACTATACCTGGGGCGACGGCGAGTATATGAAGGCTAAGAAGGGCGAAAACTACCTTGAAAAGCCTATGGCAGTGTACGAAGTGCACCTCGGCAGCTGGAAGAAGAACACCGAAATGTGGTGGGACGAGGACCAATTTCTCGACTACCGACGTTTGGCTCACGAGCTTTGCGAATACGTCGAATATATGGGCTATACGCACGTAGAGGTGATGGGCATTTGCGAGTATCCGTTCGACCCGAGCTGGGGCTATCAGGTGACGGGCTATTTCTGCCCCACCGCGCGCTACGGCTCGCCGCAGGACTTTATGTATTTCGTCGACTATCTGCATCAGCACGGCATAGGCGTAATTCTCGATTGGGTTCCCGCGCACTTCCCCAAGGACGATTTCGGACTTGCCAACTTTGACGGCAAGCCGCTATATGAGTACTCCGACCCGTTGCGCGCCGAATATCCCGAGTGGGGCACTAAGGCTTTCGATTTGGGCAGACCCGAAGTTTCCAACTTCCTGATTGCCTCGGCGTTCTTCTGGGTTAATAAATACCATATCGACGCACTGCGCGTCGACGCCGTTGCCGCAATGCTGTTTTCGTCGTTCGGCAGACAGGAGTGGCGTCCCAACAAGGACGGCGGCGAATGGAATTTGGAGAGCTTCGAGTTTTTCCGCCACTTAAACAGCGTTCTGCGTGCGCGCACCGACGCTTATATGATAGCCGAGGACAGCTCGATTATAAACGGCATAACCGCTCCTGCAAAGGAGGGCGGTCTGGGCTTCGGCTTGAAGTGGAATATGGGCTGGATGAACGACACGCTCAGCTATATTAAAAAAGACCCCGTTTATCGCAAATATCACCACTATTTAATGACGCACACGTTTGAATACATCTTCAACGAGCATTATCAGCTTGTGCTCTCGCACGACGAGGTTGTGTACGGCAAGGGCAGTATGTACACGAAGATGCCCGGAAATCACACGGATAAGCTCAACGGCTTGAAGTGCTTCTATACGATGATGATGGGACACCCCGGCAAAAAACTGCTGTTTATGGGTCAGGACTTCGCTCAGATTAACGAGTGGTACTATAAGGTCAGCCTCGATTGGCATCTCTGCGACAATCCCGACCACAGGAGCGTTTTGGAGTGCTACCGCGCGCTGCTGCATCTGTACAGGGAAAGACCCGTTCTGTACAACGATACTAACAGCCAGTCGTTCGAGTGGATAGAGAGCGGCGACGTACAGCGTTCGATATTCTCTTTTATCCGCCGCAACCCGTGGAACTATAACGACGGACTTATATTCGTGTGCAATATGACGCCCGCTACATACGATTACTACGGCGTGGGCGCGCCCGTTTCGGGCAAATACAGGCGCATATTCTCGACCTGTTACGACAACGAGGATATGTGTTTGGAGGCGGTCGAGGAGCTTTGCAACGGCAGACCGTATAAGCTCAACTTTAAATTGAAGCCTTATGAGGCGATAATATTTGAAATCCCCTTTCACGAGAGTACCGAGGAGGAGTTGAAGAAGGAGAAAAAGGAGCGCACCCGCGTTTCAAAGGCGCACAAAGCGGCTAAGTCGGATACTTCGCACGTGCCCGAGTCCGAGCTCCCCGAAGAGCTTGCTCCTAAAAAGCCTGCCGCCAAGAAAACCACTGCGAAAAAGTCGACGGCAAAAACAACTGCTCCCAAAAAGACGGCGGCAAAAACAACTACAAAAAAATCTTAACCACAACAAAAACGCGGCTGACAGCGCAATTCCCATAGGGAATAAAAAAACTAAATTTTTAAGAGTTGCACTTTCAAGCGAGACAAAAGGCTCTCGAACGAGATGTTCGAGAGCCTTTTACTACAAACTATTTGGAAGGATAAATTGAAATTTATAGTATAGCATCATTCCAGTTTTTTTAGTAACGGTTCTCCTCTTACGCAAACCGATTTGATATTCTCTCATATCGTTCCATATCGGTCTGAATTTTATTGTGTAACAAAATTCGGGACCGTCATTTTCAATTATCTGCTGAAGGTAATTTATTGGCTTTTTGCCTTTTTCTCTTGCAATTTTGCCGTCTTTTTCTAAATTAACCAACTGCGTATGTATTACCCAAAACAACTCTTTCTTTTCGTTGTAATCATCGGAATTAAGATATTTTATACCTTTGAATTCGCTGTATTTTTCAATTTGTCCGTCCAATTTATCAAATATCAATTCGTCGTCTGCAATATTATCTTTATTTTTACAAATCAATTGAAGCTTATTGTATATATCTTCAACAGCGTCATAGTTTTGATAATCATCCTGAAAAATTTCTTTTTTCACCGCTATAACTTTACGGAAGATACTTACCGAAAAATATTTTTTATGAAAATTAACGTAGATTGCTTTTTCGGGATGTTTAACTTCTGATTTTACAATATATCTAATACGTAAAGCCTTAAATAAATGACGGGATACTTCATAATCTGCTTCGTACTTTTCTAAATCAAAAAATGGCGGTATAGCTTTTACGTCAAAGTCACTTATTATTTTGTGTATGGTATTCTTGTTCACTGTTTTCTCCGCTAAATTACAGTTTATCTTACAGCCATTACATAGCTTATAATACCAAATCATCAATTTAGCTTTTGCCCGCATTCGGGACAAAAGTTTGCACCTGCGACAATCGGCTTTCCGCACTTAGAGCAAAATCGTGGAATGGGATTACCGCATCCGGAGCAGAATTTGCTATCGGGTTGAATAGGTTTTCGGCATACGGAGCAAATATCCGATGGCGACATGGTATTTGACGAAATCACTTCTTTGCCAAGCACACTACCGACGCCAACGCCCAAAATCGTCCCCGCCGTCCCGTTTCCTGCCGCCGCTTTTAAGGCGTCTGCCTGCGCTATTTTAGCATACACATCAACATTATTTCGCATAAGCCCAAGTCTTGCGTTTTCGTCTACGGCTTTTTCCAACTCGGGCGGAACGGAAAGATTTTCTATGTCGAATGCGGTCAGTGTGACGCCGAGTTCGCCGCAACGTGCCGCAACGGATTTTTTCACCTCCTCACTCAATTCGGCATATTTGGACGTCATATCCGAAAGGCTTACGTTACAAGTCGCAAACGCAGACGAAATGCTTCCCACCAGCAAAGTCCGCAATGCTTTATTCAACTTGTTCGTCTCGTAGCATTCCGCCATACCCGCGACCGACGTAAGAAACAATTCGGGAACTGTAATTTTGAACGAATATGCTCCGTTTCCTCTGATTCTTATAATTCCGTATTCTGTTTGTACGGGAACGGGATTCGACGTTCCCCACCGTATTCCCGTAATCTCCTTTACGTTAACAAAATAAATCTCGGATTTGAACGGTGTTTCAAATCCGTATTTCCAGGCAAGTAACTTACTTATAACAGGCAAACTGTCGGTGTTGAGTTTATACGTTCCCGCCCCGAAGACATCCGCCGTTTTACCTTTGTCGCAAAATACAGCCACTTGACTTTCGCGCACGGTAAGCGAAGACCCTTTTTTTATTACGTTGTCTTTCATATCGAACTTTTGCACCAACGTTTCATCGTCAAATGCGTGCAGCTCTATTATTTTAAGCATTCCCATATCTGAATTTCCTTTTATTAGTTAAACTCCATAGTTTTTATTGCGTGTTCGAAAATCGGCGCCCAATACCATCTGTCTTTACCGAGACAGTTCCAACTTCCGATACCTTGTTTCCCGTCCAACGAGAAGAAAAACATTGCGTTATATATAGGCTGGTCAATGGCAGCGGAAATAAAATCGACAAAGAAAATATTGCCGCTTGACGCGATGATTTTCGCTTCCCCGAATTTTGCCGAAGAGAGCGAGTTTTTCAACATAGCGAGCATTTGCTTACCGAAAGCCGCAACGTCTTTGCTATTGAGCGAACCGCCGAAATTCACGTTCAGATTCACCGTTGCGTCGGGCGTAGTATATATGTAACGCGGCGCATTTGCGGGATACTTTATACGGCGCAATTCGTCCGACATCACTTCAAAACTTTCGGGCATTACGGCGGTGATTTTACCGTCCGCTATACGCGCCCGCACGAACTTTACATCGGGCAGTTCGCATCCCTGCGGCATATCAGCGCGGATATTTTCGTAGTTTATGCCTCCCACAGTGCAGTCGAGCGCGTTACCTTTTACGATGAAAGTCGTCCCGCACGCCGAGCAATACGCGGTCTTTCCGTTTTCGTCAAGCACAATGGGGCTGCCGCATTGCGTGCATATAAGAGCTTCGAGTTCGTTTGCACGCCGAATTTCTATTCCGTCTGCTTTGCCGCGGATATTGCCGCAAGACAGGCATACTCCGTCTTCACCTAGCGTACCGCCGCAAGCGGGACAAATATTGCTTTCGAGCCGCTCGCCGTCCGAAATTTTAATTTTTATTTCCGCGTCGGAAAGTATATCGACGGAATCGCTCTTTGCTATGACCATCGGCTTTGCATCACCGTAATTGTATTTGCGCTCTCCTTTAACATAAATTTCGCCCTGCGGTATATTGGTCTTTCCCGCAATAATCTCAAACGCTTCAATTAAATTATCGGTCAATCTGTCGAAATATGCGCCGTTATCTCTGCCGCGTACAAACGCGCAATAAACGATTTCCTTATCTGTCTGATAGCCGTTGGTCTGCTCCAAACGCACGGTAACAAAGTAAGCGTTTTTGTAATCGACGACGTCAAAGCATCCCGCAGGAACAACGTCCACGCTGAAGGCGGAATATTTGTGTTTAAGTTGTGATACCCACATTTTTAGCTTATTAAACAAAACCAAGTCATCGGTTTCGTCAATCAGTTTTGCGCGTTTACCATAATTTTTCAATATTCTGTGCGCTTTTGTAAAGCCGTACTGCTCCGTGATTGCATAGCAATAATAGGCTTTTTTCTCGTCATAATACGGACTTTTTTTATCGCCGTAAAGAAAACACCCGATAAGCGCACAATCGCAGTTTATGTTATCCAACGCATTGTCAAGATACGTCAAATCACTGTCCGTAATCGCATTATTCCGCAAGCGCCATAAAACATAATGCGCACAAGCGTTATCGTCGCCGTTAAGCAAAAGTGTCATCAGTTCTTCTTCCGACGCGTTAAAGTAATCGGTCGAAGACTTGCAATAAACTTCCCTGTCACGCTCCGTGTCGCATTTTATCGCTTTCAAATATTTTCCGGTAACTTTTCTTGCAAATGCCACCGCCTGTTTATTTTGCTTTTCAATCATTCGCTTTTATCTCTTATTTTCGTAAATCTGTTGCTGATGCAACCGTATTTTTGGTTCGTATGATACCGTATAAATTATAACACTTTATTTATGGCATTGCAAGAATTATAGAAACAAAAACAGATACTCTTATGGCTCTGCACGGTAAGCGAAAAACATTATTCGTCAAATCTTAAAATTTGTCCTTTACTACTTGCAAATTCGCTGTTTATGGGTAATCGTTTCTGATGATTTTATGGTACAATTAAAATATCATAAATAAGGAGCAACGTCTATGGATATGCAAAAAATCGGCTCGTTTTTAGCTGAGTTGCGAAAAGAAAAAAATCTGACGCAGGATGAACTCGGTGCGCAAATCGGAGTCACGAATAAAACTATATCGCGCTGGGAAACCGGCAACTATCTACCGCCCGTCGAAATGCTGCAAACTCTTGGCGACACTTTCGGCGTAAGCATAAACGAAATATTGAACGGCGAAAGGATAAGCGACGGAAACTATAAAGATATTTCGGAACAAAATATCAAATCCGCGCTGACAAAAAGCGATTCGGTAATAGCGAAACACAGAAAAATTATGAACTGGGTTATCGCTGTCGTTGTGGCCGCGTTATACATAACGATTAGTCTTATAACTTTGAAATGGCAATATACCTGGATTATCTGGGCGGTTTATTGTGTGTATCGAACAGTCGAGAGTATAATAATTTACCGCCTGAACGTTCACGTCAAATCAAAATAGACGTTATTAATCGGGTGTGAAGTTATTTGCTTTTTATTATTCTCAGTGCTATAATTTAGAATAAATAATTAGTAAGGAGTCAAAAATGGATATCGAAAAATTAAAAACCGATGCCGAAAACGGCAACGCGGAAGCACAGTGTGCGTTAGGTAAAATCTTATTGCGTATCGATTACGATGGTACGGAGATAGACGAAAACGCAGACGAAGGCGTCGGGCTGCTTAAAAGCGCGGCAAAGCAAGGCAATGCTGAAGCCGAGTTCAATTTGGGCTTGTGCTATCTCTACGGGCGCGGAGTTGACGAAGATAAGACGGAAGCATTCAAGCATACCCTATCCGCCGCAAAAAAGAATTATGCTTCCGCGCAAAATAATATTGGTACTTTTTACGAAAACGGGATAGGCGTTGAAAAAGACGAAAATGCCGCCTTCGAGTGGTATAAAAAATCGGCAGACCAAGGCAATGATATCGGGCAACTGAACGTAGGTAATTGCTATAAGGATGGAATTGCCGTAAAGCGAGATTTCTCGGAAGCTCTCAAATGGATGAAGCTGTCCGCCGAACAAGGGAATGCCGACGCTTTGTTCGAGATTGGTATTTTTTACGAAAACGGTTACGGCGTCAGCCGCGACGCTAAAGAATCGTTCAACTGGTATAAAAAAGCCGCCGAAAAAAATCACGGCAAAGCCATGTGTTACGTCGGCTATTGCTATCAGTACGGCGACGGTGTGGAACGCAATCTTCAAGAAGCCGTTAAGTGGTATCAGAAGTCTATGGAACAAAAATATTTTCAGGCTTTCACCAATATGGGTTATTGCTATCAGTACGGCGAAGGCGTAGAAGAGAATATGAATGTGGCAATTATGATGTATCGTGCGGGCGCCCAACTCGGCAGTACGGACGCGCTTTATAATCTCGGCATCTGCTACTCTTACGGCTACGGCGTTAAACAAAGCGACGAGGAAGCCGCGAAATATTTTCTCGCCGGAGCAAACGCGGGCTGCGACAGATGCCAATTCAGAATAGGCGTTTGTTACGGTTGCGGCGACGGCGTTGAAGAAGATGCCGACAAGGCTATCGAATATCTGACTCGTGCCGCAAAACAAGGCAACGACGACGCAATGTATTCGCTCGGCGAATTTTACGAAAACGGTATTGGTGTCGAAGAAGATCTTGACGAAGCCGTGAAATACTATAAAGCCGCCGCCACGGAAGGCAATGAAGATGCAATAAAGAAATTGAAAAAAAGAAAATTCAAAAGATATATGTAAGCCGAATTAAAGGAATATAGCGCATATTTCTCCCTGTTCCCTTTTATATTTCGGACACTACTGTTCTGTTCGCAAATATCAAATAAAGCCGCAATACAGCGGTGGCACATAGTTATGGATTAAAATAACACTAGAGCGGCACTATTCACACAAGGAAAGGTTTTGAAATTAAAAATCAATGAAAACAAAAAGTCGGGACTCCTTTCGGAATCTCGACTTTTTGCCAACTCTGCGGTGGGCAAATGCTCATAGAGCGCGGAAGGTTTGGGCAGTATAGCCGCCCGTGCCTTAGCTTACGGATAGAGCGTAGGTATTTTAAGTGTACGCTTTTAGGGTTCCCGAAAAGTATCGAAGAACTTTTTGGGAAGAGGAACGGCAACGGCGCAAAGTTGCCACCGCTTTTAAGCGTGTGGCATAAGGCGCAAGTTTGCCGTGTCGTACCGAGGCTTCGCTTACGACGTGAGCTGATAGGCTTTTATAAGTGTGCAATTTTTTCTGGAAACGGCACTTAAACCAACTCTCTAACTTAATAGAATGGCTAACCACCATAGAGCAAATTCATATTGCTAAATACGGTTAGAAGTCGGTGATGCGTTAAGCGTTCAGCGGCTTTTTTCGCGCCTTTTTACGGTATCTATCCCGCTCTTTCTTGCGTGGACGAAGATATTAATTGTTCTCAAACGGAGGTTATTTTATGACAATAAAAAGCATATTCCCACACAGTAAACCGCGTGGGCGTGCGCTTTGCGCACGGTTTTATAGCAAGCTAAAAAACTACACGCTTTTTGTTTTCGCCGCAAATTTGCCCTTGCAAGCAAGCAAATTTGTTTCTCAAATCAGACCGCCTTAATCGGCAAGCAAATGGAAAGCAAAAGCACAAGAAACGGCAAAATCGAACACTACCGCTCGGACGGACAAAACGGGATATGCGGAGTATATTCATATCTCACTAGGCTACAAGTAGCCAAGTTCGCCCTTGCAGGGGGCAATTATTAAGGAGGAACAAAATTATAAGCTATCAGGTAGTCAGAATAGAACAGTTTACAAAAGGCAGTTTAGGCAAAATCGGCGGCGAAACGGAACGCACGAGCAAGCACCACCGCAACGAAGATATAGACAGCGAACGCATACCGCTCAATCTGTATTTCAAAAGGTCGGAAGGCGGTCTTACCGCTCAATGGAAAAAGACAATGAAAGAGTTAAACGCGACCTTCCGCGAGAAGAAAAAGTCAGTTGCTTTTGAAGGTATGATTATTACTTCGGATACAGCGTTTTTCGAGCGGCTCGGTTGGAAGAAAGGCGAAGAAAGGCCGTATGCGGTAATGGAGTTTTTTAACCGTTGCTATGAGTTTGCATTACGGGAAATCGGTTATAAGGGAACGGACAAAAATATACTGTCGGCTGTTATCCACGTGGACGAAAAGACACCGCATTTACAGCTCTACTACATACCAATCGTTGACACCGCCAAGAAGAAAGTCTATGAGAAAGGCTCGGACGGAAAAGTATTGCGGAACGAAAAAGGCTCGCCTATTCAGAAGAAAGACGAACACAGCAAAAGCGTTTATGAGTACGTTCCGTTGGAACAGCCGAAACTGTGTAGTTTGGACTTTTGGGGCGAGCGCGGCGGGCAGTTATCCTACGGCAATTTGCAGGACAGCTTTAACACAAACAGCCGTTGCAACGAGAGATAAAGCGTTAGAAGGCCTTAAACCGTTGCAGGGATATTTGTACCATTATAAATAAGAACAAAGCAACCACACCTAAGGCAGATATACTGTCTTACTACTACGAACAAGATAACGGCGCATTTGTAAGAAGCCGTGAAAAAGTTATCGGGAACACGGTCTATACCGTTATATCCCGTGAAAAGTCAAACGCCGACGCTACGGCGTTCGACATTACAAAAAGACTAATCGAACGGAATATCGACGAAGCATTGAAACCGTCCGTTCGGTTATCTCATAAGCAATCGCTTGGAAGTTGCAATTCGGGAGGTAATAAACAATGAATTTGCAACCGACAATTAAATATAAGAAAGTAAAAAGTGCAGAAGAACAATGGACGGCTTGCTATTGCAGACTGTCCTGCGACGACGATTTGGACGGCGATTCCAACAGTATCCGTAATCAGAAAATGCTGTTACAAAAGTATGCGGACGAAAACCGTTTGAGAAACGTAAAGTTTTACGTGGACGACGGATATTCGGGAAGCAACTTTGACCGCCCCGACTTCAAGCGTATGATGGACGACGTGGACAACGGTAAAATAGCTACCGTTATCGTCAAGGATATGTCGAGATTCGGCAGAGATCATACTACACGAAATATTATCTTGCCGAAGCCGACGTTAGGTTTATAGCAATCTACGACCAAGTGGACAGCGAAACCAATCCCGACGACGATATTACACCGTTCAAAAACATACTCAACGAGATGTACGCCAAAGATTGCAGTAAGAAAATCAAAGCAGTTGTTCGAGCCAAAGGCAATTCGGGCAAACACGTTACGACAATACCGCCGCTCGGCTATATGAAAGACCCCGAAGATAAAGAAAAATGGATTATAGACGAGAAAGGCGCGGAAGTCGTAAGAGAGATTTTCAAACTCTGTATTCAAGGTTACGGTCCGACACAGATAGCACGGATACTTACTGAACGAAAAGTTGAAACGCCCGTCGTCTACTTCCATAATCACGGCTACCCACGTCTTTGAAAATACGAGAAAGCTCGGAAATATGGTCGCAACAAACGGTGTCGGGCATTCTTGAAAACTTGGAATACACAGGCTGTACCGTGAACTTCAAGAGCTTCAAGAAGTCGTACAAATCGAAACGGCGTATTGATGTGCCGAGAGAAGATTGGGTAATTTTCGAGAACACGCAGGAAGCGATCATAGACAAGCAGACTTTCGATACCGTTCAGAAGATACGCGAGAATAAACGCCGTCCTACCGATATGGACGAAATGAGTCCGCTTTCGGGAATGCTGTACTGCGCGGACTGCGGAAAGAAAATGTATCTTTGCAGGTGTACCACTATGAAACAAACGGAATACTTTAACTGTTCTACTTACCGTAAGCAGAAGAAGCGCATTTGTGGTTCACACCAAATAACCGTGAAAGCGGTAACGACAATTATACAAGACGATTTGAAGCGTACAATTCACTTTGCCAAGAACCACAACGAAGAATTTTTACAGACCTTACGCAAGGACGCCGAAGCGAAAACGAAAAAGGAACTCAAAGAGAACCTACGCGAAATAGAAACTTCGGAAGAACGCATTGACAAGCTCGACAAGATTATAGAGAGCCTATACGAAGATAAGGTTACGGGTAAAATCTCGGAAGAACGGTATTTGAAAATGAGCGATACATACGAAGCCGAGCAAGCCACGCTGAAAGAGCGGGTTAAGACTTTGAAAGCTGAAATAGAGAAAGCAAAAGCGCAAGATGATAAGATACTCGATTTTATGATGCTCATCTACAAGTACAGCAATTTTGAAGAGCTCACGCCCGAAATTCTGCGCTCGTTTATCGACAAGGTAATCGTCCACGAGAAAACGCAAGTAAACGGGCATTACAGACAGACCGTTGAAATAGTCTATAATTTCGTGGGCACAATCGTTCCGACGTTCTTTGATGATGACGAAGATTAACACAAGCAACTAAACCAAGACAAGAGAAAAGGCGTGGCTTCACGCTACGCCTTAATCTCTACATCCTGCGGCTTACCGTTTATTCCCTATGGGAATTACAGTAAGCGTGTTTTTCTATTATTAAATAATAATGGATTCTTTATCTTTGCGTAAAGGAGTAAGCGGCAATGAGCGTCTATGCGGGTTACGCAAATGGCAAAGCGGAAAAGTTTAAAAAATCAATCTGCCCGTAAATTAATTATAAAGCTTCTGCAAATATTCGTGCATAGCGTACGCTACGCGTTTAGATTGCTCAACCGCCTCTACAACCGTCTTTGCTCCCTTAACGACGTCGCCGCTTGCGCAGAGCCTCCGCCTTAGGACGGGGGAAGCCGAGGGTAATTATGAAATTTAAATGAAAAAAATTATTTAAATTAGTATTGCATTTTACCTCGGTTTGTGGTAATATTTTTGCACAATGCGATAACGTTTCGCAAATTCCACGTTAAGGGGGGAATGGAGAAAAAAATGGCTGTTGAATTGCTCTTAATCATTGTAGCCGCCGCCGTTATTTTGGCGTGCGCCTGCGCGGCTCTCAACTATTTCACGACGAAAAAGTTGAAAGAGGGAACTGAAAGAATGCAGGAAATCGCAAGCGCTATACGCGTCGGCGCGGGTGCATTCATTAAGTACGAGTATAAAATCGTTTCCGTTATCGGTTCGATAGTTGCGGCTCTGCTAATAATTTTCGTTAGCTGGCAGACGGGTCTGGCGTTTATAATAGGCGCTTTGATGAGCGCGGGCGCGGGCTTTGTCGGAATGAAGATAGCTACTTACGCCAACGTGCGCGTTACCAATGCGGCAAACGAAACGCGCGATACGGGTAAAACCTTAAAGGTTGCCTTCAAGGGCGGCTCGGTTATGGGGCTTTGCGTAGCGGGCTTTGCGCTTCTCGGCGCGCTTCTCATTTACGTGATTTTCGGTATCGCCTGTCATCAGATTGACGACGTTCTCGGAAACACAAAACCTATCTGGACCAACTGGACGAAGCTCGACGCGGGCTTTACAATGACGCTTTCGGGCTATGCTCTCGGCTGTTCGATTATCGCGCTCTTCAACCGCGTGGGCGGCGGCATATACACCAAAGCGGCGGATATGGGCGCTGACCTCGTCGGCAAGACGGAGGCGCACATTCCCGAGGACGACCCCCGCAACCCCGCTACAATCGCCGATAACGTAGGCGACAACGTAGGCGACGTCGCAGGATTGGGCAGCGACCTTCTGGAAAGCTTTGTCGGAGCAATGCTCTCGGGCGTAATTTTAGGCTGTGAAATATACGCGCATCAGTCGCTAACAAATATAGCTAACGGCTTAATTGTATCGGAAGCGCTGTTAAAGGCTATGCTGCTCTTCCCGATGATTTTTGCGGGCGTAGGACTTATCGGCTGCGTAGTCGGTATCTTCTATCTGTTGCTCGTTCCGTTGAAGAAGAACACCAACGTGCATATGCAGTTAAATCTTGCCACGTGGATATCGGCGGGCATATCAGTCATAGGCTGTTTCCTTTTAAGCTTCTTCCTGTTCAAGGGACACGACGCCGAAGTGTTAAAGCAAGTGCTCGGCTTCAAGGCGGGCAACTTCTCGCCCTGGATTGCGGCGGTGCTCGGCATTGCGGCGGGCATAATTATCGGCATTATCTCCGAACATTACACAAGCTACGACTACAAGCCGACTAAGGGTATAGCTAAATCCTCCAAGGAGGGAGCGGCGCTCACCATTACCGAGGGTATGGCAACGGGTATGATAAGCTGTATGCTTCCCGTCATAGTGCTCGGCGTTGCAATCTACGGCTCTTATGCGGTTGCGGGTATGTACGGAGTTGCGTGTGCGGCAATCGGAATGCTGTCGTTCGTTGCGGCAACCGTTTCGGTCGATACGTACGGACCTATATCCGACAACGCGGGCGGCATAGCCGAAATGTCCTTCCTCGAACCCGAAGTGCGTGAAATTACCGACCAGCTCGACGCCGTGGGCAACACTACCGCGGCAATCGGTAAGGGCTTTGCAATCGGCTCGGCTTCGTTCGCAACGCTTTCGCTGTTGTGCTCGTATATCTACGCTTTCAGGGGCGAAGATATCATAAAGGGCGTAATCAATATGATTTCTCTCAACGTGGTAGACCCCCTCACGCTTGTCGGCGCGCTTGTCGGAGCGGCAATACCCTTTATGTTCTCGGGTATGCTCATACAGGCGGTTGCCAAGGCGGCGAGAAGAATGGTTGAAGAGGTTCGCCGTCAGTTCAAGGAAATCCCCGGCATTCTCGAAGGCGAGGCTAAGCCCGATTACGAAAACTGCATAAAGATTTCTTCGCAGGGCTCTATAAAAGAAATGCGTATTCCCTGCCTTGTCGCAATAGCCATTCCCGTTGTTTCGGGCTTCGTTTTCGGACCTGAGTTCGTGGGCGGCTTGCTTGTCGGCGCAATCATCTCGGCGATTATGCTCGCAATCTACACGGGCAACGCGGGCGGCGCGTGGGATAATGCCAAGAAGTATATAGAGAGCGGCGGCGTCGAAGGCGTTAAGAAGGGCGAAGAGGGCTATGACGCAGTGCACGACGCGGCTGTCGTTGGAGATACGGTGGGCGATCCGTTAAAGGATACGGTAGGACCGTCGCTCGACATTCTCATTAAAATTATGTCGACGATATCCCTCGTAATGGTAGTGCTGTTCAATAAATACAACCTGTTCGACGCATTGCATATCGTCTGATAATAGGAAAACGTTTACACGGCTGTCGGCGGTTCACACTGCCGACAGCTATTTTTTACAAAAAATTCACAGTGTTGTTTTGACTTTTATAATCGGGCATAATATAATAAGAATATAAAATACTCCGCCGTGCGGCGGAGAGAGGGCAATCTATGAGAAAAAGAGTAATTTTATCGGCTATAGCGGCGGGCGCGCTGTCATTGGGAGCGCTTTCGGGTTGCTTTATGATGAAGGTCAGCGTGACGTCCATCGAAAAGACGGGCAGCAGCGGATTGGAGGACTACTACACCATAACCTATTCCGACGGTTCTACTTCGGGCTTTACCGTTACCAACGGCAAGGACGGCGCTAACGCTCAGCAAATTACGGTAGAGGACGTCTACGAAACCTATAAGGACATTTACGGCGACGAGCTTACTTATAAGCAGTTCTGCGAAAAATTTCTCTCGGTGTACACGCAGTCCAACGACGCGCTCAACGCCTGCCTGCGCTCCTGCTTAAAGGTCTATACGGTTTTCCACGAAACCAAGTACGAGGGTTACAGGCGCGTGACAGCCGAAACGGCTTACTGCGGCTCTTCCGTTATTTACAAGATGGACGACGAGTACACCTATTTACTGACGAACTTCCACGTTATATACGACGATAAAGCGGCGGCGAATTACAGCAATTACGCCGAAAAAATCTGGGCGTATCTCTACGGCAGCGAATCCTCGCCCGTGCAGGACGAAACAACCTTGGAGCACTCCGTAACCGACGACTACGCGATAGTATGCGAATATGTGGGCGGCTCGGTGGAGTACGACGTCGCGGTAATCAGGGCTAAGACGGAGGACGTGAAAAAGGTCAACCCCGACGTTGTGCCCGTCAGCGTAAACCTGCACTACAACGTCGGCGACAACACCTATGCGGTTGGCAACCCCGATAACGGCGGCATAAGCGTAACCGAGGGCATTGTCAGCGTTGACAGCGAATATATAACGCTCAATATCGACGGAACGACGCGCGCTTACCGCTCTATAAGGACGGATACGGCTATTACGCACGGCAGTTCGGGCGGCGGACTGTTCAATATGAACGGCGAGCTTATCGGTCTGAACAACGCGGGCGATTCCGAGATTGCAAGTATGAATTATGCAATTCCCGCAAAGGCGCTCACGGGCGTCGCCGACGGTATTATATACTACAATCAGACTAACGGCGCAAAAGCCACCAAAAAGGCGCTTATAGGAGTTACTTCGCAATCGCTCAATTCGCGCTACGTCTACGACGCGGCTACGGGCAACGGCGTTATCCGCGAGGACGTGTCTGTTACCGCGGTTAACAGAGGAAGCATAGCCGACGCGCTCGGCATTGCGGTGGGCGACGTGCTCGTTTCCGTTACGCTCAACGGCGTTAAAACGGAAATTTCGCGGCAATATCAGATAAGCGATTTGTTGCTCGGCGCACGCGTGGGCAACAGCATTAAGCTCGGTTATATGCGTGGCGGCATGGCGTACGAAACGGAGGAATTTTTCGTTCGCTCAGCCGATTTAAGCGATATTAAGTAATTACGATACCGTAGGCTCTCTCCCGCGTTACGCCCGGAGGGAGCCGTTTGTTTGAATGAGTGATAAGCCATAGTCGGGACGGATTAAATATTCCTTGCTAAATGCTTTGCGTTTTGGGACGTAGTGTGATAAAATTACAGTAACGCTGAAAAATGTAAAAGGAGAGTAATTATGGAAGAAACGAAAAAAACGCTGTATTCCGGCATTCAGCCGACAAATAATCTTACTATCGGCAACTATATAGGAACTCTCCAAAGCTGGCGGAATTTACAGGAAAATTACAACTGTATCTTTGCCGCCGCCAATATGCACGCGATAACGGTAAGGCAAAATCCCGCCGAGCTGCGCCAAAAGACGCTTGCGCTTATCGCGCTCTTCCTTGCCTGCGGCGTAGACCCGCAGAAGAGCATAGTCTACGTACAGTCGCACGTGCCCGCCCATGCCGAGCTGTGCTGGGCGCTCAACACCTTTACGTACGTCGGCGAAATGGAACGGATGACGCAGTTCAAGGATAAATCTGCGCGGCATGCGGAAAATATAAATATGGGGCTTATGGACTATCCCGTGCTTATGGCAGCCGATATACTGCTGTATCAGACGGAAATCGTGCCCGTCGGGCTTGATCAACGTCAGCACCTCGAAATTGCGCGCGATATCGCTCAGCGGTTCAACAACGCGTACAGCCCTACGTTTACCGTGCCGCAGGGATTATATCCCAAGGTGGGCGCAAAAATCTGCGATTTGCTCGACCCTGCTAAAAAGATGAGCAAGTCGGCGGAAAATCCCAACGGTTCGGTTTTTCTCTCCGACGACAGGGATACGGTTATACGCAAGCTTAAACGCGCCGTTACCGACAGTGAAAACAGCGTAAGGTACGACCCCGAGAATAAGGCGGGCGTAAGCAATCTGCTAACCATATACAGCGCGTTCGGCGGCAAGAGCATAGAGGAAGCCGAAAGGGAGTTCGACGGCAAGGGCTACGGCGATTTCAAGCTTGCCGTGGGCGAGGTGGTCGCGGACAGATTGGCGCCGTTACAGGCTGAACAGCAGAGATTGCTTGCAGACAAGGACTATCTTAACTCCGTAATGCTCGACGGCGCGCAGAGAGCGGAAAAAATTGCCCGCAAAACGCTGTCCAAGGTTTACAAAAAAATCGGATTTTATCAGGTCTGAAACAGGTACGCTATTGTATGTTTGGATATATCAACCCCGACAGTCCGTATCTTTTTATTAAGGACGAAACTCTATACAAGGCTATATATTGCGGTATGTGCAAGTCGATAGGTAAGGGCTGCGGCAACTTTCCAAAGACGGCGCTCACCTACGATATGGCTTTTATGTCGGCTCTTATGCACAATATATGCGGTTGCGACGTAAAAATAGAAAAACGCCGTTGCTTCCTGCACATATTCCGTCGCAGAAATATGGCTGAGCCCGACGACATCTCAATACTTTTAGGTTGCGTAAACACGGCTCTCGCCTATTACAAGCTTCTCGACGACAAGGCTGACGGCGACAAAAAGGGATTGTTTGCATTTATGTATAAGCGCGGGTTTAAGCGCGCGTTAAAGCGTCACCCGCAGGTTGCCGAAATTATAAAAAGCCAAATGGAGGAACAGCGTGAGCTCGAAAAGGCGGACTGTGCGGTTATCGACGCCGCGTGCGAGCCCACCGCGCAGATGATGAAGAGCCTCTCTCGCTACGTCCTCGGCGATAATTCGACCGAGCATACCGACGCGCTGATGTACGATATAGGCAAGTGGGTGTATCTCGCAGACGCGCTAGACGACTACGACAGGGACGTAAAAAAAGGGCGGTACAACGTGCTTAGGAACGCGTACGGCTGCCGGACAAAGGAGCAGTCCGTCAAGGAGAACGGGGAGGAAATCAACTTTATTTTCAATTCGCTGTTCGCCGATATGCGGTTGCGCCTTGCGAATATAAAATTCTATTTCAACCACGACTTAACCGACAATATAATTCTCAGGGGTATTCCGCTGAAAACCCGCCGCCTCGTTTGCGGCAAGTGCGGAGAAGGTAAAAAGAAAGAAAATGAACAAACGTAATCTTGAACTTTTGGGACTTGAAGACGGCGCAACCGCCGAACAGATTAACGCCGCGTACGAAACGTTGCGGGCGAGGTACGCCGAAGAGCGCTTTTTAGACGGCGAGGCGGGCAACGAAGCCGCAAGAATGCTGACTAAAATAGGCGTCGCGCGCGACGAACTTCTCGCCGAACTGTCCGAGCTTGAAAAGGGCGGCGAGGGCGACGGCTCTGCGTTCAACCGCGTGGAGGACGCTATAAAGGCGAACGACCTGACCGAGGCTCAGCGCATTCTCGACAGCTTTAACGAGAGGGGAGCGCAGTGGCATTACTATCAGTCCGTGGTGTTCTACCGCAAAAATTGGACGAACGAGAGCAAGAAACAGCTCGAAATTGCTATGCGCCTCGACAGCGACAATCAGAAGTATAAGGAAGCTTACGAAAAGCTCAACGACAAAATAGCCTACGACGCTTCTAAAACGGGCGCGGGCGGCGGCGAAAATCAGGGCGGCGCGTACAGGGGGCAGGATATGAATTCTACCGCTTACGACGACCAGATGGGCGCAAGCTTCTGTACTTCGTGCGCGGAGTGCTGTGCTCTCAACGCGTGCCTCAATTGCCTTTGCAGCGGTTGTTGCAGGTAACGGGCTATGCCTAAAAACAGAAATTCCAAATCGTTCGAAATAGCGCTGTCGGGTATAGCCTGCGCAATCGCGGTCATCTTTCTGTCATTGGGTATACTCAGCGGTTGGTTATTGGCAACGGGCTACTTTATGGGCATAATCGCGCTTATGTTGCCACTGTCGAAAAAATATTACCTCGGCGGACTTCTCGCTTACTTGGCCACGTGCATTTTAGCCGTCATAATGGGGGCGGCGGCAAAATTCTGGGACATTGTGCCGTTCATTATGTTTTTCGGCTTGCACCCCTTGGTCAACGCCGTTTTAAGGGACAAGCTCGTTAAGCGTTGGGCGTTATGGGTTGCGCTTCCTATAAAAGCGCTGTGGTTCGACGTTGCGCTCATAGTCGGCTATTATCTCGTATTCGACGGCGTTCTCGGCGGCTCTATGTTGCCGCAAAACGTGTACGATACAGTCAACAATTACTTCTACGTTTTCGTGTTCACCGTCGGCACTGTAATCGGCGTCGTTTACGACTTTCTGGTTACGCGCTGTCAGTTCGCCGTCAACGCTTTGATACGTAAAATTAATAAATAATTATGGAAAAGAATAAAGAATACATAGGGGAAGTCCTCTCTCTCGGCAGCGAGGGGGAGGGCGTTATAAAATGCGACGGCGTTACGGTTTTCGTGCCGTTTTGCCTTGTCGGCGAAAGGGTCAGCTTTAAGGCTTTAAAGGTTAACGGCAATATCGCTTACGGCAAGCTCACCGAGGTACACACGCTTTCAGAAGACCGCGCAACGCCCGTCTGTCCGCATTTTGAAAGGTGCGGGGGCTGTCAGTTACAACACTTAGCCTATCCCGCTCAGCTCGATTTCAAGAGGCAGTTGGTTTCGAACTGTCTTAAAAAAATCGGCGGCTTGGAGGTCAGGACGGAGCAAACCGTGGCAAGCGCAAAGCAATACGCTTACCGCAACAAGCTGGCGTTGCCCGTAGGCGTCGACGGGAGCGGACAAACGGTGGTCGGCTTTTATGCGCCGCGCTCCCACCGCATTATTCCCGTAAGCTCCTGCGCTTTACAGGCGGAGTGGTCGGCTACTCTCATTTCGGCGCTGATCGGGTTTATGAACAAAGAGGGCTTGTCGGGCTATGACGAGCGCTCAAAAAAGGGCGATATACGGCACATAGTAGGCAGGGAATTGGACGGCAAGCTGATTATTACCGTGGTTACGACGGCGCGGTTAAATCTTGACGGTTTTGTTGAAATTCTGTCGCAGAGCTTAAAAAAATTTACCCTCTGGAACAACGTGAACTCGGACGATGGCAACGCCGTTTTCGGAAAAGAGTGGCACATATGTTGCGGTGAAGGCTATTTTACGGGCGAGGACGCGGGTATTAAATTTAAGGCGGGCGCGAATACTTTTCTGCAAGTCAACGACGACGTGCGCAAGTTGCTCTACGCCGCCGTTTGCGACGAATTGCGCGACGGCGATACGGTTGCGATTGATTTATACAGCGGCGGGGGTATGCTTACGGCAATGCTTGCCAAGGCGTGTCGGGCGGCTTACGGCATAGAAATCGTTGCGGAAGCGGTGGAGTGCGCAAACCAACTCAAAAAGCTGAACGGTCTGGACGAAAAGATGTTCAACTACTGCGGCGCGGTGGAGGACAGGATAGACGAAGTGTTTGAAAAAACGGCGGGCTATCGTCGCGCAATTGTCTGCGACCCGCCGAGAAAGGGAATGGAGCGTTCGGTAATCAGGGAGATTTTGCGGTGCAAGGCTGAAAAGGTTGTACTCATTTCGTGCAATCCCGCAACGCTTGCGCGTGATCTGGGGCTGCTTTGCGGAAGTCTTAAAGAGGACGGCGGCAAGCTTGTAAAAAACCCCGACTATACGCCCGAAGGTTTAACGGGTTTTTACCGCATAACTAAAATTATTCCTTTCGATATGTTCCCTCAGACAAAACATATCGAAACTCTAATTTGTCTTAAACGAAAACAGCCAAAATAATGACTTTTTGGGGCAAAATAGGGGCGATAACCAAAAAAAAATAAGCACTTACAATCCATAACGGATGGTAGGTGCTTATTTTTTATAAATGCAAGAATTAAGACATTTTATATTTTTATGCTCGGCAAAAGACTACGAATAACAATGGTTTGCGGAAACATAGCATTTAGATATTTAGCAAATCAATCTACGAAAACAACACCGTGGTCGGTCTATTTTGTAATTTTTATTTATAAATAGATTGAGAGCAAGCTCAATTTGTGGTATAATGTTTTAGCTCAAATAGATCGACAAACAGTAATTTAGCTTATTCTGATTTATTCAACTGTTTATCTATTCTGAATGCCAAAAAGTCGGTACGATTGTTATATATAAGAGAAGGAAAAATTTATTTTAAGTACTTGCTTTTTTAAGGTTGATATGATATAATAGTTTCATTCCCGAAAAGGAGTAAAAAATATGCGGCAAGGTATTCTTAAATAAAACTATAATCAAATAGTGGGAACAAAGAATTATGATAGTCCCTTTCGTGGGGGGCTTAGTTTTTGTACCCAATTTAAGAATACTTTTGCCTTATCAATTTTGACATATCCAAAAAACAGCAATCATAAATAGGTGCATGCTGTAAGCGAAAATGTTTGCGCCCATAGTTTTTGCTTTTTTATGTGTATGTCCGCAAATTATAATCCCCAGTGGTAAAAGTATTTTACTGCCGGGGATTTTTATGCCCTTTAGGGCTGTAAAATGAGGACAATCACATGAAAATAATTAATATTGGCATTCTTGCCCATGTAGACGCAGGAAAAACAACATTGACGGAAAGCCTGCTATACACCAGTGGAGCGATTGCGGAACAAGGAAACGTGGATAAAGGAACTACAAGAACAGACACTATGATTTTGGAACGGCAACGGGGAATCACCATTCAGACAGCGGTTACTTCTTTTTGCTGGAATGGTTATAAAATCAATATCGTGGACACTCCCGGTCATATGGATTTTTTAACCGAAGCATACCGCTCTTTATCTGTCCTTGACGGAGCTGTTTTAGTCATTTCGGCAAAAGACGGCGTACAGGCACAGACCCGTATATTATTCCATGCACTTCAGAAGATGAACATCCCGACAATTATCTTCGTAAATAAGATAGACCAAAATGGAATCGACCTGCGGCGTGTTTACCAAAGCATCAAAGATAAACTTACCAGTGATATGATTGTCATGCAGGAGGTTGCCTTGTCGCCAAAGATAACCATAACCGATATTTCTGATTTGGACAAATGGGATATTATTATTTCAGGAAACGATGAACTATTAGAACGATATGTTGCAGAGGATTCTTTGGATATACAGGAATTACAATATGAAAAGTGCAAAAGAACCAGATGCTGCTCTTTGTTTCCTGTTTATCATGGGAGTGCAAAAGACAATTTAGGAACAGAAAAACTGATTGAAGCGATTACAGAAACTTTCATTACAGAAACAGACGATATTCAGTCTGAATTATGTGGATATGTTTTTAAGGTTGAGTATACAGAGCGGAAAAAACGGCTTTCTTATTTACGCCTGTATCATGGGACGCTCCATTTACGGGATACACTGCTGCTGTCAAAAAAGAAAAAAATAAAGATTACAGAAATGTGTATTCCGTCAAATGGTGAAATCGTCCCGGCTGACCATGCCTGTCCGGGAGAAATTGTTATTTTAGCTGATGATACTTTGAAACTGAACGACATTGTGGGAAATGAAAAACTCCTGCCTCACAAAACACGGATTGATAATCCCATGCCATTACTTCGTACAACTGTAGAGCCGCAAAAGCCAGAGCAAAGGGAAGCCCTGTTAAATGCCCTCGCAGAGATTGCTGATACAGACCCTCTTTTGCATTTTGACATTGATACGGTTACACATGAGATTATTTTATCTTTTTTGGGAAAATTACAGTTAGAAGTTATTTGTTCGCTATTAGAAGAAAAATATCATGTGAGCGTGGATATGAAAGAGCCTTCGATTATTTATATGGAAAGACCACAAAGAAAAGCAAGCCATACAATCCATATTGAAGTGCCGCCAAATCCATTTTGGGCATCTATTGGTTTGACTGTAACACCTCTTTCTGTCGGAAGCGGAACACAATATAAAAGCGAGGTATCTCTCGGCTATTTAAACCAAAGTTTTCAAAATGCCGTCATGGAGGGTGTGCGTTATGGAATGGAACAGGGCTTATATGGCTGGAGCGTGACAGATTGCCAAATTTGCTTTGATTATGGAGTTTATTACAGCCCTGTCAGTACACCCGCTGATTTTCGTTTTCTTGCACCTATTGTATTGGAGCAAGTATTGAAAAAAGCAGGAACACAGTTGTTGGAACCATATCTTTCTTTTACAATTTTTACACCGCAGGAATATCTTTCGCGGGCTTATAATGACGCACGAAAGTATTGCGCAATAATTGAATCAACCAGACTTGAAAAAGATGAAGTTATTTTTAAGGGGGAAATCCCTGCCCGTTGTATTGACGAATATAGGAATGATTTGAATTTTTATACAAATGGAAGAAGTGTTTGTATTACAGAATTAAAAGGGTATCAGGAAACTTCTGGCGAGCCTGTATTTCAGCCACGCCGCCCGAACAGCCGTTTAGATAAGGTTCGCCATATGTTTCAAAAGATAATGTAATGTTTTTCGCAATGCAAGCGTTCATTAATAAAAGCCTATACCATTTGGGAAAGAAAAGACAAATAGCAGTCAAGACGACAACAATCAGAAGTTATGGAGGGTAATAATGGAATATACTAAGGAAGATTTAATGGAAGCAAAAAGGCAAATTGATTCAACATTGCATAAATTACGGGAAACAATAATAACCTTTGAAGCAAAAGAAAATTCAGAGAGATATAAGTCACAAATCACTTTGGCGAAAAGACGAATAAAGGCTTTTGAAATAGCAAATTACTTTATAGGAAACGAAATTGAAAACAGTTAGTAAATTCAAAACTCTGGTTTCGCAGCAAGTGAAATCGTTAGGCAGTATAAATTAAATTTGCAAAGTCAGCAGTGATAGTTAATAGCAAGATGAAAACCAATGGCATTTCTAATCAAAAAGGAGGATAACAATATATGCCAAGTCCGAAAGAAGTAGTAAATAAATGGGTAGACGCTTTTAATGTCGGTGATGTGGACATGATTATTAGTCTGTATGATAATAATGCAACAAACCATCAAGTTGCAAATGAACCTGTTGTAGGAGTTGTGGCTATTAGAGAAATGTTTGCAAATGAGTTTGCAACTGCAAAAATGGTTTGTATTGTGGAAAATATTTTTGAGGATGGGCAATGGGCAATCTTGGAATGGCGTGATCCATTGGGGTTACGGGGGTGTGGTTTTTTTCAGGTAGTGAATGGGAAAATTTTATTCCAACGAGGCTATTGGGATAAGCTTTCATTTTTGAAACAGCACAATCTTCCAATAGAGTAAATATAGCATTTAGGAGAAAATATGGAATATCGGACATTGGAAAATACAGATTCCGTTTGTATATACGAAGCGTTTACACAGGCATTTTCTGATTATCAGGTTTCAGTTGATATGTCTTTTAAGTCTTTTGAAACAATGCTGAAAAGAAATGGATTTATGCCTGCGGTTTCAGTTGGAGCCTTTGCAGATAGAACGCTTGTCGGTTTTATCTTGAATGGAGTGAGAGATTGGGATAACGAAAAGACAGTCTATGACCTCGGAACAGGAGTTATCCCCGATTTTCGGAGAACAGGAATTATGGGGGAATTATTGAATCTGGTTAGCACTATATGTATAAAAAATAAAATCAGTGTGTATCAACTGGAAGTGATTCAAGATAATGAGAAGGCGCTCACTTTATATAAAAAACAGGGATTTCGAATTAACAGAATATTGAACGTTTAAAAACAAAATACTTTGATGTTACAAAGTATTTAATATATACATATCAACGAAGGTGAAAGCGAATATAACGGGGTCGAGTATAAAAGTACGCTGAACTCGGACGGTGTTAATTTAGCTATATTTGATACAACGTTGTTTTGTTGTAAATCTGTTCAAGATTATGAAGTTAAAGAGTTAATATATAAAGTAAATCCCGAGTTTTAAAATAAATAATTAAAGAGTTAGCGCCGCCTGTGATGAAGTGAACCCCAAAGTTTGGACAAAAAATTAAATAATGGATTGCCTGAAGAGGTATGGGTGAATCAAGATAACGATTTGCCTAAATTCAAAATTGCATAATAGTAAAAAAGAAATTGCCGAAGAATAAAATGAACACAAAGAAAAAGAAAATGCAATTAAAGAAAAAGAAGTAATGGATTGGCGAATGGGGAGCAGGTGAAGTTCTGCTCCTCTTTTGCTATATGGATTTCTTGACCTAATTACTTACTTTTGATATAATTTTACATATCCAAGCACACTTATCGACCTTTTTTTGTATATCGAAAAAGGCTTAACAAGGTAAAATTTTAAATATCTAAATCAGATTTACGTTGCACGTCGAGACTCTTGTTTCGCTATGTCGGAAATAGCCTGATTAACAATCAATGTAACGGTTGGTTTCGAGAACGGTAAATTTAAAAAAGACGATATAATCGAGCGAGCCGAAAGCAAGAAACCGAAAGAGAAAGTTACCTACAAAATGATACAAAAGTGAGGTGTTTTATGAAAATTAAGTTTATGCTAATAAGTCTATTTATCTTTATATTGCCTGTTTTTTCAATCTGCGCGTGTACCGTGCCGGGAGCCAACAGACAAGATGAACTGGAAAACGTTATATGGCAAACTGATGAAAACGAGTATGGAATTGAGTTAACATTTACAGCTTTTGATCGCCATAATGAGAGATACGGCACTTTTAAATATGAGGATAAAGAGTACGATATTCATATGGGGTGGTCAAAGGGAAGAGTTAATATAGACCACGTAGGCTATTACGGTAATACTATTGTATACAACGGCGATGGGGAGAAATTCGAAATAACCGGTTATTATGAAATAATAGAAAAAAATGTAGTCGAAATTAAATTTTATAACGCTTACGGGGATATTGAAGAATTAAAATCTTTGAAAGATAAGAAGATAACGGTAAGAGCATCTGAGATTGACAAAGACAAATATGACGTAAGCGATTTCAGCAACGTTATGTGGCAGTCTAAGGATAAGGCGTGGAAAATATATACCTATTATAATATGCGCAGGTTTAGCGTCGGGACATATGGAAGCGGAGAGAGTAAAACAGAAATAGCTGTTTTTTGGTTAGCAGACAATAAGTTTAAAGTATACAAGCTCAAGGAAAAAACTCCATTGCCAAGCGGAATAAGTCAGTACGTTGACATAACCCGAATAGACGGTAACGCTTTTATAATCGGCACATATTCAAGCGATAGTCAACAATTACATTTAACCTACAAAGCGGCAGGCGAAACACAATCCCGCACTTCAATACTTTACTGTGGAGAAATAGATGATTTTCTGAATAATTCCTATTGGTTTCCCAGCTCTCCCGACGCCGCTCCGTTATTGTGAGTATACTGACGTATTGATTTGGACCGGTATTGGGGTTAGTTTAAGAAATATGCTGTCGGATTTCTTTTATGTAAGCGCAGATTACATGATAGGCAAAAGCAATGACGCAAGCAAAATCAAAAATTTTTCTAAAGTGGGGTAGTTTTGCTGTATATATTAGAATGTATGTTTAGGGCATTTCTTGCTACAGTGCCTGACGATTATGGGAATCTAATTACTACTGGTGCTCCCGTAACATCTAAAGATGTATGGGTTGCTGTGTTGGCATGGTTAATTGTTTTTATTTTTATAATTATAATTTATTTAACAATTAAGTTTATTATATCTAAGAAGAGAAATAAAAACCAACCAGCAATTCATAATCAGGAAGACAATTATTCATCGACTGAAAAGTCTAAAGGAAAATATTGTTTTTTGAAGTTCCTTCTTTATTTTTTTGAGTGTATGTCTTTACTATTTACAGTTGCTTTTGGTGGCGCAAGCAGACCAATGGTATCAACAGGGCAAAAACCAACAAAGAAAGAAGTTAATGTTGCTACTTATGGTTGGTTGGCTGTGGCACTTTTAATTGTTATGATTATAGCCATTATAAAGATTTGCTCGTAAACAATCATAGAAATAATTAAATACATTGATGTAACGCTTAATGAGTTCGATTAATTCGGGCTCATTTTTTTATGTTTAATTTTTGGGGTAAAGATTTTTTTTGGGCAATTATAAGCATTTTATTGACATTGCCGCCGTAAGTTATTATAATCTATTTACCTATTAAATTGCTGGGTTGGTAAAAAAATGCTTAATCAGTTTTCAAGAACGGAATTGTTGTTCGGCAAAGAGGCTATGGAAAAGCTGGCTTGCGCGCGCGTGGCGGTGTTCGGCATTGGCGGGGTGGGCGGCTACACCGTGGAGGCGCTTGCGCGTTCGGGCGTCGGAGCGCTCGATTTGATTGACAACGATAAGGTATGTCCGACTAATATCAACCGTCAGATAATCGCCACACACAAGACGTTGGGAAGGTTCAAGGTGGACGTTGCCGCCGAGCGCATAGCTGAAATCAACCCCGATTGTAAGGTCAGGGCGCATAAAACATTTTATATGCCCGAAACGCAGTCGCAGTTCGATTTTGCCGAATATGACTATATAGTCGACGCCATCGACACGGTGACGGGCAAGCTGACTATAATAGAAAACGCCAAGAGGTGCGGCACGCCCGTAATAAGCTCGATGGGTGCGGGCAATAAGGTTGACCCGACGGCGTTCAGGGTTGCGGACATATATCAAACGTCTGTCTGCCCCCTTGCCAAGGTTATGCGCAGGGAGTTAAAAAAGCGCGGTATCGACAGTCTTAAAGTTGTGTATTCGCAGGAAGAGCCCGTCAAGCCCGTATACGACGGCGTTGCGGAGGAGGAGAAGAGCGGAGCTCGGCGCGATATACCGGGCAGTAACGCGTTTGTGCCGTCGGTTGTCGGGCTGATTATAGCGGGGGAAGTTATAAAGGATTTGGCGGGCTACAACGCGGGGAGAAGCTGATTTATGAAGATATCTACACGCGGCAGGTACGCATTGCGGGTAATGATTGATTTGGCTGAGCACAACGACGGCGGGTTTATTCCGTTAAAGGACGTCGCCGAGAGGCAGAACATATCGAAAAAGTATCTGGAAAGCATAATGCTCGACCTGTCCAAAGCCGAGCTTGTCGACGGGCGGCACGGTAAGGGAGGCGGCTATAAACTCAACAGACCTGCCGACGGGTACACCGTGTTTGACATTCTGCGGATAACCGAGGGCGATCTTGCTCCCGTGGCGTGTCTTGAAGAGAACGCGGCTGTGTGCGGCAGGGCGGCGGAGTGCAAAACGCTTCCCCTATGGACTGAATTTTACAGACTTACAAGAGAATATTTCAACGGTGTAAAGCTGTCTGACATAATAAATTACAAGAAGTAGAGAGGGCTTTATGAAATTCGAAACGCTTTGTCTGCATGCGGACGGAAACAAAAAAGACGAATGGGGCACGATAACCGCGCCCGTGTGCCAGTCGGCAACTTTTGTGCACAAGGGGGTGGGAGTACAGTCGGAATACAGTTATTCGCGCCTGTCCAATCCCACGCGCGCTCATCTTGAAAATACAGTGGCGCAGTTGGAGGGCGGCGCGGCGGCTTTTGCCTTTTCGTCGGGTATGGCGGCGGTCGCTACGGTGATGAAGCTGTTTAAGCAGGACGCGCATATAATAGCTTCCGAGGACCTGTACGGCGGCAGTCTGCGCCTATTCAGAAACGTAAACAGCGCCGAGGGTATGACATTTGACTTCACCGATACGGGCGATATAGCCCGCGTGCAGTCCTTAATCAACAAAAGCACAAAAGCCATTTACTGCGAAACGCCGAGCAATCCGTTGATGCAGGTTTCGGACATAGCCGCTCTTGCCGACCTTGCCCGTAAAAACGGGCTGGCGCTCATTGTCGACAACACCTTTTTAACGCCCTATTTTCAGCGTCCGCTTGATTTGGGAGCGGATATCGTCATACACAGCGGCACTAAATACCTCGGCGGGCATAACGACGTGCTGGCGGGTTTTGCCGTTGTCAAGACTGACGGGCTTGCGGAGCGGGTTGCGTACTATGCAAAGACTATCGGCGCGTGTCTTGCCCCGTGGGACAGTTTTTTGGTGGAGCGCGGTATTAAAACCCTGCCTCTGCGTATGGACAGGATAAGCGCCAACGCGAGGGAGATTGCCGAGTGGCTGAGGGGCAGAGCGGAGGTCAAAAGGGTCTATTATGCGGGATTTGCGGATAACGCGGGCTACGCCGTGTCGGTAAGGCAGTCCACGGGCTTCGGGGGGATGATTTCCTTCGAGGTTGAAAGCAAGGCGCTTGCCGAAAGCATTTTAAGGAATATAAAGGTGTTTCAGTATGCGGAGAGCCTCGGCGGGGTGGAAAGTCTTATAACGTACCCTATGTTGCAGACGCATGCCGACGTGCCCGTTGAAGAGCGCGAGCGGCGCGGCATAAACGACAGGTTTTTGCGCATTTCGGTGGGAATAGAAAACGTTGCCGATTTGATAGAGGATTTAAGGCAGGCGTTCGGGCAATGAAATACGATTTTGATAAAATTCACGACAGAAGAAATACCGACAGTTTAAAGTACGATTTTGCAAAGGAGCGCGGCAAAAGCGACGGGTTGCTTCCTCTCTGGGTGGCGGATATGGATTTCCGCGCTCCCGAAGAGGTAATTGCGGCGTTAAAGTCAAAGGCTGAGCACGGCATATTCGGCTATTCCGAGCCGAAGAGCGACTACTTCGACGCGCTTGGCAATTGGTTTTTATCACGTCACGGTTGGCGGACGGAGGCGGAAAACTTTGTCGTTACGTGCGGCGTAGTCTTTTCAATCTGCACGCTGATACGCGCTCTTACGAAGGCGGGCGACGGCGTGATTATCTGTCAGCCCGTCTACTATCCGTTTGCCGAAAGCGTAAAGGACAACGGCAGAAAGCTTGTGGTAAGTCAGCTCATAAACGACGGCGGGCATTACAGGGTGGACTTCGACGATTTCGAGGCGAAGATTACAGGAAACGGCGTAAAGCTTTTTATACTTTGCAACCCGCACAATCCCGCCGGAAGAGTGTGGACGAGGGAAGAGTTGGAGCGTATGGGCGATATCTGCGTAAGGCACGGCGTGTTCGTTATATCCGACGAGATACATTCCGACTTCGTTTACGGCGATAACAGGCACATAGTCTTTCCGACCGTCAAGGCGGAGTTCGAAGATATCTGCGCGGTGTGCACAGCGCCGACAAAGACGTTCAATCTGGCGGGGCTGCATATCGCCAATACATACATTAAAAACGACATAGTACGGGGGCAATTCAAAAAAGAGCTTGACAGTCAAGGCTTTTCGCAGCCGAATATTATGGGATTGGTTGCGTGTAAGTCCGCGTATGACTGCGGAGCTGACTGGCTGGAACAGTTAAAGGCGTATTTAAGCGGAAATCTGCAATTGGTGCGGGAATATGCCGCAACCAAGCTGAAAGGCGTTAAGCTTGTAGAGCCGCAGGGCACTTATCTTGTGTGGCTGGACTGCCGCGCGTTGGGGCTGACGGACGGCGAGCTTTCGGCGTTTTTCGAGCACGGGGCTAAGCTGTGGGTGGACGACGGCTATGTGTTCGGTGCGGGCGGCGGAGGGTTCGGGAGAATTAATATAGCCTGTCCGCGCTCGACGTTATCCGTTGCGCTTGAAAGATTGAAGTATGCGCTAAGCGAATTAAAAAAATAGAGGAGGTTTCACTTATGGCTGAGTACAGGACAATATTGGATTTTGTCGGAAACACACCGCTTATCGAGGCGGTAAACTACGAAAGAGTAAACGGCTTAAAGGCAACGTTGCTTGCCAAGCTCGAATATTTCAATCCCGCGGGTTCGGTCAAGGACAGAATTGCAAAGGCTATGATAGAGGAAGCCGAGGCGAGCGGCAGGCTGAAAGAGGGCGCAACGATAATAGAGCCTACAAGCGGCAACACGGGCATAGGGCTTGCGGCGGTTGCGGCGGCAAAGGGATACAGGCTGATAATAACTATGCCCGAAACGATGAGCATAGAGCGCAGAAATCTTATTAAGGCGTACGGCGCGGAAATCGTGCTTACCGACGGCTCGAAGGGAATGAAGGGGGCAATCGAAAGGGCGCGCGAAATTGCCGAAGCTACGCCGAATTCGTTCGTCGCGGGGCAGTTCGTCAATCCCGCCAACCCCGCGATACACAGGGCTACGACAGGGCCTGAAATCTGGGACGATACGCAGGGCAACGTCGATATCTTCGTCGCGGGAGTGGGTACGGGCGGCACGGTGACGGGCGTCGGCGAATATCTCAAAGGCAAGAAGCCCGAAATTAAAATCGTCGCCGTCGAACCCGCGTCCTCTCCCGTACTGTCACAGGGCGTTGCGGGCAAGCACGCAATACAGGGCATAGGCGCGGGATTTGTGCCCGAGGTGCTCAATACGAAAATTTACGACGAAATAATTACCGTCAAAAACGAAGAGGCGTTTGCTACGGGCAAAGCCTTTGCGCGGACGGAGGGCGTGCTTGTCGGCATTTCCTCGGGCGCGGCGCTGTGGGCGGCGACGGAGCTTGCTAAGCGCCCCGAAAACGCGGGCAAGACTATTGTCGTCCTTCTTCCCGATACGGGCGACAGATATCTTTCTACCCCGCTTTTCGCCGATTGACAAACGGTCGGATAAACGCTATTATATAGGTGTAACGTGTTGCGGATTAATACGCCGCGGTAATTTACGGAAATCAGAATGAAAGAAGAAATAAGTATCGAAGAAATAGTTTCGGGCGGCGACTACGTTATCGTCGATGTCAGGGACGAAGCGGCTTTCGAGTACGGTCACATAGACGGGGCGGTCAATATTCCCGCCGAGCGCGTCTGCCAAGCCGACCTGCCCAAGGATAAGCCGCTGTATATCTGTTGCCGAAACGGCGTTGTGAGCGCGGAGGTTGCCGAAAATTTACGCGCAATGGGATATATCGCCTGTAACGTAAAGGGCGGATACAGGGAGTGGCTTAAAGCGCATTTGCTTGACGGTCAACCCGGGGACGTAGCCAAGCGCGTGGAGGACAGCATAAAGAAGAAGTATCACAAAAAGCTGTTTTCGCGTTTCGTAAAGGCGATAAAGGAATACGAGCTCATTCAGCCGAACGACAGAATTGCCGTGTGCATATCGGGCGGCAAGGACTCTTTTTTAATGGCTAAGCTCTTTCAGGAGTTAAAGCGGCACAACAAATTTCCCTTCGAGGTTAAATTCCTCGTTATGGACCCCGGTTACAGCAGGGAGAACAGAGAGATTATAGAGCGCAACGCCAAATCGCTCGATATCCCCGTAACCTTTTTTGAAACGGACATCTTCGAGAGCGTTTTCAATATCGAAAAATCCCCCTGTTACCTCTGCGCAAGAATGCGGCGCGGACATTTGTATCACAGGGCGCAGGATCTGGGCTGTAACAAAATAGCGCTCGGTCATCACTACGACGACGTAATCGAAACGATTGTTATGGGTATGCTTTACGGCGGGCAGATGCAGACGATGATGCCCAAGCTGAAAAGCAACAATTTCGAGGGTATGGAGCTCATTCGTCCTATGTACTTAATCCGCGAGGAGCATATCAAGGAGTGGCGCGACTACAACAATCTGCGCTTTATTCAGTGCGCGTGCAAATTCACCGAAAACTGCGCTACTTGCAACCCTACGGGTTCGAAGAGGCAGAAGGTCAAGGAGCTTATCCGCTCCCTCGCAAGCGAAGACCCCGAAATTGAGCAGAATATTTTCAGGAGCGTGGAAAACGTCAGCCTTAAAACGGTTATCGCCTACAAGGACAAGAGCGACGTAAGACACCGCTTCACCGACGATTATTGAGCGCAACGGCTTTGAAAGATGCAAAAAACACTATTGACATATCTTTAAAAGTCTGTTATACTTATGCCGTGGGAATTAAGACAGACTTTAAGGGGGGGATAAAAATGTTTGACAACGTACGTAAGAACTTTGGCTTCGGCTGTATGCGCCTGCCTATGCAAGGCGGAGAGGTGGATTACGCCGAATTCAACAAGATGATCGACGCGTTTATCGAAAACGGCTTCAATTATTTCGATACGGCTCACGGCTATCTCGACGGCAAGAGCGAAATTGCTCTGCGCGACTGCCTTGTTTCAAGATATCCGCGGGAAAAGTATATACTTACAAACAAGCTGACCGACGTATATTTTAACAGCGAGAGCCAAGTGCGCCCGTTTTTCGAAAGTCAGTTAAAAATCTGCGGCGTAGATTACTTTGATTTCTATCTTATGCACGCGCAGTCGGAGCAGGTATTTTCTCACTTCAAAAAATGCCGCGCGTACGAGCAGGCTCTCGAATTTAAGAAAGAGGGCAAAATAAAGCATTTCGGCATTTCATTTCACGACAGAGCCGAGGTACTCGACCGCATACTTACAGAGTATCCGCAGATAGAGGCAGTGCAAATTCAGCTTAACTACGTCGATTTCGACGACCCTGTCGTGCAGTCAAAAAAGTGCTATGATGTATGCCGCAGGCACAATAAGCCCGTCATAGTTATGGAGCCCGTAAAGGGCGGAAATCTTGTCAACCTGCCCCGAGAGGCGAAAAAGTATATCGACGTGCTTAAAGGCGGTAGTCCCGCAAGCTACGCCATACGCTTTGCGGCGGGCTTCGACGGCATTTTTATGGTACTGTCGGGTATGAGCAATATGGAGCAGATGCTCGACAATATTTCATATATGAAGGACTTCAAACCGCTCGACGAAAGGGAAATGAGAGCAGTGCAAGAGGTGTGCGGGGTGTTTAAGGGGATGAACCTTATACCGTGTACGGCCTGCCGTTACTGTACGGCGGGCTGTCCCAAGCGCATATCCATTCCCGACCTTTTCGAGTGCCTGAATACTAAAAATATCTATCACGACTTGAACGCCGACTACTATTACCGCGAGGTACATACAAAGACGGGCGGCAAGGCTTCCGAATGTATAAAATGCGGTAAGTGCGAGGCGGTTTGTCCCCAGCACCTGCCCATTCGCAATTTACTGCTTGACGTCGCTAAGGAGTTCGAGGGGTGATGTGCGGTAAATTACCCTGCGAAAAGCCGACGGATTTACAGACGGCGGTAGAACGGCTCGCGGGGCACACGATTTGCCTCTGCAAGGACGGTGAGTGTCTGTACAGCGACAGGCGCGGCATAGTTCCGATGATTAACTTTATCTCCGACGAGGTACGGCTTAACGGCTATTCGGTAGCCGATACGGTCGTGGGCAAGGCGGCGGCGATGCTGTTCGTCAAGTGCGGCATTGTCGCGGTGTATGCAAAAACGTTGTCCAAGAGCGGCAAAGCCGTTTTGGAAAAGTACGGCATACCCTTCGGATACGGAGCGCTTACGGAGAGAATTATCAACCGCGAGGGCACGGATATGTGTCCTATGGAAAAGGCGGTTGCCGACTGCGACGATATAGAGAAAGCTTACCTCATATTAAAGGAAAAATTAAATCGGACGCTCTGAATAAAAGTGAACGTGCCGTTTTCATATTTTACGGGCGAAAACTCTGCGGAGAGCGCGGAGCTTACGGTACGGACGATTTAGATAAGCCGTTGTGTTTTACCGACGCGCCCGACAGATATGCGGCGGGTTTTGCTCTTACGGGATTTGTCACGAAGAGTTCGGGCGATAAAACCGTAATAGCCGTGCGCAACAGCGGCGATTTTGCTTTTGCATACGATATTTGGGTGATTTAGCCGCATAATTACCGTCGGTTTGCTCATTATATTTGTATGGGTAAGAAAAACAGTAAAAAAATTATAAACGAAATGTTTGAAGGCGCGGTATCCGCCAACGAATGCACGGGCGCACTGCAAAAAATTTCGGTCGACCCCGAAGAAGTGGCGCGTTTCCACGCCGAATACACGGGCGAAAAAAACAGCTCCGTAAACAAATAAAAAATAGCAAAGGGCGGCGTAAGCCGCCCTTTGCTCATTTAAGTTTTCTATTTGATAAGTCCCGTCTTTACATAGTAGTTCGATTTGCCTGTACCGAAGAGGTCGCCGCCGTCGATGATAGTCAGTTCAAACGGTTTTTTTGTAGTGTAGTCGGTAACGCGCACGCTTGTATATCTGCCTTTTACAAAATTTACCGAGTAGTACGCCTGCAAAAATTCCCAGATATACGAGCCCATATCGGAGTAGACGGAGGAAAGCTTTTTCAGCCCCTTCAAATCGAAACAAATCTCCGCGCCTATTTGCGACAGTCTGGCACCGTCCTTAATAGCCCTCGGGTCAACGGCAATGCGCCCCGCATAGTCCGCTCGCTTAACGGTTAGCAAATCTCCCTCGTAGTAAACGCCGAAAGCCATTTCCCCGTCGCCGCGCAGAAAATCTTCCTCTGCGTAAAATGCTTCCGCGACGACCTGCGCAACCTCGCGCCTGACGGCTCGCCCCGCTCTTGCAACAACGGCGATATTGTAAATAACAATGCCCGCAAGCAACGCTCCGAGGACGATAAATAGCCACACGTCTACGCCGTCAAGATAGTGCGAGCACACCGCTCCCGCAACCGCCAACGCGATGAGCAGAGCTAAAAGCGCAATATTTATTCTGTCGTACAGCCTTTTGCGCTTTACGCATTTGCGCACGCTTTCGCCGTCAAAGTTTACTTTCATACAACAATAATAAAGCAAAACGCGCCTTATGTCAAGTTG
This sequence comes from uncultured Christensenella sp., assembly GCA_910579295.1. Taxonomy (GTDB): domain Bacteria; phylum Bacillota; class Clostridia; order Christensenellales; family Borkfalkiaceae; genus Coproplasma. Next base: position 86,803 of record CAJTTC010000003.1, on the reverse strand, counting down.
GCGGCGGCGCATAAAAAAACAGGCGCTCGGATACGCCGCAACGCCTGCCTCTGAATTATCAAGTTTTTTATCTTCCGCAGTAGAGCGAAACGTATGCAAGAGGTGATATTGTTATTAATTTACATATTTATATGAAAGCAAGTATTAGTAATGTTAAGATTTCTGATAGCTTTTGTATTTTTGTTAAATTATTTCAAAAAATAACATTTTTTATATAGAATTAACATTAATAAAAACTACCTCTTACGCAGTTTGCCGCGTAAGGGGTAGTAAAGGTAAATGGGGGAGTGTGATTAAGATTTTATTTGTCGGCGATGTCTAAAAATTTAACGGGGTCTGTGCATTTGCCGTTTTCGATAACTTCGAAATGCAGGTGCGCTTCCTGTTTAAATTCCGAGCCCGTAGGTTCTGCGACCGTGCCCAGCTTATCTCCGCGCTTAACAGCGTCGCCTTTCTTCAAACCGTCCTTCAATTCGATAAAGGTATAAACGGTTTTAAGTCCGTTTGCGTGCGCAACCGTTATCGAGTTGCCGTCAAGGTGGTCGCCCAAAGTAACGCTCTCAACCGTGCCGTCAAGCGCGGCAAAGACGTCCGTGCCTGCCGCGGCAGCCATATCCACGCCCGTGTGGAAGTGCCAGTTGCCGAGGGATATATCCTGACCCCATTCGAACACGTTTATAAGGTTAATTTCCGAAACGGGCTTTGCAAACGTGTTGTCGTTGATCGTGGGCTTATCGGGCTCGTCGGGCTTGTCGGGTTCGACGGGCTTGTTGGGTTTGTCGGGATTATCGGGGTTGTTGGGATTGTTCGTGTCGATGGTGATATCGTCCCTGAACCAGTCGTTTACCGCAAACACTGTGGTCACTGTAACGGCGGCAATCACAAGAATGCACGCCGCAAGTATAAGGTATCTTATCAGTAATTTTCTTTTGTTGGTAGTCTTCTTTTCTTGGCTCATATTTATTCTCCTTTAATTTTTTAATTGCTTTTACCTACGGGTTGATTATTGCCACCGTACGTTTTCTTATACAGCACAGTTTTAAATTTTTTTAACGCGCTCAATATCCGCCGAATATTATGGGCGAAGCGACGGTGACGCCGCTCTTCTTAACGCATATGTGCAGGTTTATTTCCTCGCCGTAAACGGTTACGGAATAGGGCAGGTCGGCTTTGCAGTAGTAGTTAACGCTGTCCGAAAGCTCCTCGCTGAAAATTATCTCGCCGTTCACGCCGTTTAAAAATTCGTCTATGTCAAGAGCGGAAAACGTCGCGCTCTCGCCGCACACGTCGGTTAAGGTAAGGCGGGTAAGAGCGGCAACCTGCGAGTTTGCTGTAATTACGCGGCAGTTTTTGGAGGTGTCGCCCAGATAAAATGTGTAGCTTTCGCCGCCGCTGAACACAAGCCGTTCGGGCAGAGCGGCAAGACAGGCGACTATGATTAATGCCGCAACGAAAGTGCACAGCGTAGCTATTATCTTTTTAAGCCGCATAAAAAAGCCCCCCTGTAATTTTTTACAGAGGGGTTATTGCCCAAGTTCGGATTAATTATTCCTGTCCGATTAAAATTTAAATGATTAAATAACTAATGATAAAAAGGCTATTGTAAGTTTAAATAACGAAATAGCCCGCGCAAAGAACGTTTAAAATAAGAAGCGCCCCGTTGCAAGCAACGGGGCGCTTTAAGCGATGAAGCGTAAATTTCTTCATATAACGGATTAGTATTTTTAATGACAGCCGCCGCACGTCTTGCAGTTTCCGCTGCATTTTTTAGTCGGCTTGCCCGTCGCCGAATACATCTCGCCGCTGTACGACCTTTCGGCGGGAACTTTGCAGTCGGGGCACGCAACGCCGTCGGTATATTTTTTTACAAGTTCTTCGAATTGCTTGCCGCACTTCGGACAGCGGTACTGTAAAATAGGCATTACTTTTTCTTCCTGTTGCGCTTCTGCTTTTTGCTCTTGTTGGCTTTGGGATTGCCGAAGATATTTCCTTTAAGCATAATTATGGCAACGCACGCCGTAACGGCAATGGTAATCGCAACGACGATCCACCACCAAACGGTAGAGGTTTCGCCGTGGAACGCCTGAAAGGGTACGGGCATATTCATCCCCCAGAACCCCGCAATCATAGTCGGAATGGCGAGCAGAATGGTTATTATGGTCAGCTTTTTCATCGAGTCGTTGGCGTTGTTGGAGATGACCGAACCGTACGCGTCCATCGACACGGTGAGCGTATCCTTGTAAATCTTACACATTTCGATAGCCTGATTGCACTCGATTACAAGGTCGTCGTAAATGTCCTGATTTTCTTCGCTTGTGGCAACCGTGGCAACCTTGGCGAGCTTGTCGTGCACCTTTACGTTCGTGTTCAGCGAGGTCGTAAAGTATACAAGCGAATTTTCAAGCTCCAAAAGCTGTAAAATATCGTCGTTTTTAAAGTTGCTTCCAAGCTCCGACTGAACGCGCTGACTGCGCCTGTCTATCTGTTTAAGGCAGTACAAAAAGCGCTTGGCGTTGCCCAGCATAAAGTTTAAAATAAAATGAACGGGATTGTCGCTCCTCACCTTAGTGCGCCCCGTAATAAAGTCCTTTAACACGGGGTTGCCCTTTAAGCATACCGTCATAATACAATACTTATTATATATAACGGCGAGGGGCAGAGTGGAGTAGGAATCGCCCGCGTCGCTCTCTTCAATAATGGGGCAGTTGACGACGAACATAGAGCACCCCTCGTCAAACTCCGTACGCGCCGTTTCCTCGTCGTCGAGGGCGGCTTTAATCATATCTTCGGGGATATGCGTTTCGGCGGCTACTCTTTCGACCTCGCCGTCGGTGGGGCTTACCAAATCAACCCAGCAAAGGGGAGTAAAGCCGTCGTTCTGAGCGAGAGCCGCACCCTCGCCCGCGCAAAAATACTTAACCATAATACACCTCAAAAAAAACGTGCGGAAGGACACTCCCGCACGCAAAATAAGGCGTAAGCTTATTTGAGGTTACGAAAGTGAAATTCCAATTTTAAACCGTTGTGATGGATAACTGTCCATAATAACCCTTTAAAAATTTATTTCTATTATCCATTATAGCCTATATTTCCGACAAATGCAACAAATTTACCGTACAATAATTTATATATGTTTTAACAAGATTATTCTTCGACACGGTTACGCTTATTATTGGGCAAGCGTTCCGCGCTCCGCTCGACATAATATAATAGAGCTTATTTATAATTTACTTAAAAAAACTACGCATTGAAATGCGTAGTTTTTGTGTTGGTTAAAGGATATATAGGGGGCAATTGCAAATTATATGACTACTTTGCCGTCGATATAGCTCATAAACATTCCCTCTACGTCGTGCAGGGCGCTGAAATGAGAAATCATCTCTTCGGGCGAGGCAATCTTAAAGCGGTTGGCTTCGAAGTAGCTCTTCAACGCGTTGAAAAATTTCTTGTCGCCCATAGCCGTGCGCACGCTCTCGAACATTAAAAAGCCCTTGTTGTACGCAATATTGACGTATTCGTAGTCGCTTGCAAAATCGCCGAGACCGCGCGTCATAGTCGTGTCTACCTTGCCGAAAATCTGATTGTATACGGAATAGTAAGCTCTGTACGCCTTTATTGCCGAGCCGAGCGCGGCGGTTCGCGTAAAGCCGTATGCGGGGTAGTTTTCGAAGAAGCAGACGGTGGAATATTCCGCAAGTCCCTCGTCCTGCCACGCGCAGTTGACCTGATCGTTGCCGACCATAGCGTACCACCATTGATGCGCGTTTTCGTGCACAGTCGTGTATATGCCGTCCGTTTCGTCCAAATCGTCGGCAATCATCGTAAGCGCGGGATACTCCATTCCGCTCACACAAAGCGGCGTAAACACGACGGACAGGGTGGGGTATGCGTATGCGCCGAACGCGTCGGAAAAGTATTTGACGCTCTCGCAAGCCGCGTCAAGCTGTTTTGTGGGTTCGGTTTCTCCGCAGTAATACGCCGTCACTTCGCAGCCCGCGCTCGTCTTGGTCACGGTCTTGAATTTGTCGGAGATAACGGCGGCGAAATCACGCGCGTTTTTCAGTTCGTAGCGAGCCGTCGACTGCTCTCCCGCAAGCGAACGCGAAACTTCCTTTCCGCTCGTCGCCGCAACATATTCCTTAGGCAACGTCAAAGTAACGTCGTAGTCCGCGCATTCGGAAACAAACGGGTCGCCGCAGGAATAGTAGGGGGCGTTCATATATCCCTCGGCGGTATAGGCGCACAGCACGGGATAAAAATTGCCGAGGTTGACCGTCGTAGCCGTTACGCCCGTGCGGTGGTTGACGTTGGCGAGGTCGAGTGTGTAGGTTATGCTCACCGTGGCGCTCTGCTCGGGATATACGGGCTGATTGAGCGCAACTGTCAGAATGTTTTCGTCGTCGCCCGTCACTTCCCAGCTCGCACAGCCCTCGACCTTTTCGACGGTTTCTCCGCCGTAGCTCGTGCCCGCGTAGTACGCCTTTTGCGCGTTTGCGTCGGATACGGGCTTGTTCTTTGCGCCGTTGCGGTAAGCGTTGCCCCAAAGGTTGAACTGCAAATCGCTTATCTCGTTGTCGGTCGAGTTGTAAAAGGTAAAGTCAACCGTGCCCGACAGACAGCGTTCGGCTTGGTCGTAAGCGGCGGTAATTACGTATTTGGAAGTACCCGTTTGGTTCTTCTTTGTGCAGGCGGTAAGCGGAAGGGCGGTCAGCATAACGGCTGCCGTTGCAATAATTAAGGTTGTCTTTTTCATAGTTTTAAGTTATGCCGCGCCGCCATTTAATAGAACAGTTTGCGCGCCCCTTGCGGTAACTTTTTTTATGCCGTCGAAATAATATGTACAGTATGAAAATTTGCGTGATAACGGACAGACGAAAGGAGCTCTCCGTGCGCCTGCCCTCATGCGACGTCGCGTTGTTCGGGTTCGGTGCGCTCGGCGGAGTGGATTACGAAAGCGAGCTTAGCGGAAAGAGCGAAAAGTTGGAACAGCTCGCCAAGCTTTCCGGTGCGGCTAAGTGCGGCGTGCTGTGCGGCTGCGTAACCGATAGCCGGGGATTAAAGCGCAAGTCGGTAGCGGTGGCTTCGGCGGGCAGACTGCTCGGAATAAGCGATATGCTTCACGTGCTCGACGGCGAGGAGTACAAGAGCGGCGCGACTTTGGGCGTTTACACCGTCGGCGGGTACAGAGTGGGCTTGTGCATAGAAAACGATTTGTTCTTTCCAGAAGTTATAAAGTCGTGCGCGATGTGCGGCTGCAATCTGCTTGCGGTGCATACCGAAAATATAACGGACGGAATGCCGCCACTGCTTATTCGGGCGTACGCGTATCTTTACGGAATGCCCGTCGTGCTGTGTACGGGCGGAAGCGCGTATTTCGCCGACATAACGGGAGTGATAGCAAGCTCAAATCAGGACGTAGCCGTGTTCGAAACTACGCCGAAGAACTGTTACCGTTTGGCTACGACGCGCCGCCGCGGACTGTTCGCCGACGATTTGGCAGACTTCTAAGCTTCTTGAAAAAATTCCTCGCCGCTGCTGGTAATGTGAAAAATAGATAAAGCCTTCGCCGCTACTAACGCAGAGCCTCCCCTTTGGAAGGGGGAAGCTAAATGGGGAGGGGGGGTACAAGTAACTTGCACTTTCCCTTTAATGGGTGGGTATAAGAAGCCCCTTGCCTCCCCCCTTGATTATAAGGGGGAAGGTGCCACGAAGTGACGAATGAGGGATAAATATTCTCATGTAGAGTAAAGTGCGATTGTTAAAGTGAAAAATAAAGAATATTGCGGCAAATGTATTAAAAAACTTGTTTTTCTCAAAGCGTTATTGTATAATATATAGGTAAAATTATCGTTTGGAGCAAAAGAGCAATGTACAGTATGACGGGCTACGGCAGAGGAGAATACAGACAGGGCGGGCTTGAAGTCACCGCAGAGATAAAGACGGTAAACAACCGCTATCTCGATATGTCTGTAAAGTGCCCCCGCGTTTTCAATGCCTGCGAGGAAATAATACGCTCCATAGTAAGGGAAAAGCTTACGCGCGGTCACGCCGATATATACATATCCGTAACGGACAAGCGTGAAAAGGCGAAGAGCCTCTACCTCGATATGCAGACCGCCCGCGCCTACGTAGAGAGCGCAAAGGCAATTCACGAGGCTTTCCCCGAGCTCAAAGACGATTTTACGGTGTGCTCGCTTATGCGGCAGAGCGACGTTTTAAAGGTCGAAGAGGCGAACGGCGCCGACGACGAACTGATAGGCGCAATGAAGAGCGCGCTGTCCGCCGCGTTGGACAAGTTGAACGCCATGCGCGAAACCGAGGGCAAAAAGCTTGCCGACGATATGCTCTCCCGCGTGAATACAATTGCGGGAATAGTCAATAAAATCAGTGAGCGCGCTCCGCTTGTCGCCGAGGATTATAAAAAGCGGCTCGAAGAGAAGATAAGACTGTACACCGAGAGCGTATCGCCCGACGAGAGCAGACTGTTGACCGAAGTCGCGGTGTTTGCCGATAAGAGCAACATCGACGAGGAGCTTACCCGCTTAGGCTCGCACATAGCGCAGTTCGGCGAAATTGCAAAGGAAAGGCTTGTCGGCAGAAAGCTCGACTTTCTTGTGCAGGAGTTCAACCGCGAGAGCAATACGGTTTGTTCGAAATCGAACGACATTGTAATAACCAAGCTGGGATTGCAACTCAAAAACGAGATAGAGAAAATAAGGGAACAGGTGCAAAACGTTGAGTAAGGGTAAACTTTTGGTAATCAGCGGGCCGTCTGGCGTCGGCAAGGGCACGATTGTAATGGAGCTGTTAAAGCGCCGCCCGCAAGCCTCGCTGTCTATATCGTGCACAACGCGCCCCCCGAGAGAATGCGAGGTCGACGGAGTAAACTATTTCTTCCTGTCTTGGGAAAAGTTCGGGCAAATGATTGAAGAGGGCGGTTTTTTGGAGTACTCCAAGCACTTCGACAATTATTACGGCACGCCCGCAAGCTTTGTTGAAGAGAAGCTTAAAAGCGGCGACGTCATTTTGGAAATAGACGTGGACGGCGCGTTACAGGTAAAGAAGGTCAAGCCCGAAGCCGTGCTCGTTATGATAGCTCCGCCCGACAGACAGACGCTTGTCAGCCGTTTATGCGGACGGCATACCGAGCCCGAGGACGTAATAGCCAAACGCGTCGAGAGGGCAGATTACGAGCTGGGCAAGAGCCCGCTGTACGACTATGTAATTATTAACGACGTACTTGACGAAGCTGTCGGGGAAGTCGAAGCCATATTGGAAAAGGAGAATTGATATATGATAAACGAACCTGCGGTAGATACTCTCATTGATAAGTTGGGGCACGACGGTCAGTCCGCTTCGCGCTACGAGCTATGCGTCGTCGTGGCAAAGCGCGCGCGGCAGTTAATCGAGCGCAACAGCGTGAACAACATAAACGAAAATCCCGGCAAGCTCAAGGAAATCGCTTTGGCGTGCGAGGAAATCGAGGACGGCAAAATCAAGTCTGTCAAGGACTGACGCGCCGTATAATTCCGCGCTCATTTAAACCGAATAAAATTTACTCAAACGACGGCTTTAAGCCGTCTATTCATTCTATACGAAATGTTCGCAAAGGTAATCGTAGATATTGCCCACTCACAGGTGGACAAGGTGTTCGAATATTCCTGTCCGCCGCAGACTCAGGTGGGGTGCAGGGTAAAAGTGCCGTTCGGCGGCAGAATTATAGAGGGGTTTGTCATCGGTGTATCTCAGACCTCCGAATTTGCCGCGGAAAAAATCAAACCGGTTACCGAAATCTATGACGAGCTCCCCGCTCTTGTCCCCGAGTGCTTCACGCTTATGGAGGGCATAGCAGAGCGTTACCGCGTGCCGAAAGCCGCGTCGCTCAGACTTTTTTTGCCCACCGAAATGCGTTTGGGTAAGGTAAACGAAATTTACGTAAAGCGCATTAAGCTTACGGGCGCGTCCATAGCTCTGCCAAAGACGGCTAAAAAACAGGCGGAAGCGCTCGCATATTTACAGGCGGAGGGCGATTGCGAGTATGTGCCGCTCACAAAAAAATTCGGTAGCGGCGCGGTAAACGCGCTTGCCGAAAAGGGCGCGGCGGAAATTTATAAGGTAAAGCGCAACCGCGCGCCGTCGTACGCCGCAAGCGGGGAAACGGACACGAAGGTGTTGACTGACGCACAGTGCGGAGCGGTCGGATACATAGAAAATTCTCCGCATACCGTCAATCTCATTCACGGGGTAACGGGAAGCGGCAAAACGGAAATTTATTTAAACTTGATTGCGGACAAGCTGAAAGAGGGGCGCACGGCTATCTTTCTCGTGCCCGAAATTTCGCTCACCCCGCAAATGGCGGCGCAGTTGCGCGCGCGCTTCGGCGGTCAGGCGGCGATATTGCACAGCGGGCTATCCGCAGGGGAACGCTTCGACGAATGGTGGCGTTTGCGCTCGGGCGAGGCTAAAATAGCCATAGGCGCACGCTCGGCAATCTTCGCACCCTTGGAAAATATAGGCGTAATTATCATAGACGAGGAGCACGATTCTTCCTATCGCTCCGAAACAGCGCCCCGCTATTCGACGGCTGAAATAGCCAAGATGCGCGCGGAGTACAACGGCTGTAAGCTCGTGTTGGGCAGTGCAACTCCGTCCGTCGAGAGCTTTATAGAGGCAAGGGAGGGGCGCAGCGGGCTTGTCACTCTGACCGAAAGAATAAACGGCAAACCCCTTCCCGAAATAATAATAGCCGATATGCGCAGGGAGTTAAAGCGCGGCAATCCCTCCAACCTTTCGCGCGCACTGCGCGAGGAGCTTGAAGCGACGCTCTCCACGGGCAATCAGGCGATAATTTTTATCAATCGGCGCGGCTATTCGCAGACGGTTATATGTACGGACTGCGGCTACGTTGCAAAGTGCCGGAGCTGCGACGTGAGCCTTACCTATCACAGCGAAGAGAACTGCTTGAAGTGTCACTACTGCGGAGCAAAATACCGTATGTTGCCCGCCTGTCCCGATTGCGGCGGCTCGCGTCTGAGGTACAGCGGCACGGGCACTCAGCGCGTGGTTGCCGAGCTCGCTCAGCTATACCCTTCGGCGCGCATTGTAAGAATGGATAACGATACCGTGTCGGGTAAGGACGGGCACTATAAGATTTTGAAGCAGTTCGCCGAAAAGAAAGCCGATATTCTCGTCGGCACTCAGATGATAGCCAAGGGACACGATTTCCCGTCGGTAACGCTTGTCGGCATACTCGACGCGGATATGAGCCTGCATTTTTCCGACTACCGCAGCGGCGAGCGCACGTTTCAGCTGATAACTCAGGTTGCGGGCAGGAGCGGGCGCGCGGGGGCAAAGGGCAAAGTCGTATTACAGACCTACTCTCCCGAAAATTACATTCTGCGCTTCGCCGTCGAGTACGACTATAACGGCTTTTTCGAGAACGAAGTCAAGATGCGCAAGGCGGCGCTGTTTCCGCCGTATTCGCTCATATGCAGGGTTATGGTCGTCGCCGAGGAGGACGGGGCGGCTTTGGAGGCTTTAAAAAGTGTGTACTTTGCAATGGAAGAGCTGAGAAACTCCGACCCGCGCGAATTTATATTCTTCAACAAAATGCACTCGCCGATTAAGAGAATTAAAGACAGAGTGCGCTATCAGGTGCTCGCGCGAATGCGCACGGAAAAATATTTAAAGGCGATTTATGAAATTGCGGCGGCAAATTCCTCTTCGGACGTATTGGTTTACGTCGAGGAAAATCCCGCAAATCTATCCTGATTGATTACGATATCGGAATACGCTGATTTATTGCGCAATCCGTTTAGATATTAAGTTATTTCAATTGTTTACAGGTAAAGGAGAAAATTATGTCATACAGATACGTCGTACAGGTCGGGGACGGGGTTCTAAGGGAAAAGTGCGCCGAAGTAAAGCGCTTTGACGACGAGCTTGCCGCGCTTCTCGACGATATGAAAGAAACCCTGCACAGGGAGGACGGCGCAGGACTTGCCGCTCCGCAGATAGGCGTTAAATTGCGTGCCGTCGTCATCGATTTGGAGGAGGGATATTTCGAGATGATCAACCCCAGAATACTCTCCGTCAAGGGCGAACAGCGCGGGGAAGAGGGCTGTCTGTCCGTAAAGGGCAAGTACGGCATCGTCACCCGCCCCAACAAAGTCAAGGCGGAGTACCGCGACCGCAAGGGCAAAAAGCACACCGTCACGGGCACGGGGCTGTTCGCGCGCTGTATGTGTCACGAGTTCGACCACCTCGACGGCGTTTTGTATATCGACAGGGCGGAAGCGGTATTTGATTCGGGAGATAAGGGCGAGCAATGAAAATAGTTTACGCGGGTTCGCCCGAATATGCCGTTAAGCCTCTCGACGCGCTCATCGAGGCAGGTGCGGAGGTCATAGCCGTAGTTACGCAACCCGACAAACCGACGGGCAGAAAGCGCGTTTTAACGCCGACGCCCGTTAAGAGCCGCGCTCTTTCCCTAGGCATTCCCGTATACGATTTCGTCAAGGTGCGCGAGCATGCGGAGGAGCTTAAAGCGCTCAACGCGGATTTGATGATAACCTGCGCTTACGGTCAGCTCTTAACCGAGGACGTTCTGCGTTCTTTCCCGCGCGGGGTGTACAATCTGCACGCCTCGCTGTTGCCCAAATTTCGCGGCGCAAGCCCCATTCAGTCGGCAATACTTGCGGGCGAGGAGTTCACGGGAGTAACGGTTATGAAGACGGAGCTCGCTCTCGACAGCGGGGATATCCTGCTTGTAAAGAGGTGCGCGGTCGGCGACAAGACGTGCGGCGAACTTTCGGAGGAGCTGTCCTCGCTCTCGGCGCAGGCGGCGGTGGAGGCGGTCGGGCTTTTAACGCAGGGCAAGGAGGATTTGCTGTTGCAGGACGAGGCTAAGGCTACGTTCTGCAAAAAAATATCCAAGGAGGACGCGCGCGTCGATTTTACTCTGTCGGCGGTGCAAACGGCGCGTCTTATCAACGCAATGAGCCCGTCGCCCGCGGCTTTTGCCTTTCTCGACGGCAGTTCCGTCAACCTCTTAAAGGCGGCGGCGTGCGATGGCAACGGGGAGCGCGGAGAGGTGCTCTCGGCAGATAAACGCGGGATAGTCGTTGCGTGCAACGGAGGCGCGGTTAATATCGCGCGGTTGCAGTTTGCGGGCGGCAAACCCGTATGTGCGGCGGACGCCGTAAACGGCAGAAAAATAAAGGCGGGCGACAGGCTTGACTAACCCTTTAACCGACCCCTATTTAGTGCTCGTTAAGGTATATTCGGGGGGCAAATTCTTAAAACAGGCTATTTCGGATACCCCTGTCGAGCCGTTAAACCGTCAGCGCACGGTTAAAATTTGCTACGGTGTGCTCGATAAGGACGTGTATCTCAGCTATATTATCGGGCAAAATACCAAAACCGCGCCCAAGTCGGCGGTAAAGCTCATACTCAAAATTGCGCTGTATATGCTCGAATTTATGGGCAAGCACGACTATATGGTGGTGGACAGCGCGGTGGAGCTGACTAAAAAGCTGGGCAAGAGCGGCGCGGCGGGGTTTGTAAACGGCTTTCTGCGCTCATATAAATTGCCGTCATTGCCCGAAGATGCAACGAACGGTCTGTCTATAAAGTGTTCAACGCCGCTTTGGCTGACGAAAAAGATACGCCGCAGTTACAAGGCGGAGGCGGAGCAGATACTGTCGGCGCAGCCCTTGGGACAGTGCGTGCGCTTCGTGCGCGGCGAGGAGAGATATGCGGACGGAAATCGCATAAAAACACCGTTCGACGGGGTATATATCTATCCCAATTTCGTGCGCGACGAGGGCTTTTTTGCGGGCGATTACACCTTTCAGTCGGTGGGCTCGGTGGCAATTGGGGCGGCAATATCCCCTTGCGAACGCGTTTTGGACGCTTGCGCCGCGCCGGGCGGCAAGTCCGTTTTACTCGCGGGAAAGTGCAAAAGCGTTATTTCCTGCGAGCTTCATTCACACCGCGCACAGCTCATCGGAGAGTATGCCCGCCGTATGGGAGTAGATAATATAGAGGTGATAACGGCGGACAGCTCGCAATTCAAAGCAGAGTTCGGGGGCGCGTTCGACGCCGTGCTGTGCGACGTTCCCTGTTCGGGCACGGGCGTAATCAACGAAAACCCCGATATCAAGCTGAACCGCAGTGAGAGCGACATACCCTCGCTCAACGCCGTACAGTCGGCAATACTTGCGAACTGTGCGCGCTATGTAAAGAGCGGCGGCACGCTTTACTATTCGACCTGCTCCATACTCCCCGAGGAGAACGACAGCATAGCGGTGGGGTTTTTAAATACGCACGCCGACTACGAGCTTACAATTCCGTCGTCGCCGTTAGAGCACAGGCTCACGCGGTACGGGTTGCAGTTTCTGCCGCATATATCTCTCGGCGCGGGGTTTTATCTGACGGCGTTCAGGCGCAAGTAATTTTAAAGATTTAATCGGGTAATAGGGCATATGCCTGCCATGGCGGCAATGAATACCATATTCGACGAAATAAAGGAGACGGTGTACGGCTCGGAATGAAGAAAATAATACAGGACTACGATTACAACGGAATACGCGGACTTATGCAGTCTCTGGGCGAGCCCGAATACCGTGCGAAACAGCTCTTCCTCGGCTTGACGCAGGGCAAGAGCGTCAGCGGAATTTCCGTGTTGCCCGCAAGCTTAAAGGCAAAGCTTTCAGAGCAGTTCGAGGACAAACCGATTGAAATTATCCGGACGCTGACGGCAAGCGACGGCACGGAGAAATACCTCTACCGCTTAGCCGACGGCAACATTATCGAGGGCGTTCTGATGAAGTACAAGTACGGCAATACGCAGTGCGTGTCTACTCAGGTGGGTTGCCGTATGGGGTGCAAATTCTGCGCGAGTACTCTGGGCGGCAGAGTGCGCGATTTAACGTCGGGCGAAATCCTTGCGCAGGTGCTCACCGTCAACGCTCTGCACGCTAAGGGCAAGGAGCGAGGCGTAACCAACATAGTGCTTATGGGTAGCGGCGAGCCCCTCGACAACTATGATAACGTTATTAACTTTTTAAAGAACGTCACTTCGCCCGACGGCATAAATATCTCCGCGCGGAATATTTCTCTGTCGACCTGCGGGCTTGTCGATAAGATGTACGATTTGGCGGAGGAGAGCATACCCGTCAACCTTACCGTGTCGCTGCACTCTACGACGGACGGCGAGCGCGCCCGCACTATGCCGATTGCCAACAGGTGGAGCATAGCCGAAATATTAAAGGCGTGCACGCATTACTTTAACAGGACGGGCAGACGGTACATATTCGAGTACGCGCTGATAGAGGGCGAGAACTGCGACGAGCGCCACGCCGACGAGCTGATTGCGCTGTTAAAGGGTAAGCCCTGCCACGTCAATCTGATAAGGCTCAACGAGGTCAAAGAGCGGGAGCTTGCCGCGGCGAGCGAAAAGCAGGCTTACAGGTTTTTGGGACTGTTGGAGAAGGGCGGCTTGTCCGCAACACTGCGCAGGCGTACGGGCGCGGACGTGGGAGGCGCGTGCGGTCAGCTCAGGGTCAATTATCTCAACAACGGCGAATGACGGTATAAAATACGCATATCGGCACGTCGTTCTTAATTAATAAGTAAATTATACGGAGTAAAAAAATGTACAGTAAAGTTAAAGTTGCGCCGTCAATTCTTTCCGCAGACTTTTCGGCAATGGGAGCTGCGGTAAGGGAAATAGAGCGCGCGGGCGCGGACTTAATCCACTGCGACGTTATGGACGGCAGCTTTGTCGAGCCTATAACGTTCGGCGGACAGATGGTTAAAAATATCCGCAAGCTCACGGATTTGCCCCTCGACGTGCATCTTATGATAGAGCATCCTAAAACGCAGATTAAATTCTTTGCGGACGCGGGCGCGGATATCATAACCGTACACTACGAGGCGTGCAAAAAGATATCGCCGACCTATTTGGAGGAAGCGCTTAAACTAATCAGGTCGCACGGCGTTAAGTGCGGCGTAGTCGTCAACCCCGACACCCCCGCCGAAAACATTTACGGCGTTATGGAACTTTGCGATATGGTTCTCGTTATGTCGGTATTCCCCGGTTACGGCGGGCAGAAATTTATCCCCTCTTCGCTCGAAAACATAAAAAAAGTGCGGGAATATGCCGCAAGCATAGGCAAGGGCGATATGGATATAGAGATTGACGGCGGCGTAACGTGCTCCAATGCGGCGGAAATCCGCGCGGCGGGCGCAACCGTGCTCGTGGCGGGCTCGGCGGTGTTCGGCGCGTCCGACAAGGCGGCGGCGATAAGCGCGATAAGAGGCGACAATTGAAGGGCGTTCTGTTGCTGAACGGTCAGCCCTATGCGGGCGAAATAGACGCCGCGAACGCTTACGTCGTGTGTTGCGACGGAGCGTATGCGTGGGCTCGGGGCAGAGTGCGTATTGACGAAAACGTGGGCGATTTCGACAGCCTGCCGTATACGCCCGACCCGCCGCCTACCGAAATTTATCCGAGCGAAAAGGACTTTACGGACGGCGAAATAGCCCTCTTCAAGCTGATTGAAAGGGGTGTGGACAAAATAGAGATTTACGGCGGAGGCGGCGGGCGCGAGGACCATTTTCTGGGCAATCTTCATCTTCTGTACGCGGCGTACACGCGCGGTGTAAGGGCGGAAATGATTTGCGACGGCTCGGTTATATTTCCCGCAAGCGGCACGGTCGGGCTGGACGGATTAAAGGGTAAAACGCTATCGGTGTTGCCGTTCGGCGGCGCGTTGCATATAATGGGTAGTACAGGGTTAAAGTACGCCTATCCCGACGTTATAGGCTACGGCGAGTGCCGCGGCATATCCAACGTTGCGGAGAGCGACCGCGCAAGTCTTACGCTGGCGCAAGGCTGTATTGCCCTGATTATCGTCAACGGGGGAACAGTATGATGACAATTATTTGCGTAAAACCGCCCAAACCTATCAGGAAAATTTTAAAACTAATATGCAGAAAATAACTTACGCCGACCTTCACTGCGACAGCGTAACCGTCTGTTGCGACGGCGGCGGCAATATGTCGGATTTCGACGGTCAGACCAATATACAAAAGCTGATTTCGGCGGGGTGCGCGGCTCAGTGCTTCGCGCTCTTTACCGAAGGCGAAAACTCCTCCGCGCAGTTTAAAAGATACGCGGAGTTTTACGTCGCTCAGATTGCTTCAGACCCCCGCGTTCTGCCCGTTAAGCGCTTTGCCGATATAGCGGCGGCGCGTAAGAGCGGCAGGCTCGCGGCGATACTAACGGTCGAAAATATGGGATTTTTAAACGGCGACGCGGGCGGGATTACACAGCTTAAAGAGTTGGGCGTGCAAATGGCTTCACTCGTGTGGAATACTCCAAACGCTTTCGCCTATCCCAATCTTGTGTTCGTCGGCGATATGCCCGACTTTTCCTTGCGCGAAACGCGCGGGCTGACGGCGGCGGGCAAGAGCGCGGTGGAGGAGCTGAACGCCAATAGGATTATCATAGACATATCCCACCTGTCCGACGGCGGCGCGGACGACGTGCTTAAAATTTCTTCCGCTCCCGTTGTGGCGAGTCACTCCGACTGCTTTGCCGTTCACCCCGTAAGCCGCAATCTGACCGACGAACAGCTGAAAATAATTGCGGGCAAGGGCGGAGTTGTCGGCTTGAATTTCTGCCGCGATTTCGTCGGCGGCGAGGACGTTTTCGACAGCCTGTACCGCCATTATAAATATATGGTAGAGGTCGGCGGTGAGGAGTTGCCCGCGCTCGGCAGTGATTTTGACGGCATACCGCCCTATGAGGAGTTGCGCGATTGCTTAAAGGTGCAGGCTCTTCTCGAATATTTCGCAAGCCGCGGCGTCACTCACAGCGCGATTGAAAAGCTGGCTTTCGGCAATTTTGCGCGCGTGTTCGAAGAAGTGGTCGGCTGAACTCATTTTTCATACAAAATTCATATTGCGGGGTTGCAATGGGCGGCGCGGTGTGATAGAAACATTTACACAAACACCGCCCTCACGCAGGTTTATATAGGCGCGTCGGTCAAACGTGTGCAACACGCTAAACCCTTTTTTAGGAGGAGCGGGAGCGCCGTCATAATCTCATTTAATTTTTTTGGACAAGCATAAAAAAGCCGCCGAACGTTGCCGTTCGGCGGCTTAGTGTTTAAATTGATTGAAAATTACGCTCTTTCAACGGTTTTAAGGCATCTTGTGCAAACGTAGCCGTTTACAGTCTTGCCTTCCGTATTTACGTAATTGACTTTCTGAACGTTTGCCTTAAACGTTCTTCTCGTTCTCCTCTTGGAGTGGCTGACGTTGTTGCCCGACGTCTGACCCTTACCGCATACGCTACATACTCTCGACATTTTATTCTTCCTCCCGCTAAGGTAATTTCTTGTTTTAAAGGTTAAAAATAACGCCGCATTAATCATACAGCTCAATTATCATATCACGCCGTCAAAAAAAAATCAAACAAAAACAGGCGAAACGACTAAAATTTTTTAACTTTATTCAAAATAAAATAAAGAAAGGCAACAAAATAATACAAATAACTAAAAAGTACTTGCCAAAAACGTAAAAAAAGTTTAATATCTATATATAAACGGTACAATGCATAAAGGGCGCTTTTTCAATTTCGCCCGTGTACTGTTTGGAAGAGGATTGTTTTATGTCTGTAAATACGAGCAACGTATACGGGAAAATATCAATATCCGATTTAGCCATAGCAAAGGTCGCGGCAAACGCCGCGTTAGAGTGCTACGGCATTGTCGACACCGTTTCGCGCCGCATTACGGATACCGTGTCGGAGCTGCGCAAAAAGCAGTCGGGCAAGGGTGTAAAGGTTGTAACAAACGGCGATAGAATTTTTATCGACGTTTACGTTGTAATCAAGTACGGCGTATCCATAAACGCGGTTGCCGAGAGCTTGAAGGAAGGAATTAAATATAAGGTTGAAAAGTTTACGGGTATGATAGTAGACACCGTAAACGTCAACATCATAGGGGTTAAGCTATAAATTTTAAGTTTAACTCCCTTTTTCGTGCAAAGCCACAGAACGGCATTTGCGGTATATGATTTTTTTAAGGAGAAAACATGCAGAAAACCGTCAACAGCACCGAATTTCGCAAAATGGTTGCTCTCGGTGCAAGAATGCTTGAAATAAACAGGGCTAAGATTGACGCCCTCAACGTTTTTCCCGTACCCGACGGAGATACGGGTACTAATATGTCGCTCACGTTGCAGTCGGCGGTAAAGGAGATGAACGCGTGCTCGTCCAACCGCTTTCAGGAGATTTGCGATTCCGTATCGAAGGGCGCGCTCCGCGGCGCAAGAGGTAATTCGGGCGTTATTTCCTCGCAGATTTTCAGGGGGATTTGCTCGGTTATCAAGGACTGTAATGAAAATTTCGACACCAAAACCTTCGCAAAGGCGTTAGAGGCGGGCACGAAAGTTGCATATTCCGCCGTATCTATTCCCAAGGAAGGCACTATTTTAACCGTCGTAAGGCTTATGAGCGAGAGCGCTTCGAAGCTTGCTTCCAAAAACAAGGACTTCGTAGATTTCTTTAAGGCGGTTATCGCCGTCGGAGACGAGGCTCTCGCACAGACTCCCGAGCTGTTGCCCGTGCTCAAAAAGGCGGGCGTAGTGGACAGCGGCGGCGTAGGTCTTATGACCATTATGCGCGGCTTCCTTGCGGCTCTCTCCGGCGAGGATATCGGCGCGGAAACGGCAATACCCGTCGAGGCGGCGGCTAAGGAAAAAGAACCCGATTTTGACGATAATTCAGACATTATCAACCTCGATTTGGGCGATATCGAATTTGCTTACTGCACGGAATTTTTCGTCATTAATTTAAAGCCGCAGACGACGCTTGCCGACATAGATAAGTTAAAGGAAAAGCTTATGAGTATAGGCGACAGCGTTATCTGTATAGGCGACCTCGAATTTATCAAAGTGCACGTGCACACCAACACCCCCGGTATCGCGCTTACGTACGCGCTCGAACTTGGCGAACTTGACAGACTGAAAATCGAGAACATGCTCGAAGAGAACAGGCAGTTAAAGAAGAAGCTCGAAGCCGAGAAAAAGGCTATGGGTATGCTTGCCATTTGCGCGGGCGACGGGCTTGCCGAAATTTTCAAGGACTTAATGGTGGACCGCGTTATAGAGGGCGGGCAGACTATGAACCCCTCCGCGCAGGACATTGCAGACGCGGTGCAGAAAATTAACGCCGCCAACGTGTTCGTGTTCCCCAACAACTCGAATATCATTCTCGCGGCGGAGCAGGCTAAGGGGCTTGTCAACAACCGCACTATTCACGTTATACCGACCAAAAACGTACCGCAGGGTTTTGCGGCGGCTCTCGTGTTCAATCCCGAGGACAGCGTGCCCGAAAACAAGACGAATATGACGCACGCCATAGACAACGTCGCTTCGGGACAGGTAACGTATGCCGTGCGCAACACGACTATGAACGGTTTTAAGCTGAAAGAGGGCGACATAATCGGGCTCAATTCCAAAAAGATTTTGGCGAAGGGCACGAATATCGACGACACTACGCTCGACCTCATTAAGAAAATGAAGACTGCCGAGCACGAAATGATAACGCTGTACTACGGCGAAGGCGTGGAGGAAGGCGACGCGGAGGCTCTTGCCGCAAAGATTGGCGAAATGTTCCCCGACTGCGACGTCGATTTCCACTACGGCGGACAGCCCGTATATTACTATATGGTCAGTCTGGAATAATTGCTTTTATAAAACGGAATATCGGAAAAAAAGGGGAGTCGTCGGCTTCCCTTAATTTATAATTATGAAGCTTACGGGATTGAAGTTCATCTCGGAAACGAGAGAAAAGCAATTAAATAAGTTGGGAGTGTTCACGCAGGAAGATTTACTGCGCCTCTATCCCCGCGCGTTTGTCGATCTGACGCGCACTGATTCCATCTTCGACGCGTATCACAATTCCGTCATTTTAACCGTGTGCGAGGTGCTCAGCGTAGAGCAAAACGGCTATTCCCGCCGCCCCTACGTCAAGGCTCTGTGCAGGCAGGGCGGGGGAGTGTTTCAGGCAATCTGGTTCAATCAGCCGTACGTGGCTGGCAAGCTGTCGGCAGGAACGGAATATCTGTTTTACGGTCGGGTACAGAATAAGTACGGTATGGGCGCGTCAATGGTCAATCCCACGTTCGAGAAGTGCGACAGGGTGCGCAATCTCCAAGGCATTTTACCCGTCTACCCGCTGTCGGGCACGCTCACGCAAGGAGCGGTGAGGACTGCCGTAAGACAGGCGTTGAAAAACGTTGAAGCCGTCAGCGCAATACCCTATCCTCTGCAAAAAAAGTACGCGCTGTCGCCCCTCGGTACGGCGTTCAGGAAATTGCATATGCCCGCTTCGCAGGAGGATATTGCCGCGGCAAGCGAGCGCATAGCCGTCGAAGAATATTTCCTTTTGGTGTCGGCTTTCAAGGTGATAAAGGGCGACGGCGAGATAGCGCGGCTCAACAATTATTCGGTGACGGGGCAGGACGTGGGCGAGTTTATCAAGCGCTTCCCGTTCGAGTTCACCGAGGGGCAGAAATCGGCTGTGCGCGAGGTGTTGAGCGATCTGCATTCGCCCAAAGTAATGAACAGGCTTTTGCAGGGCGACGTCGGTTGCGGCAAGACGGCGGTTGCGCTCACTGCCATATATATGGCGATCAATTCGGGTTTTCAGGCGGCAATGTTAGCTCCGACCGAGGTGCTGGCTCGACAGAATGCGGCTCAGTTGCAAAAATATCTGCCCGAATATAACGTGCGTTTTCTCAGCGGCTCTACGGCAGCAGCCGAAAAGCGCGAGATTAAGGCGGGGCTTAAAAGCGGGCAAATCAACGTGGTCTGCGGCACGCACGCGGTGATACAGAAGAGCGTGGAGTTTGCCAACCTTGCAATGGTTGTGTGCGACGAGCAACAGCGTTTCGGCGTTGCACAGCGTTCGGCTCTCACCGAAAAAGGGGCGAACTGCGACTGTCTGGTTATGAGCGCAACGCCCATACCCCGCACGCTCTCGCTTGTGTTTTACGGCGACCTCGACATAACGACGATACGCGAAAAACCGCGTTCGCGGCAGGATATATCCACGTCAATTATAAAAAACAGCCGCTATCCGGATATGCTGAAATGGATCGGCGAAGAAACCAAGCGGGGCAGACAGGCGTACTTTGTTTGCCCCAAAATAGAGGGCGACGACGAGGGCACCGTTATGTCCGTAACCGAGCTGCACGAAGATTTGCAGAAGGCTTTGCCCACCGTGCGGTTCGGACTGCTGCACGGCAAGATGAACGACAAGAAGAAGGAAGAGGTGATGAGCGCGTTCCGCAACAAGGAATACGACTGCCTTGTATCTACGACGGTTATCGAGGTGGGCATAGACGTGCCCGACGCTACGGTTATGGTCATATATAACGCCGACCGTTTCGGACTTTCCCAACTGCACCAACTGCGCGGAAGAGTGGGCAGGGGAAGCGTCAAGAGCTATTGCTTTCTGCTTTCGGATAACGACGGCGAGCAGGCGCGCGAAAGGCTTTCGGTACTCAAAAACAACGCGGACGGCTTTGCTATTGCCGAGTGCGATTTGAAGATGCGGGGCGGCGGCGACTTTATGGGTACGCGGCAGAGCGGCAGAATTTTGTCCGAGCTTAAAAACCTGCGCTTTCCCGTTTCGGCGGTGTTTACGGCTAAGGCGATTTCGGACGACGCTTTCTCGGGCGCGTTCGATACGGCGGAACTGCGTCGTGCCGCGCTCTCCAAATACGACAGCTTGAAAGACGTAATTTTAAATTAAATATCAATTAAAATCATATTCTGATACCTGACAACGTTTTTTACCTTGCTATAATACGATATACAGAATAATTATTGCCCCGCTACGGCTACGGCAAGCATAGTATACGGATTTCGACTTTATCGCAAGGGACAACGACTATATGTACCTTTGCCTGTTTGCCAACAGAGGTATAACGGCGGAGTTCTCCGACGTGCAGTTCGAGATTACGGGCGAGAGCCGGGGCGCATAATTAAACTACATATAATATTGATATATAATATTGAAATAAACGTCGGGAGAAAGTCCTGCTTTTTGAATTTGTGAGAATTAAGCTTGCATATAAAAAAGTAAATTAAAATTGTTTAAATTTGTTGACAAAGTAAATTACTTTTGGTAGAATTGATTTCGCTCACTGTAAAAAGTGGGTTTTTATGTGTTGGAATTAAAATTGCGTTCCGCAGAATAATTCGCAATAATCAAGCTTTATCTTCTTTGCATTTAAGGGTAGTGCAAGGCGGGAGATATATTCCACAAACCCGTTAAAGGGTTGAGTAAAACAAGGAGGAGCAACAAATGCCCACAATCAATCAGCTTATAAAGCACGGCAGAGAAAAGCAGGTTTTCAAGAGCAAGTCGCCCATATTGGACAACTGCCCCCAGAAGCGCGGCGTATGCCTTTCGGTTACGACCACCACGCCTAAAAAGCCTAACTCGGCAATCCGTAAAATCGCGAGGGTAAGACTTACCAACAAGCAGGAAGGTACCGTATACATTCCCGGCGAAGGTCACAACCTTCAGGAGCACTCGTCCGTTCTCATCAGAGGCGGCCGTGTAAAGGATCTGCCCGGCGTTCGTTATCATATCGTTCGCGGCGCTCTCGATACCGCAGGCGTTTCCAAGAGAAAGCAGGCGCGTTCACGCTACGGCGCAAAGAAACCCAAGAACTAATAAGTAATTTTCAACAGTAAATTACTCATTCATAAAAAATCCTACTTGTCGGAATATATTTTCTTACCCTTAGCCGATAAAAGTAGGCAGTATTCGCGGAATTTCCGCGGAGAAGATTTGCCCGTACTAACGAGTATGGAGGCAATAGCTTATTTAAAAGCAAACCCTAAAAATAAACAGGAGGTAAACAATTATGCCCAGAAGAGGTAACGTACCCAAGAGAGACGTATTACCCGATCCCGTATATAATTCCAAGGTTGTTACAAAGCTTGTAAACCAGATTATGTACGACGGCAAGCGCGGAACAGCGCAGACAATAGTATACGAAGCATTCAAAATCGCGAGTGAAAAGCTCGGACAAGACCCTATGGACGTATTCAATCAGGCAATGAACAACATAATGCCCGTTCTCGAGGTCAAGGCAAGGAGAGTAGGCGGCGCAAACTATCAGGTACCTATGGAAATCAGACCCGAAAGACGTCAGACCCTTGCTATCCGTTGGCTTGTTGCAAGCACCAGAAAGCGTTCGGAAAGAGAGATGAGCGCAAAGCTCGCAGCCGAGCTTATGGACGCATACAACAATGCGGGCGGCGCGGTTAAGAAGAAAGAAGATACCCACAGAATGGCGGAAGCAAACAAGGCGTTTGCACATTTCCGCTTCTGATAGAGGTGAGTTATGGCAAGAGAATACGATTTATTGCATACAAGAAATATCGGTATTATGGCGCATATCGACGCCGGAAAAACGACGACTACCGAGAGAATACTTTATTATACGGGCGTTAACCACAAAATCGGTGAAACGCACGACGGTACGGCTACCATGGACTGGATGGCTCAGGAGCAGGAGCGCGGTATAACTATTACTTCCGCCGCTACCACCTGCCATTGGACGAGAACGGGTATGCCCAAGTCGGAAGAGTGCCGTATAAACATTATCGACACTCCGGGTCACGTTGACTTCACTGTCGAGGTTGAGCGTTCGCTCCGCGTTCTCGACGGCGCGGTTGCTACGTTCTGCGCCAAGGGCGGCGTAGAGCCTCAGTCCGAAACCGTTTGGCGTCAGGCGGACAAGTACAAAGTACCCCGTATCGCATACGTCAACAAGATGGATATCAACGGCGCTAACTTTGAAAGAGCCGTTCAGATGATGAAGGACAGGCTTAACGCCAATCCCGTTCCCATCGAGTTGCCTATCGGTAAGGAAGATACCTTTAAAGGTATAGTCGACCTTATCGAAATGAACGCCGAAATTTACGATTCCGACGACGGAAAGCAGTATCACACGGCTGAAATCCCCGAAGAGCTCCGCGACCTTGCAGAGGAAAAACACATCGCGGTTATGGAAGCGGCGGCTGAGGGCGACGACGAGCTTATGGAAAAGTTCCTTGAAACTATGGAGCTTACTCCCGACGAAATCCGCAAGGGTCTGCGCGCGGCTACTATCGCTATGAAGTGTACCCCCGTGCTTTGCGGTTCGTCCTATAAGAACAAGGGCGTTCAGATGCTCTTGAACGCAGTAATAGACTACCTTCCTTCCCCCGTTGACGTCGACCACGTAAAGGGCGTTAACCCCGATACGGGCGAAGAGGAAGAGAGAAAGACTGCGGACAGCGAGCCCTTTGCAGGACTTGCGTTCAAGATTGCAACCGACCCGTTTGTCGGACGTCTTGCATATTTCAGAGCATATTCCGGCGTACTCTCCGCAGGCTCTTACGTGTATAACTCCACGAAGGGTAAGAAAGAGAGAGTCGGCCGTCTTGTTCAGATGCACGCAAATACGCGTATGGAAATTCCCGAAATCTATTCGGGCGATATCTGCGCAATCGTCGGCTTGAAGGATACCACAACGGGCGATACGCTCTGCGACGAAAATCACCCTATCATTCTCGAACAGATGACTTTCTCCGACCCCGTTATTCAGCTCTCCATAGAGCCCAAGACAAAGGCGGGTCAGGAAAAGATGACTATGGCGCTTATCAAGCTCGCCGAGGAAGACCCCACGTTCAAGACCTACACCGATCAGGAAACGGGTCAGACGATTATCGCGGGTATGGGCGAGTTGCACCTCGACATTATCGTCGACAGACTATTAAGAGAGTTCAAGGTTGAAGCTAACGTAGGCGCGCCTCAGGTTGCCTATCGCGAAACCTTCCGTCAGGCGTGCGACGCCGAAGGTATGTACAAGCGTCAGTCGGGCGGTAAAGGTCAGTACGGTCACTGCAAACTGCACCTTATCCCCGGAGAGCCCGGCTCGGGTTACTCGTTCGAAGATATCACGGTCGGCGGCTCTATTCCCAAGGAATATATTCCCGCAATCGACAAGGGTATTCAGGGCGCGGCTAAAAACGGCTTCCTTGCAGGCTACGAAATGGTTGACTTCAAGGTACAGGTTTACGACGGAAGCTTCCACGAGGTCGACTCCTCCGAAATGGCGTTCCAGATTGCCGGCTCTATGGCGTTCAAGGACGGTATGACAAAGGCTAAGCCCGTACTTCTCGAGCCCATAATGAAGGTAGAAGTTATCGTTCCCGACGACTATTTCGGCGATATAATGGGTAACGTTACCGCACGCCGCGGCACGATTATCTCCACCGACGACAGAGCTGGCGCAAAGGTTGTCGACGCCGAAGTTCCTCTTTCGGAAATGTTCGGTTACGCGACCGACCTCCGTTCGAGGACGCAGGGACGCGGTCAGTTCACAATGCAGTTCGATCACTATTCCGAAGTGCCTAAGTCGGTTGCCGAAAAGGTAATCGGCGAGCGCGCAAAGAGAGCTAACTGATAAGCTTATTGAGGCGAAAGGCAATTCGGAATTGTGGAAAGCGCGAAACGAAAGAGCTTGAAGAAGTGATACGGCTGGCGCGCTTACCAAAATAGTGCCTAAGTCGGTTGCCGAAAAGGTAATCGGCGAGCGCGCAAAGAGAGCTAACTGATAAGCTGACGGCGCAATCTGATTGCAAAAATTTTGCCTGATTAAGGCGAATAATAGCCGACGGGCGGTCAAATCGTCCGTTGGTTGGCAAATTTTTTAAAAACCATAGTTAAAATAATTGTGTTTTTAAAAGTTTTAATATATAATAAAATTAACGCGTAAGGCGCGACAAAGCAGCCCCAAATTGAATTATGGATAGCTGCGACGCCTGTAAAGGCGTAAGTTATCATTAAATAAAAAAATAATAGGAGAAAACAAAAATGGCAAAAGCTAAGTATGACAACAGCAAGCCCCACGTTAACATTGGTACTATCGGCCATGTTGACCACGGCAAGACCACTCTGACCGCAGCTATCACAATGGTTATGGCATGCAAGGGTCAGGCAGAGAAGATGAGATACGACGAGATCGATAAAGCTCCCGAAGAGAAGGCTCGCGGTATCACAATAAACACCGCTCACGTTGAGTATCAGACCGAAAAGCGTCACTATGCACACGTTGACTGCCCGGGTCACGCAGACTACGTAAAGAACATGATTACGGGCGCGGCTCAGATGGACGGCGCTATCCTCGTAGTTGCGGCTACCGACGGTCCTATGCCCCAGACCAAAGAGCACATCCTTCTTTCCCGTCAGGTTGGCGTTCCCTACATCGTAGTGTTCCTCAACAAGACCGATCAGATGGACGACCCCGAGCTCTTGGAGCTTGTTGAAATGGAAATCACCGACACTCTTGAAAGCTATGGCTTCAAGGATTGCCCTATCGTTAAGGGTTCTGCTCTTAAAGCTCTTGAAAAGGCAACCAGCGGCGCTTCCGACGCAGAGGTTCTTGCAGCTCCCGAGTGCCAGTGCATTCTTCAGCTTATGGACACAATCGACAGCTATATCCCCACTCCCGAAAGAGATACGGATAAGCCCTTCCTTCTTCCCGTTGAGGACGTATTCACGATTTCCGGTCGTGGTACCGTTGCTACCGGTAGAGTAGAGAGAGGCGTTGCTCACGTTGGCGATCCCGCTGAAATCGTAGGGCTTATCGAAAAGCCCATTGGCACGACCATTACCGGCCTTGAAATGTTCCACAAGAGCGTTGACGAAGCTATCGCAGGCTTCAACATCGGCGCACTTCTTCGCGGTATCGACAGAAAGGGTATTGAAAAAGGACAGGTTCTTGCTAAGCCCAACACCGTTAAGACGGCAACCAAGTTCGAAGCTCAGGTTTACGTTCTTAAGGCAGAGGAAGGCGGACGTCACACTCCTTTCTTCAACCACTATCGTCCTCAGTTCTTCATCAGAACGACCGACGTTACGGGTTCGATCGAATTGCCCGCAGGTACTGAAATGGTTATGCCCGGCGACCACGTTACTATCACCGTTGAGCTCATTAAGCCCGTTGCGGTTGAAGAGAAGCTTAAGTTCGCTATCCGTGAGGGCGGCAGAACGGTAGGTTCGGGCGTTGTTTCCAAAATTCTTAAGTAATTAAATCTAACTTAATAAAACGAGGCGTTGCAAAACGTCTCGTTTTTTTATATGTAAAAATAGCGCGGGTATAAAAAGCAAGAGCGTATCTTTATCAAAGGGAAGCCAAGAGAGGGGGTGCAAGTTATCCTCAACATTCAATGGGAAGCCAAGGGGAAGGGCGATTACACAGAGTTTTTAAAAATCGGGCATATGCTTTACACATAGATATGTTAGAATAGAGAAAATTAAACAAGAGGTCAAATATATGAAGAGTTTTAACGAGCTTTGCAAGATAGCCGAGGCGCTCGACCCCGTTGAATATGCGGCTCTCGTTACGGAAAAATCGCTCAAAATTTTACCTGCTCTCGGAGAGGTCACGGGTAGCGTTGCGGAAACTTCGGGACTGTTCGCCTCGTTTTTAATGGCGTCGATATATGCCGACGGCAAGATTGACGAAACTGAATATGCGCTTATGTTGCCTATGCTCAAATTGCTGTTTGGCAGTGAGTTCGATTACGACGCGGCAAAAGCTCTTGCGCGCACGTTGCGCCCCGAGGGTAAAGCGCTGAAAAAGGCGGTGGAAGATATAGTTAAAGTGATTGGCGAGGTTGACGAGGAGTTGAAAAACGATATTGTCCTTGTCAGTCTGTTGATTTGCGCCGTTGACGGAAAGATTACGTTAAAAGAAAAGAATTACATTAAACAACTAATAATATAAAGACCGAATGTCGTAGTTTTCATAGGGAATTTTTCCACATAAGTATAGCGCACTATACCTTGCAAGCAAGGCAGTGCGTTTTTACTTTACCTTTTAATTGGGGTGTTGTATAATAATAGAGCGATAAACGGTAATTTAAAATTATATGAGTTGGTTTAATTATTACGGATTGATTGCTGTTGCAATCATATTGTTACCTAATATTATCAGTGCGGTAGTTGACAAAAGCACATTTGAAAATAAGTATAACAGTAAAGCAATGCTGATTTTAGAGCAAGTAGGGCGTTACGGTTGTATGATGTTTATGATATTTAATATTCCGTACACTTACTTTAATTTTTGGTTTACTCACGCTTTAATAGTGTATCTTATTATAAACGGAGTATTACTCGTACTGTATATATTAGGATGGATAATATTCCGAAAAGGACGTAATACGGTAAAAATGCTCTGGCTATCAATAATACCTACTACTCTGTTTTTATTTAGCGGAGTTATGCTTTTATCTGTTCCACTTATAATTTTGGCAGTAATATTCGGGATAGGACACATAACGGTCAGTTATATGAATAGAAATTAACGCTAAATTTCAATTTATCAGATAATTATAAAAAGCGAAGAGTTTTGAAATTCTTGGTTTTTATATTCCCGGTTTTAATTAAATAAGAATTGCAGGCGTGCCGCTTCACTTTTTCCGTGAAGCGGCACAATTTAAAATTTTTAAAATAAATTGGGACAAAATATGCTCGGTGTGCGTTATAATAGTGTCAGAAGATAAGAAGGTTAATATTATGACTAAGGGAAAGAAATTTAAGCGGATAATAAGCGTAGCGGTCGTTGCGGTGGCGGCTTTAACCGTCTTGACTGCGGTCATTCCGCGCGCGCCGTCTGCGGCTTATGCCAAGGCGCGTCCCGACGGTCCAATCGGTATAACGAGCTCGGGCGTGCAGATACGCAACGAGAAGAACGCGCTCGCCGTACAAAACGAAACCCTCACGTTCGATATTTGCGATTTCCCGATGCGGAACGGCGGTACAAATCTGACGGAGTATAAATCAACGGTTACGGCGGAGTACACGTTTGTTAACACCTACGAAAGTACGGTTCACGCCGAAATGGCGTTCCCTTCGGGCAATCTTTCCAACTATTTGTACAGTAACGACGGCGCTCTCTGGGGTAAGCCGCCCGAAATAACGGTAAACGGCGAAG
The DNA here is from genome assembly GCA_910579295.1 of uncultured Christensenella sp. Lineage (GTDB taxonomy): Bacteria > Bacillota > Clostridia > Christensenellales > Borkfalkiaceae > Coproplasma. The sequence continues at coordinate 58,721 of CAJTTC010000003.1, read as the reverse complement.
CGGTGCAGTGTGAAATAAGGCACACGATAGGTCAGTACGGATTGCAAAATCTGTTCGAGAACGGGGCTTCTCAGATTTACGACGCATATTACGAGGACGAATTTTACAGTCCCGACACACCCGTTACCGCATATAAAGTAAAGGTTGACAGGAGCGGTTATTCCCAAGTGATTGCAAGGGGCAACGTTGCGTGCGACAACAGCAAAACGCGCTTTCTTTGCGGCACCTGTTTTTCCAACGAAATGCACTTCTGTTTTTATGAATCAAGCATTTCCTATGAAGAGCTTGTAGAGAGCGGGCAGTACGTCTTTTACGTTTTGGGTGACAATGAAAATTTTAAAATCGACTGGACGGTTCAGGAAGAGGTTCACCGCCGCGGAGTGTGGGGTAGCGTGGGCGTGGAATACCGCGACGTCGGTTTGGACGTTCAAGTGACTGAAATTACCGACATGAAAGGACGTCCGCTTTATCCGACTCTCAAAGACCTTATTCTCTCTGCACGCGACGGTAACTGCGCGGTCAGTGAAGTTGACTTCTATAACGGTGTAGCAAGTAACTACCTGTCGAAGTGCGAGGACAAAAACCAAGCGTATGCGGGCGATTTCCGCATATTTCCCACCGCCTCATCGTTCTGTGAATGGTATACTTACGGGGTTGATATCGAGCCAAACGGCAGGATAGTAAACAGTATAACCGCACCCGTTTACCCGACTGTATTGATGACTTACGAGCCGTACGTCTACGAATACGTGTACTATATTCAGCCCGCGGCAAAGTGGGACGATTTCGGCTCGCTAAACATAAAAATAAATACGCCGTACTATCCGAGCGGCTTGCGCGACGAATTTTTCAGGAGCGGAAACGGGTATTCGGCTAAATTTAAGGAGCTTCCCGAGGGGGAAATGTCGTTCTGCCTTAGCGCTTCGGAATCGCCCGAATACGTCGGAGGCAGAGGCGGAGTATCGCTTATGCCGCTGGCTTACTTCATTTTGGGAATAATTATTTTTGTATTCGTCGCGGGTATTATAGCGGTAGTTACCGTAACGGTCGTGACTGTCAGTAAATGCAAAAAAACTTGACAACGGCTGAAATGCGTACTATAATTTATTTGACATTGCATAAAATGTACAAAGGAAAGGGAGAGAATATATTATGTTTTGCAGAAATTGTGGAAAAGAAATTGACGACGGCGCGTTATTTTGTCCGCACTGCGGGTCGCAGACTTTAAACCCGTCGGGTACGCAGCCTCAGGCTCAACCGCAGGTACAGCCTATGACTCAGCAGACTGTCAACGTACAGCCTTTTAACGCCGGTCCCGCGCAGGAAGCTAAGGGGACTAACGGCTTCGGTATCGCGGGCTTTGTCCTCGGCTTGCTTTCACTCTATCTCGGCGTCTATTTCTGTATTACACCCATCGTCGGACTTATTCTGAGCATTGTGGGCGTGGTTAAGATGAAAACCTTTAAGTCTTGTAACGGACTTGCAATCGCGGGGCTTGTGCTCAGCATTATAGCAACGGTTATCTGGGGCTTGGTATGGCTCATAGTTGGCGCGGCTATAATATCATATATTTAATAATACAAATTCAAACGCCCGCACGTTGGCTTTTCGTCGACGCGCGGGCGTGTTTTTTTATTTATTGTTACAGAATTTGCAGATTGCGCTCAGCGTGCAGGTCGGACAGGCGGGGCGTTGCGAGTGGCAAACCTGCCGCCCGTGGTATATAAGCCAATGGTGAGCCTTGGACCAATCGGACTTCGGGATAACCTGTTTTAACTGCTCTTCGACCTTTAACGGCGTGTCGGCGCAGGCAAGCCCCAAGCGGTTGGAAACGCGGAAAACGTGAGTGTCCACGGCAATGGCGTCGCCGCCGAAAGCAACCGACCATACAACGTTTGCGGTCTTTTGTCCTACTCCCGCAAGCGTTCTTAAAGCGTTGAAGTCGGACGGCACTTCTCCGCCGAATTTGTCAACGATATCGCGCGAGGCGGAAAGAATGTGCGCCGCCTTGTTGCGGTAAAAGCCGCAGGAATAGATGTATTTTTCTAATTCTTCCTGCGACAATTCAAGCATAGCAGCAGGCGTATTGTGTCCTTTGAACAGCTCTTGCGTCACCTTGTTTACGCGTTCGTCCGTGCACTGCGCGGAAAGAATTACTGCGACAAGCAGCTCGTAGGGCGATTTGTATTGTAATGCAGGGCGGGCGTCGGGGTAAAGCCGAGCAAGCTCCGCAAGAATTTTGTCGTTAGCTTCCATACACGTATTTTATCACGCGCCGAAGATAAAGACAAGCGGTTAAAAGCCCCGCACGGATATTTTTCCGCCCCGCGTATCTATTCTCATAAAGCCGTAGAAGGAAGTATAGCCTATGCGCGCAATAACGCTTTTGGCGCGTACGGCAACGCTCTGCGGAAATTTAATCGACAGTCCGCAGCCTACGTTAGCTTCCTTCGGGGTGTTTATAAGCTGTGCGGGAATGTTAAACGCTCTCATTTTCGTCATACAGTCCATCGCCTGAGAGCGCGAGCGAAAAACCGCAAGTATTTCCGTCATATTCATTCCTCTTTCGTTTAAATAAATTTCCCGTCGATTTCTTTTCGTAACTGTAATAAGAATTACGAATTAATTCAGCGTGTCACTAATATAATATGAAAGACGCGCAAAAAACGGTATTCGCGCGTTCGGGGGTGTGTATGATTTATTTCGATAATGCCGCGACGGGCGGATTTAAGCCCGACGGAGTACTCAGCGCAACGGCGGCGGCGCTCAAAACGTGTGCAAATCCGGGCAGAAGCGGTCACAAGCTGTCCATTGCCTGCGCGGAAAGGGTGTTCGCCGTGAGAAGCGCTCTCGCCGAGTTTTTCAACGCCCCCTCGTCCGACAGGGTGATATTTACTAAAAACTGTACGGAAGCGCTTAATATCGCTATATTCGGCACTCTTCGCGCGGGGGATAAGGTTGTATCGACCGTTGCCGAGCACAATTCCGTGCTTAGACCTCTGCACTACCTGCAAAACGCGGGCGTAAAGGTCGAGCTCGCTCCGCTGACGGCTTACGGCGATATCGACGTGTCCGCGCTCGTGGCGGCGGCTAAGGGCGCAAAGGCGGTCATAGTCACTCTCGCCTCCAACGTAACGGGCACTGCGCCCGACATAACGCGCATACGCTCCGAAATCCCGCCCGAAACCTATCTGATTTGCGACGGCGCGCAGGCGTGCGGGCATCAGAAAATCGACGTTCAGGCGCTCGGAATTGACGCGCTTGCCGTGGCGGGGCACAAGGGTATGCTGGGTATTCAGGGTAGCGGCGCGCTCGTATTTTCCGAAAGGTTCAACCCCGCTCCCGTATTGTTCGGGGGGACGGGCAGTGAGAGCATCAAGCTGGATATGCCCGACTTTTATCCCGACAGATTGGAGAGCGGCACGCTTTCGTATCCCGCGATTGTGTCGTTGGGCGAGGGCGCGCTCTATCTCAAAACGCATATGTACGAAAACCGCGACCGCACGCTTTATCTTACCGACCTTACGTTAAACGGGCTCAGCTTGCTTGACGGGGTGCGGCTGTATTCCAAGCCCAACCACTTCGGCATTGTCGCCCTTGCGTTTAATAATTTGCAGTCCGAGCTTGCGGCGTACAGACTTTCCGAGGAGTTTTCGATATGCGTGCGCGGCGGATTGCACTGCGCTCCGCTAATGCACAGGGCTCTGCACACCGACGGACTTGTGCGCGTTTCTCTATCTGCTTTCAATAACGAGAGGGAGGTTGATTATTTCCTGCGCGCGGCGGAAAAACTCGCTCAGGGATAATTAATATCGCCTTCCGACAGCTCTTTGCCGTCGCAATTTTTGCGGCGGCTTTTATAATTTTCCCCGCATATATGCGGGAAATAAGCGGTCAAATAGCCTTTAATTTTTGTATAATAGATTTGAGCCGTTGGCGCTTAAACCCGTCAAGGAGGGGCGACAGCGCGTTGTAAAAATTGTCTAAGTCGGCATTAGTCAGCGTGCCGTCGCGCTTGCCTTGCTCGGCTTGCGCAATGATAGTCTGAAAAATCTGCGCTTCGCTCTTGCCGTTGAACGCCTTGGCAAGCATAGCCGCCATATTGACCGTTTGCTCTACGTTGCCGTTCTCCGCACCGCCCGTGTTATGCGCGCCGTTTTGCCTGTCGTTTCCTCCGTTTTGCGAATAGCTTTTAAAATCTTTCACGTAGTCCTCCGCATATAATGGAATGAGCCTGAAAAAAAATCGGCTTCTTTACAGTCTATGACGGAGGATTATTTTATGCAACTACTTGTGCTCGCGCTGATGCTTTTAATGTCGGGCAAAAATACGAATTTGCAGCAGATTAAACCCATTTTAGAGGAATTTGGCGGCGGCAAGGCGGCGGACGCGCTCAAACAGGCGGAAGAGCTTTCAGGAATGGTGTCCGCAGTGCAGGCGCTTGCGGCGATGACCGCGTCGGAAAAATCTGCTCCCGAGCCGCAACAGTACAGCGGCAGTGCGGAGGGGAACGGCGGTTGTAGCGGCGGCTTTCCGCTTGCGCCCGTTGCGGGTATCGCAGACGAACGGATTACATACTGCCTGTCGCGCTACATAGCTTTGGGCGAATAAAAATGCCGCGCCCGCAAATTTTTTCGGGGCAGATAAAACAATTTAAAATTACCCGATGAATATTGCGGAGCGCTAATTGCCGTCGGGTCTTGCAATTGTCGTCGGGGTGTGGTACAATATATATATGAAAATAGGTATATCTACCGCCGCGCTTTTTCCCGAAAAGCACACCGAGGACGCGGCGCAGTTAATCAAATCGTTGGGCGCTCAGGTTGCGGAGGTTTTCTTCTCTACCTTTTACGAGTACCGTCCCGAATTTTCAAGAGCGCTCGCTCCCAAATTGCAGGGGCTTGAAATCAATTCCGTGCACACTATGCCGCTCAATTTTGAATGTAACTTATTCGACGTCACCCGCAGAGTGCGCGGCGACGGCTTTTATTGGCTCGATCAGGTGGCGCGTTCCGCACAGCTTCTCGGGTGCAAAAATTACACCTTCCACGGCTATGCGGATATGGGCGGCGGCGGGGACAGGCGTTTCGCCTTCGAGCGCATTGCCGAAGCGTACGGCTTTTTACAGGGCTACGGCGTAAATCTTTGTATAGAAAACACTGCGCGCTACGCCTATAACTATCCGTCGTTTTTCCGCGAACTGCGCGGCTTCTGTCAAAATATATACGGCGTATTCGATATCAAGCAGGCGCGGAGGAGCGGCTATCCCTATCAGATGTATTTAAAGGATATGGAGGGGGCAATTGCCTATGCGCACCTCTCCGACGTGGACGAAAACGGCAAAATACGTCTGCCGGGCAAGGGCATATACAACTTTGAAGAAATTTTTAAGCGGCTTGCGGGCGCGGGCTTCGACGGTTGCGCGCTCATAGAGGTGTACCGAGGCGATTACGGCGGCGCGGACGAGCTTAAAGAGAGCCTCGATTATCTGAGCGAAATTGTCGACAAATTAAATTAGACGGCGCATATGTTGAGGGTAGCGGGTCTATACGTCAGATTTATCGACAGCGCGGAGTACGGGTATATAAGCCGCGACTATCAAACGGGTATGTGGAGCTGAAATTTTTTCCATATTATGCGGCTTTAATCGGGTTTGTACGGTTTAAGCCGCGTTTTTGTGTGGATTTATGTCATATTGTGTTAATCTCTTCCATATGTCAAAAAACTTTAAAAATATAAAAATTTTTTTAAAAAATGCTTGACTTATTTTTTGCGGTTTGTTATCATATAAAAGCTGTCGGTTGCGACAGCACGGTTTTTCTTTAAGATAAACCGAAAAAAACTCAACTTTAGTTGAGAGAAGAAGATTGACAACTGCATAGAGAAGAAATAAAACAAGTACAAAAGGCAATTTTAAAAAAGATTGATTTAGGTTAATACGAAGAAGAGGTTACCAATTTTAAAGGAAGCTTCGGAACTGTAAGAAACAAATTAGTCGAGTTAAAGTTCATAGAATTTTTGTAGGAAGTAAAAAAGACAACTCAGAAAAAGCTAAAGAAATGCTAAATTGAGAAGGAAAAGTTCAAGCTACAAAGAGCATTGAGGTGGATGCCTTGGTACATGGCGCCGAAGAAGGACGTGACAAGCTGCGAAAAGCTGCGGTGAGGAGCAAATATCCTGTGACCCGCAGATATCCGAATGAGGGAACTCAATACAAGTAATATTGTATTATCCATACCTGAACACATAGGGTATGAGAGGGGAACCCGGGGAACTGAAACATCTTAGTACCCGGAGGAAAAGAAAGTAAAAACGATTCCGTAAGTAGTGGCGAGCGAACGCGGAAGAGCCCGAAGGAGCTGTAGAAATACGGCTCTGGTATCGAAATCTGAAGAAACCTTAGTTGAAGATAGTTGGAAAGCTACACGAAACGAAGTGACAGTCTTGTAGACGAAAAGGTTTCAAGGAGGATACAAAGAGTACGTCGGAACACGAGGAATTCTGACGGAACGTGTGGGGACCATCCCATAAGGCTAAATACGACCATGTGACCGATAGCGAATAGTACCGTGAGGGAAAGGTGAAAAGAACCCCGGGAGGGGAGTGAAAAAGAACCTGAAACCGAATGCTTACAAGCAGACAGAGCACTACGTAGCAATACAGTGTGATGTCGTACTTTTTGTAGAACGGGCCGGCGAGTTACGACGACGTGCAAGGTTAAGAGATAAAGTCTCGGAGCCGAAGCGAAAGCGAGTCTGAACAGGGCGATAAGTACGTTAGCGTAGACCCGAAACCTGGTGACCTAACCATGAACAGGTTGAAGCAATGGTAAAACGTTGTGGAGGACCGAACCCACGCCTGTTGAAATAGTCGGGGATGATTTGTGGTTAGCGGAGAAATTCCAAACGAACCGGGATATAGCTGGTTCTCCTCGAAATAGCTTTAGGGCTAGCCTTATTTTAGATTACCGAAGGTAGAGCACTAAATGGCCTAGGGGGCTTCACAGCTTACCGAAGCTTATTAAACTCCGAATGACGGATAATTGATGAATAGGAGTCAGACAGCGACAGATAAGTGCCGTTGTCAAAAGGGAAACAGCCCAGACCCACAGCTAAGGTCCCAAAGTATATGTTAAGTGGAAAAGGATGTGTCATTGTAGAGACAACCAGGATGTTGGCTCAGAAGCAGCCACACATTAAAAGAGTGCGTAATAGCTCACTGGTCGAGTGATGGTGCGCCGAAAATTAACGGGGCTAAAACATAACACCGAAGCTTGGGAATATACGATGTATATTGGTAGAGGAGCAATGCATGCGGGCAGAAGCCGTATCGGAAGAGGCGGTGGACTGCATGGAAGAGAGAATGCCGGCATAAGTAGCGAGAGCGGAGCGAGAAACTCCGCCGTCGAAAGTCTGAGGTTTCCTGGGGAAGGTTCGTCCGCCCAGGGTAAGTCGGGACCTAAGTCGAGGCCGAAAGGCGTAGATGATGGACAACAGGTTGAAATTCCTGTACTACCGCATAAGATAATGACGCAGTGACACGGAGAGATAGTGTGAGCGCGCAGATGGAAAAGCGCGTCCAAGCGGTGAGGCTTGCATGTAGTGAAGTACGCATGTTATAAGGCTAAGCCGTGATGGGGACTGGACAAGGGAAAGGAAGCACATGAATCTGCACCGGCGAGAAAAGCTGCTAAATGTTATGAGGTACCCGTACCGCAAACCGACACAGGTAGACGAGAAGAAAATTCTAAGACGAACGGGAGAACTCTTGTTAAGGAACTCGGCAAAATGACCCCGTAACTTCGGGAGAAGGGGAGCCCACTGAGAGGTGGGTCGCAGTGAAGAGGCCCAAGCGACTGTTTATCAAAAACACAGGTTTCTGCCAAAGCGCAAGCTGAAGTATAGGAGCTGACTCCTGCCCAGTGCCGGAAGGTTAAGGGGACTTGTTAGCGCAAGCGAAGCAACGAACTTAAGCCCCGGTGAACGGCGGCCGTAACTATAACGGTCCTAAGGTAGCGAAATTCCTTGTCGGGTAAGTTCCGACCCGCACGAATGGAGTAACGACTTGGGCACTGTCTCAACAGGAGGCCCGGCGAAATTGTAGTATACGTGAAGATGCGTATTAACCCGCGACTGGACGGAAAGACCCCGTAGAGCTTTACTGTAACTTGATATTGAATCTCGGCAATTGATGCACAGGATAGGTGGGACGCTAAGAAGTTGCTCTTTCGGGGGCAACGGAGCGGACGTTGGGATACCACTCTTTAATTGCTGCGGTTCTAACCGAACGCCGCGAAACCGGGTTTGGGACATTGTCAGGTGGGCAGTTTGACTGGGGCGGTCGCCTCCTAAAGAGTAACGGAGGCGCCCAAAGGTTCCCTCAGGACGGTTGGAAATCGTCCGACGAGTGCAAAGGCATAAGGGAGCTTAACTGTGAGACTGACAGGTCGAACAGATGCGAAAGCAGGGCTTAGTGATCAGGCGGTAGAGAATGGAATTGCCGTCGCTTAACGGATAAAAGTTACCTCGGGGATAACAGGCTGATCTCCCCCAAGAGTTCACATCGACGGGGAGGTTTGGCACCTCGATGTCGGCTCGTCACATCCTGGGGCTGAAGCAGGTCCCAAGGGTTCGGCTGTTCGCCGATTAAAGTGGCACGCGAGCTGGGTTCAGAACGTCGTGAGACAGTTCGGTCCCTATCCATCGTGGGCGTAGGATATTTGAGAGGCGTTGTCCTTAGTACGAGAGGACCGGGATGAACGCACCTATTGTGCACCTGTTGTCGTGCCAACGGCATAGCAGGGTAGCGAAGTGCGGATGAGATAAACGCTGAAAGCATCTAAGTGTGAAACTCACCTCAAGATAAGATATCCCATCGAAAGAGTAAGACCCCTTGCAGACTACAAGGTTGATAGGTCGGAGGTGTAAGCGCAGTAATGCGTGTAGCTGACCGATACTAATAGGTCGAGGGCTTGAACTCAACAAAAAAGTTGAGAAAAGCTTTTAATAAACGAAATTTACGAATCCACAAAAAGTAATTGAGAGATTACAGCTATGATTTTAACGAGGCGCTTGCCTTAACTATTTGTTTCTTCCTTTTCATCTCTGTGCAGCTGTCAACTTTCTTTTCTCTATAAGTTGATATTTATTCCGCTTTAGCTCAGTCGGTAGAGCATGCGGCTGTTAACCGCAGTGTCGTTGGTTCAAGTCCAACAAGCGGAGCCATTCCGGTGATAATGGCGTAGAGGATCCACCTGTTCCCATACCGAACACAGAAGTTAAGCTCTATTGCGCCGAAAGTACTTAGCCATCACGGCTTGGGAGGATAGGACGTTGCCGGATTTCAAATATATAAGCACCTAACATACGTTAGGTGCTTATATTTTGTGTATAATTTACCTAAATGTACTACATATTGTGTTTTTATTCAGTTTTATTTTTTAAGGCTGTCAGTGCCATTTATAATGATAATTATATGCTTTGCCTTAGAAATCTTTTGATTTCTTTCTTAATCCGATTTTAAGTTAAGTTTTAGTGAGGCAAACGTTAAAAGTATTAAGTTTTAATTTTTGGTGCACGATTGGTGCACGTTTTGGTGCATAATCAGTAAGTAAATTTTGCGCCTTCTTTAAGCAAAAATTCATCGGGCAGGTCGGTGTATGTATCGGCTAAACCGCCGAGCGTGTGCCCTACATATTTCTTTATCGCGACTTCGGCAACGCCGCATTCCTGACAGCGCGTATAGAACGTCGTTCGCAAATCGTACAGCTTGTGCGTGGGCAAAATGGTTTTTATTTTATTGCGCATTTGCTCCAAACGAACGAAGTGTAACTCAGTAATACCGTTTAAATACGGTTTTAACATAGGCGTAATTGGAATTTTCTTTAACTCAACTTTGCCGTTCTTCCGCTTACTGTTGTTTGCCACGATAAAGTCGCCTTCGATAATTGCCGTCTTGTATTCGTTGGGGCGCATGCCCGTGTAAAGTCCAACGGCGAACATAAGCTGATAGGGAGTACCTGCCGTTACTTCGAGCAACTTTCTTTCCTCGTCCCTTGTAAGAGCTTTGCCGTGTTCCCTTTGGTGCTTGGTGTGGAATACCATATCCATTGGGTTATGTTGCAATACAGAATGCTTAATGGCTGCCGTGAACAGCATATTCAGCATTGTTGCAACGTTTTCGGATGTTCGCGCTTTATCCTCGTCAACTAACCTGTCTATAAGTTCCTGACATTTATGTGCAGTGATAGAGGGCAGTGGCACGTTGCCGAAGTGCGGCAAAACGTGGTTGCGGTAGTTGCTCTGCGTTATGCGGTACGATTCCTTACAGACTTTGCGCTTGTAAAAAGTTTCAAAGTAGTAGCTTGCAAATCCGTCAAAGGTGACGGGGATACCGTTTACTTCTGGCGGCTGATTAGTCTGCATGGGTGTAGCAAAACTTTTGAACGTTTGCTGCTTTTGTGTTTGGTCTGCGGCGTATAATTTTTCTATAAACTTGCGCTTGGCTTCTTCTAAATTATTTGAGGAAGCAACTACATAGTAACCGTTTCTGCGGTAGCGTATCAGATAGTTCCAATTATTTTTGCCGCTTCTGCGTTTTAGTACGTGGGCGGTGCAACCCGCCGTTCTGAATTCTTTTCTGAATTGTTTAGGCATCTTTAAAATCTCCTGTTTAGTGAATTTAAAGATTTCCGCGTTTTGATTGTTTGCTTCTGCCGTGGTGTTGACGTTGTCCGAAACCAAGTTTTTAAGTCTGTCTGCTGTCAGCGTGGTCGCCGCCATTTCCAACATTCCTTTTCTGACTTCGTCTGAGCAGTCAACGGTTGTCATAAAATTTAAAATATTCGAAAATTGTTCCTCAGTCATTTTCCTCCCTGTTTTCAATTGTGCGTAAAATACTACCATAGTTTTCTACGGATCGCAAGTGAATTTTAAAAAATAAATCATATTAATTTTCCTTTCGTGCTTTATGCACGCATTCCTTCGCGCCGTTCGACGCGTTAGCCGCTTTTTTTACGCGGTCTTTGCTATATAAAAAGCCGTGAACGCTCTTTCAATCCAATCTCATTTCATACTCTGTGGACACCTGCTTCACGGTCTTTGACCTTTTTCTATTAAATTTTTATAGCGCAGTTATAATTATGGCGATAGTCTGAGCGAGTAAAAGTATAGGGGTTGCCCAAAATAGAAACTTGCGAACGCCGCGCTGAAACTTCATTTCTTCACGCGTGGACTCCAAAAGTTTCTTACTCTCATCAAGCTCTTTCTTGACTTCCGTAAAGACTTCCTGCGATTGTACGGCAATCGTATTCCGCAACTCATTTTCCAGAGTAGTTGCCGCTCTTTTTATTGCCTGACTTGTTTCCGTGGCTACCCGATTGTTCAGACTGCGCGTTTCCGCTTGCAAGCTCTTTATCTCGACGACTGCGTTCCTCACGGTCTCTTTCAGCTCGTTCACGTTGTATTCGTTCTTGCTCTCTATTTGCCTCACTATCGTAGTCAAGTCCACTATGAGCATACTCTGCTTGTCTATCAAGCTGTTGCATTTGTCGTTGGATATCGCCAACGCTTCTTTGAGTAACGAACTCTCCAAGTCCGCTTTTTTGCTCTCGTTCAGTTCCTGTAATTGCGCTAACGGCTTCGCCGTTTCGCCCGTGTCTGTTCTTGGTAATGACAATATCAATCTCCTTTTTTGTATAGTTGTTTCCGAGTTTAAGCCCTCGGATAGCTTTCTTCTTTTGCGGGTGCAGGAAGGAGTATTCCGTCTTGCTTCGCGTAACCGATACGCCGTATAAAGCAATGTGAGATATGAATTCTTCCTGCGTGGACGAGCTGCGTTTTGCTTCTTCTATAACTTCCCGCAAATCTTCTTTCCACGACGTACTGCCTTTCATAATAATATGGCTTTCTTCCGTCGTTCTCTTGTGCTGTGCCTTATTGCGGAAGTCAATAGTGGAGTACCCGAACTCACTACACAAACGGTTGGCTTCGTCTTTCATTTTCGTGTAATCGCTTTCCGTAATTCTTAACTTCTTGCCCGTGATAGGGTTTACGGCGTTCACGATAATATGACTATGTACCGTCTTTGTGTCGGTGTGAGTGGCAATAACGCACTCGTCATCGGGGAATAAAATTGCAGCTAACTCCTGCGCGTATAAATGCGCCTGTTCGGGGCTTACGTTATCTTTCCGAGCGCACGATAATTTGAAGTGATAATACTTACGCTCGTCGAACTTTTTGCCTTTTCCGAACCGCTGCATAGTGTCCGCAAACTGCTCGGCGTAATCTTCGTCCTCAAATAAGTTACGGACAGAAACAAACGTCGCCTTATCCTTGCGCGTTATATAGTCTATTGCTTTCTTCGGCGTACTCTTGCTTGACAGTCCTTTGAATAACGGCATTTCAACTTCCACCGATAGCGGAAGATAAACGCCTATATAGGTTTTTACAATCGTCCACAACGGATAGTAATTCTCTCTCGGTTATGTCCCCGAAGTAATTGTTTTTAACGGCTTGATTAAGGTTATTTCCTTGTCGTTTTAACTCCGCCAAAATTTCGTTTCCGCTTTCGATACTGACGATAGGTTTATCCGACAACGCCCGTATAAGGTAGTCCGTTCTGTTCAACCCGCTTGCTTTTACTTTCTCATCCAACAGCCGTTTTTCTTCTTCCGATACTCTGAAAGAATAGGCGTAAGCCCGGGCTCTGTTTACTTTCTTTTCGATAGTTTTTACCTCCAAAATGTTTAATGCTTTGTCATTTGATAGAAGGGGCTTGGGGAAACTTAGTTTCCTCAACGAGGCGCGCACCGCGCGGCAAGTGGCTTGCCACTTGCGTACCTCGCCATTCGTCAAAACAAAGCTCATAAGCGCGCCGCCATATAAATATTGCGGCTTCGCCATTTGGCTTGTTTTTCCTCTTCCCAAAAAGTTCTTCGATACTTTTCGGGAGCCCTATTGACGGTATGATTATGGCGGTCTGATAGAATTGATTTTCATAAGGTTTTACCTCCAAATTTATTTATCTTTTTCCACGCAAAAGGTGGTAGGATAGCTAAAAAGCGCAACAAAAAATCCGTTTGGCTCTATACCCACACGGATTCAATGTTTATATTGAATTGTCTTTATATTCTAAAAAATTGTACTCCTATAAAAATCTATCACGGCTCGCAATTTTTCTATACGCTGAAAACACCTCGCGCACAAATCGCAAGCTAAGGCACGAACAGTATTTTACTGTTCAAAAACATTTCCGCGCTTAATGAGCAATAGCCCATCGCGGACAATTTGCCGAACTATTAACCATTACTTGTCCGGCTCACCCTAAAAGGATATAATACGACCTATGGCGTACACTCAGTAAGTGTATTATAGCACTTCCACAAACGCTTGTCAATAGATTTGCAAACATTTGTTTAATAATTTTTGAAAGTTTATAGTGCTTTATTTATTTAAATTAGTTTCAGAAAAGGTCAACACTGCATCAACAATGTCTTGGTGATACAACAATACGGGTTGCTTAATGCTGCGTTTATAATACGGTAACGGTGAAATTTCGCCCTTGGCAATAGCGAGAATAGCAATACGTAGCTCGTCATTTCGCATAACGTAAAAACGTGCAACTCCGACATTGTGAGCAATTTGACTTAAAGAAAAATGTGGTAATTCGTTGAGCCGTTTTTCAATATCCGCTATTGTATTGAAAGTCATTTAATTACCTCTCTTTTGTTATTCTTATTTTACCTTATTTTTCTTCCCACCGCAACATTTTCAATTCAAATAGTTTGGTGTTATAGTCGTTCATAAACTGAAAACAAGAGAACAGAGCGAATTTGTAGTCAAGGCTGTTCAAGTCATTGTTTTTCAAATAGAAATGACCTTTGCGCTTATTAAGAAGTCGCATTAAAAGAGGGGATATGAACGGCATTTTTGCAATGTATCGGTCAACTCTGCCGCCTTGGCGCAGTCCTTTCAGCTTAATTGCAAGTACAAATTTTATTGCCTTTATGTAATAATCACGGCTTACGTCTTTATCGAGAACGTCGGGAACGGCGGCGAACAAATCGGGCGTAACTTCGGTTTCGATTATTGCTTTGAAAAGCGGATAAAGGTTTTTTACATAATCGTACAGACCGTATTTATAATGGTAAATATCCTCGCCGTCGTCGTCAAATGATTTATCTATCGGAACGTCGGTAAAGAGGTAGTCTACAAGTTTCTATTTTGTACAAAATTGTATCTACGTTGAGGGGACTGAAACAGACTCTATAATGTCAGGGCAGAAAGTATCCGTGTCCGATCAAGGTTATTTCTACGTCAATTTATCGTTTTATCCTGTCGTATCACACGTAAAAATCTGGATTTCAGTTGTAGAGTAACTTATCAGCTCAATATTAAAGCGGGCGAGATTTCAGAGATCTCGCCCGCTTTTTTATGCGCTAAAATTGTAATTAAGCGAAAACCGCGGCAAATTCAGCCGAATTTACGGGTCGATTTGCGAATAAGGCTCATTACAATTGTTGCAGAAAATGCTACACTGTAATCAGTTGCAACAGGGCGTTTGCCCGAAAAAATTTTTTACAAGGAGTAAATTAAAGCGCTTTATGAAATTAAAAACTAATGAACAAAAGTTATATCGTTTTAAGACTGTATGACAAATTCAAAGAGGGCAAAAAAGTAAAAATCAACGAGTGCTGCGGGGAATATAATATTTCAGTTTCTACGTTCAGACGGTATATCGCGTTCCTGCGCGGGTACTTCAATGAATTTTACGGTCAGGAAATCGTATATTCGGCAGTTACTTGCGAATATAGATTAAAATAATAATCCGCCGTAAAGGCGGACAAATCAGTTATCTAAATCATCAAACAGCTCGCAATCAAAAAAATCTTTTAACGTTATCCCCAGCCCTTCGCACAGGCTTTCTATCGTGCCTAGCTTCTGGTTTTGGCTTCTGCCGGAAAATATGCTGTTAACCGTCGATTGGATAACGCCTGACGTCCATACCGGCTTGGGGACGAAATGCACTCAGGAAATCGACAAGTATTTAAGGGAGAACGGATTAATTGCATAGCTGTGCAAGGCGTTAAAAATATCAATTAAAAAACCTCCGACGGAGCAAAACAGTTCTGTCGGAGGTTTTATATTAAATAAAAAATTCACGTAAAAAAATCAACAAATAATTTTTTAAACCTATCGTTTGTTGTCATATTATTTTGTTTATTTAATATACAAACATATGTTTATAAAAAAATAAGGAGAACAATCAATGGGAACTTTAAAACTTAATAGCGGTGTGAACAAGGAGCAGGAAGTCGCAGAGGCGCTCAATGAGCAAACTGCTACGGTCGCGGCGGAAGCAAGCGGTGGAGAAGCAGGCGCTGTAACTTTACAGACTATGGCTAAGGTTGCGGGAACGGCTGGAGTATCGGGGGTTACGACCGAAGAGGACAATGTGGGAGTGTTCGGCAACGACGTAAACGGCTTATTCACCTTTGTTGAGACCATACAGGACGGCGACGACGTGGAAACGTATTACGGCGATATAGAGGTGCGGTGCGAAGACGGATATCCGAGAATTGAAACGGATATCAAAATTAATGCGGCCCTTTTGCCAAGCAGTGATAGTATTGTTGCGGCTTATCTTCAGATTACGGCGCTGTTTGATTCGTGTGGCAGTTTTTACATTGACAATAAGGAATTTGCCGCTGAAGAAGATAGGGATTACAAGATAGACATTACGGAAAAGCTTAAAACTCTTAAAGGTACAGAATTTCGGATGAATGTAATTCCTGGCTATTCCCCGTCTTATGTAAATTTTGGCTTGTCAGGTGAACAGGGTATAAAAATTGTTGTTTTATACAGAGAAAATAAATCCGATTACAAGTACAAAGAGATATCAATCGGAAACAATGCGCAGGTATTGTTAAATCTCAGAAGCGGAGCATACAATGAGGAAGTATCTTCTATAAACCTGAACGACCTTTCTATACCGCTGAATATAACGCACTGTCACAGTAAGTCAAATAAAGACGTAAATTACGGTCTGGGCTGGAAATTTAATATAGAAAAGAAACTGAAGGTTGCAGGTAGAGGCGCATGGAGCAATGTCTATTATTATTTGGTGGACGGGCTTGGCGATACGCATACATTCAAAGAAATTTTCTATTATTTAGATAGTAATGGCAGGAAAAAATATGTGAATAAAAACGAGGTTAAAATTGATGCAAGCGGAAAACTTTTATATAGCGACCATAACGTGTATATAAAGCAATTTTGCGGCGGATATACCTTGATACCAGAAATCGGAGATTTTATCGATTGGGAACTGATAGATCAACACAGTGACGAAATGATTCAGTTGGGGGAATACGTAAAGCAGTCTGAAATAACTTTAAACAACTATGTAAAAGTAAACTCCGAGACGGGAAGTCTGATTACTACCTATTATAAGCCGATTACGAAAAATGGTTTTGCGGAACTGTTCGAGGACGAAAATTTAAATATTAATCGGGTAATCGTAACAAAAAGCGAAGCTCGACAGCTGAAATCATATAATGATTCTCTTAATGACGGCAATACCGACGCAAAATCCAGAGACCTTTACAAAGAACAGTTTAATCAGATAATCGAACAGGCAAAAAGCACTTGTTCGCTTATCAGAGACGCATTTATCAAGTATTTTGCAAAAAGCGCAGAGCTAAAATTGTTGAAAAAGCAAACTCCCGTCAACTATTTAAGGAACGGAGACGGAATAATCGAGGGTTATAACAATGACGGCGATTTTGTTTTCGTATGCGACAGCTACGGCAATTATGTAAACATAGTCCGCAACAAGCAAAACTTAATTACCGAAATTCACGACAGCAACGGCAAAAAAGTAAGGTTTGATTATGATGACGGAAAATTGCGCGCCATAACCGACGGCCGCGGGAGACGGGTAGAATATACCTATGATTTAAATAATCCTAAAAAACTTGTTAAAATAACTTATGCTGACGGCAGTTATATAAATTTAAGCTATTCCAATGATTATTTGAGCGTAATAAAATCTGACAGCGGTAAACAGTGGAGTTTATCTCAAGACAGTAACGGCAGGTTGACGAGTATAATCAATTCGGCTACAACGACAAGCGGAAGCAAAACCATTTCGAATATGCGCATAGCCTATACTGAAAACGGTTCGGCAATAACATATGACGACGGCAACTCAGAAGCGTATACGTTTGACAGCTTGGGCAGACTTAGCAGTAGCAAAATTACGGACGCGGCGAAATTCAGCACGCAAACCGATTATACGTATACAATCTCGGGTAACGTTACTGTAATTTTTAAAAAAACTACGGCAGCGCCAGATTTTAAAGCTAAAACCGTAGTGGAAGTTTACGATGAATTGGATTTGCTTAGAATGACCGATACGGATTGGGAAAGCGTTTCCGATACGGTAAAAGTAAAAAGTTGCACCGAATACCAATACGACGAGGAAAACAGGCGCGTAAGGGAAGAAGCAACTAAGTCGATTAAAACGTTAAAGGACAGCGGCGACGAGGTAACGACGGTTAAGAACATAACCAAATATTCCTACAACGCGCAGGGAAGTCTTGTATTAACGGAAAGTTACGTGGAGGGCGAAGAAAATATTTCGGGAAGCAATTTCGAAGAAAGGGTTTACAACGACGACGAAAATATGGTAAAATGTATCCGTTGGAACAGCCTCGACAGTTCTTCTAAATTCTATGAGGAGTGCGACCGCGCCGAGAACGGTCAGGTTAAGGCAGATTGTGGCGAAACGGGCGAAATATCGGCAGAATACGAATATGTTAACGGTACAAACGTAGTAAACTCTGTAAAATATCCCAACGGAAGCAAATTTGCGTACGGCAGAAACCCGCACAATTTTGCGGTAACAAGCATAACGCAGAGCACTGACGAGGGCGAAGCGAATACTACCGATATAATCTATAAAAACGGCTTGCCCGTAGAGGTAAATAGCGGCGACACTAAGCTAAAATATTATTACGATTATGCGGACCGCAAAACCGCGATATTTATCAACGGCTTACCGCTTGAAACGTTTACTTATACGAATTACAACTATAATGCTTCTCAAAAAGTCTACACTCTTAGCGAATGCAGAATGGAATTGATGTGTAATTTCTCTTACCGTCAAAGCAAAACGGGCGTGTTGGACGAGGCGAGCGGCAGATTAAAGGTAACCGATACTTTAACAATTGGCGGCGTTGAACAGCATAAAAAGGAATACGACGAAAACGGCAGGCTTACGACCGAAACTATTAACGCATGGGGAACAATTACTTATGCGTACGATAATTACGGCAACGTTACAAGTATTACAAGCGGCGGCGTTACGGAAGCTTACACGTATAACGAGTACGGAGAGGTAACTGAAAAAGTTTATACAAGTCCAGTATTAAATCAAACGTATTCCTTTGCGTATAAGGATACAGCGGCGCGTTCTCTCGATTATATCAAATTCGATACCTACAAGTTTAAACCGCTTTCAGACGTAAACGGCAGAAACACGGGTAAGGAAATTTACAACGGCGATAGCAAGGTTGCGGGAGAATATGTAACGTACCGCAAGGTAGGCGACCACGCAACGAATATGCCCGCAACGGTTTGGTTCGGCAGTGGTTATAAAATAGAGGACAGCATAAAGTATAAGTACGATTCGTGCGGGAATATATGCGAGATACGCGAAAATGGGCACGTTGTAGCGAAATATACTTACGACAGCTTAAACCGCTTAATCCGCGAAGATAACAAGGTTATAGGCAAAACGACTTTGTTTACCTATGACAAGGTCGGCAACATAACTGAACGGTGCGAATATGCGTACACAAGCAAGAGCGGTGAAGAACTTACCGAACTCGAATGCACGCATTTCAGTTATGATTACTTGCGCGATAGACTTGTAAATTACAACGGCGAAGAATTTACGTATAACGAATATGGTTGTCCTACCACGTACCGAGGAAAAGCCGCAACTTGGCAATACGGCAGAAGACTTACAAAGTTAGGTGAAATCAGTTTTACATACGACGGACTTGGTAGAAGAATAAGCAAAGGCAGATTAACCTTTCTGTACGATAACGACGGCAGACTAATAAAACAGCGTAACGGCTTAAATTTTTTCTACGACAATGCGGGTATAGCAGGTGTTGAGTATGCCGGTGCGCAGTATTTCTATCGCAAGGATATACAGGGCAATATAATAGCTATCCTTGACAGAAATGGCGAAGTTGTAGTAAAATACGTATACGACGCCTGGGGCAACCATGCGGTGTTGGATAAAGACGGTAACGATATAACTTCGGCAACGCACATAGGCAACCTCAATCCGTTCAGATACCGCAGTTACTATTACGATACTGAAACAGGACTTTATTATCTGCAAACCCGTTACTATGACCCCGAACTTGGCAGGTTTATCTCGCAGGACAGCCTTGAATACGCCGACCCTAAAACTATAAACGGACTTAATTTGTTCGCTTATTGTGCAAATAATCCTGTAATGGCTATTGACCCTACTGGAACAATGCCTAATTGGTTAAAATGGGTAATTGGGGGAGCATTATTCATAGGAGCTGTGGTTTTAACTGTGGTAACTGGCGGAGCTGTTGCTCCTTTGGTTGCTACGATGGCGGCAGGCATACTTTTTAGTGGCTTATTGCAAGGTGCGGTTGACGCAATAAACGGTGGAAGTTTTGAACAAGGTTTTCTTAACGGTGCTGCTGACGGCGCGCTTTGGGGCGGAATATTTGCGTTAGGGGGATCAATTTTGCGCCTAGGTAAAATGATAACTAACGGGGTTGTAATTGGTGAAAGTATGACAAGAGTAGAAAGTGCGGCGGCACAAATTGGCGCGGCTACTTATAAATCTCCAGGACAAACTCTAATACAATTATTTTGTAGAGAAAATGCAAGAGATATAATGCTAAAGCAAAACCAGAGATGGATTGAGAGAATGATGAGGTGGGGAATAAAAATAACAGATATAGGTTTAGATATTTATCGCCCTGTTATTTTGAGAAGCGAATTTTATAAAATGGAAGCAACGTTAGTTAAAAACTATTGGTGGAATATTATAAGAATAATATTTCCATAAAATTATGGAGGTAATAGGATGCGAGCAATGGGTTATTTTGGTATCATAAGATATACGAAAAAGCAATTTGCATTTCTAAAAAAATATGGATTTAAAAAGAAAATGTATACAGAATATACAAATTTTGAGATTTATTATGAAAAACAAAATGTAGCAATTGGCTTGATTTATTACCTTAGAATACCAGATAGCGCATACAAGAAATGGAATTCAAATATAGATGTGCTATTGGCGGATGCTTCATATGAATTTATGGTAACTATTCAGCAGAATAAAAAAAGTGTAGATATTTTTGATAGTGAAATATTTGACGCGAAATTACGCAGTAAATTGAAAGCAAATGTTCATCAAGTTATTAAAAGCGATATGCCGACAGCAATTTCTTTATATGCAAATTTTTTAAAAGACAATATGGATATAATAAATAATTTATAAATTAAGCAGGGCGGGTAGCAATACCCGTCCATGTTTATCATTGACGAATTGTGATATTTGTAGTACAATGCAGTTACGACGCTTGGGGCAACCATGCGGTGTTGGATAAAGACGGTAACGATATAACTTCGGCAACGCATATAGGCAATTTAAATCCTTTCCGTTACCGCGGATATTACTACGATACCGAAACAGGACTTTATTATCTACAGACCCGTTACTACGACCCCGAGCTCGGCAGATTTATCTCGCAGGACAGTCTTGAATATGCCGACCCTGAAACGATAAACGGACTTAACTTATTTGCTTATTGTGCAAATAATCCTATAAAGTATGTAGACCCGACGGGTTGCAGTTGGTCAAGTTTTTGGAGTAAGGTTGGGCGATTTCTTGGTGGAATGGTACTTGGTTTGGCGGGTGCTTCTCTTGCAACGACAAATATAATTCCAGCGATATTCGAACCTTTAGGAGTAACTCAGATTACTACAGTTATTTGTGAATTCGGCTTAACTATAGGAATGTATGGCGCGGCTTTGATGGGGTCAGTATTTGATAGCGAAATCTATTCTGATATGGAGTTAATTGGCTGGAATCCTTATAATACCAACGAAATGAATGTTATTGCGTCGCAGAAGATGTCTTTTTATAAAGGTGTTCCTGTTATAAGATCCAATATGGGGTCTGGGCGTTCGGGTTCTTTCGGAATTATACTACTTGATTCAACTGTAAGCGCAGATACGGTTAGACACGAATTCGGACATGTTCCGCAACTTATGATATTGGGCGTTGCTAGGTATGGACTTTGTATTGGAATACCTTCAATGAATGAATGGTACAAAAGGACTAATTGGACCTATTATGAAGCTCCTTGGGATGCTGGTGCCGATTATTTTGGTGGAGTAAAGAGTAGGACTTTGACTAAATCTATTGGTGATACTGCCATAGCATATCATTTGCTATCTTTATTCCTAGGTCCTATTGTGCATTCTTTCTACAAAAAACTGTAATTTTAATAAGGGGGAGATAATGAGGGACAAAAGCATAAAACTGTTTTTTATTAGTATTCTTACTTTTGTTATGGGTAATGTGAGCGCATGTAGGGCTATCGCGCTTAAAGAATGGCAACAGGTTTATAATGTTTATTCACAAGAAGAAGATAGATTTGTTTATCAAAATTTTAATGCCACCATTACTGATTTAGATGAGTTTGTTAATAAAAGAAATAGTGGATTCAGTTTAACTATCGATGCCCAAGATTATCTTGAAAGATATAAAGAAAATCCGCATGCTCAGGCAACACTGGAGGCATATCAAAGTCAGCTTTTTTATTTCGTTGAAGAAAGTGTTAATGAGTTGGAAAAATACGGTTTTTTTGATACTATTAATGCGAACACGTTAATAACATTTACGGTTAATGATTATATTGGCTGGGATGGGTGGAATTATCCGATATTTGGTGTAAAAATAGGCGATAAAATTTATCTAGATTTTGAAGAAGGACGTAATAATGTTTTGAATTTTGTTAAAAAAAAGATAAATAAATCTCTTGGTAGCTTATAATAAAGGGTAGTCAAACTTTTAGGGCGGGGAGTAATCCCCGCCCTTTCCCATATCTTGACAATAACGGCGAAGTTGTAGTAAAATATGTATACGATGCGTGGGGCAACCATGCGGTGTTGGATAAAGACGGTAACGATATAACTTCGGCAACGCACATAGGCAACCTCAACCCGTTCTGATACCGCGGTTACTATTACGATACAGAGACAGGACTTTATTATCTGCAAACCCGTTACTATGACCCCGAGCTCGGCAGATTTATTTCGCAGGACAGCCTTGAGTACGCCGACCCCGAAACCATAAACGGACTTAATTTGTTCGCTTATTGCGGCAATAATCCTATAATGGCTATTGACCCTACTGGAACAATGCCGCAATGGCTTGAGAAGTTGAGGGATTGGTCAAGTACTATTTTAGGACTTTTAAATCCTGTAAGTAAGGTGTTTGCGGCTGGTTCGCTGATAGTGGCGGCAATACAAGGTAAAGGTGCGGATATCAAGGCTGACTGGGATAACGGCTGTTTTAATCCGTTTAATATGAATGCAGATGTGGCTTTAAATTCCAAAGTGTTTAGTTTCTACAAGGGAGAAAGCGTTATAAGACATAATATACCATATACTACTTCGTGTCAAATATTAGGAAATATATTTTTAAATGTAAGTGAAACTGCAACAAATTCTGGAAGAATAGCTTTAAATCATGAATATGGACATAGTATTCAAGAACGAGGATTAGGAATTAAATATATAACAAGAGTAGCTATTCCGTCTTTAATAACATTCTTTTTGGTAAAAGACGATAAGATTTACTTTTCAATGCCCTGGGAAAGAACGGCAGACTGGTTCGGCGGAGTTAACCGCTCAACTGGATACAAAAATGGGTCATTAGGTTGGAGTTTTGCAGAAATAAATATTGGTCTTATTGTTATACCATTCTATTTTATTTTTGGTTTTTGAGAGGAGGTAATTTTTTGAAATATAAGAATAAAGTTTTGAATAAATTTATTGCTATTTTTGTTCTAATGTGTTTTGCTTTTACAGGGTGTAAAACATATTATTGGAAAATGTTAAATTCTGTTGATAATATTAACAATATCTGTATTGTGTCTTTGTTTGAAGAGGAAGAGACGCTTTTAAAAAATATTGACAGGGTTGATTATGTTGAATTAATAAATGATATAGAAAGTTTAAAAGCGCATAAATATATTGGTGACCCTACTTATCCATCAGGAAATATATTTAAGGTAAGTTTTTCTAATGGAGAAAAGGATTTGATTTCACAATATGAACCTAGACATGTTTATTTTATCAATGGTGAGCTTTACGATGGTACAATTTCAAGATTATGTTTCAATCAAAAGGAATTTAACGAGTTAATAGAAAAGTGGTTAAAAAAGTAGTGTTACAAATGGCAGGTATTTTGAAGTGAACCCCAAAGATTAGGCAAAAACTTAATAATTAAATTTAAGAATGAGTTCTGTATTGTACAGGGCTCCTTCTTTTGTAAATAGAGTGTGGCATTTCGGGAAGCAATTTCGAAGAAAGGGTTTACAACGACAACGGAAATATGGTAAAATGTATCCGTTAGAACAGCCTCGACAGTTCTTCTAAATTCTATGAGGAGTGCGACCGCGCTGTACCGCTCGGAAACCTTTTTGAAAAAGTCTTCCTGCAAGTCTGAAAACGAAGTCAGCCCGCCGCGACATTTCCAGAATTCAGAACGGCTTAACCGCGGATTTGCCGTATCTGCTTTGACCGTGTACTGTGGCTTACCGTTATTGTCGTATCCCTGCAGCTGCGTTCCGCTGTCATTTCTGTTGCTGCTCATAACCTTTACTTGCCATTTCGGCGTTACGGGCAGGTAGTAGACGAATAAATTGCGTCTGTTCGGCTCGGTTATAACTACTGCGCAGATTATGTTTTCGCAAGAGCGCAGGTAGCCGATTTTGTCCACGGCGAAGGCGTAGCACTTTTTAAAGTAGCCTTCTATTTCGTACTCGTTCGGGAAGCCGTCCCAGAACTCTTTGTTGCCACCGAACTGCAGACATTCCAGAACGATGTTGTGTCTGCGTAAATTGAACTGTGCGTTCAATTTAGACATAGTCGCTTGCCAAGCCTGTTCGGTTGTGCCGTTCATCAGAATAATGTAGTCGACCTCGAATTGCCGTTCACAGCCCGAAAGGTAGTCGTCCACGGTGTGCAGCTCGTTCATTCTGTGTTTGAGTACTGAAATCGTTGCGTGCCTGTCTCTTGGCAACTTCCATGGCGCAACTTCGTCCAGTTCTAAGTCAATGTTCTTCTTGTTCCAAAATAGTTGTTCATTTTTCACTCCTTTTAAGATTTTTTGGGGCGTTAGAGTAAGTCCCCCTACTTATAAGCCCCGAGAACGCCGAAATTATTAGTAAAATTCAAAAATTTTTTTGAACGAACTAATCGACAAATATTGACAAATTTTTTCAGCTATATTGTTAAATATGGTATACAAAAAAGTAATCTTTGTGGAACTTATAGGCGTCTTGAAGCTCGTTGATGTAATGTTAAAAGCCTATACATAGGACTGAAAATGCAATAAAAAGGAGGTGAAACTATGTTAGGGTGGTTACAAGACCTTATGGGCGGAATAACCGACGCCATACAGAGTGCGTTTGCAGGAATCGGGCAAGAAATTTCAAATAGCATTTGGGGAACTGCTCTCAAATGGATGTATGAAACGGTGTATGATGCCGTTGCCGATTTCTTTACGGTAATGGGTAATATGGGCGCTGAAATTTTCGATTTGCAGTGGGTTCAGGCTACTGTTAAACTTTTTACTCTGTTCGGTTGGGGATTATTCATAGCCGGCGTTGTCGTTGCGGTATTCGATTTGGCGATTGAATATCAAAGCGGCAGAGCAAATATAAAAAACACAATGCTTAATATTTTAAAAGGTTTTTTCGCATGTTCGTTAATCGGGATCGTGCCGATAGAACTATATAAATTCAGCATATCGTTACAGAACACTTTTGCAAAAGAATTGTCACATCTGTTTGCGGGAAATTTAGTGGATATAAAGGCGCAAGGGCTGTTTATACTGACCGAGAAATTCACTTATGATTTCGGTAATAGCGGACTGTTTAAAATACTTGCACTTATTATGTTTGCGTATTGCGTGGTCAAGATATTCTTTCAGAACATCAAGCGTGGAGGGATACTGCTTGTGCAGATGTCGGTTGGCTCGTTGTATATGTTTTCGGTGCCGAGAGGATATTCGGACGGATTTGTGCAGTGGATGAAACAGGTTGCGGCAATTTGCCTAACTGCGTTTATGCAGACAACACTGTTATATCTCGGGCTTTTAACTTTCAATATCCATATGCTTATGGGACTTGGAATAATGCTTGCCGCAAGCGAAGTGCCGAGGATAGCGCAACAGTTCGGTTTGGATAGTTCGATGAAACTCAATCTGATGAGTGCAGTACACGCAACTACGACAGCGGTTAATTTGTCGCGCACGATAGCGAGAGGTAAGCCGTGACAATAAATAACGAATTGGAAAGAAAAGATATCGCAATCTGCGCCGATATGGAGGTGGACTGCGAAAGTCAGCAAATAATCGTTGGCTTGGAAACATGGTTTGATGTAGATAGGAAATTCGGGAAAGATATAAATTCTGACGATGACGCATGGCTGAATCTTTATGCGATTTATTATCCGTATTCAGATACGCTTAAAATGATGTATGAGGTCAGCAGAAGCGACGGAAACGAGATGTATGTTTATGAGCCAACAGATTCGGAAACGAAACTCGTAAAAGAAATGATAGCAGAAAAAATAAAAGAGCTTCATAACCAAACTCCGCAGGAATTCTGTGAAGAGTTCTATGCGGAAGAACAGACTGTGGGAGAAATTAAATGACAAGATATTTATATCCGAAAAATTTAACGGCAAAAGCAAATATATGGCTGTGGGGAATGCGTGATTTTATTGTTCTGTCAGTCGGCGTTTTACTGTCGATAGCGGCAATAGTAAAATTCGGCTGGATGATACCTGCGGCATTAACATTATGCTATGGTTTTTTAACAATACGAAAAGACGAAATGACTATACTCAGTTATTTAAAATATGCAATAAAATATTTCCTTTCTGAACAGCAGTATTATAAATGGAGAACCCAAAGTGGCAAAGAAAATTAAAAGTAAACGGCATAAGAAAAAAGGTGCAACAGTACAAGCGCTTATAGGTATAAAATGTTTTACGGAATACGGACTTGAAACCAACGGCGGAGAGTTGTTGTTCTTTACGGTAACGCCGACAAACATATCAGTTCTGTCGGCTACGAGCATAGAAACGAAAATAAGGCAGCTTATGTTTGTTTTATCTGCATTCCCCGATATAGAGATAGCTTGCACGGATTCGTCCGAGTGTTTTGACCTTAACAAAGCATATCTTGAGGAACGTGCGGCAATCGAGAATAATCACAAGATAAGAAAACTATTATTGAGAGACTCAACGTTCCTGGACGAAATACAAATGGAGCTTACAACGGCAAGGCAGTTCCTTTTTATCGCCAAAAGCAAAAATATGTCGGCACAACAGGTATTCGCTTATAAAAACAACATCGAAAAAGTAATAACCGAGCAAGGCTTTGAAACGCACCGAATGAAAAAAGAAGAAATAAAAAGACTGCTTGCGTTGTATTTTGACGCATCGCTTTACGGAGAACAACTTCCCGATGTGGACGGTGCACAGCATTTTAACATATAAACAATGAAAGCTTGCTAATTCCGAATAGTTATGCTATAATTAACGCAGTTAAAAACTGGAATACGAATATGAAAGAAAAGAAATTACAAATCAGAAACAGTACTACGGATTTTCTTGTATTTACAAAGCAAGCAGGCGAAAGCGGAATAGAAGTTCGTGTGTTTAACGAAAGTGTCTGGCTCACCCAAAAAGGAATGTCGCAATTATTTGATTGTAGCGCAGATAATATTGGTTTACACTTAAAAAATATATTTGCCGCAGGGGAATTGGAAGAAAATTCAGTTACCGAGAAATTCTCGGCAACTGCCGCAGACGGCAAAAATTATAATACGAAGTTCTATAATCTTGACGCTATTAGCTACCGATAATAATTATTTCATCCTTTAAAGGTTGAATTGATTGTGTATTGCTAGGCGGTTGAGCAATTAGACGAAACGACTAAGGGGAAACCTTAGCCGTTCTTAAATGCGGAAATCTTTATGGTAGTGTTTCTCAAATTGGTGCACGGCGGTGCATAACAGCTTAAAATTGGGCAAAAACAGGCAAAATATAGCTATTTTTTGGCAAATTTGAATAAATCATTATACCTTCAAGTCCAACAAGCGGAGCCATTCCGGTGATAATGGCGTAGAGGATCCACCTGTTCCCATACCGAACACAGAAGTTAAGCTCTATTGCGCCGAAAGTACTTACGCATCACGCGTTGGGAGGATAGGACGTTGCCGGATTTCAAAAACAAAGAACACGCTTCGGCGTGTTTTTTGTTTTTAATATGCAGTGATTATTTCGCTAAGTAGTGGTGTGTAAGTGCTTGAAGGTGCAATACGCGCCGCCCCGTTGCTTGCAACGGCACGAAGTAAAGTACTTACACATTACGTGTTGGGAGGATAGGACGTTGCCGGATTTCATTAAAAAACGCCCGTTTTCGATAAGAAAACGGGCGTTTTACTGCTATTTTGGCTAGTTTTTCCACTTTGCACGTTTATAAAAAACCGTGCTCAGTTTTGCCCGTTATTTAGTTGTTTTTAATAGAAAATTAGTCTTATTTTGGTGTACTTTCCGCTTATCGGCAGTTATTCCCAAATTGCCCGTTTTCAGCTAAAAGCACACTTTCGAGAACGAATAAGGACGGCGAAAATGAAGGTTGATATTTTCAGTACAGCGGAGCGGTACGGCGTGATTTGCGCCGACCCGCCGTGGAAACAAAGCAAGGGCGGCCGTAAAGCCGTCAGAGCGCACAGTAGCGGACTCCCGCTTGATTACAGGACAATACCGTTGGAAGAGATAGAGAGCCACCTGCGCACCGCTGTGGGGCGCACAGAGGCGAATAGCGTTCTCTTCCTGTGGACGATTGACAAATACCTCTTCGAAGCGCAGGCGATAGCCGAAAGGCTCGGATACAAACTCCACGCCCGGATGGTCTGGAACAAAGTAAACGGAATCCCTGCGGCGTTCACGATAAGATACGGACACGAATACCTGCTTTTTATGTATCGCGGCAAATTGCGCCCGGTGGCAAAAGCGGAGCGGGGTAAGATACATAGCGTGTTCACGGAACGCGCCGAACGGCACAGCCAAAAGCCGAGAATCGCCTATGAGATTATGGAGCGGCTATACCCCACCGAAAAGAAGCTCGAACTTTATGCGCGGCGTGAACGTGCGGGATGGGACTGCTGGGGAGACGAGGTATGAAACGGATTTACATCTGTTCGCCGTTCCGCGCTCACGGAGCTGACGAACTCAAACGGAATATAGCCTATGCGCAATCGCTGGCTCTTAGAGCCTTAGAATGCGGAAATGCACCGTATGCGCCGCACCTTTATCTACCGGGAATCTTGGACGACAGCAAAGCTGATGACCGAGTGAAAGGGGTGCTGGCGGGTTTACGTTTTCTCGAAGTTTGCGACGAAATATGGGTAGGCGCAAAGCATGGGGTTTCTGAGGGAATGAAGAAAGAAATCGAATTTGCAAAAGCGCGTAACATTGCCGTGAGAATCCACGAAAGCGAAGAATGCGCCAACGGAGAAAGTTACACCCGTAACATTCTCAAAAACGCGAATGTTACACAGAAAGTTACAAACGCCAAAAACGGAATTATCCCCTAAAGGGGATAAAGCGAAATAGCGAGAGCGGAAAAACAGCCATGTAACATTTGTAACATTTTTTCTTAATAAAGCAAATGCAAATAGGCAAATAGGCAGAACACAAACGCCTAATGCACCTATACGCGAAGGCTTTATGAAAAATTACGTTACAAAAGTTACAATGTTACAAACAGGAGGCAATATGCAGGAAAAACCGATAGAACAACACCTACGCGACGAAATCAAGAAAATAGGCGGTGCGGCGTATAAGCTATCCGCGGCGGTTGACGCAGGTATGCCCGACAGGCTGGTGTGTCTTCCGGGCGGTCGCGTGATTTTTGTCGAGACCAAAAGACCTAAGGGCGGGCGGCTTTCGCCTTTGCAGAAATACCGCCACAAAGCACTGCGGCTGATGGGGTTCGACGTGCGAGTCATAAACACCACGGCCGCCGTGACGGAATTCATCAAAGAGGTCAAAGCGCAGGGAGGCGACAAATGAAATTCATTCCGCACGACTAAGGCAACGCGCCCGAATGCTTTATATGAGCGCACCCATAGCGACATCGGCAATTAAAACGAACCGAACAAACGTGATAGGTAGCGGTCTATGGCTTAAGAGCCGAATCGACCGAGAACTGCTCGGCTTGTCGGTCGAGGATGCCCGCATCTGGCAAAAGAAAACGGAAGCGGAATTCGAGCTATGGGCGGCCGAAAAGCGCAACTGCGACGCGTTGGGAATCAATAACTTTTATACGGCGCAAGGCTTGGCGTTTATTTCGGGACTGCTGTCCGGAGACGTTGTCGTTCTTTTGAAGCGCGTAAAGCCTACGGCGTACAATCCGTATGGTTTACGGTTTCAAATGATTGAAGCCGACCGAGTATCAACGCCGGTAGAGTTTTCTGCTGGGGCAAGCCTTGTGGCGAGAATCACGGAAGGAAAAGCGGAGAACGGAAACGCGATATACGACGGCGTAGAGGTCGACTCGAATGGCGCAATCGTCGCGTATTACATACGAAGCACATACCCGTATGAACTAACGCGCAAACCTACGGAATGGAAGAGGGTCGAAGCCTACGGGAAAGAGACGGGACTGCCGAATGTCCTCCACATTATGGAAGCGGAAAGACCGGAGCAGTACAGGGGCGTGAGCTATCTGGCGCAAGTCATTGAGCCGCTTCTGCAGGTGCGTAGATATACGGACAGCGAACTGACTGCGGCAGTCGTGGAGAGTTTCTTCACGGCGTTTATAACGACGGAAGCCGACCCCAGCATGATGCCGTATAACGAGGTGGGCGACGAGAACGCACCGCCTGTGAGCGACGACGAAAACGAATACGAAATGGGACCGGGAACGGTCAACGTATTAAAACCGGGCGAAAGCGTGACGTTCGGAGACCCGAAACGTCCGAACGGCGGGTTTGAGGGGTTCGTTAACGCCGTGTGCAAGCAAGTCGGCGCGGCTTTGGAAATACCCGCAGACTTACTGCTGAAGGCATTTAACGCATCATACAGCGCGTCACGCGCCGCACTTTTGGAGGCGTGGAAAGCGTTTAAGATGCGCCGTGAATGGTTTGTGGACGATTTCTGCAAGCCGATTTATAACGTGTGGCTTTATGAAGCCGTGGCGCGTGGGCGAATCGAAGCTCCCGGCTTTTTCGCCGACCCGCGCATAAGAGCGGCGTGGATGGGTTCGGAGTGGATAGGGCCTTCGCAGGGACAGCTCGACCCCGTCAAAGAAATACAAGCCGAACAGCTCGCTTGCGATAACGGGTTCAGTACGAGAGAACAAGCGACTGTACGTTTGAACGGCGGGAGCTTTGAAGCGAACGCCGAACAGCTGGCAACGGAAAACGAGATGCTGAAAGGCGGTCAAAGCAAGCCGAACGACGATGATGACGACGACGACCTAAACAAGCTGGTGGCAGAATTGCTACCGCGAATAATCAATTGTCTCAGAAAGGAGGAGGGTAAAGTATGAAAATCCCTAAAACGAATAACGACACCAAACCGGGGACGACCGTTCAGCGGTTCTGGAACGTCATAACAAACGACGGTGAGGATAGCGCGGAGATTACGATGTACGGCGATGTGTGCGAAAGCCAGCCGCGCGATTTCTGGACAGGCGAAAAGCTCGAAGGGCAGTACATAACGCCCGAAGGGTTCGCCGAAGACCTCGCCACGATTAAGGGCAAAAGCAAAATCACCATTAAGCTGAACAGTTGCGGCGGCGACCTTTATACGGGCATCGCCATTCATAACGCGCTGAAAGGTTTGACCGGACATAAAACGGTCATCGTGGAGGGAATCGCAGCGAGTGCAGCGTCGGTCATTGCTTGCGCCGGAGACGACGTGCAAGTCTATCCCGGCAGCCTTGTAATGATACACGGCGTGGCGGGGCTGTTCTTCGATTATATGACGCTGGGCGACTTGAAGAAAGCCGTTAAAGCGTTTGATGCGGACGAACGCGCAGTCGCCGAGATTTACAAAGCGAAGACGGGAATCGAGGTGGAGACGCTCCGTAATATGATGACGAACGAAACGTGGATGACGGGCAGTCAAGCCATAGAAAAAGGGTTCGCCGACACCTTGCTGGGTAGCGGTAACGAACCGAAAATGCAAATGAGCGCAGATAAGCGCGTGATGATGGTGGCGGGCGTAAGACACGATGTTCACGCTTTCCGCAACATTCCGGGGAATATCCCCATTTTCAATGAAACCGATGCCGCATCTGTCACGGCCGGAAATAAAAATAAAACGGAGGTTACAAACATGACGGAAAAAGAACTCAGAGAGCAGTATCCCGACATTGTGGCGTCTATCGAAAAGACCGCAGCGGATAATGCTCGCACCGATGCGACGGCGGCCGAAAGAGCGCGGCTCAAAGGAATCGAGAGCATCGAAGCGCAAATCGGCGACAAGCGTCTCGTGCAAAACGCGAAGTACGGCGACACTCCCTGTGATGCGGCACAGTTGGCACTGGCGGCAATGCAGGCGCAGTCGAAGCTCGGCAGCGCGTTTTTGCAAAAGATGGAAGCGGACTCCAGCGCATCCGGCGCGGACGAAGTAGCAGGCAAGCCGAACGGCGGCAACGCCGATGACGGCGACGAAACGGCGGCAGTTGTCGCAAATGCCGTAAAGGCGTATCAAAAAACCAAGGGAGGTAAAGCATGAGCAAGCTCAACGAGGAAATCTGCAAAGTAGATTTCGACGAACTGGTAAACAGCGCAACACCCGCGCCCGACGTGTTCTCCGTAACGGTCGCGGCATTGACGGAAGAGAAAACGCTTAAGCGCGGAACGGTTCTCGCGCTTTCGGCAAAAACGGGAAAGATGTCCGTACTCGGTACGGCGGCGGCATCGGACGATACGCTCACGGCAAACTGCATCCTTTCGGACGACGTGACCGTGGGAACGACCGATACTTCGGCGTTCGCATATCGCACGGGACACTTCAACAGGAATAGCCTCATCGTGGCAGACGGGTACACCCTCGAAGCTGCGGACGAGGAGGAACTTCGCAAGGGCGGCATTCTTCTGTCGGATGCCGTGAGAATTTAAGGACAGGGAGGTAAAACAAAAATGGCATTCAATATTTACGATACTCACACGTTGCTTATGGCGGTGGAAAGCCTTTCTCCCGTCAGTTCGTTTTTGAGGGATAGATACTTCCCCACGAACGAGGCAACCGACGTGTTCTCTACGACCGACGTCCTCGTGGAATACAAGGACGGAAACAAGAAACTCGCCCCCTTCGTCGCACCGAGAAAAGGCGGCGTGACCATTTTGCGCAAAGGCTATACGGTCGACCGCTACACGCCTCCTCGCATCGCGCCTAAACGCGCACTGACAATCGACGACCTCACGAGAAAAGGGTTCGGCGAAGCGTTATTCTCCAAACTCACGCCCGCAGAGCGTCAGACCGCGCTTTTGCTTAAGGACTTCGACGAAATGGGCGAGTCGATAACCCGGCGCGAAGAGGCGATGGCAGCGGAAACCCTGCTCACGAACGGATGCGTCATGAAGCATATCGCGGACGACGCAAGCGAAGGCGAGGATATGTCTATACAATTCTACAAGGGCAGCTCGAACCCCGCTGTATATACGCCGACAACCGACTGGGATAAAACCGGCGCGGACATTCTGGGCGATATTTTCGCTGTTGCGGAAATGCTCGCGGCGAAAGGACTGCCCGCAAGCGACCTTCTCGTAAGTCCGGACGTGGGCGATGCGATTTTGCACGACGAGACCATTCTCAAACTGCTCGACAACCGCAACGTAAACGTGGGCGGCATCGACCCTCAGCAGTTGCCCGCCGGCGTGACCAAAATCGCGCGTCTGAACGCCAAAGGACACGTTGTCGACGTGCTGCAGTATTCGGCATCCTATACGGACGACGAAGATAAGGATTGCCACTTCATCCCTTCGGGCAAAGCAATTCTCACCGCGCCCGGATGCGGCAGAACGCTCTACGGCGCGGTTTCGCAACTCGAACAGTCGGATGGCGTGTTTCACACCTACGCCGGGCGTCGCATTCCCAAGTATTACAGCGACGTTCCTTCGAATACCCGTGAGGTCTATCTGACCAGTCGCCCGCTGATAATTCCGAACCACAAAAACAGCTGGTACGTTATCAACGCGATTAACGCGAAGGATTAAGGGAGGGCGTATTTATGGTGCAGATTATCAAAGGCTCTTACGGGATGCGCGTCGGCAAAACGATTAAACCCGTAAGCGCAAACGACGGTCCCGTCGAATTGCCTAAGGAAGAAGAGGAAAGGCTTATCAGTCTCGGCGTTGCGGTTAAAGTTGCAGCCAACTCCGAAGACAAGTCGAATAACGGAGAGGGAAAGCCGAACAAACCCGCAAGTAAAAAAGGCAAGGGTAAAGGCAAAACGAACACCGAAGAGGAAAACAACGACGAGACCCTCGGAGACGACGGAGATGCGACTCCCGACGACAGAGACGAAGAGGAAACGCCCGCAGACGAACTGCCCGAATTCGATGCGGCCGATGCCGTCGTTTGAGTAAATTCACGGAAATGGTCGCGGCCGACAGAGATGGAATTTTTCTAAATCTTGACGAATTCGGCGAACGCCACCGCATAGAAGGTAAGACGATAACGGCGGTACTCGATGAATCCAAAAACGGAGAATCGGGAGCCTCCTCAATCGGTCTTTCCGAATACGACCTTGTCGTATTTGCAAAAGCGGAGGATTTGCCGAAACGGCGACCTGCGGGCGAAAGCCTGAATGTCGACGGGCGGGAATTCAGCATTGTGGCGTGGCGCGAGGATTGCGGTATTGCCGAAATTCAACTGGCGCAACAAACCGCAGGATAACGGAGGTAGGCGATGACCATTGTGCAATGCATAGAGAAAATAGCCGAATGGCTGAATAAAAACGTATGTCCAAAGATAAAGCTGAAACGACCGAACGACGAAGAGCAGGGGGACACTTATTCATACGAAGAAGTAAACCCTACAGCGTTTCCGATGCTACTCCCCGGAAACGATAAGCTCGCCGCAGGGACGGATATGCAGTTTCCGTCAATACTGGTTCAGCTTTTAGAGGGAGCGCAGGATTTAACAAAATCAAATGACAGGATGAGCCTTCAGCTGAGCTTTGTCGTTTGGAATCCGGGAGCGCATCCAACGGAGAGCGAGACCGGGGAGTTTCAGCGTTCGGCAGACGGATGGAAAGACGTGTGGAGTTTTCTCGACCGCACACTTGCGGAGATAGAAAACGCCGAATACTTAGACGGAATTCGGTTCGTTAAAGAGGCCGGCGTGAAATACGGCCAGTACACGAAAGATGGGCAGATAGCGGACACCTATCCGTACTTTTACGCATGGGCGACCATAACCATCGAGCGCGGGCTTAACCGCACGGGTGCCGCGTACTCGGAGCATTTATAAAAAATTTGGAGGTTAAAAATGGCGGAATACAAATACGGCGTTTACGGTTCTCTCGGTACGGATATAGTGCAGAGCGCGTCGCAGGCTTCCGTTGTGCCGGTCTATTTCGGAACGGCCCCGGTAAACTTGCTGACGGACTACAAGGGAGCAGTTAACACGCCCATCAAAATCTACAACTTAAGCGAAGCCAAGAGCAAACTCGGACACTTCGCCGACGCTACGCTGTGGGGTAAATATACCCTGTGCGAAGCAATCGAGGCGCACTTCAATAACGCGAACGGCAACATCGGGCCTATTTACGTTATCAACGTGCTTGACCCCGACAAGCACAAAGCAGAGCAGGCCGTAACCGTGCCGCTTACGTTTGCGAACCGTAAGGCAAGTATCGTAACGACCGGAGTCATCATCGCTACGTTTGCAATCGAAGGAAAGGTACTCGGTACGGATTATACGTTAAGTTACAATGCCGATACCGGAGTGCTTACGGTTACGGACATCGGCACGACGGAGATAAAAAGCGCGACTGCGTCTTATTCGGAGATTGACTTCGATACAATCACGGCAGACGATATCGTGGGCGGCACGGACAGCGAGGGCGTGACGAGCGGAATCGCCAGCCTGCGTCTCGTTTATCAGAATTACGACGCGATACCCACTTATATCGCTGCGCCCGGCTGGTCGGAAATTCCCGCCGTTTACAAGGCGCTGGTGGTGGCATCGCAGGGGATAAACGACCACTGGAGCGCGTTCGTATTCGCGGACATTCCCACGGACGAGGCCGCCACAATCGACGCGGCAATCAAGTGGAAGAAAGACAACGGTTACAATTCGGGTTTTTCGAAGGTGTTCTGGCCCAAGGTTAAAGGGGATAAAGCCGTCTACCATCTTTCGACCCTTGCGCTTGTGGAGAAAGTGCGCTGCGATACGGGTAACGACAGCGTACCCTACGAGACGTGCGCAAACAAGGCAATACCCGTTTCGGGACTGTACATCAGCGCAAGCTCGAAGCTGGTGGGTTACGACCGTCCGGATGCGAACAAGCTGACGGCGGCGGGTCTTACGACCGCAATCTACTGGGAGAGCAACTGGCGCGTATGGGGCGACCATACGGCGGCCTACGATTACGACGGAGAGTATAACGCAAGGGAGATTTTCGACTCGAACATTCTGATGCTTTTCTACATTACGAACAGTTTTCAGAAAGAATGGGGTTCGACAATCGACAAGCCGATGACGCTGGCGTTGCGCGACACTATCCTCAACCGCGAGCAGGAAAAACTGGAAATGCTTGTTTCGAAGGGTGCGCTTATCGGTTCGCCCACGATTACGCTCGCAACGGGGAACGCGGGTTCGAGTGAGGCATCGGACATTTTAATCGCCAATTTCGAGTGGCACGTTTCGGCAACGGTAACGCCTCCGCTTAAGGCGGCGACCGTGGTGGTAAGTTATACCGACGCGGGATTTCAAATACTTTACGGAGGTGAAGAATAATGGCATGGGTTGACCAGAAAAACGGACTCGTCGCAGATACCGTTTACTGCGACAACGAACTTGTCGCAAAAGACGTGGCGTTCAAACTTCCGGAAATCACGTTTGCAACGGCCGAAAGTCAGGCGATGGGCGCGATGGAAACGCCGCTCATTGGACTGGTCGAGGCTATGGAGGCGACATTTACTAAAATCGGGACCGACCTCGGACTGGTTAAGGCATCGACCCCCGAAAAGCACAACTACGAAATCCGCTACGTCCAGAACAACATATCCGGCGACGGCGCATCTGCACCCGTGGGGTGTAAGGCGTTTATAACCGGTGTGCCGAAAGGCGTTCCCGCCGTGGAAGGCGAGGTCGGAAGCGGCAGCGAACACGAAATCGCGCTTGCGGTTTATCGTTATCAGCTTTATGTGAACGGCGAAGAACTCCTCTGCGTCGACAAATTGAATTCGATTTGTCGTATCAACGGAAAGGACTACTTCTCCGAAATCGCAAAGCACCTGTAATCAAAAAAAATAAAAAAAATGACGACCCCCGGATGCGTGGATGCTCCGGGGGTAAATTTTAAGGAGACCATTATGGAAACATTAAAACTTTTGCACCCCATAAAAATCAACGGAAAAGAGGTCAAGGAACTGACCTACGATGCGAACGAAATCACGTCGGAGGCGTTCATCGCCGCCGAGGCCCGCAAATTCAGAGCGGCGGGCAGACAAGGCGTAACGGCCGGCGCATTAGAGATGGACTACTCGATGCACCTACAGCTCGGCTTTGCCGCCATCGTGGCGGTAAACCCCGAAATCGACTACAATGACCTGTCTCGTTTGAAAGGCGCGGACGTTGCCGCAGTAGTGAGAATCGGCAGAAATTTTATTATGCCGTCGGCGGTCGAAGAGTCGACGGACGACTCACAGGAAAACACGTCCGGAAACGAATAAGAGATTACGCCCGCATCTTCCACACCCCCACGACTGAACTGGAACGGATGCGGCTTATTGATTTTGCGATGGAGTATGCCGACGCAGCCGAACAGCTGACGCAAGAGCAGAACGAGCGAAAGCGCAATATGGCAGCGCAGATGGCAAGGGGGAGAAATCGCAGAAGGAGGTAACTCGTGGCGAACAACAACAAGGTTCTTCAAACGGTAGTAGAAATCGCCGGGAGTACCTCGCCCACTTTAGGGAACGCGGTATCGAAAGCGGTTAAAATGTTAGGCAACGTCAACGTGGCGGCGGTAGCAGCCTCTGCCGCGGGCGTTGCTGCCGTTGTCGGCATCGCAAAAGCCGCGGTAAAGGCTACGAAAGAACTCGTTAATCTGGGTACGGAATTCGATAACGTAAGTGACACAATCCGAATCGGCACGGGCGCAACGGGAGAAGCTCTCGATGCGTTGATGGATGACTTCGATGCAGTCTACGGCTCTGTTCCGACCACGATGGATAACGCGGCAACGGCAATAGCGAATTACAACACGATGCTCGGCTTGACCGGGGAAGATTTACAAAACATTTCACGACAAGCGATACAGGTCGCGGACTTGCTGGGTGACGACCTCGAAGGGGTTATTGAGTCGAGCAGCCACGCGTTCCAGCAATGGAACATCGACGCGGAAGATATGGGCGACGCTATGGATTTTGTATTCAAAGCGAGTCAGTCAACGGGCGTGGGGTTCTCTAAGTTGATGGAGAACGTGCAGACCTACGGTCCGCAACTGCGCGATATGGGATACTCGTTCGAGGAAGCGACGACGCTTATAGGGCAATTGGAAAAGCAAGGCGTTAATACCACCGAAGTGCTGGCTGCCATGAAGAAAGGCGTGACAACGCTGGCAAACGAGGGGATAGGCGCGGCTGACGGTTTGCAGATGTACATAGACGCAATCGTCAACGCAAAGGACGAGACGAACGCAACGGCGATAGCCGCCGAGATTTTCGGCACGAGAGCCGCATCCACAATGTCCTCGGCAATTCGAGACGGGACGCTTGACATCGAAGCGTTAACCGCCACACTGCAGGAGAACGGCGAAACCATAACGCAATGCGCCGAGGATACATACGACTTCACGGAGCGTTTGCAGATTTTCAAACAACGGGCGCAGATTGCACTTGAACCGTTGGCAAATACATTGTTCGACACTTTGAACGACTTGATGCCGATAGTTGCGGACCTTATGGATGCGCTATTGCCCGTTATTTCCGAAATGGTTGAGATGCTCACGCCGCTAATCGAAGACGTGGTGACCGAGATAGCTCCGCTTTTATCCGAGCTTTTGAAGCCGTTAGTGCAAATAGCGAAATCGCTTTTGACAAAAATAATTCCACCGCTGGTCAAAATAATTACGGCCGTTCTTCCGGTCATTATAGAGCTGGTGGATGCGATAGCCTTAGTCCTTGAACCCGTGTTCGATTTGCTGGGCGCGGTACTTCCGATTATCGCTGAGCTTTTGAGTGCAGTGATGTCAATCGTTAGCAAAATTCTCGCAAAGGTTCTGCCGATTGTGGAGCAGATACTCTCGCTGGTTATGCCGATATTAACTTCCATAAGGAATCAGCTCGGCGCAGTTATGAAGCATACCACGAACTGGGCGGCAACGGCGTGATAACCAAACTGTACGAAGACATTATGGCTCTTCCGGAAACATCGGCAGAGAAAAAAGCACGGGCGAAGACAAAAACAACCAATCAAGGAGGCGAAGAGTTATGAATTGGACGGAAATTCTCTTCAGCGTGGTGGGCGTAATACTGACCGCGCTGGCATCGTGGGCGGTCGCCAAGCTGACCGCGCTCATTGACAGCAAGGTAAAAGACGGGAAGGCGAAAGGCTTTCTAAACACCGCGCTGTCGATTATCACGGACGTGGTAAAGCAGACCTATCAGACCTATGTGGAGAGTTTGAAAGCGGAGGGTAAATTCGATGCATCCGCGCAAAAGGTCGCGCTTGAAAAAGCTGTGAACGCAATCAAGGGTTTGCTTTCGGAAAAGGTGCAGAGCTACATATCCGAGAATTACGGCGACACCGAAAAGTGGATAACCACGCAGGTGGAATCGGCGATTTACAGCTTGAAGAACGCAACGCCTACGACAACTGAATAAAAACAAAAGCGGGGCAGAGAACCCCGCATATCGCGGATAAGGAAAGCGCGAAGTTCGAGCCTTCGCACCGCGACCACCGCGCAGTCGGCGCGGCATAATTTTCTCCTTTATTTTTTTTCGGCGGCAAAGCGGAAAGACGCTTGACGGCTCGGACAGACGAGCGAAAACCGGGTGGCGCATAGACGTGCTGCCCGGTCTTTTTTTTTGCAAAAAAAATTTTCAAAAAGTGCCTAAAAAAGTGTTGACTTTCGGTCAACATAGTAGTATAATAATAACGTAAACAGGAGGACGAAAGCAATGCCGATGACACCGAAAGAAATGGTAAAACTCTTAAAAGCAAATGGCTTTGAGGAAGTAAGGCAGCCGGGGACATCGCACCTGCGAATGCGGAATCCCAAGACAGGCAAGCAGACGACAGTGCCGATGCACAATAAGGAATTAGGCAAAGGACTGGAACAAGCGATACTGAAGCAGGCGGGGTTGAAATAAACCCCACCTGCACAAAATAAAATCGAAAGGAGATAAAGGCTATGGAAAAAATAATCTACCCCGCAATTTTTCACAAAGACGAGGGACACGGCTACTGGGTGGAATTCCCAGACCTTCCCGGATGCGTGACCGAGGGCGAAACGCTGGAAGAGGCGTTCCTTATGGCTGGGGATGCGTTGGACTGCTGGTTTGACGACCCGGCGCAAGACCACCCGAAGTCTACGCCTATAACGGAAATAAAAGCGGAAAAAGGTGCAGTCGTTCAGATGGTGCAACCCGCGCCGTATCTGAGCGAGGACGCAAAACAATTCTTCATCGAAGAGGCAATCGAGAAAGGACTGGAAGAGCGCAAGCTCAGCAAAAACCAAGCCGCCACCATTCTGGCGGTTGACCGTTCCTACATCACGCACATCGTGAACGGAAAGAAAAAACCTTCGCCCGACATGGCAAAGCGCATCGGACTGTTGCTCGGATTTGACTGGCGCATTTTTTACGCCGACAGCGCAGGCGCACTGTGACGCGCCGAGGCGAACGGAATACGGGCCGTGTCGCATTTTAGCGGAGCGGTCGAACAAATAACCGAATAAACGGAAAACCCGTCAGAAGCCAAATAAACGGCTCTGACGGGCATTTTTTATTATTCAAAGATTACACGCATAGACGAGAAGTCCATAGCCAAAATAGCGGAGCGCGGAAATTCCGTGCGTAAGTAAACAAATAGAGGAAAATAGCAAAGGCGATAAAAATAAATTCGACGAAATTGTTGCGTTAGCCGAAGAAATAGAAGACGACTATTTAGGCCTTGCAATAGATTATATCAAAAAGAAAAGAGGAATTTTGGGTTAAGCGCATTAACAGAAAAACGGTTAAAGTTTAATATAAACATAAACGGGCTTGATAAAATATAAAGCCTGTTTTTTTATTTGATAATTTCAATAATTAAAAAAGGGATAATGAAAGCTCTTGAATAATTTGGTATAATCTATACTTATATATAACCCTAAATATTACGATATTCGGGGCTCTTGCCATTAGTTGACTTTATTGAAGTGCAGAAATATACTAATATTATAATAAAGACACGGAAGGAGATAATATGAAATTACCCGAAAATTTCGGCGAGAACGTATTTAACGACTCGGTTCAGAAAGACACTTTACCCAGCGACGTTTACAAGGCGCTACGCGCCACGATAGACGCGGGCAAGCCGCTGGATACGGACATTGCGGGCTCGGTGGCTTCGGCAATGAAAAAGTGGGCGATAGCAAAAGGCGCAACCCACTACACTCACTGGTTTCAGCCGCTCACGGGCTTGACCGCGGAAAAGCACGATTCATTCATCGAGCCCGAGGGCGACAAAGTGATTATGCGCCTTACGGGTAAAAGCTTGATAGTCGGCGAGCCCGACGCTTCAAGTTTTCCCTCGGGCGGGTCGCGTGCAACCTATATGGCGCGGGGCTACACGGCGTGGGATCCAACGTCGCCGGCGTTCATAAAGGAAGGCACGCTCTACATACCGTCGGTGTTTGTGTCGTACACGGGCGAAACTCTCGACAAAAAAGCGCCTTTGCTTAAATCTATGAACGCGCTGGATAAGCAAGCGAAAAGAATTTTAAAGCTGTTCGGCATCGACTGCAAGAAGGTTGCCACGACGGTGGGCCCCGAGCAGGAATATTTCCTTATTTCCGAAGAGGACTATAATTCGAGAAAGGATATCCGTCTTACGGGCAGAACGCTTTTCGGCGCTCCCGCTTCACGCGGACAGGAGCTTGAGGACCACTATTTCGGCGTGTTAAAGCCCGCAGTATCCGAGTATATGCGCGATTTAGACGAGCAGCTTTGGAGCTATGGCATTTTGTCCAAGACAAAGCACAACGAGGTCGCCCCTGCGCAACACGAGATGGCTCCCGTATTCACAACGAGCAA
Source organism: uncultured Christensenella sp. (assembly GCA_910579295.1). Classification (GTDB taxonomy): domain Bacteria; phylum Bacillota; class Clostridia; order Christensenellales; family Borkfalkiaceae; genus Coproplasma. The sequence goes on along the minus strand of CAJTTC010000003.1, from coordinate 16,861 downwards.
CACCTCCGTAGACGCAAATATGTTGACTATGGAAATTATGAAGAAGGTTGCTCAAAAGCACGGGCTTGTTTGCCTTCTGCACGAAAAGCCTTTCGAGGGCATAAACGGCAGCGGTAAGCATAACAACTGGTCGATGTCCACCGACACGGGATTAAATCTGTTAAAGCCCGGCAAGACGCCCGAGAGTAATACGCTGTTTAAATTGGTGCTTGCGGCGGTAATCAAGGCTGTGGACGATTATCAGGGTATTTTAAGGGCTTCGGTAGCCTCGGCGGGAAACGACCATAGGCTGGGCGCTAACGAGGCGCCGCCCGCCATAATTTCGGTGTATCTCGGCGACCAACTCGGAGCGCTCGTCGACTGCATAGTTAAGGGGGGAAATTACGTGCCCGTCAAGGCGGAAAAGGGCAGTATAGGTATACCCGAAAGCCCCATTTTCCCCAAGGACGCCACCGACAGAAATCGTACTTCGCCGTTTGCGTTTACGGGCAACAAGTTCGAATTCAGAATGCTCGGATCGCAGGCAAACGTAGCCGACCCCAACATAGTTTTAAATACCATAGTTGCCGACGCGTTCAGTTCATTTGCCGACGAGCTGGAAAAGGCGGGCGACGTTGAGAAGGCGGCGAACAAAATTACAGAAAGGGAATTAAAAGCTCACTACCGCATAATTTTCAACGAGGACGGCTACGGCCCCGAGTGGGAACCCGAGGCGGCAAAGCGCGGACTTTTAAACAATAAAAATACCGCCGACGCAGTGCCCGTATTCTTTGAAAAGAAGAATATCGACGTGTTTGTTAGAAACGGCGTTTATACCGAGCAGGAGGCGGTTGCGCGCGGAGAAATATCGCTTGAAAATTACGTCAAGACGATAAATATCGAGGCGCTTACAATGCTCGATATGGTGCGGCAGGACATTATTCCCGCAGTATCGGACTACGTTGCCGTGCTTTGTTCCAACGTGGCGGCAAAGCAGGCGTGCGGCGATATGCCGTGCGTGGCGGAAAAGGTTACGGCAAAGCGGCTTGCCGACTTGAACGACGGCATATTCGGGACGGCGAACTTATTGCAACGGCATCTGGGCGAAATCAATACGGCTGACGTAAAAGAGGCGTCGAAAGCTATGGCGCACGTAATTGTGCCCGATATGCAGGCGTTGCGCGGACTTGTCGACGAAGCGGAGAAGGTCACGGCAAGCGACTATTGGCCGTACCCTTCTTACAGCGATATGTTATACAGAGTAAAGTAGTAGAGGAGAGAATTATGGGATTTGAAATTTGGTTTTTGATAGGCGCGGCGCTCGTTTTCTTTATGCAGGCGGGGTTCGCTATGGTAGAAACGGGGTTTACCCGCGCAAAGAATGCGGGCAACATCATAATGAAAAATCTGATGGACTTCTGTATAGGCACGGTTGTGTTTATGCTGTTGGGCTTCGGACTTATGATGGGGCAGGACGCATTTGCCGGATTTATCGGTGCGCCGAATATGGATATATTCGGTAACTGGAACGCGTTTATTACCAATGAAGGCGGTATGGCAAGCTCGTTTGTGTTCAACCTTGTGTTCTGCGCGACGGCGGCAACCATCGTTTCGGGCGCAATGGCAGAGCGCACGCGCTTTATATCTTACTGCGTTTATTCTGCAATGATTTCACTTGTGGTCTATCCTGTTGAAGCCGGTTGGGTATGGGGCAACGGTTGGCTTGTAAATAAAGGCTTTATTGATTTTGCAGGCTCGGCGTGCATTCACTCGGTCGGCGGTTGCGCGGCTTTGATAGGCGCAATGTTTTTGGGAGCGCGTATCGGCAAATACGAGAGAAACGAAAAGGGCAAAGTTACAAAGGTGAACGCCATTCAGGGGCACAGTTTAACGCTAGGCGCAATCGGCGTGTTTATACTTTGGTTCGGTTGGTACGGCTTTAACGGTGCGGCGGCAACTTCTGCGCAGTCGCTTGCGGTAATATTCGTAAATACCACCATAGCCCCCGCGGTTGCAACGGTTGTGTGCATGATTTTTACCTGGATAAAGAATAAGAAACCCGACGTTTCGATGTGTTTAAACGCCTCGCTTGCGGGGCTCGTGGGAATAACCGCAGGCTGCTTTATAGTCGACGCCGTCGGCGCAACGGTAATAGGCGCGGTTTCGGGTATACTCGTTGTCGTCGTTGCGGAGCTCTTAGATAAAAAGTTGCATATTGACGACCCCGTAGGCGCTGTTGCCGTACACTTTGCAAACGGTATTTGGGGTACGGTAGCCGTCGGGTTCTTCGCCGTCGCCGACTATCAGGCAGGCGGGGCGGGTAAACTTACCGACCCTAAAACTTTGGGGCTTTTCTACGGCGGAAACGGGTATCTGCTCGGCATACAGGTTGCGGGCATACTTGCAATTCTGGCTTGGACGACGGCTTGGATGATTTTAATTTTCGGGGGCATTAAATACGTGCCCGCTATGATAAAAAACAAGTGCGGTCTTATCAAGGCGGTAAAGCTGGGTAAGACGTGGAACGGACTGCGTGCTTCGGCGGAGGACGAAGTCAACGGCCTGGATATTTCCGAGCACGGCTTGGAGAGCGCTTATGCGGATTTCTTGCCTACGGCTCCTTCCTACGACGGAGAGGGCGCGACGGTGGATATTTCGGACGTTGTTCCCGCAGACATTGAACTCGTTGCAAGCAAGCAGGAAAGATACAGCAAGGTAACTATAATCACGGGTCAGGATAAGTTCCTGTCGCTTAAAGATGCTATGGCGCAGATAGGCGTTACGGGTATGACTGTTTCTACCGTTATGGGCTGCGGCGCGCAGAGCGGTAAGACGGGGCAGTACAGAGGCGTTAAAACTTCCATGCACTTACTTCCAAAAATTCAGGTGGACGTCGTCGTGTCGGAAGTAGACCCCAAACTGGTAGTAGCCGTGGCGCAGAAGGTCCTTGCGGACGGAAAGTACGGCGCGGGCAAGATATTCGTAAGCAGTATAGAAAACGTTATGAGAGTGCGCACGGGTGAAACCGGCAAGGCGGCGCTCTCGAACGAAATAACAGACTGACAGCATCGCTCACACTCAAATTACTTGGGAGCCGTGTAGTAGATTTTACTATGCGGCTTTCGGGTAATTTGAAATAACGCAAAATTCAGGAGATTCAATGTTTAAAAGTAATTTGGGTGAAGCCCCCTTCGAGGGCGAGGTGAAAATTCCGTCTGGTTGCGCGGTAAGCGCTATAATAGACCGAAGCGGAAAGACGTTTACAGGTGAAAAAATTATTCGCTCGATAGCAACTATGCACGACCGTTCCAACGGTTTGGGCGGCGGATTTGCAGGCTACGGGATATATCCCGATTATAAGGACTACTATGCGTTCCACTTGTTTTATAACGGTTTTACGTCGCGCAAGGAGACGGAAGATTATTTAAACAAGCACTTTGAAATCGTGTACTCGTCCGAGATGAAAACGCGTAAAGTCAAGGGCATTATCAACGTGCCTATAATTTACAGATATTTTCTGTATCCGCTTTCAAAAAAGTTGAACAACTCGCTTATGGACGAGGAACAGTACGTCGTCAAGTGCGTAAATCAGATTAACGCGCAGATAGAGGGTGCGTTCGTCTTTTCAAGCGGCAAAAATATGGGCATTTTCAAGGGCGTTGGCTATCCCGAGGACATAGGCAAATTCTATCTGTTGGACGAGGAATATAAGGGCTACGCCTGGACGGCGCACGGCAGATATCCCACAAATACCCCCGGTTGGTGGGGCGGCGCGCACCCGTTCGGGCTCTTGGATTATTCGATTGTGCACAACGGTGAAATTTCCTCGTACGACGCCAACAGACGGTACATAGAAATGTACGGATATAAGTGCTCGTTACAGACGGATACGGAAGTTATAACGTATGTTATAGATTATCTTATACGCGTAAAAAAACTTACCTTGCGCGAGATTGCAAAGGTGATATCCGCGTCTTTCTGGTCGACTATCGAGGAAAAGAGCGAGGATGAAAAGCGTGAAGAAACCTTCTTACGCAAGGCTTTCCCCTCGCTGTTAATCAACGGGCCGTTTTCGATTATCTTCGGTTACAACGGCGGCGTTATGGCTCTGAACGACAGACTGAAACTGCGCTCTATGGTGTGCGCCGAAAAAGGCGAGCTTGCCTATATTTCCTCGGAAGAGTGCGGAATACGCGTAATCGAACCCGAGCTTGACAAGATATATTCTCCCGCCGGAGGAGAGCCCGTCATATACACATTAAACGAAGGGGGTAAAGAGTAATGGATACTTTCATTCCCGCTGGATACGAAGTAGTACGCGACGCCGAACGCTGCACGGGCTGCGGGGTATGCGAAAGGCAATGCGCCAACGGCGTGCATAAATTCGATAAAAGTACGGGCAAGATGATTGCCGACAGCAATAAGTGCGTAAACTGTCACAGGTGCGTCTGCATGTGCCCTACGCACGCTTTGAAAATAGTAAAGTCGGACGATACGTACAGACTGAACGCCAACTGGTCGGCGCAGACTATGAACGAGGTGTACCGTCAGGCAAATTCGGGCGGCGTGCTGTTGTCCTCTATGGGTAATCCCAACGACTATCCCGTGTACTTCAACAAAATTTTGTTAAACGCTTCGCAGGTGACTAACCCACCCATCGACCCCTTGCGCGAGCCGATGGAGACCGCAGTCTATCTCGGTAAAAAGGACGTCGAGATAAAGCGCGACAGCCAAGGGCGACTGATAGATACGCTTGCGCCGCAGTTAAAATTATCCACGCCTATTATGTTTTCGGCTATGAGCTACGGCTCTATTTCCTACAATGCTCACGAAAGCCTGGCGCGGGCGGCGGAGGAGCTGGGAATATACTATAACACCGGCGAGGGCGGTTTGCATAAGGACTTTTATAAATACGGCAAAAACACGATAGTGCAGGTGGCTTCGGGCAGATTCGGCGTACACGCCGAATATTTGGAAACTGCGGCGGCGATAGAGATTAAAATGGGGCAGGGCGCAAAGCCGGGCATAGGCGGACACCTTCCCGGAATGAAAATTTCCGACGACGTTTCCAAAACACGTATGATACCAAAAGGGGTGGACGCGATTTCGCCCGCTCCGCATCACGATATATATTCGATAGAAGATTTGCGCCAGCTTATCTACACCATAAAGGAAGCGACAGGCTACAAAAAGCCGATAATCGTCAAGATTGCCGCCGTGCACAACGTTGCTGCGATTGCTTCGGGTGTGGCAAGGTCCGGCGCGGACATTATAGCTATCGACGGCTTCCGCGGCGGAACGGGCGCGGCGCCTACGCGCATAAGGGATAACGTGGGCATTCCCATAGAGCTTGCCCTTGCGCGCGTTGACGAGCGGCTGAGAGATGAAGGCATACGCGACAGCGTGTCAGTCGTCGTCGCGGGTTCTGTCCATTCGAGTGCGGACGTCGTCAAGGCGGTTGCGCTCGGTGCGGACGCTTGTTATATAGGTACGGCGGCTCTGCTTGCGCTCGGCTGTCACCTTTGCAGAAACTGCCATACGGGCAAATGCAATTGGGGCATAGCCACGCAGCGCGCCGATTTGGTAAAGCGGTTAAATCCCGATTTGGGGTATAAGCGGCTCGTCAACCTGATTACGGCGTGGACGCACGAAATTAAGGAAATGATGGGCGGTATGGGCATTAACTCCATAGAAGCTCTGCGAGGCAACAGACTTATGCTTCGCGGCGTTGGACTGAACGAGACCGAGTTGAAGGTTTTGGGTATCCGCCACGCGGGCGAGGATATGTGAGGAAACAAAAACTTGCAAGGAGAGTTTGAGATGATTATAAACGTTAACGAGTGCACGGATTTCCGCGTTCTCAATAAACGCGTTCGCGATACGGCGGATAAGGACATAGTTATAAAGGGTTGCATAGGACAGCGCTATATAGCAACGGGCGCGGGCGAGAAAAAAGTCACCGTTCACGGTACTCCCGGCAACGCTTTGGGCGCTTATCTTAACGGAGGAGAGGTGTACGTATACGGCAACGCGCAGGACGCCACGGGCGACACGATGAACGGCGGCGCGATAATAATTCACGGCGACGCAGGCGACGCCACGGGCTACGCTATGCGCGGCGGCAAGATTTACGTCAAGGGCAACACGGGCTATCGCGCGGGGATACATATGAAGGAATACCTCGACTTGAAACCCGTGATAGTCATAGGCGGCAGAGCGGGCTCGTTTTTGGGCGAGTATCAGGCAGGCGGCATAATTGTCGTGCTGGGATTAAACGGCGACGGAATGCCCATAATAAACAACTTCTGCGCGACGGGTATGCATGGCGGCAGAATTTATCTCAGGTGCGGAAAGCTGCCGCACAAAATTCCTTCGCAGGTCAGAGCGGAGAAAATTAACGGAGAAAGCGATATGCAGCTTAAAGGAATTGTGGAAGATTATTGTCGGTATTTCGACGGGATGAACGCGGGGGAACTGCTTAACGCAAACTTTTTCCTCATCACGCCCAATGAGGAAAATCCGTATCAACGTATGTATACCGATAACTGAACGGTTTACAGATTGACAAAAAAATGATAGGATAGGAGTATGATTGATTTTGATTTATTTAAATTGTTTTATTTTGTCGGCAAGTACGGCAATTTAAGCAAAGCCGCCGAGGAGCTGTTTATTTCGCAGCCGGCGGCTTCGCAGTCGTTGAAGCAGTTGGAAAAATTGCTGGATACGCCGCTCTTTAACCGTTTGCACCACGGAATGGAGCTTACGGCACAGGGCGGGCAAATAATTTACGCCGACGTCGAACAGGCGGTAAAGTTGCTTATGGGCGCAGAAGAAAAACTCGCAATGTTAAAAGAAAACGCAAGCGGTACGTTAAGAATAGGCGCGTCCGAGACGATTTTTCAATATTTCCTATCGGAAAAAATCGTGCAGTACAACAAGTTGTATCCGCAGGTTAAGATAGAACTTATTTCCGATGTTTCTCCCAAAATAATCGCATTAATGAAATGCGACGAATGCGACATAGGTTTTCTGAATTTGCCTCTCGCTGAGGATGACGAAATGGTCATTGAAAAGCCGATTCAGTTATTAAACGATATCTTTGTCGCGGGAGCGGCGTTTTCAGAGCTTAAAGGCAAACAGCTTGCGGTGAACGAATTGCAGAGATATCCCCTGCTCTTAATGGAGGAAAACACCGTCTCGCGCGAGGCTGTAAACGATTACGGAATAAGCCACGGCGTGCACTTTGCGCCTGCGGTCGAGGTCAACAGCTGGGGGTTTATGAAGCGGCTCGTAGTCAACGGTATGGGGATAGGGTGTATTCCGCGCGAATACGCTTTTAATAAGCTTTCGGACGGCTCGCTGTTCGAGGTGGACGTGCAACCTAAAATGCCCGTTCGCTCGGTGGGAATGGCTCTGCCCGCAAACGCCAATAAGACCTTTGCGTTGCAGGCGTTTATAAATTTGTTTGATTAAACCGTTTATTTTTCGTAGACTTCGCGCTTTAAAATAGCTATGTAGGGTAGATTGCGGTACTGTTGCGCGTAGTCCAGCCCATATCCGACAATAAACTCGTCGCCCACTTCAAAGCAGGAAAAATCGGCTTTGATATCGACCTTTCTGCGCGAAGGCTTGTCTAAAAGGGTGACGACCGTAAACGATTTCGCGCCGCGTCCGATAAGCAGTTCGCGCATTTTGTAAAGCGTGTTGCCGCTGTCGACGATATCCTCGACCAATATTACGTCGCGCCCCTCGACCGACGCCGTCAGGTCCATTACGATTTTGGGCATACCCGAGCTTTGTGTTGACGAGCCGTATGAAGATATAGTCATAAAGTCGAGTTGCACGGGTGTTTTCATAGCGCGCACGAGGTCGCAGAAGAACATTACGCTGCCCTTCAACACGCTCACGGCAATGGGGTTTTTGCCCTCGAAGCGGCAATCCAGCCACGCCGCCGCCTCTTTGACCTTGGCTTTAATATCGTCTTCCGACAAAAATACGCATTGTAAACGGTTATCCATTGGTAAAACGCTCCCTGATTAAATTATGATTTGATACATTATATCACGTTTATATAAAAAAATAAAGCCCAAGGCGAAAACCTCTGGCTTTATCGTCAAATGATGAGCTTTTTTTGCAATCTTTAAAATTATTCTACTACATTTTTAACTATTTTATCCACCCATTTTTAAGTTGACCTTTATAGTACTATTAAACTATTAAGCCGTTGACGGCGTTACACCCGTTATATGGAAAAAAGACAATTAAACAATCTGAACGCCCTACGGGTTAAACCGTCAGGCGTATTTTTTTAAGCTTTTAAAAGCGATATGCGGAACGTCGTGCCGTTTTGACCGCTGTCGTAGGTAAGCGAGCCGTTCATACTCTCGATAATATTTTTACAGATATACAGACCTATGCCGCCCGTATCGGGTTTGTTTTCGGAAACGTACGGCTTAAACACGTCCATATCCGCCGAAATGCGCTTGCCGTTGTCGGCGATATTCAGCACTACCTTGTTTTTAACCGACTTTGCCGACAGGGTAATAACAGAGCAGTTAGCGTGCTCGACTGCGTTCATAATTATATTCGACAGCGCGCTCTCCAACCCCTGCGTTTTGACGAACACCCTGTATTTTCTGTTGACAAGATTTTTTAGAACTATGCCGTTGGCGTTGCAGTCGAAGGAGTAGAAGCGGCAGATATCTTCGCAGAGCTCTGACAAATCAACGACCTGCGACGGCTCGGATACGTAATTGTATTTTGCGTAGGTGGCAATCTCGGAAAGGTTGGCAACGACGCGCAAATCGTTCTGCCTTATAATCTGCAACGTCTTAATCTGTTCCGTATCCTTTTCTCTCTCGATAACCGCGTCCAACAGTGAAACGGAGGAGTTGAGCGGTTTTCTCATATCGTGCGACACGAATTGCAGAAGCTTGTCGCGCTCGTCAATAATCGCCTTTATGTCCTTAATCTGCCGTTCGACTTCCATATGCAGATTGTCCGTAAGGTAGACGTTGGACTTTTTCATTTCCGTAAATATTATAAATACGCTGATAAAAGTAGCCGTAACGGTCGCAACGCACATCCAGAACATAGGGTTGTATTGCGTGGGGAATACCTGCGGCAGGAATAGCGAGGCGAGTACGGCTACGGCGATAAGAACCGAGCACGCCGTGCGCAGAATATTGCCGTTTTCTTGCTTGCCGAAAGTTGCAAAACCGACAAATATGAGAAGAGCGGCAACGGACAGCGCTTTGACTACGGTGCAGACGACGGTCAGTACGGAGTAGACGGCGAGCGGTACGAACGGAAGGATAAACGCAAGCACTGCGCCCGCCGCGGAAACGATAGCGCAAATGAGATTGGCGGGCACTTTGCCGAAGCTTGCTTTGTTGGCAAGAAGCGCGCCGCAGAGAACTACGAACGAAGAGGCGAGCCATAGCGACGTCCACAACAAGGGAAGGGAGGTCGCGCCGCTCAGAAAAAACCGCGCGAGCAACATTATGAATATGCCCGACACCCAGGTAATAGCCGAAACGAACTCATTGGAACGCTCCAAAACCGATAAAACGACGAAAACGGCAAGGACAACGGCGGAGAGTATGGCAAACGCAATCAAGAGGCTTTGCGAGTTTCCGGTTGTGCCTGTGACGGCGGTTTTCGTGCCGATTAGCGGACATTCCGTAATTCCCGCATACGCTCCTCCCGTCGACTGATAGTGCACGGTAACAATCTGCGCCGCGATTAAGGTGTGCGACATAAGCTCGCGGCTGTTGTCGAATTTAAGGTCGATTACCGTGCGGTCGGTATGACGGGACAATACTATGTCATTATTTGCGTGAAATGAAAAGTTGATTGGTTTTGTATTGACAATATATATATTTAATGGTAAAATATGCCACATATCAAGGAAGAAAAACTATGAGTATAGCTTTGGTTGACGGCGCAAACGGAAAGGTAAGGAAACTTATATATCTTAAAGAAACACAGGCAAGTTATAAGAGTGTTCAGGAAGCGGCGAATAAGGGCTTTGTAACGCCGTTTACAACATTTATGCAGATTTTGATAACTAAAATCGCCTTGACGATATCCGAGGTTGCGGTATCGGTAAAGCTCAGTGACGGTTATTGTTACGGCGCTATCAACTATCTGTGCAGACAGGTATTAAATGACGAAGGCTTATACAACGATTTAATCGCAACTAAAATCAATGAGGGCGGAAACGATACCAAGCACACTCTCAACTCAATAGCAGTCAATATCGACCAGTGCGTAAATCAGTACAACAGACTTATAAACAAGCTCATTTCACAGCTTGAGCTTACCGCTTTGGCGGCAATTAAGGTGCAAAAGGGCGAGTCTACCGCAAAAACGGCAAAACCTGCGCCAACGCACAATTCAACGGGAATTACAAAAACGGCAAAGCCTACGCCAACGTACAATTCAACAGAGGCTGCTAAGACCGTAATGAAACCTGCCAATTCTAAGGGTGTTTTAAAGGATGCCGTGGGTAATCTTACGGTTGAACTTTCGGCGGGGCTCGGTATAATAAACAAGCATTCATTGTTCGCCAGGAGAGAGGTTTTAAACTGCAATTTAAGCATTGCGTACGAGGGCGAATATTCTGTTAAAAAAATCACCGCTTATTTGGACGGCGGCAGCGAGGGTTTCCCCGTCGAGGAGGGTGATAACGTGCTCGAACTCGATTCGGACAGAATTAAACTGCCGAGGGTGAGTATAACGGTAGAGGCGATAATTAAGATTAAAATGTTTTCCACCAAATCTTTAAAGGTTACGGTATCGCGCAATTTTTAATTAATTATTAAGCGGTTGCATAAATTTGCAGCCGCTATTTTATTAAGGGTTGCTATGGGTATATTAGACAATATGCGTGGGGAAAGCGAACGCAGATTTTATTACAAGAGCCATGGGCAGATAGGCTCGACGACGAAAAAACTTCGGATAAGAACAAGGAATACATAAAGAAATGTCTTTCATGGATAGCGGAGATGAAGCGTTATAGGTTCAATTAAAGGCGACGGGCGGGAGATCAATATAAAAATCACGCGGGCGCAAAATTTTTTGCGCCCGCGGCGGTTGTTTTTATAGAAAATGCCTTAGGATTTAATAGAGCAATACAGCGCCTTCGGGGAGAACGAACGAGGGGGAGTCTACCTTTCTGAAATACATACAGTTCTCGCGGTAGGTGCGGTGAAAAACTATGTACACGCGCGCGTGAGGATAGAGCTCCGCAATATTTTTTTTGAGAGCGGTGTGACTCATAAGCTTGTCGGCAAGCTCGTAATTTATGTCGGCGCATACGATTGCCGCGCCGTCGTAAAGAGTTTCAAGAAGCCGAGCGCGAAATTCTGCCAAAAGGTTGTCGTAAGAACGGGTAACTCCCGCTCCGCCGCAACACGCGCAGGTTTTAAGCATAATGTCGGAGGCGGCTACGCCCGTGCGCTTGCGGGTAAATTCGATTAATCCGAACTTAGACATTGGCAGTACCTTGCACTTGGACTTGTCGGCGCGCAGAGCCTTTTCAAGCTCTTCCGAAATCGCCTTTCTGTGCTTTTCTTCGGTCATATCTATAAAGTCGACGACGAACAACCCGCCCATATTGCGCAGTTTAACCTGTCGCGCTATCTCCTGCGTCGCCAAAACGTTGGTACAGTAAACGGTGTGTTCCAGACTGTCGTCGCCCGTAAACTTGCCCGTGTTTACGTCGATTACCGTCAGCGCCTCGGTGCGGTCGATAACGATATACGCTCCGTTGGCAAGCTCGACTTTCGGTTGCAGTGAGCTGACGAATTGCGCAAAAAGTCCCTCGCTGTAAAACATATCGGTGTGCCCGTCGTGCTTAATCAGTTTGACCTGCGCGGAGTGTGAGTAGTTGACCGTCAGCTTTTGTATGCTGTCGTACAGCGCGCTGTTGCCCACGTGAATTTCGTCGCCCCCGTTGAGCATTAAGTCGCGTAAAACGCGGATATGCAGGGGGGAATCGCTGTAAAGCAGTTCGCCGACCTGCGCTTCCTTAAACCGTGCGAGTATGTCCTTATAAACGTTTCTGAAATAGTCGATTTCGCTCCTCTTTTCGCTGATAGTAGCGTAGGGTGCGGCGGTGCGCACGATTACGCCCTCACCCTCGGCAAGCTGTTTTTTTGCGCTGAATATAAGATTTTTGCGCAGCTCGTTGTCGGCGATTTTTGCCGAAACGCCTACGAAGGGAGTGTCGGGCAGATAAACTAAATACTTGCCCACGAACGACAGGTTGGTCGTCACCTTTGCGCCCTTTTTTCCCTGCGCCGCCTTCGTAATCTGAACCATTATTTCGTCGCCCTCGTGCAAATCGAGAGTTTTGGGAATGTCTGTCTCTCCGTTTTCGAGTTTATTTCCGTCGGCGGTCAGGTCGGCAACCGAAACGTAGCAGTGCTTGTCCAGACCGCAATCGACAAACGCCGCCTGCATACCGTTGAGTACGTTTACAACTCTGCCCTTGTAAATATTGCCTATCACCGCGCCTGTTGCGGCGGGCTCGGAGCGGTAGTCGATAAGTCTGCCGTTTTCGCACATTGCGTATGTTTCTATGCCGTATTGACTGTCAAAGTAGATACTTCTTCTCACTCAAAAACTCCTTTGCCGTATGCGGCGGTCTTTATTATGTCGGTCGCCTTGCCGCCGAAGCGGCTGTTAAGATAAGAAGCGAACAGGTCGGGGCGCAGATTTTTATCGCCGCTGCCCAATGTAAAATTCAATGCGTCGCCCTCGCGTTCAACGGCGTATATTCTGGGGCGGATATCCGTTTCGCGCCCGCGCAAATCGGTTATGACAATGCTTTGCTCACTTAACAGCTTTTCGATATCGAACGGGGGTATGCCCGTTGCGGAATAGGCGCATTTTTCAATGCCGTTTGCATAGTTGGGGTTCTTTTCGACCTCGCGGAAGCCAAGACATCGCACTCCCGCAGGCGAATGGGCGTTGAAAATCCCGGCGAAATCATCGTCGCAAACGCAGTCGACGGCACCGTACTCGGCGACGGAGCGCACGCCCACCGCAAGAGGATTGTTGAGGAATATGCGGGCGTGAGCGTGATAGCCCTCGCTTACGGCAACCTTGATGTTCGCCCTGCGCAAAGTGCGGTATATATGCCGCAACAAATCGAGGTGGGACAGGTATTCCGCGCCGTCCGTCTTGGTGTATTTAAACGCTATCATTTGCCCTCCTTAGCCGCCGCGCATACGCTCATAAGTCCGCAACCGCGGCAACCGTCAAGACAACTGCCGCTCACCTTTTGCGCGTACGCTCTCGCTCGTTCCGTCAGTAAAAATTCAGTAGTTACTCCCACGTCAATAAAGCTCCACGGCAAAACTTCGTCCTCGCCGTGCTCACGGGTATAGAATTCGGGGTCGACGCCGCACTCTTCGAACGCCTTGCGCCAACCGTCTGCGTTAAAGTCGTTTATCCAACCGTCGAAGATACAGCCGTTTAAGTAAGCGCGCTCTATTACGTCGGACAGCCGCCTGTCGCCGCGCGCAAGCACCGCCTCCAAAAACGAAGTGTAGTAGTGGCTCGTGGAAAGGCTTACGCCACGCACGAACAGAGCGTCGCGCAACACCTTCTGTTTGCGTTCGACCTCCTGCCCGCTCGCCTGCGCTTCCCACTGAAAGGGGGTGAACGGCTTGGGTATGAACGTCGATACGGACACCGATATGCGCAAGGATTTTTTGCGCGGCTTTACGCTATAAGCGCCCTTTATAAGGTCGCAAATTCTGCGTATGCCCCTCAAATCCTCGTCCGTTTCGGTGGGCAGTCCGAGCATAAAGTACAGCTTGACCGCCGAATATCCCCCGTCGAACGCCGAATTTACCGCCCGCATAATATCTTTTTCGGTTACGTCCTTGTTGATTACGTCGCGCAGTCTTTGCGTGCCCGCCTCGGGGGCGAACGTAAGCGAAACCTTGCGCGCGTCCTGCGCAAAGTCGCCGTCAAAGCTGTCTACGCGCAGGGAGGGAAGAGCTAAGGTTACGTCCCCGGGCAGGTTGCTCTTCAAGCTCTTTATAAGCTCCCGCAAACGGGGATAGTCGCCCGTGGACAGCGAATTGAGGCTGACCTCTTCATAGCCCGTCGAGGCTATCAGCGAACACGCCTGCCTTGTCAGCGTTTCAACGCCGCGCTGTCTTACGGGGCGGTAGATGAAGCCCGCCTGACAGAAGCGGCAACCGCGATAGCAACCGCGCATAACCTCTATGACCGAGCGGTCGAACACGCTCTCGCAGTTGGGAACGGTCTGAGCGGAGGGGAACACCGCACCGTCGAGATCGTCTATTATGGCGCGTTTAACCTTGGTAATGCCGTCAAAGCCCGCAACCGTGCCGTCGCTATTGTAACGCACCTGCGTCAGCGCGGGCACGTAAACGCCGTCGATTTTGCTTATTTCCGAATAAAACTCTTCCGTTGCGCCGCCCTGCCTTACGTAAGCGTCGGCGACGTCCGCGTCGGTCGTTTCTCCGTCGCCTATAAAAACTATGTCGACAAAATCGGCGAGAGGCTCGGGGTTGACGGCGCACGGACCGCCTATCGCAATAAGCGGATATCGCCCGCCCGCTCTGTCCTTTCGCCGCAGGGGTATTCCCGCAAGGTCGAGCATATAAAGCATATTCGTATAGCTCAGCTCGTACTGCATTGAAAAGCCGAGCATATCAAATTCGCCGAGCGGTTTTTTCAGCCCGAGGGAGTAGAGGGGTATGCCGAGCTCTTTAAGTCCCGCGCCGAAATCCTTGTAGGGCGCGTAGCAGAAGTCCGCCGTATAGCCGCGCCGTTTAAAGCTTTCGGCGACAATCTTTATGCCTAAGTTGCTCGTGCCCACCTCGTACACGTCGGGAAAGCACGCGCAGAACGAAAAGGACGCGCCGTCCTCAACCGCGCCGCCGTACTCGCCGCCTACATACCGCGACGGCTTTTCCACCTTTAATAAAAGCTCTTTAAGTTCATTAACGTCTATTTTCATAATATATAACAGTTCTCTGTGTGTAATACCTTTTTCAATTATATCATAATCCTTTGACAAATCAAGAAAAAATGAATTGTCAAGTTAATTTTGTCAAAAAGTTTTAAAAATTTTTATTGTCAAGGAAATTGTAGTTAAATTATACCCGTATAGAGAGGGTGAACCCTCTCTATACGGGCGTTTTTGTCCTTGCCGGTTATTTTTATATACGACAAACAGCAAGCCTTTTCAGCTTGCTATTTTTTTTGTGTATCTGTTTAAACAATTTGCTGTAACTGCTCGGCGAACTTCTCGCCAGAAGTTGCAAAATCGAAAATTTCACGGGGATATGCGTTTACCCAATCTTCCAGAGCGCGAACTTCGCTTTCCGTTACGTTCGTTAAATCAGTTCCTTTCGGATATTTTTTTCTAATATCACGGTTGATTCGCTCGTTCGTTCCTCTCTCGCAAGAACTGTACGGGTGGCAGTAATAAACGCTTGTACGTTTACCGCCGTATATTGATTTTTCCAACCCCTCGAAGTCCGAGAACTCAACGCCGTTATCTACCGTAATACTTTTGAATATTTTGCGGAATAGTTTTCCGTAACGCCGTTCAAGACGATTTACGCAATGTACGATGGTTGAAGTCTGTTTGTTTGGAATTTTATAAATAATTTCTTTACGTGTCAACCTTTCCGAAAACACCAAATACGCGCTTGTCGTTCCTTGCTTACTGCAAACGCAGTCCATTTCCCAATGCCCGAACGTGTTACGCATTGCAATTTCCGCAGGGCGTTTTTCTATACTCGTACCGCGTGGCGCACGTTTAATAGTGGCTTTTTCGTTTCTCTTTTTCGGTTCGCAATGGCGCATAGAAATATTCATAAATAAACCCATACGGATATATCTGTACATTGTAGTTTTGCTTACAACTGTTTTACAGCTTCGGTTACGTTTAATCTCGCCTACAATGGCGCAGGGCGTAACATTGTCCAAAACACGTTTTTCAACGTAGCGGATAAAATCATAATCGTTGCCGACTTTCAACGGCGCACCTTTGGAAGTCATATTCAGTCTGAATTTATCTTCCGCAATATCCGCGCTATATGCGGTATAGTCTTTATACGTATAATCGCCGTAAACATCATATACCTTTTTGCGTTGAGTACATTGCCCGCGCTTTAATTCACGGTAAACCGTTCTCACGCTCATTCCGATATGCTCGGCAATTTCCTTTTTATTCATACCCATACTTAACCCCGCTTCGATTTGTCTGCGTTGTGTAAGGGTAATGTATTTCGAGCCTTTTTTCATTTGTTTTACCCCTTGCCCGTTTACGGGCGTTTAAATAAGGTCGAATTTATTATCACGTTGTGCTTTCGCAGTAAAGTACCTTTCGCGGCATAAAAATTTATTCCACGGTGTACTTGACAGCGAAATCACAACGCATTTTTTTGCAGTTAAGAGGTTGTAAGGCGAACCTTACAACCTCTCATTTTTTGTATTACTTTTGTCGCGCCGCCGTTGCGACGGGCGAACGGGTGATAACAAAAAGGGGTGCGGGGTTCTCGCTATACCGCTTGCAGAACCGCCGCACCGCCTTTTAATTGCTATATCTTCTCGCCCGTCGGAAGTATGATATTGATTTCAAGCTCACAGCCGAGAGCAAAAACAAGTTTTTCATATTCCGACAGCTTAAAGTTATCACGCGACATTTTATTAGATAGGTTTTTCTGCGTTTGGTCGGTTAATTCCGCTAATTTTGTTTGCGTAACGTTCTGCTTTATCATAGCTATTTTTAATTTTTCGGTTAAGTTAGTCATTTTTTGATTATATACCGTCCTTTATAGAATGGCTTAATGTTACCACTATTTTATAGTTAAGTCAATAATAT
>CAJTTC010000002.1 GCA_910579295.1 uncultured Christensenella sp. | reverse complement strand
GAAAATAATGACTTTGAAATTATATGTTTATATTGCAATTTCAAAATGGTAACTTATCAATTCTTAATGGCGGAGCATTAAAAGGTTTATCATCAAAATCTTTAAATTATTATTACGATAATATGGATAACGTTATATCTTACATAAAAACGCCGTTAGATAATTTTAGTAATTACCAAAAGCAAATTGCCACCGAGATTAAAGCTATTGGCGGAAGCGGAAATATTCACGGTGCAATTATAGATATTGATTTTTATAATCATATCTATGTAAACCCTATTGATTTAACTGTTACCGCATATTGGGCGAGCGATATAATAAATAAAGTGATTTTTGACGATACGCCTACACTATTAAAAAGTAATTGTCCTATTTTATATTCAAACTATTTAAAACAAATTGAAAATAAGTCGGAAACAGCAATTATATTAACCAATTCAACATTAATTAAAGCTCCACAATATTATTTAGATACGGACATATATAAAGCGTCAATGGAAATAAAGAAAATGCAAAAGTTGAGTTCAAATATTTTAAGTATTTGGATTGAACCTGACAGAAAAAGATTAAAAGATAAAAAGGATTAAAAAATAAGAACGTAAGCTGATAGTGTTCAACTTACGCCCTTATTGGCGCGGATGGCGAGATTTGAACTCGCGCGGCAGTTTCCCGCCCTACTCCCTTAGCAGGGGAGCCCCTTGAGCCACTTGGGTACGTCCGCTCATAGATATAATTATTATATGTCGCGCTTTGATTTACGTTACGTAAAGCTCAACGCTTAGATAATATATCACAGTTTTAAGCGTTTGTCAAAGCTTTATTTAACCCTTTTAAAAATTATACGATACAAAATTTTTGCGCAGCGCTTGCGAAACGCGTGCCGTTGTGGTAAAATTGATTTACATAATGAGATTGTGTTACGTTTAACTTGTTACGGCTGTTTTAGATTAGGGAGGAAGAAATGAAAATAGTATTTTTCGGCGATTCGATAACCGATTGCGACAGAGACAGAAACGACGACAAATCATTGGGTAACGGCTATGTAAAAGTGCTTGCCGACAAGTTGCGCCCCATTTATCCCGATATGGATATCGAGCTTTTCAATAAGGGCGTTTCGGGCAACGAGGTGTGCGACCTTCTCGCCCGCGTTCAGCGCGACGTTATCGACCTGAAGCCCGACGCCGTTGTGATAATGATCGGCATAAACAACACCATTCACCAATTCAAATACGGTAAGGAACTCAATTTCGAGCAGTTTGAGCGCGACCTCGTTCAGCTTATAACGATGTTGAAGGAGGCGGGAATAGTCGTTGTTTTCTTAGAGCCTTTCCTGTTGCCCGCTCCCGATAAAAAGCGTATGCGCCCCGTATTCAATAAGGAATTGGAGATTATTCACCGCATATGCGCGGAAAAGTGCGACGAGTTTGTGGCATACGACGAAATGTTTAACGGCTTGTGCGAAAGTCACCCCTATTCCGAATATTCCGAGGACGGCGTACACCCTACGTTCAGGGGCTCTAACCTGATTGCAAACACGGCGATTAAGGCGATAAGAAAGCACCTGATGTAACGTTATTTCAAGCATATTGCGGGGGCAATTTGAAGGAGAACGAGTAATGATTACCGAAGTGCAACCTCAGCGCTTCAACGGCGGGGCAAGTGGCGGAGTAAACGGAGGTGCGCAAGGGTTCAGCGCTTCTGCGGTCGCCGACCCGTTCGGCGATTTCGCGGCGGCGGAAAAGGCGGAGGGAGCGGCAAAGAAAGAAGAAACCAACGAGCCATTAAATGAAACGACGGACGGGAACTATACGCAGAATAATTCCGACGTTAATTAAAAAACTTTATTATACAAAATCCCTTGAACAAATCTGTTCAAGGGATTTTTGATGTAGGATATTTAATGTTTTAATTAAATTAGCAGCAAAGGCGTTGCAGAGCGAGGGTGTAAATTTTAAGGCACTTGTCGATTTTTTCAAAGGTAATGTATTCGTCGGCTTGATGAATTGTGCTCTCTTCGCCCTCTTCTTCCGGGCCGAACGCCGCTCCGCATTTAAGCGCGCGCGCATACGTTCCGCCGCCGATAGCCACGGGCTGAACGTTCTTGCCCGTAACCTCGTTGTAAACGCCGAGAAGAGTAGATATGAGCTTGCCGTTCCTGTCGTTGAAAAGGGGCGCTTGCTCGTGCTCGATTGTGTACGGTATGCCGCACTTATCGACGACTTCGAGCACGTTCTTTAACGTATACGTTGCGGGGTAACGCACGTCGCAGGTAACGTATATCGCGCCGCCGCGTTGCTCTATAAGGTTGGGGGAGAAGGTGAGCTTACCCGTTTCGTCCTCGAAGCCGCTCAAACCCAGCTTCTCGCCGAACAGCAGTTTTTTCATTCCGTCCAGCCCGAGATAAGCCAACATTTTTTCTATGGCGTTCACGCCCTTTTCGGGGGTAGAGCCGTGCGCGCTCTTTCCCCGTGAAATTATCTTACCTGCGGCATATTCCAGCCCCAATTGTTCGGCGAGGTCGCTTTTTTCAGCCGTAACCTCGCAGTAGTCGCATACCATATTGGCTCTGTCGCCGCCCTTTAAACCGCTGAATTGCGCGTTTTCGGCGGGGAATGCGAGGGTGAGGTGCACTATGCCCTTTTCTGCGTAAATGACGGGGAAATCGGCGTCGGGCGAAATTCCCGTTTCGGGCATCTTGGCAACCTTGTTGTAGTGGTCGATGCACGCCCAGCCCGTTTCTTCGTTACAGCCGACAATCAGCTTTATACATTTCTTGGGCTTTATTCCCGCGTCTTTAATGGCTTTCATAGCGTACAGCGCAATCAAAGCAGGACCTTTGTCGTCCATAGCGCCCCTGCCCCAAATCTTGCCGTTTTCCCTGTCGACTTCGCCGCCGAAGGGGTCGTGAGTCCAGCCGTTGCCCGCGGGAACGACGTCGAGGTGGGCAAGCACGGCAAAGTCCTCGCCCGAGCCGAACTTGACTTCGCCTATGTAGTTGTCGTAGTTTTTTGTCTCGAAGCCCAAATAGGAGGCGAGGGATAAAAAGAAGTCGAGGCATTTTGCGTTAGCTTCGCCGAAAGGCTTGCCCTCGGTTGCGGGCGCTTGCGACGAGTCAAACTTAATGAGTTGAGAAAGGTTCTTCACAATGTCGTCAAAATACTTATCCATAAAAGTCCTCCGTTCATTCAAAAAAGTTAATTTTAATCTGACGTAAAATTTGCTTAAATATTACCGCTTTTTATTATACACTTTTTTATTTTTATGGTAAAATAAAAATACGGCTATTTTAAAATAATTTTAGGGATAGAGCAATGCACGAGGGACACAGAGGCAGACTTGTCGGTAAAATAAGGGACGGCAGTATGGTTTACGAGCACGAGTTGCTTGAAATACTGCTTTTCAATTCATGCCCGCGGCGGGATTTAAACGCAACCGCGCACAGCCTTATCGCGCGCTTCGGCGATATCGCGGGAGTTCTGAGCGCTTCGGAAGCCGAGTTGCAGACGGTGGCGGGCGTGGGTAAAAGTATGGCGCAGTATATCGTATGCGTCGGCAAGTCCTTTGAACGTTGCAACGACTGTTTAAGCTTTGCCGTAATAGGCAACACCTCCGAGTTCAGAAAGTTTCTGTCGGCGCGTCCCGTGCCCGACGACGACGTTTTGGAGCTGTGCGTAATGGACAAGGACGGCAGGCTGAGGCGTATATGTACCTTCCGCGGCAGTAACGGCAATCCTCCGGAGGCGCCCGAGAGCGAAATTTTAAAGTGCGTGTCGGTTCACCGTCCTTACGGGCTGTTCGTGGCGAGCACGCGGGCTCACGGCGGCAACGCGCCTACTCCATACGACGACGTTGTATGCGGACGGATACACAAAATAACCAATCTGTGCGGCGTTAAATTTTACGACTACTGTATAGTCGGCGAGGACGGAGAGATTTTCAGTTATTTTGTCGCCGACAGGATTGTGTTCGGCGAGGCGGGTGATAGCTATGGAGAATAAGAACGCTTCGGAGAGCCTTATTTCGCCAAAGCTGACGAAAGCGCTTTCGATAATTATAGGTATTATCCTGTTTGTTTTCGAAATAATTATTTGCGTGCAGTACGCGGTAAAAAAACCCGGACCCGAGCTGTGGGAAGTCATATCGCTTGTGTGCTGTTCGATAATATTGGACGCTCTCTGCTTTTTCGAAATGTATTTTATCAAGACGCTGAAAGCGCGTATAGCGGTTTACGCAATCGACTTCGTGTTCCTGCTGTGTATTTGCCTGCTCACGGGAAGTACGTATCTGGCAGGTCTGTACTGCGTAATTCTTTCACAGCTATACATTAACATTGCCGACTTAAAGACAAAAGTAATAGTCTTTGTCAGTAGCTGCGTGCTGTTTGTCGTAACGTGCGCCATAGGTTGGAGCATTACAGTAAGCGAAATGACGTACACGGAAATTCTCGATATGGTTTCAGCAAGCGTCGTAGGCGTAATTATGCTTGCCATACATTTCGCCGTGTTGAACTTCTTTATCGGTTTCTACCGCAACAATGTAAAGCTGACCAAGGCGCTCAAAGAAGCGGACGAGAACAAAAAACAGTTGGAAGAGGCGTACAAACAGCTGTCCGAAACGGCGGTGTTTCAGGAGCGCAACCGCATAGCCCGCGATATTCACGACAACGCCGGACATTCGATGACGGCGGTTATAATGCAGACGGAAGCGGCTAAGCTGTTGATAGACGTCAATCCCGAGGAAGCTAAGGCTAAGATTGTTTCAGCCAACATTCAGGCGAAAAACGCGCTCGAACAGATGCGCGAAAGCGTGCATTTGCTTGCGGGGCGCGAAAGCGTTATGTCGCTGAAAGAGGAGCTTGAAGAGATTTTGGCTCAGACAATGGACGGCGCGGACGTGAAAATACGCTGTGATATCGGCGATTTGGAGCTCGCGGCGGACAGGCGCAGGTTTATTGCCAACAGCTTGAAGGAGTGTCTGTCGAACGGCATACGGCACGGCGGTGCAAACGCGTTCTACGTGGAGTTCGGAGCGAGCGGCGACGGGGTGTGTCTGACTGTTTCGGACAACGGAAGCGGACTTCCCGACGATTTTAAAGAGGGGTTCGGCATCCGCGGAATAAGGGAAAAGGCGACGGCGTTCGGCGGCGGCATTGTGTTCGAGAGCGAGAGCGGCGACGGTTGCGAAATCAAGATAACGATAAAAACAAACTGAAAAAAGGCGGTACGGGAGGATAAAAATGATTAAGGTAATGCTTGTAGACGATCAGATAATTCTTGCGGAGGGAATTAAGAGCGTACTTGAAACGAGCGGCGATATCACGGTTTGCGGAGTTGCGGGCGACGGCGCGGAAGCTGTCGAAATGGTCAGAACGGCTCAGCCCGACGTCGTGCTTATGGATATCCGTATGCCCAATATGAACGGCGTTGCCGCAACCAAGAAGATAAAGGAAACCGCGCCCGCGTGCAAAATAATTATTTTAACGACGTTTGACGACAGCGACTATATACTGTCTGCAATCAACAACGGCGCAAGCGGCTATCTTTTAAAGGATATAGGTTCTACCGCGCTCATCGACGCCATTCGTAACGCATATGCGGGAGACACAATTCTTCCCTCGAAAATCGCCAAAAAGATAACCGACGCCGCGCTTATGGTGTCCTCCGACAGGGAGATAAAGCTGAAAAGGGCGTTCAGCTTTTCGGACAGAGAGGCGGGCATTGCTATGATGATTTTAGACGGCTTTACAAACCGACAGATAGCTTCTGCGTTAAAGCTGTCCGACGGCACTTCGCGCAACTATATCAGCGCAATATATTTAAAGCTGGGAGTTGAAAACCGTACCGCCGCAATAACGAAAATCAAGGAAATTCTTTAACGCTATACAGTGCGCGGCGGGTAAAGCGTCTGTTATGGAGAGGACTATGGCGGGAAACAAGAAACACGCTCAGATATTTTTAAGTTATCATTCAAGCACGGTTGAGCTTGCCGCGCATCTTGCCAAGTATTTGGGGCGGCGCGGGCTTACCTCATGGTATGCGCGTGACAGCATACATACGGGAGTGCAGTGGGACGAGGCTATATGCGAGGCAATCAAAAATTGCAAAGCAGTCGTGTTGCTCTTCTGCGCTCAGGCGGACGCAAGCATACACGTCAAGCGCGAGCTTGCTCTTGCCGACAAGTATAAAAAGCCCGTTTTCTGGCTGAGGGTGGAGCGCGTAGAGCCGAACAATTTAAGCTATTATCTTACTTCTACTCAGTGGCTCGATTGGCTCGATACTCGCGACGCTACGCTGGAAAAGCTGATAAGCGATATCAGGCTTCTGGACGCGGACGGGTTTACAAAGGAAAAAATCGAGCGGTCGGAAAATGCCGAAACGCCCGCTCAGTCATTAAACAACTGGGCGAAGGGCATTCTCGCGTTTAAGGACGAGAGAGAGGCGGCTGAGTGTGCGGCAAGGGTGTACTTCGACGCGGCGCACGCGCACCCCGATTCGTCGGTCATACTTCCCACGGGGAGGAGCGCTACGGCAATTTTCCGCGCTATGCTGCGCATTGCAAACGAGTACGAGGGCTGTCCGTTCGGCGAGGCGCAAATCATATCCGATACGGAAACGTTCGGGGTATGGAGCGAGCACGATACGAGCAGAACCCGACACATATACGAGACTTTAATAGAGCCGTTGGAGCGGCAGGGTAAGCAACCCGATAAGGGACAAATCAACCTGCTCTCGGGAATATACACGGACAGCGATCCGTTGAAAAAGGCGCAAAAGCTTATCCGCAGTTACCCGCCCTCGGTTCACGGCGTTTCACTCTCGCCGATAGGTGAAGTCCTCGCGTATGAAGTGGGAACGTATAACGAAATCGACGACATTATCAGCGACGCGCCGCGGATTGTAGAGGTGGGAGAAAACAGTAAAAAATATATCGACCCCAACCAACCGTCAAAATCTATAATAACCGTGGGTATGGGCACGGCTCTGTCTGCGGGAATATTGCTCATTCTCGCATTCGATATACAAAAAGCCAACATTTTAAGTCGGTTATTCAACGGCCCGATAACGGCGGGTATCCCCGCGACTTTGCTTCAACGTCACGGCAATGCATACGTGCTTACCACCGAGAGCGTCGTGCGGGAGGCTCGGCTTACAGAGGCGTCCGTTATCGGTAAAAACGCAAGAGAGGCGGCTGAATGGATAGCGGAAAAGTGAAACAAATTTGCATAGCGTTCGACTTCGACGGTACTATGTGCAGGGTGTTTAAAAATTACGACCTTAAAGCTACGGCGCGCAAGCTGTCGGAAGCGGTAAAAAAATTCGGGGTTGATTTTGACTGTGCGTTGGACGCTTTCGAAGTGTTTGCGGAAATTGCCCGTCAGACGGTCGCGGGCGAAACAAGGGAGGCGGCATACAGGGAGTCCGACGGTATTCTGACGGCGGCTGAGCTTGAAGCGGTTGAGGGCGCGGAGAGTGTTTACGGCGTTGAAGAGGTGTTCGCCAAGCTCATAAAGCGCGGCGTCAAAGTCGGCGTTGCCACAAACAATTCGGCGGAGTGCGTAAAAGCCTTTCTCGAACGGCGCATTCCCGAAGCGGAGGTGCCTGTCGCGGGGCGAGAACCTGCTCAGCCCGAGCTGATGAAGCCGCACACACATTCGCTTGAAATAACGGCAAAAGCTTTAAACTGTCCGCTTAAAGACCTGCTGTTTGTCGGCGATACCCAACGCGATTACGAATGCGCGGTCAATGCGGGGTGCGAATTTTTAGGTATGGCGCCCACGCCTTTAAAGCGCAAGCGGCTGTCGGCGTTTCTGCCGCAGAATAAAATAGTTTCCGACTATTACGAGCTTGCCGCCTTATTATCAATTTAAATCCGTAAATTAAAATTCCCCTTGCGACTTATACAAGTTGCAAGGGGAATTGAGTTTTGAAGTAAAGCTATGCGCCCGTCTTATAGGTCGAAGGCGATTGCCGTAACGTCGTCGTGTAGCTCGCCGCAAAAGCTCTTTAAATTAGTTTCCAGATTTTTAATAAATTCTTCGCCCGTACGCGAGAGCGACAGCGTTTTAATCGCCCCGTCCACGCCGAACATTTCGCCGTAACGGTTTTTACTCTCCGTAACGCCGTCGGTAAGTAAAACGAGGATATCCCCGCTCTTATACCCGATAGTATCCTCGAAATACTGCGCGTTGCCGAACCAGTTGGATACGGGCGGCGAGTTGAGCATAATGCGCGTTATGCCTCCTCCCGACTTCAACAGAATGGGGACGTTGTGCCCCGCCATAGAGTAGGTTATGCTGTCCTTATCAATGCGCGCGGCGGCAACGGTTATATAGTTTCTTTCGTCTAAATTGAGCTCGGCAAATTTGTATGAAAGCGCGGAAATAGCGGCGGCGGGGGAGTAAGCGCTCTTGTCGTAAGCCGCCTTTACAAACGCCGTTAGCATACCCGCCGAAATGCCCTTGCCCGAAACGTCGGCGATAACTCCGCAAGCGGAATTTTCCACCGTGAACACTTCGGGAAGGTCGCCGCCGATATCGCGGCAGGGAATATACAGATACGAATATCTCTTTCCGCCTGCCCACTTGCCCGCGGGTAAAAGGCGTTGCTGTATGCTCTTGGCGGTCTGCAATTCGCGCGCGATTTCAAGCTCCAACGCGTCGTCGATGACCCCCATACACAGCCCTTCGCCCAACGGCTTTACGGTTATGGAGAAAGCGACGTCGCGCCGCTCCTCTCCGCCGAGCTTTAAAAATATGCGTCGCGAAATCTCTCTGTTCGAATAAAAGGAATCCTCGAACGCCGAAATAAGCGAGCAGTTGTGCGCGCAGTCGCTCTTGCCGCACCGCTTGCAATCGTTGGCGCAATTCACGGCGCTGCCCAAAGTAGCGCGCTTAAACTCCCGCCCGAACAGCAGTTTGAAGTTAGCGTTTGAAAATACGGCTTTTAAGTTTTGGTCTACGACGATTATTGCCGACGGCACTCCGTCGATAATGCGTCTGTAAAACTTTTCAATCATATGATATAAATCTACGTTCCGAAATCAATTTAAACGTGGCGGGGCAGATAAAATTTCAGTTTGCCGCTGACGATGTGCGCGTGCAGAACGACGTTGTTGTAAATTTCTCCCTCCGCCTGAACGGGCACGTCGCCGCCTACGGGGGTAAAGCGCGCGCTCTTGCATTTTACATGAGTTACTTCCTTAACGCTGTTTACCTTGCCCATAGAAAGCTTTATAAATGCAACGAGCGTGCGGAAGCGTGAGAGGTAGTCTACCACAAGCAAATCCATATAGCCGTCGTCTATTTCCGCTTCGGGAAAGAGCTTAATGCCCCCGCCGATTTGCCTGCCGTTGCCAAGACAGGCGATTATACCCGTGTATTCGCGTTCCTCGCCGCCGTCCCAGCTCGCTCTGTAAGTCGAAGCCTTATAGTATTTCAGACTCTGCAAAAACGCCTTGAAGTATTTCTTTTTGCCCTTGTTTTTTCCGCTGTACGCGCGCTGTAAAACGTCCACGTCAATGCCCATTCCGATAGCGTTTATGCTTCTCAGCCCGCTCTCCGTTTCTATAAAGTCGATTGCCACGGGAGCGCGGAATACAATGGTTTCAGCTGCCGATTTAACGTCCAAAGGTACTCCCGCCGATTCTGCAAAGTCGTTGCCCGAGCCGAGGGGGATAAGTCCCAAAGTGCAGTTTTCAACGTTCTTTATGCCGTTTAATACCTCGTGCAGAGTGCCGTCTCCGCCCATTGCTATAAGGTGGGCGAACTCACCGTCGGATGTAAGTGCGGACGCTATCTCTCTGGCGTGTCCCGCGTGTTCCGTCTTATGTATTTTAAGCTCCTTGCCGGCAATGCGAAAGATCTCTTCAACCGTATCGAGTTTGCTTTGCGCATTTTCATCCACATTGTAACCGTTTATAATAAGGTGGTACATTTCTCTCTCCGTAAAGGGTCGGCGCACGCCTTGCGGGCATACCGTTCCAAAAATAATTATACAATATTAAAACGAGATTTGCAATAGTTTTATAAATCTGCTATAATGTTTAAGCTTGAAAATTTTTGCTAATTAAAGCTTTATAGAGGTTTATGAACAGTATAATTCCCGAAAAACTTAAAACTTTTGCAAATAAACTGAGCGCTCCGCTTTACGTTGTCGGGGGCGCTTGCCGCGACTTTATCTCAGGACTCTTTGCGGAAGGCGCAACGGATTGGGATATTTGCGCACCCGTTGCCGCGGAGGAAGTCGGCGCGATAGCCGAGGCTGTCGGGTTTAAAGTCGGCGCGGCGTATAAAAATACGGGCACGGTGCGTATGACCTTCGACGGCTCGGACTGTGAGTTCACTTCGTTCCGCACGGACAGATACGTGCGCGGACGGCATTCACCCGCGGAAGTATTTTTTACGAACGATATCGTCAGCGACGCGCTCCGCCGCGATTTCAAGTGCAACGCGGTGTATTACGATATCGCCGCCGACAATTTCGTCGACCCGCTCGGCGGCATCGAGGATATAGAGGCGAAACGCATAACGACCGTTGCTCCCGCCGAGAAGGTGTTCGGTGAGGACGGGCTAAGGCTTATGCGCCTCTGCCGTATAGCCGCGCAGACGGGTTTTACGCCCACGGAGGAGTGTGTAGCGGGCGCGTATAAAAACCGTCGGCTAATCGCCGATATCGCGCCCGAAAGGATATGGACGGAGCTGGAATACATTCTGACCGCAGACTTAAAGTACGGCGTAAAAGGCGGGCAATATAAAGGGATTAAGCTGTTGAAAGAAACGGGCGTTCTCGGCTGTATTCTGCCCGAGCTTGCCGCAGGCGACGGAATGGCTCAGCGCGAGGACTATCACGCGTACGACGTGCTCGAACATACGGCAAGGTGCGTTTTATATGCTCCGCCGACAATCCGGCTTGCCGCGCTTTTACACGACGTGGGCAAGCCGTACTGCAAACTGACTACCGGCAGATATGCGCGCCACGAGGAGGAGGGTGCGCGCATTGCGGCTGAAATATGCGCCCGGTTGCGCGTTCCGAAGAAGGTAACGGAGAGAACGTGCGAGCTTGTAAGGTGGCATATGTACGATTTGCGGTGCGACGCGTCGGAAAACAAAGTGCGCAAATTTATTGTCAGCCATTTCGATATTTTACAGGAATTACTGCTTTTGAAGCAGTCCGATTATTCGGCGTGTAAGGACGCTTTGTCGCCCGCGCCCTGCGTAGCTAAGTGGAAAAACATATACGCTCAGATGCTTAAAGAGGGCGTTCCGCTCAATATAAAGCAGCTTGCCGTAAGGGGCGATGAATTGATTGGCGCGGGAATATGCCCCAACGAAACGGCTAAAACGCTAAAATTCCTGCTCGGTGAGTGCGTTATCGGCAACGTTCCAAACGAAAAGGATAGGCTCATACGCTACGCACTTGCGAGGCGCGCGTAAAATTGTTCCGCGCTTCCCAATATGCGGCAAACCGACGGCGCTGTAAAACAGTTGCTTTTAGGGGCGGCGTATTGTATAATATTGTGCGAGATAATCTATTGTCTCGGCGGTTATCCGCAATCGGAGGTGAATTATGACGAGAAGCGGCTCGAAGCTATTTACTGCAATCATATCTTTTCTGCTCGGCTTTCTGTTTGCTATTTTGGTGGAGGTGGGCGCGGTGTTCGGCGTGTACTGGTACGTTACCAATACCGATCTGAATACTCTGATGAATACATTTAATATTCAGAACGTCGACAAAAACGGCAACTACATATATATAAATACCGACAAGGAAAACGGCGGCGCTTCCAACTTAAAGGAATTGTTTGCGGGCTTGCAGAACCTTATTTACAAGGACGGCGAGGTCTTGGTGCTGGGCAAGAGCTTCGATGACATCGCCGCGCTCATTCCCGCAACGGATATGCTTCTCGGAATGGTGTACAACGCAATCGACGGATACATAGAAATCGACCGCGAAGAGTTTGAGAGCACTCCTTTAAGCGGGCTTGCGCAGGTGCTTTCCGAAAGCTTAATGAACGTTAAAACGGCGGCTCTGCTTCAAAAGTTAAATATAACGCAGGTGACGGGCGAAGACGCTAACCTCATTGTAAAATCGCTGTTAATGGGCTCCGAAACGGAGTATTCGAGCGTTTATTACGGCGGAGTTGCGGCGCGCGACGGCGAGGAAAATGCCGATTTGAGATTTCCCGTGCTGTACGATATCTACGTGTACGACAGCGAGCTGGGCTATTCCCGCGAAATTCCCGTCAACGGCAAGAGCGCATATCCCGAAAACCTCGGCAACAACTACGACTGGCTGACTCCCATATCCAAGGACGAGGACGACGGCGAATTCAGCTATTCCAAATATATGCTGTACTATGTGCCTTGCAGAGTAACGGAGAACGGCATAGAGGAAGCCGAGTACATAGAGGGCACGTTCGAGTTTAGCGAGGGCAGCGGAAGCAACGCGAAAACCGTAACGCTGTCCGTGCTCGAATACGGCGACGACACCGATTTCATAGTCGTTAAGCCCGACGGCGAAGGCAACTATGTAATAGATTACGACGCGGTATATGCCGCGCTCAACGAAAATAATACGGATTATTCCGACCGCTTCGAGGGGTATTCTTACTACGGCGATTATGCGCGCAACTATTACTATACGGTTAAGAACGCAAATACGGAAAAGTATGAAATAAAGACGGTCTGCGGCAAGAATTATTTCAGAAACAACGCGAAACAGCTCGTTCAGCTCGACGCGCTTACTCTCGGCGATTTGGTCAACGATTCGTTTGCGCCGCTCGATTCCGTGCCCGCGTATACTGTGCTCGGGGAAAACGGCGACATGGCTTACAAGGTGTTCGGCAAAACTACTTTGGGCGAGCTTATGCGCGGCGAAGTCGATTTCAACAAGCTCGTGGACGACCTCGAAGTGGGCACGTTCATAAATAACGTAACCGTCGACAACAAGGTTATGGCATACATTGCATACCGCATATCCGACCTGCAACCCGCCTCGGACGGCTTCTATTCGGCGATATATAATAAGGGCGAAGAGGACGAAAGGGTGGTCAGCGTAAGAGTAGACGGAGATACTATTATTGAGGTCATAGACGCAAGCGGCAGTATTATAGAGGGCGTAAAGATAAAGGAAATAGCCGAGCTCACGAAGAACCTCGATATGACGATTTTTCTCGATATAGACGCCAACGACGGCATAATGACATACTTCGGCTACGGCGCAAGGGGCGTCAAGTTCGGAACGGGCTATGACGAGCTCAACAACGGCTATACTCATACGGGCAAGATAACCGTCGGCGGCGCGGATAAGGACTGCTATATTGCAACCGAAGAGCGCGACGGCTCGATGATTATTACGTCGGTCTGGTATGTGGAGAACGGTCGCAGGGTCAACGTCGGCGGCACAAAAGTCAACGGCGTTTCGGAAAGAATGGGCAATTTCACCAAGGATTTGACGATAGGCGACGTTATCGACTTGGAGGACACCGATAACCTCATTTTAAAAGCAATTAAAGATTCGCCTATCGACGGACTTGAACAGACGATTTCCAATATGGGTATTGAGGATATTTTCACCGAGGACGAGATAAACGGAAGCGCATTGCTCAGGGGGCTGCGCGGGACCAAGGTCAGCGAGCTCGCCGAGGCTATCGACGCGTTGCTTATCCAGAGCATTTACGCCGAAGAGATTTATATGCTACCCGACGGCACCGACCCTATGGAAGTCATAGACTTTAACCCCGATTATGAATATTTTGTACTCAAAGTAGAGGAAGGCGCGCGCGTAGGCTCGTTCGTAAGCGTAGGCAGACTGACGCAGGAAGAATTCGAGGCGCGCGGCAATACCGTTTACTACACTTACGGAAGCGATTCGGGAGAGGGCGCTAAGATGAAAATAGTCGGCTTCAATTCCGATTGGCTGTACTACGAAATGAACGGGAGCGGCGGCTTTGACCTGACGGATAAGAACTCAAAGGATTTAGAGGAGGGTATGGCTAAGGACGACGCGTCCGGCACGCTCACGCAGAAAGATTACGACGACAAGGGCGAAACAAGGTATTATACCTACGGCGCGGCGCGCGGAATGTGGCGGTTTGTGCTCTATAAGTGGTACGACGTCAATACAGAAAACGAGCGCAATGCCGAAAAGGCGTACACCATAAACAACTTCAACAATATGGTCAATCAGTGCGCGACTAACGTTTACAGGGCAAAGCTCGGCGAGTTGCAGGACGCGGGACTTATCGACGCCAACATTAAGGGTAAAACGTTTAACTATGTTATCTATAATAACGGAGTGCCCGAACAGCATTCCGTAGAGCTTGAAGATCTCACG
Source organism: uncultured Christensenella sp. (assembly GCA_910579295.1). Taxonomy (GTDB): domain Bacteria; phylum Bacillota; class Clostridia; order Christensenellales; family Borkfalkiaceae; genus Coproplasma. The sequence goes on along the minus strand of CAJTTC010000002.1, from coordinate 157,270 downwards.
TTAAAACAGCTTATAGAAATCGTGCTTCAAATGTCGACAGATAGCAATAATGGCAATTAAAAACGTTTGACAAAGATTAAATATTTATGTATTATATATAGGCGCGTTGTGCGCAATGCCTTGCATACCGCGGGTGGTATGCCGATTAAGTCCAGGAGGTGTAAAATATGAAAACTTATGAAATGCTTTATGTGTTGGACGCAGCTTTAACCGACGAAGCAAAGGAATCCTTTGTTTCCAGGCTCGAAGCTATCGTTACCGACAACGGCGGCAAGGTCGTTTCCACCGACAAGTGGGGCGTAAAAAAGTTGGCTTATCCTATCAACTATAAGTCCGACGGTTATTACGTTCTTATGACCTTCGAAGCCGAAAGCGCTGTGGTAAAGGAGCTCGACAGAATTTGCGGGCTTTCCACGGAAGTTTTAAGAAGAATGATTACGAACAAATAAGGTAACAAGAGATGAATAAGGTTTTTTTAATAGGTAATCTCACTCGTGACCCCGAGCTTACGGAAACTAACAGCGGCGTATCCATTTGCCGTTTTGCTATTGCCGTAAACAGAAATTACACTGGCTCGGACGGCGAGAGAAAGACAGATTTCTTCAACGTGACCGCGTGGCGCAGTCTTGGCGAAACCGTCAACCGCTATGCAAAAAAGGGCAACAAGGTTGCCGTATCGGGCACGATTGAACTTAGAAATTACGAGGACAGTCAGGGCGTAAAGCGCACGGCAGTCGATATCGTTGCGCAGGACGTTGAGTTTTTAACTCCCCGCAACTCCGACTACGTAGAGGGCGACGCACCCGCCGCGCCCGCAAGCGGAAGCAGGGGGTCGAAAAAGCCTACTCTTCAATCGTTTGACGACGACGGCGACATTCCCTTCTGATATTGACGGGACGAAATTTTCAAGGAGATAATCATGGAAGAAAAGACAAGCGTAAAAAAGAGCTATAAAAAAGCTCCCCGCAGAAAGGTCTGCGTTTTTTGCCAGGAAAAGGTTACTGAAATCGATTACAAGGACGTAAACCGTTTAAAGAAATTCGTAACCGAATCGGGCAAGATGCTTCCCAGAAGAATGAGCGGCAACTGCGCTAAGCACCAGAGAGAGCTTTCAACGGCAATCAAGCGTGCAAGAGTTGCGGCGCTTCTTCCCTTCAAGGGCGAGTAAATAAGCGTACAAGCTCGGCTCGCCTCGAAATGTAAAAGCTTTCGTCGTAGCCGTCGGCGCTTAAAAGAAGAACAATTTAAACACTCCGAGTATGAAATGCTCGGAGTGTTTTGTTGTGTTTTAATATGGGATTTAGCGCTTACTTTAATTCGTAGAGTACGCCGAGGCGTAAGCCGAAACGGTTTCTCTGCCGAGCTCGCTCATCATCGAACAGATATTGATAATCTTGCCGTGTCCCTTTTTAATCATCGAGGGAATGACAGCCTTAGACACGATAAATGGTGCGTTGAGGTCAATGTCGGCTCTATTTAAAAAAGATTTTGCGGTGAAAATATTAACCGCCGCAGATAATTGATTTATTGACAAAAATCGTCTAAAATATTCTCAGGTACTATTATGAAAAAAACGACAAAAAGAAGAAACGTACTTCTCACCGTTTTAAAGGTGATTATAATAGCCGTTCTTGTAATAACCGTTTTGCTTTCGGGCATAAGGCTGGGAGAGAAAATAGCCTTTTCTTCCTTTTACAGGCGCGCGCGGGCTGAATTTAAAATCCCCGGGACGTCAAGCGGTTTTGTAGGACAGGGGCTCGACTACCTCGAAAACGAAAACGCCTTTATAGCTTGCGGATATTCGGCTAAAAAGGGCGGGAGCTCTATGGTCTACTACATAGACGAAAGGGGAAAGGCAACCCGCACTCTGCTTAAAAATGAGGACGGGAGCAACTATACGGGGCACACGGGCGGTATTGCGCACTACAAGGAATACTTTTACATAACGGGTGACGACGGCTGCGACGTGTTTGCGCTTGCCGATTTGACAGAGCACAAGGTGGAGAGCGTAAAGCTGGGAGAGGTTAAAACCCTGCTCGACCCCGCCTATTGCAACGTATATGACGGCAAGTTCTACACGGGCTCGTTCTACCGTGCGGGCAACTACGAAACGCCCGATTGGCAACGCATAACGACACCCGCGGGCGACGAAAACAAGGCGGTTATTACGGTGTTTGATATCGACGACGGCGCGGCGGACAGCTTTTATATAAGCCCCGAGCCGATTGCAGTCTACTCCACAACGGGGCTTGTGCAGGGAATGACTTTTACGCCGGACGAAATAGTGCTTTCCACTTCCTACGGACTTGCCTCTTCTCACCTGCTTTTTTATAATAACTCGGGCATATCCGCGGGGCAATTGACTTTAAACGGTAAAAATGTACCGCTATACTATCTTGACGGAGCGTGCCTTGAACGGAGCGTTACAGCCCCGCCTATGAGCGAAGAAATCGTCTATATGGACGGTAGAATTTACATAATGACGGAGAGCGCCAGCAACAAATATATCTTCGGCAAATTTATGAGCGGCAACGACCTTTACAGCTATAACCTCGAAGCATAAAAAAGCTAAACGGAAAAAACTTTGTTTTTAATACCCCCCCCAAAAAAAAAGTTTGTATGACATTTGGGGGGGGGCTGTTTTTTGCAAATGTTTATGGATTATACTTCTTTGCCGCGGCGAAAAATGCGTACTTATTATCTTCGGCAACATGTTCTAACGGCGCAAGGGCAAGCGTGTTGGGAACGTTGTACAAAATAAGAAGATACTTTATATTTTGCAATTTCATTTTTATAGACGACTTGCTGATTTTTCCGTCGAAATGAATGTACATTTTTGTAATAAACAATTCCACGTCATATTCTCTGTTAATCACAAAATTTTTAAACGCTTCCTCAACACAGTATTCGTTTTCTGCGTAATTCCAAATGTGTTTTGACATAACTCTCCCTTATTTAAAAGCTTTTTCGCAAAGCTCTTCTATGTAGTCCCGCCTTAAAAGACTATTGTGCCATTCTTCGGGAATTGCGTCGTAGCCGTATAGCGCCCCCGCAAGCCCTCCTGCTACGGCTGCCGTTGTGTCGGTATCATCGCCGAGATTTACGGCTTTTAAAACACACTCTTCGTAGCTGTCAGTCGTAAGCAGACACCAAATTGCCGCTTCAAGCGTATGTACTACGTATCCGTCGCTCATAATTTCGGTTACATTTAATTTGTCTATTCCGTCAAATATTCGGCTGAAATAGCCCAGCTCGCTTAATGCCCTTGCATCACCGCCACAATCTGCACTGCGGTGCGAAAAAAAGAGCCTGATATCTCGCCACGTATTTTTGATACATTCTTTACGTTGGCTTTCTATTATTTCCCACAGAATATAAGAGTATAAAAAGCAAGCTATCTGCGAACGCACGTGCGCATGCGTTAAGGCTGAGGCTTGACCGATTATTATATAATGGGTATAACGCAGTTTATTTTTATTGTGATAAATTAAATAAAGTGTAAAAGGGTGTATTCTCATAAGCGAGCCGTTGCCGTTAGAGTATTCGTCAGAAAGACCGCACTTATTGTAAGGAATTTTTTCCTTAAAATATCTATGAATGGCTTCACTGCAAGTATTACCGATATCAAAAGTTTCGCCCGTTGCCGTAAATTCGTTGTAATAATACCATTTGCCGAAGTTAAGCATTACGTCGTCGAAATCAATCTTTCCTTTTGACAGGCTTTCAAGCGCGCATAGCGACATGCTCGTATCGTCCGACCAAGCGCCTTTGGGAACGGGGTGGGTGCCGAAGCCAATCATTTCGGTTACGGGATTTTTATTGAGATAATCCCTTGTGCGGAATTCGACAGGCACGCCGAGCGCGTCGCCTACGGCATGACCAACCATAACTGCTTTTGCTATTTTAATAAATTCATTCATAAAACCTACCTCCGATATAAGTACGTTGAAATATATTAAAATATGATATTTTATAAATTTACATTATTTTAATAAAAAACTTAAATTGAATCAACACAAAGTGCCTTATATAAACTGTCGGGTTATTGGGATTTAGCTATGAGGGTAATAATTATTACTACCGCAAAGACATACAGGGTAATATAATTGCCTTACTTGACAGTAACGGCGTCATTGTGGTACAATATGAGTACGACGCATGGGGTAATCACACAATAAGCGGAAGCAATTCGGCGCTTGGAAATATTAATCCGTTCAGATATCGTTCGTATTATTTTGATACTGAAACTAAACTTTATTTCTTGCAGACAAGATATTACGACCCTGAAGTAGGAAGATTTATCAATATTGACAGTATTGAATATGCCGACCCCGAAACGATAAACGGTTTAAACCTTTACGCTTATTGCGGCAATAACCCTGTTATGTTCACTGACCCTAATGGAACGTTTTTCTTTACTACAGCAATGATAATCGGGCTGATAATAGGAGCGGCGGTAGGAGCAGTAGTTGGCGGATATATAGCAGGCGAAAAGGCGCAAGAGCAAGGTGCGCATGGACTGGAGTTATTTGGTTGGATATTACTCGGTGTGGTCTGCGGAGGAGTAGTTGGGGGAGCGGTTGGAACGTTTGCCGGCTGGGTAGCGCCTGCCGTGGGTTCATTCTTTGGTACGTCGTTTACTTTGGGGCAATTTGCTCTTGCATCAGGAGAAACCGTAACATTATCTATAACTGGCGGTCAGGCTGTCGCTGGATTAGTTGGATTAAATATATTGTTTGCCTCAACTAACAGACCAGGAAATAATAAGAAGCAGAATGCGCAAGTTCGAGATGCTGTAAGGGAACTAGGTTATAATCCTAATGATCCTAGAATAAAAGATATAATTAATGAAGTTGAATATTCTAATTTTATTTCTGTGCCAAAAAAGTAGGTGGGTATTTCAGTATTTGTTACAACATATTCGCTGTTTTTTTCTAATTCAATTTGATTTATCTCATTACTTTTATAATACCTTGTTTTAACAATGACATTATCAGATAATAAAAAACAAGCTAGAAATCCGATGCCATACTGTCCAATAGGTTCATACGCATAATTTTTATGTAAATACTCATGTGATTTATAATAAGATTTACCGACATTTAGAAAATGTTTTTTGACAATATCTAATGTCATTCCTATACCTGTATCTTTAATTTTTACATAATTATTTTTTTTGGAGCAAAGAACATAAATTGAAGGATCTGGAATATCAGGGTCATTACCTTTAATTTCCTTCATTAATTTGCATGCATCAATTGAATTTTGAATTAGTTCCCTTAAACCCAATTTACTATCACCATAAATATTTTTCCCCATTAATAAGTCAGTTATGGCGGAATAATCTAAAGTCAGTCTTAGGTTTGAATATTTAAAGTTTTCTGTCTGAACGCAGTCATCTAATTTAGTGCTAACATTTAAAGTATATTTCTTATTAGCGTCTATTGTGTTTAATAATTCATCGGCGTTTTCTAATTCGGTTCTTAATTCATCAATATATTTAAGATATTTTCTATGAATTTTTGCATTTGAACTTTTTCCATCAAAATAAATTTGTAACTTATTATCAATATATTTCCTAAGTTTTCTTTCATTTTGAATAATAAAATGTTTTTCCCATTCTTCACGACTAAAACCGTTTATTCCCATCATTGAATACCAAAGGATGGGGGTTCGCTGTTTGTCAAGATCCAAATAATCCGCTATACGTAATAGCACTGCTATAAATTGCGGGTTATAAGTATAGTTGCCTTTTGTTATTTCTTTTCTCAAAGTTTTTATATAAGTATAATCTTCACCATGAGATCTACAAATGGATGCAATATCATCCGCATAAGTATAATTTCCATTAATCATAAGAATTTGGGAAATTGTCTGTCCGTTAAAACTATAATTAATAAATTCATTAATTCGAGCTGCGTGTGTAATACGAATAATTTCTTTTATTGCTTCATTTTCATTTCCCGATACTTTTAGGACTCCATCGTATGTTAATGAATTCGTATACTTTATTTCATTTCTTTTGATGGCAATTTCATCTTCAGGGCGAATAAACATCCCTATATCATGTAACACTGCAGTAAGAATTATAAGTGCCAATTCCAAAGCGTTATACTTTTTAATGTTGCTGTATAAGTCGTCGCCTAAACCAAAAGCTAGTTTCTCCATATAAGCTGCAACTCTTAATCCATGATTCATATCATGCATTGTGTAATTGTCGTAAAATCTTGCAATACCGTTAATTGTTTCATAGGTAAGTTTATAAATTGCTTCTACTTGCCCCGCAAGTAATGGATCTTTTTCTTTCAAGATATTGTAAGATTTCAAGTCGCGTAATTCCATTTGCTTTCTCCTTTGAATAATCAATTATTTTTTATCAATTAGTTTTAATAATAATTCCTTAAGTTTTGCATTTGCGGGGGAGTTAGGGTCGAAGCACATTTCGATTAGCTCTTGCATTTGCTTGTTGTCCTTAAATACTTGCGGCTGAAATTCATACAATTTACCTTGCGGGTTGTCCGTTCTGCCGAAGATATAGTCGAGCGATACGTCGAAATAATCCGCATACTGTATAAGCACGTTAAATGACGGAAAGGTTGTCCCGTTTTCGTAACGATAGATAGAGGGCTGGTCAACGCCTTCGAACATTGCCGCAAGTTTGGCTTGCGATAGATGAACGCCTTCCCGCAAAGCCTTTAAGCGTGCTCCTACGATTTTTTTATCCATTAAAAACCTCTATTACAAATTTTTAAACAGTATAGCATAATTTTACATTAAAGTCAATGTTAAATAAACATTTTTATCAAAAACAAAAATTTAAGGAATTCTTAAAGATTTCCGTCTTGAAAAATGGTATAATCAATACGGAGGTGCTGTATGAAATATAATTGCCTTATAGTTGACGACGAAAAAGTACTTGCGGACAGTACAGCAGAATACTTTAATCTTTTCAGTGTGAATACGGTTGCAGTTTACGGCGTGGACGATTGCCGCAAGTTTTTCAAAGATAATACAGCCGAACTTATACTGCTCGATATAAACTTGGGCGACGGAAGCGGTTTCGATTTATGTAAGGAACTTCGGGAAAAGATGAATATTCCCATACTGTTTATTTCCGCACGGACGAGCGACGACGACAAAATAGTTGCGCTGAATATCGGCGGCGACGATTACGTTCAAAAACCGTATTCGCTTGGCGTTCTTCTTGCCAAAGTGAAAGCCGTGTTAAAGCGGTACGGACAAGCCGCAACTACTAAATATTCGGACGGATATCTGACGGTCAATTTTGCGGCAAAACAGGCATATGTAGGGGGCAATCTCGTAAAACTTACCACGCTTGAATTTAAGTTGCTTACTTATCTTATCGAAAATAAAGGTAAGGTTATATCAAAAAAGGAACTCTTTGAGAAAGTTTGGGAAGATAAATTTACGGGCGACGGAACGCTGAACGTGCATATCCGAAGATTGCGCGAAGCCATAGAAATCAATCCCAACGAGCCGAAATACATTGTTACCGTTTGGGGTGACGGTTACAAATTTACGGGAGGTAACGAATGAAAAAGCAAGCCTTTTTAATCGGCGCTTTTCTCGTACTCATAGCCGAAATTATTACGCTTATCATCTTTGCCTTGCAAACGCCCGATTTCTCGCAAGATACCGTTGCCGTAAACGAAGTTATGCAATCGGTAACGGAAGATTTTAATATTTTGGAAGAACATAAAAATACTACCGCTCTCGACTACGTTGTTTTAGACGAAAACGGTAATCTTCTGTATAAAACAAAATCGGGACTTTCCGAAAGCGTGAATGAAGCAATCACACACAGAGATACGATACTCGATATTACTACCGACAGCGGTATAGTCGGCAAGGTCATTATTTATAACGACGGTGCGCAAACACTACAAGCACAAAAGCGGACGGCAATTATCATTTTGTCGGTTGCAATCATTATAAGCGGCGGAATCTGTATAGGGTACGCCGTATATATGCACTTTACGATGATAAGACCGTTTCGCAAGCTCAAAGGCTTTGCCGAGCGCATTGCAGGCGGTAATTTGGATATTCCGCTCGAAATGGATAGACATAACCTTTTCGGCGCGTTTACAGAGAGCTTTGATATTATGCGTTCGGAACTTAAAAAAGCCCGCCTTGCCGAAGCGCAGGCGCAGCAAAGTAAAAAAGAACTCGTTGCAAAACTTTCTCACGATATTAAAACGCCGATTGCAAGTATTAAAGCCGTTTCCGAAGTCGGGCTTGCGGTTGCTACGAATGATAAAGAAACGGCGAACTACACGCATATCATAGGCAAAGCCGACCAGATAAACACGCTCGTTACAAATTTGTTTACGGCAACGCTTGAAGAATTGCAACAGCTTACCGTTACCCCTACGAACATAGACAGCAAACAAGTAAAAACAATGCTTGAAAATGCGGATTATCTGCGCCGCGCGACTGTTCCCGATATTCCCGAATGTTTGGTATATGCCGACGCTTTACGTTTACAACAGGTTTTCGACAATATCTTTGCCAACTCATATAAGTATGCAAAGACCGCTGTTATCGTTGAGATAGAAAAAACGGATGACCATATCGGCGTAATTATCGAAGACTTCGGCGGCGGCGTTTTACAGGGTGAATTACCAACCATTAAAGAAAAGTACAAACGCGGCAGTAACGCGGACAATACCGAAGGTGCAGGTCTTGGGTTATATATTTCAGATTACTTTATGAAAGAAATGCAGGGCGAACTGATTATCGAAAACGGCGAACACGGATTAAAAGTAATCGTTATGCTTGCGTTAAGCGGAAAGATTTAAGAAATATTTAAGAAATCGTTAAAGACATTTAAGAATTTTAAAATGTACAATGAGCGTGTAAAAGGAGGTTTCTATATGCAACGGCAAATTTTATTGAAAACCGAAAAACTATGCAAGACTTTCTCTAACGGAGGTCAGCAGCAACACGTTCTTAAAAACATTGATTTGGAACTTTATCAGGGCGATTTTACCGTAATTATGGGCGCAAGCGGCGCAGGTAAATCAACGCTTTTATACGCACTTTCGGGAATGGATACGCCCACTCTGGGGACTATCATTTTCGGCGATAAAGTCATTTCCGATTTATCGCAGGACGGTCTTGCGGTATTCCGCCGCGACCACTGCGGGTTTGTGTTTCAGCAAATTTATCTTATCGACGGAATGAGTGTTATTGATAATGTGCTTTCCGCAGGACTGCTTGTAAGCAAAGACAAAAAGGCTGTCGTATCACGCGCCAAAGAATTGTTTGCGGCGGTTGATATATCCGAAGAAACGCAAAAGAAATTTCCTACGCAAATATCGGGCGGCGAAGCGCAAAGAGTCGGTATTGTTCGTGCGCTTATTAACTCGCCCGAAATACTGTTTGCCGACGAGCCTACGGGCGCGCTCAATTCCAAAACGGGACTTGACGTTCTTGATACGCTCACTAAGTTTAACGAGCAAGGTCAAAGCGTGGTAATGGTTACTCACGATATGCGTTCCGCCCGCCGCGGAAACCGTATTCTCTATTTGAAAGACGGCGTAATCTTGGGCGAATGTAATTTGGGGAAATACGCGCACGGCGATACGGCAAGGCACGAAAAACTTACTGCTTTTCTGAAAGATATGGGGTGGTAAAATGAGAAAGCTATTTCTTATCGCACGTTCAAATATGCGAAAAGCAAAAGGACAGACTGTGGCTATCGCCGTACTGATTTTGCTGGCGGCTATGCTCTTAAATATTTGGCTTATGCTGTCTATGGACTATAAAGCCAACTTTTTGAGATACCACGACAAGCTCAATGCCGAACACGTTACGCTTTTGGTGAACGATACGGATAGTGTGTCAAAATTCTTATCGCAAACGCTTGAAAGCGATCCCGAAGTAAAAGAATACCGTCTGGACCGCTGTATGTATATGGTCGGCACATTCTCTTATAACGGCGGACAAATGAACGGACAGTTTATCTTTATGGATAAGCAGACGGCTCTGTCGCGCTCAATAGGCAAAGCCGAAATAGTTGAGGAAGGCAAATTCACGAGCGGAGTATATTTGCCTATGCTCTATAAATCAAATGATTATTCCATAGGCAAAACGATTGAAATAACTATCGGCAGTCATCCTGTAACATATACTGTATGCGGTTTCTTCAACAGCGTAATGATGGGGTCGCATAACTGCGCGTTAACGCAAATTCTACTTACACAGGATCAATACGCCGAACTCGAAGAATCGAATTACGCGTATCAGACAACGCTGTGCTCGGTGCGTTTGAATGAAAAAGCAAAGAATCTTACCTATGAGGCTAAGATAAAGGCAATCGTTTCGGAAAATTTCCCGAATACGCAAATGGCGAGCAACTGTTATGACATAGTTACACAATCGCGATATATTTCGCAAGGCATTTGCTCGGCAATTATGAGCGTTATGGCGTTTTTTGTACTTATGATTGCGCTCGTTGTTATCATATCGAATATTATTAACTATATTCAGGTCAATATAAAAAATCTTGGCGCGCTGAAAGCTGTGGGATATACGTCGAGGCAACTTGTTTGTTCGCTTTTATTGCAGTTTTTAGGGCTTACCTTTCTTGCGGCTCTTGCGGGCGCGGCGCTATCTTACGCGCTTTTCCCGGCAATAAATATAACGATGATTGCGCAGACGGGAATCCCGTATACAATTCACTTTTTATTGTTGCCTTTGCTCATTTCTCTTGTTATTTTAGACGGTGCGGTTGTGCTTTCGGTGTGGCTTTCTGCCCGCAAAATTAAAAAAATAGAACCGATTGTCGCTTTGCGTTCCGGTATTCAAACGCATAATTTCAAACGCAATCGTATTCCGCTTGAAAAAACGAAAGTGCCGCTTAATTTTGCGCTTGCGCTCAAAACTACGCTCTCGGGCGTTAAGCATAATATAACCGTTTGTATCACAATGCTCGTTCTCTCGCTCATCGTTGTGTTTTCGGGACTGATGACGGAAAACATGCTTGTCGATATGATGCCGTTCCTGAATTTAATCGTCGGCGAAACGGCGGATAGTGCAATTAACGTACAAACGGAAATAGAGGATGATTTTCTTGAAGTATTGAAATCTGACAGCCGCACGGAAAAGGTATATTTGTATAATTCTTTGAACGTGTCGCACGTCGGCGGAGTGGAGCTTATGGCAACGCTGTGCGACGATTTTTCAAAGGTAAATAATCAAAGCGTGGTATTCAAAGGCAGATTCCCGAAATACGACAATGAAATTGCAATCGCCGCAAAATACGCGAAAGAAAAGGGGTTTCGCGTCGGGGACGAAATAGAAATTACGGCGAACGGGAAAACCGAAAAATATCTTATAAGCGGTTTTACGCAAATTACAAACAATCTCGGCAGGGATTGCCTTTTGACAAGACAGGGTTACGAGCGATTGGGAGCGTTGCAGAGCGTTACTTATTATATCAATCTCGTGGAAGGTACGGATATAGACACTTTCAATGAAGAAATGAAAGGAAATTTTTCAGGTAGCGTAAACGGCTTAATAAACGTTTTGGCTACGATTGAAGGCGCAGGCAGCGTTTACGTTTCGCTTATGACGATAATCGTAATTGCAATTCTCGTTATTTCGGTAATATTAATCACTTTCGTGCTATATCTCTTGGTGCGCACAATGCTGACGAATAAAATGCGCGATTATGGAATACTTAAATCGTTGGGCTTTACGACCAAACAGCTTATCGTGCAAACCGCGCTTACGTTTATGCCCGCTATTATCCTATCAACTGTTGTCGGCATTATTGTAAGCTGTCTTGTTATCAATCCGCTTATGTCGTTGTTTTTAAGCTCTATGGGTATTGTTAAGTGTACATTCAGCATCCCCGTCGCTTTCTCTACGCTTGCTGGAATTGGGCTTATCATTATATCCTTTGGTATTGCGTGCTTACTGTCGCTTAAAATCAAAAAGATAGCACCCAAAAACTTGCTTGTAGGGGAATAAAGAAATGTTTTTACGGGGATTTATTATTCAACGAAACCTCTTAAAAAAGACAGTTCACTGCCCGTTTATGGGCAGTGAACATTTTGCACCGATATATAGTCTATGATAAAATACATTCTGTACCGCGATAGGATAATGTGCAGTATTTTCCCTTTTAGGGTAGAAGTTCTGCGGTGGGCGTTAAAGAGTTTGCCCCTAGGATGCAGACGGTTTTGGTCGGTATAACCGCTCGTGCCTTAGCTTACGAATAGAGCGTAGGTTTTTAAGAGTACGCAAAATTCGTAAGCCGTGATAGGCTTTTATAAGTGTACAATTTTTTCGGGAAAAGAGGTAATTTTTGAACTAAAACTATGCAAACAATTCAATAGAATGGCTTACCACCATAGAGCAAAATCATATTGCTAAACACGGTTAGAGGTCGGTGATACGTTAAGCGTTCAGCGGCTTTTTTCGCGCCTTTTTTACGTTATCTATTCCACTCTTTTTTGCGTGGACGAAGATATAAAAACAAACAATTCGGAGGTAATTTCAGGCCGCCTTAATACGGCAATCAAACGGTAAGCAAAGTGTTCTGCTCTGTGGACGAATTTCTCGAACGGCGCAAGGTAAACGCCGTTCTCGGTCACCGTTCGCGCGGGATAATGCGCGAACTCATCTCGCAACGCCCAAACAGCGCACTGTGCTGTTTTGAATAATGCGTTGCTCGTCCCGCAGGGCGAACGAAACTTATGTAGCGAAGCGAAATAAGTGTAGTGAGCTACACTTAAAGAATTTAAGTCATTAGGAGGACGAAACTATTTATATTATTTGTAACTTCAAGAAGTTAGGAAAAAACGACGTATCGGACGTTGAGAAAGAAAACGAACGTGACGAATATTATCCGGCAACCAACCCGCAAATAGACAGTTCGCGGACAAAAGACAACTACCATCTTGTTACTCCGTCGGGCAGGTATATGGACGTTATCGAAGAACGAATTGCAAGACTGCATTTGAAACGCAAGGTGCGCTCGGATGCCGTATATATTGTGTCGTTTGTTCTCGGCGCAAGCCCCGAATTTTTCAAGGTGTCCACGAAGGAAAAACAGTATGCTTTCTTTCGGGATTGCATCAAGTTTTTTCAAAGCAAGTACGGCGAAGAAAACGTGCTGTCGGCTATCGTCCATATGGACGAAACAAATCCGCATATGCACTTGAACCTTATACCGATTACCCACGGCAAGCTGTGTGCAAAAGACTTGTTCGACGGAAAGCTCGCCGCTCTCCAAACGGAGTTTTGGAAAGAAGTCGGAGAAAAATACGGACTTGACAGGGGCGAGCCGAACAGCCAAACTGAACACTTGGACACAGCTGAGTACAAGGCGAAAAAGATTGTGGAAGCCGCTGAGCAAAAACGCGCCGAAGCGGAAGAATATTCGGAAGCGTTACAGCAAGCCGAGCAAGGCGAAATCGCCCACAGCAAAAGCGGAATGCGAAAACAAATCGTAGCCGTAACCGTCGACAACGCCGACCTTAAAAAGCGGTTGGATAAAGTAATGCAGGAAACGCTTGACATTGACAAAGAGAACAAAGAACTCAAAGCATACAAAGTCAGAGCGGCAAAAGCACTTGAACTGCTTGCAAAGTTAGAGCGTGAAAACCCGTCGGCTTACAACGCGCTATTTGACACAAAGAAAAAGCCACCTGTTTCTTCATCAAAGAATTTGTGGTCGAAGTAAATTTTATAGGAGGAGAATGTATAGAGTAAACTATGCCGAGAAAGAAAAAACTACCACATACCGATGTTGATATTCCCGAATATCAGCTTGAATCTCTTGCGAGAGTATTGTTGCCGATTTTGCAGGAATATCTGTCGTCCGAGCAAGGACAAAAAGACTACGCCGAATGGCAACAATCACAACTGAATAAACAATCGAATAATAAAGTATCCCGTTAAATTGTATAGGGATAGCCGTTGAAAAAGACGGAATAAGGAAAGCGCCTAAGTCGAGCGGTATATAAATGAAAGATAGATAGTTAAGCTATGCCGTACATAAACTGATAGAAACGGCAAGCGGCAGAGCCAAAAAAATGGCTCTGCCGCTATTTCTATTTACAGAAGTTTTCGTATTCTTCCATATAAACAAATAATCCGAACGTCTTGCGAATTATGAAGAAGTTCGAATTATTACAATGTGGCTGGGGTAGCTGGATTTGAACCAACGAATGACGGAGTCAGAGTCCGTTGCCTTACCGCTTGGCGACACCCCAATGACTATAACGGTTGAGCGCTTTTAACGCCGTTGCCCGTATTTGCTTAATTATTATATAAGACGTTGCGCAAAATTTCAAGCATTTTTGCGTGCGTTTTTTTATTTTTAATATATTTTTTTATATTGAGCCGTTTTTGCCGTTTATAGCGGCTCGGCATTTGCTCATTACGCAAAAAATTCTACTTGTGTTTTGCAACGCGTTGATGTATACTATTGTTCGATAAGCTCCGCAAAAACGCTGCAAAATATGATAAAAACGGCATTGGTTGCGGCATATAGCGGGGTCAATTCAGCGAGGAGTGAAAGTAAATTGAAAATTATACATTGCGCGGACATACATCTCGGAGCGCCTATGGACAGTCATTTCGGCGTTGATGAAGCGGAAAGGCGCAGGGGCGAGATCCGCGCTACGTTCAACCGAATGCTCGCTTACGCCGCTCGTGAAAACGTAAAGGTTATCATTCTCGCCGGCGACGTATTTGACGCCGACCGTCCTTTCAGGCGCGATAAACAGTTTTTCTACGACGCGGTGCGGGCTAACCCGAATATTGACTTTCTGTATCTTCGCGGCAATCACGACGGTTTGGAGAGCTATTCCGAGGACGGGCTCGTCAACCTGAAAACTTTCGGTGACAGGTGGACGGCATACTCGTACGGGAACGTTGATATTTACGGCGCGGAGTTGCCGTACGGCGGCGATATGTATGCGGAACTGAAATGCAATTCAGAGCGTTACAATATCGCGGTGTTGCACGGTCAGACGGGCGGCGATATAAATCTCGGCAGATTGCGCGACAGAAATATAGACTATCTCGCTCTCGGGCATATCCATTCGTATTCCGCTGGCAAGCTGGACAGCCGCGGCAGTTATGCTTACAGCGGTTGTCTGGAGGGGCGCGGCTTTGACGAAACGGGTGAAAAGGGCTTTGTTTTATTGGATACCGATAAAAATTCGTTTAAATTCGTGCCGTTTGCGGGCAAGGTAATTCGTCTGTTCCGCATAGACGTCACGGGAGCGGACAGCGCTTACGAAGCGTTTGCGCGCGTTAAGGATAAAGCGCAATTTGCTAAAAACGACGTTATCAGGGTAGAACTGTGCGGTCGAATTAATTTTTATGACGACAGGCTTGCGGAGGATATCGCCGCATATCTTTCGCCGTCCTGCGCGTATGCTTCGGTCAAGGATAAGACGGTTAAAAATAACGACGTGTCCGCGGTATCGGGCGAAACTTCGCTCAGGGGCGAGTTTGTGCGCACGGTGTTGGCTGACGCAAGCATTGCCGATGAGGACAAGGAGCGCGTTATAATTCTGGGGCTCGACGCTCTTGCGCGCGGGGAGGTGGAGTTATGAAGCTTCTGTCGTGCCGCATAGAGGGATTTGGCGGGCTTGTTGACGAAGAGCTGACTTTTGACGGCGGGCTAAATTCTTATTGCTTTGCCAACGGCTGGGGGAAGAGCACGCTCTGCGCCTTTCTCCGAGCGGTGTTTTACGGCTTGCCCTCGGACAGGGCGAACGCAAAAGGGCTGAGCGACAGGACTCATTACAAACCGTTCTCGGGTGCGCGTTACGGCGGCAGCGTCAGGTTTGAGAAGGACGGAAAAATTTACCGCGTGGAGCGTTTCTTTGACGCGAAGAGCGAGAAAAGGGACGAGCTTGCCGTGTATTGCGGCGCGGAGCGTAGCGAGGCGTTCGGAGAGTGCGTTGGCAAAAGCGTTTTCGGACTTGACGAGGAGTCGTTCACGCGCGTCCTGTACGTGTCGCCCGACGACCTTGGTACGGGAACGACGGGGGATATTAAAACTCGGTTGAACGCGTTTATGGACGACGGAAGCAACCTTGACTTAGCCTTAAAGGTTTTGGATACGGAGCGCAAAAAGTACCGTGCCGACAGAGGAAACGGCGGGCTTATAAACGGTCAAAACGAGCGCGTTTCGGCAATTCGAGCCGACATATATGCCGCCCGAAGCAAAAAGGAAATGCTCGGAGAGGCGTATTCCCGACGTGTTGAGCTTGCGCGTGAAAAGAGCCGACTTGACGGCGAGTACAAGAGCGCGGCGGGCGGCGCGGCTACGGAGGCGAAGAGGCAGGCTTATCGCAGATATCTTTCGACCGCCGAGGGAGAGCGCGAAAAGGCGCGGGCAATTGCCGCCGCGTACTCCGACGGAGTGCCCGAAGCGAGCGGCGCGGAGAGCGTGCAGAGAGACGTTGCTGAGGCGCGCGGGCTGGAAAGCGCGATAAGACAGCTCGAATTCGGCGAGGGGAAGCGGTCGCGGCTTGAAGGATTGCGCGGACGGTTTGCCGAAGAACCGACTAAAACAGAAATCGAAAAGTGCAAGAGGATTGTAAGCGGAGAAGGCGCGGGCGGTAATGCGCCGAGCGGCGGTAAGGATACTGCACGGGGTAAACGGCTTGCGCTTTTGGCGTGCGGGATTGCCGTAGTTTGCGTTATCGCGGCGGTTGTTCTGGCAATTGCGGGCGTACTTTACGGGGCGGTTGCTTGCGGCGTTGTCGGTCTGTTATTCGCCGCTTTTGCGGTTGCGTTATTGCTTAAAGGCAAGACTAAGGCTGCCGACGCGGTTGAAGACAGGCGTACGGCTGACGGCGCGGAATATCTGAATAAATTTCTGGCGAAATTCGGCTATGACGGGGGCGCAGACGGTTTCGCCCGCTTCGAGAGCGATTGGGGAGAGTATTGCGAGCTGTGCGCCGAAGAGAGCGCGATTGACGGACGGCGTAAGCTCCTCAAAAATCAATTGGACGGCACATATGCGCGAATTAACGGCTTTTTTAGCGCTTATCATATCGATTATGCGCACGGCTATGAAGCGGCTATTGCGCGTGTCTTACGCGACGTGAGTGAGATTAACAGGCTTGAAATGAGCGCGCAGGCGTACGTTGATAACGCGCAGAAATATGCGGCGGAGAACGACGTGTCAGATAGCAAGGAGAGCGGCGAGAGCAGGGGGCTTGAAGAAATTACTGCGGAGATCGACGCCGTTAACGTGCGGTTGATTGCCGCCGATAAGCTGATTGAGGAATGCGAGGAGAGCGCGGAAAGGCTCATAGAGCTTAACGCCGAACTTGAACGCGAGGAGGAGCGCAGAGGGGAATACGAGCACAGATATATGCTGTTAAAGAGCGCGGCTGACTGTCTGCGCAGGGCGGACGGCGCGATTGCCGAACGGCTCGTAGCGCCCGTAAGAAGCAGATACGCCGAGTACTTAAAGTCGGCGGGCGTAGCTTCCGACGGCATAGAAATGGATAAAAATTTTAACGTGCTTACGCAACAGGGCGGCGCGTTGAGGGGCGAGGAGTATTTAAGCTCGGGCCAGAGGACGGTCAGTACGCTGTGCTTCCGACTTGCTCTTGCCGACGAAATTTTCGGCGGGAGTGCGCCGTTTATGCTTATGGACGACCCGTTCGTTCACCTTGACGAAGAGCGCTTTGTCGGTTGCGCGAACGCCGTTAAAAGACTTTCGGCAACCCGTCAATTGCTGTATTTTACGTGCCACAATTCGCGCTCTATTAAAAATTGAATGGCGGTCGGCGTTATAAGGCGAACCTGAATATTTAAGAGTTGCACTTTTAAGCAATTATAAAAAGCTCTCGGACAAATTGTTCAAGAGCTTTTAATTACATATTATTAAAAAGATAAATTTCAATTTGAAGAGCGGTGAAGTCGGTTAAGCGGATAGTAATTAAGATACTTGGCTGCGGCGACGCGTCGCTAAATTCCTATTTCTTTGTCGGTGGGAATGCGGTCGGTCATCTTCCCGCTTAAAAATTCGTCGTAAGCTTTTAAATCGAAATATCCCGTGCCCGTAAGCCCGAAAACTATGACTTTCTTTTCGCCCTTTGCCTTGCACTCCAACGCCGCGTCGATTGCGCCCTTTATGGCGTGCGAGGACTCGGGGGCGGGGAGCGTGCCCTCTATCCTTGCAAAGGTGACGGCGGCGTCGAAAACTGCCGTCTGCGTATAAGAGGTTGCCTCTATAAGCCTGTCGTCGTAAAGTTTGGATAGTATCGGGCTCATACCGTGATAGCGCAGTCCGCCCGCGTGATTTGCGGCGGGGATAAAGTCGCAACCGAGGGTGTACATTTTTGCAAGCGGAGTAATTTTACCCGTATCGCAGAAGTCGTAGCGGTATTGCCCGCGCGTAAGCGAGGGGCAGCTTGCGGGCTCTACGGCAATGACGCGCGGATTGGCTTTGCCCTCTAACTTTTCAGCCATAAACGGCGCGATAAGTCCGCCCAGATTGGAGCCGCCGCCCGCACACCCAACGATAATATCGGGCTTTCTCCCAATCTTTTCAAGAGCCGTTTGCGTTTCCAAGCCTATCACGGATTGGTGGAGGAGAACCTGATCTAGAACCGAGCCCAACACGTAGCGAGTGCCGTGCGCGGGGTCGGTTACCGCGGCTTCTACCGCTTCGGAAATGGCGCAACCCAAAGAGCCGTTTGTGTCGAGGTGTTCGGCGAGAATTTTTCTGCCCGCCTCGGTGGTTTGCGAGGGGGAGGACACAACGCTTGCTCCGTAGACGTTCATTACGTTGCGCCTGAAAGGCTTTTGCTCATACGAAACCTTGACCATATACACCTTGACGGGCATACCGAAGTACGCCCCCGCCATAGCAAGCGCCGTGCCCCATTGCCCCGCGCCCGTTTCGGTGGTAACGGCTTTAAGTCCCTGCTTCTTCGCATAGTAAATCTGCGCCGCCGCCGAGTTGAGCTTGTGCGAGCCCGAGGTGTTGTTCCCCTCGAACTTGTAGTAGATTTCGGCGGGCGTGTCGAGGTATTTTTCCAGCCCGTACGCCCTTACGAGCGGGCTCGGACGGTACAGCT
The DNA here is from genome assembly GCA_910579295.1 of uncultured Christensenella sp. GTDB lineage: Bacteria > Bacillota > Clostridia > Christensenellales > Borkfalkiaceae > Coproplasma. Next base: position 138,179 of record CAJTTC010000002.1, on the reverse strand, counting down.
TGTAAAAATCGGTTATCGGCTTGGGGATATCTATAAATTTATCCGTAGCGTTCAGCTCCTGTTCGGCAAGCTCCTCGCAAAAGACTTCGCAAAGCTCCTTCTTTGTGCACGCTTCGCGCGTGGCGGGATTGATAAGGGGAGCGGGCTTATCCTTCATAAAGCCCTTTATGTTCAACCATTTTTTAGGTAATTCCTCTTCGGTCAGATACGTCTTGTACGGTACGTTTTTGTCGCTCATTGTTGCGCCCTCCTATAAATATTTTATTATTTGTCTATTCGGAATATAAAAAAATCCCGACAGATAGAACTATCTGTCAAGGACGAATTGAATATCCGCGTTGCCACCTTGCTTCGGAGAGAGCTCTCCGCACTCTGTAGGGAACGTGTTCATTCCCTCGGTTACTTACGCTAACCTTCTCGTCGCGCGATACTAAAAACTTTTTCCCGCGCGCCCTCGGCGACCCAAACGGCGTACTGCGTGCCGTCGGCTCTCACCCTGCCCGACCTCTCTGTAAGCGCACGTATCGCCGCACCTCTCGCTTCTGCGGTTTGTGTTATTGTTGTGATTATAATACATAATTATTAGTTTGTCAATGCTTTCAATTAATATTTTTTAAAATTTATTCATTTTTATGGCGTATTATAAATTTTTTATGCAAATATTCATACATTCAAAATATTTCCTTGCAAAAAGGCGTAGCAAGTGGTAAAATAACTTCAAAGGATTGACAAAATGGAAGAAAGTAAAAAGACAGAGCAACTCGATATCAGAACAAAGGCGCGCCTCTTGACGGGCAAGAGCTTCTGGAGCACGGCGGAGTGCAAGGAGCTTGGTTTGCCGTCCGTAAAGCTATCCGACGGACCGCACGGTATGCGCGTGCAGGCTAAGCGCCCCAACCATTTGGGGTTGGGCACGTCTCTTCCCGCAACGTGCTTCCCGACGGCTTCGGCAGTTGCGTGCTCGTTCGACGAGGAGCTGTGCGGAAAGTTAGGCGAATATATCGGCAGGGAGGCGGCGTCTTTCGGCGTGGGTATGGTCTTAGGCCCCGGTCTGAATATCAAGCGAAGTCCGCTCTGCGGAAGAAATTTCGAGTACTTTTCCGAGGACGGCTATCTCTCGGGCAAAATCGCGGCGGCGTACGTTCGCGGCATTCAGAGCACGGGCGTAACCTCCTGTATCAAGCACTTCGCGGTCAATTGCAGGGAGTATGCGCGTATGTACTGCGACAGCCGCGTGGACGAGCAGACTCTGCGCGAAACCTATCTTACGGGCTTTGAAATTGCCGTAAAAGAGGGCGGCGCGGGCGCGGTAATGTCGGCATACAACAAGCTCAACGGCGTGTACTGCAATCAGAACGCCTATCTTTTGCAGACGGTACTAAGGGGGGAGTGGGACTTCGGCGGGCTTGTCGTTTCCGATTGGGGCGGCAGCCGCGGGCGCGTAGCGGCGGTAAAGGCGGGCGCGGACCTCGAAATGCCCAGCTGTAAAATGTCCGCGGCGGAGGTCGTCGCGGCGGTTGAAAGCGGGGAGCTTGACGAGCGCGACGTGGATAAATGCGTGGAGCGTTTATGCGCTTTTGTTCGCCGTGCGCAGAAAATAGAGGTCGCTCCGTTCGACAGGCGCGAGCATTCCGAGTTTGCCAGAAAGGTCGCCGAGGAGAGCGCAGTGCTGTTGAAAAACGATAAAAACGCTCTGCCCCTTAAAGGCGGTGAAAGGATAGCTGTAGTCGGCAGTTTTGCAAAGCGCCCGAGGTATCAGGGCGCGGGCTCTTCGCAGATAAATCCGACTTCGTTGGACAATATATTAGGGGCAATTGCCAATTCGAGCCTAAATTATATCGGATACGCCGAGGGCTTCGAACGTTTCGGCGGCGAAAATAAGCGGATGTTGCGGAAAGCGTTAAAACTTGCTTCGCGCGCGGACGCCGTTATTGCGTGCGTGGGACTGGACGAGGAGCAGGAGTCCGAGGGGCGCGACAGATACGGGCTGAAAATAAGCGAAAATCAGATAACGCTGTTAAAGGAGCTTGCGGCGACGGGGAAAAAGGTCATAGCCGTTCTGTTTTGCGGCAGCGCCGTTTTAACCGATTGGGACAGGTATGCCGACGCGCTCTTACTTGCGCACCTCGGCGGGCAGAGCGGCGCGGGCGCAGTCGTGCGCATTTTAACGGGCGAGGTCAATCCCTCGGGAAGACTTGCCGAAAGCTATCCTATGGACGAGCGCACCGAGCCGTGTGCGGAAATTTATTCGCAGAGCCCCTTAAAGACGGACTGCGCCGAGGGCATTTACGTCGGCTATAAGTACTATAACAGCTTTAACGTGCCCGTAAAATATCCGTTCGGCTACGGACTGTCGTACACGGAATTCGAGTATTCCGACTGCGCTGTCAGTCGCGACGGCGTGCGCTTTAAGCTGACGAATAAGGGTGGCGTGGCGGGCGGAACGGTAGCTCAGGTCTACGTAAAAGCGCCGCGCGGCAACGTGGAGGTCAGTCCGTACGAGTTAAAGCTGTTCAAAAAGGTGTTTTTAAACGCGGGCGAGAGCGCCGAGGTGTTTTTACCCTTTGACGAGTATTCATTCAGGACGTGGAATACGGAGCGCAGGACTTTCGAGGCGGGCGGCGTATACGAAGTGACCGTCAATACCGACAGCACGCGCCCCGTATTCCGCGGCGAGGTGGTAATCGACGGAAACAATCTGCCGCAGGGCTGTGTTTTGGCTGAGGGCGGCGGCGAAAAGCTGAGCTATAAGCAATACTTTGACAGACGCATAACTCCCGACGAAAACTACGTTCCGCCGAAAAAGGGAGCTGTGGCAACGCTCGATATGCTGGTTGCCGACCTGATTTATTGCAAGGGGATAGTCGCCAAAATTATCGGAATGGTTGCCAAAATTTCCAAACGCTCGGGCGACGCGATGAAGTCCAGCTCTCTCGATTGGCTGAGCGTGCGGTCGTTGTTGCAGTTTATCAACTTTAACGACGTGCAGGCGCAGGGGTTTTTGTTGGCTTGCAACGGGCATTTTTTTAAAGGTTTAAGGAAAATGTTGGCAAAAAGGCGGGGCTAACGTTTGATTTCACAAAAATGCGGTGGTATAATCAAGACGTCGGAAGCGACGGGCAATATAAGGAGGAATTCTTATGCAGGAAATATATTATCCTTCATCGGACGGGAAAACCAATATTCACGCGTGTATATGGCAGGCTGAGGGCGAGCCCAAAGCCGTATTACAGATAATTCACGGTATGGCTGAATACGCAAGCCGATATGCGCCTCTTGCCGAATTTTTAAACAAGCAAGGCATAACGGTGTGCGCCGAGGACCATCTGGGTCACGGCAAGTCAGTTTGCTCCGACGAAGATTTGGGCTATTTTGCCGCAAAAAACGGCTGGCGTACGGTACTTGCCGACATTCGCGCGCTTACCGATATCGTCGCAAAGAAAAACGAGGGGCTTCCCTATTTCGTAATGGGGCACTCTATGGGCTCTTTCTTCTGCCGCAAATACATTTCTCTGTACGGTTCGTCGCTTGCCGGCGCGATTATTATGGGCACGGGCTTCAAGAGCTCGGCGGTCACGGGCAGTGCGAAATTTATAACCCGTTTGGTTGCGACGTTCAAGGGCTGGAAGCATCGCAGTAAGTTTATCGACAACACGGCTTTCGGGTCGTATAACAAAAAATTCGAAAACCGCACGGCGTTCGATTGGCTGAGCGCAAATCAGCAAAACGTCGACAACTATATCGCCGACCCGCTCTGCGGCGTGCCGTTTACCTGCAACGCCTTTTACGGCTTGTTCAGTATAATCGGCGAGGCGTGCAAGGCGTCGACTTTAAAGGCAGTGCCCGACAAACTGCCGCTCTATCTCGTTTCGGGCACGGACGACCCCGTGGGCGATTACAGCAAGGGAGTAATCAAACTTTACAACAAGTTTGAAAAGTACGGAAAGGACGTTACTATGACGCTGTACGTAAAGTGCCGCCACGAGATCGTCAACGACGACTGCGCTACTCAGCTTTTCGAAGATCTTGCCGAATTTATCAACGGGCATATTGCAAAGTAAAAAGCGCTATGGTTATACGCAGTAATGTTAAAATTCCGTCGCTGACGGGCGACAGGGAAAGACGGGCTTTCGTGTGTCTGCCCTCGGGCTATTATGAGAGCGAGGAGCGCTATCCCGTGCTCTATATGTTCGACGGGCACAATCTTTTCACCGATGAAGAGGCTACATACGGCAAGTGCTGGGGGCTTGAGGACTATATCGACCGCACGCATACGCCATTGATTATCGCCGCGGTGGAGTGCAATCACGAGGGAGATAACCGCCTCTCGGAGTATTCGCCCGTATCGTTTGATTTTCACGGACGGCGCATAACGGGGCGCGGTAAAAAATATATGGATTGGCTTACGTCCGATTTTAAGGCGTACGTCGACGGCAATTTCCGCACGCTTCCCGACAGGGGACACACCTTTATTGCGGGCAGCTCTATGGGCGGGCTTATGACGCTCTACGCGCTTGCCAAGTACGGCAAATATTTTTCGCGCGGGGCGGCGCTCTCCCCGAGTCTTTGGGTGCAGAACGGCGCAGTGCCGTCGTTTATAACGGGCGCAAATTTTAAAAGCGATTGCGTGCTTTTTACCGATTACGGCACTAAGGAGTTTAAAAACCATTCTCCGCAGAGGGAGCTTTTCGGCGAAACGTTCAAAATACTCTGCTCTAAGGGCGTTGCCGTAACCGCGCGCATTGTGCCCGACGGCACGCACACCGAGGCGAGCTGGGAAAGGGAAGTCCCCTACTTTATGAGCGTGCTTACGGAAGGCAGATAAAACGGCTGCCGATTTTGCATTAAACGCGGGATATATGCCGCTCAATTGATAAAAGAAGAATATGAGAAATAAGAAGGATATAATATGAAAAATTTTGTGTTTATTTCACCCAACTTTCCCGATACATATTGGCGTTTCTGCCGCGAGCTGAAAAATAACGGCTTTAACGTGCTCGGTATCGGCGACTGCGAATACTTCAATCTTACGGACGACTTGCGTTCGAGCCTTACGGAGTACTACAAGGTATCTTCCCTTGAAAATTACGACGAGGTTTTCGCCGCGGTTGCGTTCTTTACGTTCAGATACGGCAAGATAGACTGGTTGGAGAGCAACAACGAATATTGGCTTGAACGCGACGCGCGTCTGCGCACGGACTTCAATATCTGCACGGGCTTCAAAACCAAGGATATGCCCAAGGTCAAATATAAATCCAAAATGAAAGCCTGCTATAAAAAGGCGGGCGTCAAGGTTGCGCGTTACTGCCTTGCAAAGGGCGTCAAGACCTGCAAAAAGTTTATCGCCGAGGTGGGCTATCCCGTAATAGTAAAGCCCGATAACGGCGTGGGCGCAAACGACACTCACAGGATAAACAGCGACGAGGAGCTTGAAGCATTCTTCAAAAACAAGCTTCCCGTTACATATATTATGGAAGAGTTTATCCAAGCCGAAGTCAATTCGTACGACGCTATCGTCAACAGCAAGGGAGAGCCCATATTCGAAACGGGCAACGTAACGCCTCTGTCGCTTATGGACGTCGTTACTCAAAACGGCACTTCGCTCTTTTATATTCTGAACGAGCCTTTCGACGACGTGCGCGACGCGGGACGCAGAACCTTGAAGGCATTCGGCGTGAAGAGCCGCTTCGTCCACTTTGAATTTTTCCGTCTGACGTGCGATCAGCCCATAGGCAAGAAGGGCGAGGTCGTCGCCCTCGAAGTCAATATGCGACCCTCGGGCGGCATTTCTCCCGATATGATGAACTACGCGAATTCGACCGACGTGTACAAAATCTGGGCGGATATGATTGCCTACGACAGCACTCTCACGGGTACGGGCGCAAAATATTACTGTGCGTTCGCGGGCAGGCGCGAGGGCAGGGACTACGTTTACAGCGAGCAGGATATACGCGATAAATTCGGCTCTGAATTAAAAATGATAGGCAGAGTGCCTAAGGCTCTTTCGGGCGCAATGGGCGATTTTATGTATATCGCAAATTTCTCTTCCAAGGAAAGGCTCGACGATTTCTACGCCGAGATAGCCGAAGAGAGAAAATGGTGATTTATCTGCGGGGATAACTATTTTAAAATTTTATAATGCGGACGGCGCAAAGCTTTGCGCCGTCCTTTTTTAATGTGTTGCGGCTTAATCCTTAAAGTCAATATATTTTACGGGGCAGTCATAATTGAAGCGGCGGCGTAATAATATATTAAACGTAACGGAAAAAACAAGCGGAGGCAAGTTATGTTTGACAGCGATATTTATAAGGATATGGCGGCGAGGAGCGGCGGCGAGATTTATATAGGTGTGGTAGGTCCTGTGCGTACGGGTAAATCTACGCTTATTAAAAGGTTTATGACCGAGCTCGTGTTGCCCAACGCGGACGGCGGCAGAATGCAGGAAATGATCGACGAGCTTCCGCAATCTGCGGCGGGCAGGACGGTTATGACTACCGAGCCCAAATTCATACCCGCAAAGGCGGTTAAAGTTAAGGTGGACAACGCCGAGGCCGACGTGCGGCTGATAGACTGCGTGGGGTTTGCCGTCGACGGCGCTAACGGCTTCGAGGAGGACGGCTCGCCCCGTCTTGTCAACACTATGTGGAGCGAAACGCCTCTGCCCTTTACCGAGGCGGCGGCAATAGGTACGCAGAAGGTCATACGCGACCATTCGACGATAGGGCTTTGCGTAACGTGCGACGGCTCGATTGCCGATATCCCGCGCGAGGGATACGTTGCCGCCGAAGAGCACACCGTTGACGAGCTGAAAAGAATAGGCAAGCCGTTCGTAATAGTATTAAATTGCGCAGACCCCGCGGGCAGAGCGGCTCAGCAGTTAAAGGAGGAATTACAGCACAAGTATTCCGCTACGGTTGTCGCCGTCAACTGCGAAAAGGCTTCGACCGACGAGTTGTCGAATATTCTCCGCGCGGTATTATTCGAGTTCCCCGTAACGGGCATCGACGTGAAAATTCCCGATTGGATACGCGTTATGCCCGCAGACAGCACGGCAATCTCCGAGTTGCTTTCGAGAGTGCGTTCGGCGTGCGAAAAGATAGAGGTTATGCGCGAGTGCTCGCTCTTCGACGACGCTTTTGCCGACAGCGGTATATGGCGCGGCGACGTGTCCGTCAGCCTTTCGCTGGCAACGGGCAAAGTGACCGTCGACGTGGGCTTGCAGGACGGCGTGCTGTTCGGAATGCTCTCGGAAATTTCAGGCGAAAGCATTTGCGACGAGGGTGCGCTGATGCAGTACGTTGCCGCCGCTTCGGAAGCAAAGAGAAGCTATGACAAGGTTAAGGACGCGTTCGAGAGAGCTAAGCTTACGGGCTACGGCATAGTATGTCCCGACGATAACGATTTAAGTTTAGATAAGCCAAAGGTCGTTAAGCAGGGGGCGAACGTCGGCATAAAGCTGAGAGCGAGCGCGCCGAGCTATCACGTCGTAAAGGTGGACGTCAGCGGAGAGGTCAGTCCGATTATGGGGCTCGCCTCGCAGAGCGAAGATATGGTCAACGGCATAATGAACGGCTTCGAAACCGACCCGCAGGGCACTTGGAATACGGCGCTGTTCGGCAAGTCGTTAAAGAGTATGGTAAAGGAGGGCTTGGACGGCAAAGTCAACGCTATGCAGGACGATACGCGCAATAAAATGCGCAGAACCATAACCCGTATAGTAAACGAGGGCAAGGGCGGAGTTATCTGCATACTTCTTTGATACTTTATAAAAAAATCCTCCTGCGGAACTCCGTAGGAGGAATTGTGTTTGAATATGGAATTGCGCGCTCCATAGTCGATAGGTTTAAGGACTTGGGCGAAGCGGCACGCTTCCGTTTTGCCGATGTCAAGTTTTGACTTGTGCGTTAGCAATTAAAGGACTTGGCAGAAGCGACACGCTTCCGCGTTAGCAATTAAAGGACTTGGGCGAAGCGGCACGCTTCTATTCGCCTTGCTTTTTTTCGTTGTCGGGCTTGTCTATCTCGGGCGGAACGAAAATACTTCCGTCAGCAGAGTACAGCGCGCCGTCGTTTCTCAACGTGGAAATGTATTCGTTGTACTGTTCGTCAGTCAGTTTTCTCACTTTTTTCTTGCTTTTAGACATAAAAAACCTCCGTACATAGAATTATCTGTAATCATTATGTACGGAGCGTTTAATTTATATTCAACCGGGCAATGCGGTTTTTAACCTTGATAAATTCAGATAACTCTTACGCGGATAACGCCGTCGATAGCCGCGATTGTCTTTTCGAGGGCGGGGGTGGGCTTTGCGTTTACGTCGAGTATGCAGTACGCGAAGTCGCCCTTGGATTTATCGGTCATATTTTCGATATTCAGCCCCGCGGACGACACTGCCGCCGTGCATTGCGCAATCATATTCGCTACGTTTTTGTGATGAATACAAATCCTCGCCGCGCCCTCTCTCGCCGCGCTTACGGCAGGATAGTTTACGCTGTTTACGATATTGCCGTTATCCAAATAATCGGTGAGCTGTTTAGCCGCCATAACCGCGCAGTTGTCCTCCGCCTCGGGCGTGCTAGCGCCCAAATGGGGCACGCATATAGCGTTTTTAACGCCTATAAGCTTGTCGGTGGGGAAGTCGGTTATATAGCGTGAAAGCTTGCCGCTGTCCAAAGCCGCTATTATCGCGTTATCGTCCGCAAGCTCTCCGCGGGAGTTATTTATAAGCACCGCGCCGTCTTTAAGCAGGGCTACGGTCTGTTCGTTGAACATTGCCTTTGTGTCGGGGGTGAGCGGAACGTGTACGGAAATGTAGTCGGCGTTCTTATATATCTCCTCGCGCGAGGCAACGACCTTGACCGCGGGATTTAAGAGCAGAGCGTTGGCGGTTGAGAGATAGGGGTCGCAGCCCAGGACGTTCATACCGAGGGCGTACGCCGCGTTTGCAACGGCAATGCCTATCGCGCCCAAACCTATAACTCCCAAAGTCTTTCCCGAAATTTCGCCGCCTACGAACGACGATTTGCCTTTTTCCACAAGCTTGCCCACGTTCGCGCCCTCGCCTTTAAGCGTTTTTACCCAATCTATCGCGTCGCAAATCTTTCTGCCGCCCAAAAACAGCTCGCATATAACAAGCTCTTTAACGGCGTTGGCGTTTGCACCCGGGGTGTTGAAAACGACTATGCCCTTTTCCGTATACGCGCTTACGGGTATGTTGTTAGTGCCTGCGCCCGCGCGCGCCACGGCAAGCAGGTTATCCCCTGCCGCGTAGTCCGCCATTGCCGCCGAACGTACCATTATGCCGTCGGGATTTTCAACCCTGTCGCCGTAATCGCAATCGGCAAAAATCACGTCTGCAAGCGGGGAGATAGCGTTCAGTCTGAGTATTTTTTTCATTTAACCGTTCTCCTTTTCAAACTTCGTCATAAACTCTATGAGCGCCTTAACGCCCTCGACGGGCATAGCGTTGTAGATCGAGGCGCGCATACCGCCGACTATCCTGTGTCCTTTAAGCGACACCAATCCCGCCTTTTTAGCCTCGGCTACAAACTTTGCGTCAAGTTCCTCGCTGCCCGTAACAAAGGGCACGTTCATAATCGAACGGTACTTCTTTTCAACGTTGTTTTTGTACAGTTTGGAGTTGTCTATAAAGTCGTACAGCAATCCCGCCTTGTATTCGTTCTGCTGCTGCATAGCCTTTACGCCGCCCTTGTCTTTAAGATTTTGAAGGACAAGCCAAGCCATATATATGGAGAAAGCGGGGGGTGTATTGTACAGCGAACCGTTTTCATCCTGCACCTTCCACCTTAGCATAGTCGGGCAAATCTTTAACGGGTCTTGAATTAAACTGCGCTTTGCTATGACGATAGTTACGCCCGCAGGGGCAAGATTTTTCTGCGCGCCCGCATATATCACGCCGAAATCGCTCACGTTAATCTCGCGTGAGAAAATCTCCGACGACATATCTGCGACGAGCGGCGCGGCGCACTTGGGAAATTCGGCATACCGCGAACCGAAAATCGTGTTGTTGGAGGTAATGTGCAGATAGTCCGCGCCCTCCGAATATTTCAGCTTGTCAAGGTCGGGAATATACGTGTAGGTCTTATCCGAGCTGTCGCCGATTTTAACCGCTTCGCCGTAAAGCTGACCTTCCTGCCACGCCTTTTTTGCAAAGTTGCCCGTAACTATGTAATCGGCTTTGCCGCCCCGCATAAGGTTGAGGGGAACGGCGGCAAATTGCGTGCTCGCTCCGCCCTGAACAAAAATGACCGCGTAGTCCTCGGGCACGTTCAGAAGCTCTCTTACAAGGCTTTCCGCTTGCCTTACTACCGTTTCGTACGCCTTATCCCTGTGCGAAATTTCGGTGACGGACATTCCCGTTCCCGCAAAATCAAGAAATTCAGCCTGTGCTTTTTCAAGCGCTTCCAAGGGCAGGGTGGAAGGTCCCGCCGCAAAATTATAAACTCTCATAACTAAAAACCTCGTTATTTATTATATTAATAAGTTGACGCTTATGCTAAATTTACGGACGGCATAGGCGCGTGAAGCGGCGTCGGCTTCAGCATAACCGTTAAATTTGCATAATTTTTGAATTTTTTTCTGTGTTTATGCGCAAAACTGTATAAATTGCAATTATTATACATCAATGCGCAAAAATATACAAGCATTTTGCATATTAAATTATCATTTTGAATAAAAAAACATAAAATGCACGGAGAGGGCGCGCTCCGCTTCAAAAAAATTTCTTAAAATTCGTTAAAAATTTCCTTTAATTATATTTACAATTGCGCAAAATTGTTGTAAACTAAGTAATGAGTATCAGTGTCGCTCGGGGTAATTGGGGCGCATATATCCCGCAATTAAACGCTTTTCGGCGGCAAATCCGCATAAAAAATGCGGCAAAAACAAAAATTACGGAAATCGCCGTAATAAAACGCGGCGAGAAAATTATTTCAGAGGTGGAACTATGGGTGACAACAAGAACGGAAAAGGATTGACCGTCGGCAACGTTATTTTGACGAGGGTGGACCAGCTTTCAAGGCAGGTCGCTTCTCTCGAAGCGCGCGTTGCCGCAGGCGACGGGAACGCCGTGATCCGCAAGCTGACCGAGGAAAACGCTAAACTTAAAAGGGAAATCTCCTACGTTTCCGCGCAGATTGAGGGCTTGTATACCACTCTTGCCAAAATGATACAGAGCATTCCCGACAAGGTTGCTTCAAAAGCTCCCGCGCAGACTGCGGACGGCGCTTCGTTCGACGTGGACGAGCTCGCTTCACGCGTTGCCGCCAAGATTATTATTCCCGACGGCTCACCCGCGGGATATGCGTCGGGCGCGCCCGTCGGCAACGTCAGTTTGTCGGCTGAGGATCTGGATTACGACAGGTTGGGCTTCTCCGTAGCCAAGAGCATTTATATCCCCAAGGCAATCGCCGAGGATATCGATTATGAAGAGCTTGCCGCAAAGGTATGCGAAAAGATGCCGCCCGTAAACGTCGACTATGAGGAGCTCGGATATTCGGTTGCCAAGAGGATTTACGTTCCGCAGGCAATCGCCGAAGACGTGGACTACGAAGCAATCGCCGAAAAGGTGTGCGAAAAGATTCCCGCGGCGTACTCAACCGTATCCGACGAAACAGCCGCGGCTTCCGCGTATGCGACTGCCGAGCCCGTATCGGTACAGGCTGAAATAGATTACGACCTTCTCGCTTCCAAGGTTGCGGAGGCGGTATCCGTGCAAGAGCCCGTTTCTGCGGACTATATCGCGGCGCGCGTAGCCGAACAGATAGTAGTGCCCCAGACGGCTGTTGCGGCCGATTCGGTAGACCTCGACGTCGAAGAGCTTTCGCGCAAGGTTGCCGACAAGATTGCCATACCCGCGTACGAGCCCGCCGTGGCTGTAAACGAGGAGAGATTGGCGGACGCTGTCGCCGAAAGACTGAAAGAAACGGAGGACGCGCAAGCTTCCCCTGCCGCATACGAGGCTAACCTCGACGAACAGGCTTTGGCGGAGGACATTGCCAACAGACTCAACTTCTCGCTCTCGGACGAGCTGATAGCCGAAGCGGTCGTCAAAAACCTCGCCGACGCGATAGACTCGGACGAAATTGCCGACTGCGTTGCTAAGCGCGTGGGCACGATATCTCCCGAACAGTTTGAAATAACCGTCGACGACGACGGCTGCGATTCGCTCGCGAGGGCTGTGGAGAACAAACTCAATTACGACCTTATTGCGGCGTCTGTCGCAGAAAAGCTCAATCCCGCGTTTATGGCTACCGCGGCGGGCGAGGACGTCGACGCGGAAGAGCTTGCAAGGGCGATTTCCGAAAAGCTTTCCGTCAATGCCGACATAAACGAGGACGTGCTTGCCGACAAGGCGGCGGCTATACTTTCGAATTATATGCCCGAAATCGACAGCGCGGATATTGCCGATAAGGTTGTCGCAGGCATTATCCCCGCGCTCCCCGCAACGCCCGTCATCGACAGCGAGGGCATAGCGGCTTCCGTTTCGGAGCGCATAGTCGAAAATCAGGAAGAGAGCGATTTTGAAATAGTCATCGACGACGAGGGGCTTACGCGCATAACCGACAGTATTTCGGGTGAAATGGCTCGGGACAACGGCGAGCGTTACGCCAAGGTCGACGGCGAATTGGAGCGTATCAAGGAAGAATACGGCAAGCGGTTCGACAAGCTTGACGGGGACGTCGAAGAGATAAAGAAGATGCTGTTGAGCGGCATAGTCGTTGCGGCGGCTAACAACGAAACGGCGCCCTGCGAGGCGGTTGAAGAGGTTCAGCCCGAGGAAGAGCTCGTAACGGTAAGCGACCTTGTGGGAGAGGAAGCGCAGGAAGAAGTAATCGAAGAGAGCGCTGAGGAGAACGCCGACGGGGAAGAGGATGAGGAAGAAGACGAGGGCATCGACGAAATAGTCGAGGATCTGGACGAAAATCTCACCGACGGCGAGATAATGCCCGACGGGATTTCGGGCGGCGTGGATTTCGCCAATATGATGAAATACAACCGCTCCTTTATAGCAAGAATTATTCAGGGCTCGGACGAGCAAAAGACTTATTACGGACGGGTCAAGACGGCGTTGCTCTCCTACAAGAAGGTTAACTCCAACGTGGCTTGGGGCTCGGAGCGCTTCAACAAGGGCAGAGAAACCATAGCAAGGTTCAAGATAAGGGGCAAGACGCTTTGTCTGTACCTCGCTCTCGACCCCGACGAATTCCCCACGTCCGTATATCATCAGGTTGACGTGTCGGACAACAAGTCGATGCACGGCACGCCTATGATGGTAAAGGTGAAGAGCCCTCTCGGCGTTAAAAAGGCGATAAGGCTTATCGACGCTATGCTTGAAAAGAGGAACGGCGAAAAGCACCGCGTTGCGGAACGTGACTATGCGGCTATGTATCCTTACGAAACAATGGAAGAGCTGATCGAGGACGGTCTTGTCAAGGACGTCAGCAAAAACAAATAAAGTGTTTTTAACTAATGAAAAGCGGGGGTTAAACAAAGCCCCCTCTTTTGCAGTTTAGCGGAATTGAGGTCGGAGCATATCGGACGTACAGGCGGCGCAGGTTAATTACAATATAAAAAATACAGGAAAAAGTAGATGGAAAAAGAAAGAAAGAACACGCAGAAACAGGACAAGCCGAGTGAGAAGATAAGGCGCGGTGCGGACAGACAGCAGGCAAGGCAGACGGACAGGCGCGAAAGACGGGAAAATAAGAGAAGCGGTATGCGCACAGGCGGAGGGGCTGAGATACAGCTTCAAAACGCTCCGCAACCCGCAGGAAAGAACAGAAAGAAAACGACGGAAAATCCCGCGCGGGTGACGCCGCAACAGGAGCAGAGGAAAAGCGCTCGGCAGTTACAAACGGTTGACGCGCCCGTGCGCAGACAAAAGGCGGAAAAGCAACGCAAGCCGATAAAGAATGCGGTCAAAATCATATTTCTCGGCGGCGTTGGCGAAATCGGCAAGAATATGACGGCGATCGAGTGCGGCGACGACATAATAATTATAGACGCGGGCATTATTTTCCCCACCGAGGAAACCCCGGGCATTGACCTGGTTGCGCCCGATATAACCTATCTTGTGGAGAACAAAAAGAAGCTGCGCGCGCTGTTTTTAACGCACGGTCACGAGGACCATATCGGCGGCGTTCCCTATCTTTTGAAGGAGGTGAACGTGCCCGTCGTCGCTACAAAGCTTACGCTTGCTTTGGTCGACAACAAACTGCGCGAGCACCGTTTAAATTCGGTTAAGGAAACGGTAATCGCTCCCAACGACAGCTATCAGGCGGGTTGCTTTAAAGTCGATTTTATCAACGTAAACCACTCTATCGCGGGCGCGGTTGCTCTGTGTATACACACTCCGCAGGGCGTAATTTTCCATAGCGGCGACTTCAAGATTGACTTAACCCCCGTCGCGGGCAAGCCCATTGACTTAAAGGCTATCGCCGATATAGGCAGTAAGGGCGTGCTTCTGTATCTCGGCGAAAGCACAAATATCGAACGCGCGGGCTACACTATGAGCGAAACGGTAGTCGGAACTACCCTCGACAGGCTGTTTGCCGAGAACTCAACGCGCCGACTGATAATAGCTACGTTCGCTTCCAACGTGCACCGTCTGCAACAGATAATAGATCTGGCGGTCAAGTACAAGCGAAAGGTTGCGCTCAACGGCAGGAGTATGCTCAACGTAGTGGAGGCGGCTGAAAAGATAGGCGAAATGTCCTTTGCGGACGGCGTGTTGATCGACATAACAAAGACTAAAAACCTGCGCGATGACGAGGTGGTAATCGTCTGTACGGGCAGTCAGGGCGAGCCTATGAGCGCCTTGACGCGTATGTCGAACGGCGAAAATCCCGCAATCAAGGTCGGAGCAAACGATACGATAATCATATCGGCTTCGCCCATTCCCGGCAACGAGCGCGGCGTTTACAGCGTTATCAACAAGCTCTATCATCTGGGCGCGGACGTCGTTTACGAGAGCCTCGAAAAAATTCACGTGTCGGGGCACGCGTGTCAGGAAGAGCACAAAATTATGCACACGCTGTTAAAGCCCAAGTTTTTCGTGCCCGTGCACGGTGAGTACAGGCACTTGAAAAAGCACTCTCAGCTTGCGCAGAGTCTGGGTATGAGCGAGAGCAATATTTTTCTTGCCGATATAGGCAACTGCCTCGAAGTTACGTCTAAGTCCATAAAGAGGCTTGCCGACGTTCCCGCAGGCTCGCGCCTTATCGACGGAGAGGGGATAGAGGACGAAAAGGCATCGACCGTTATGCACGACAGGTTACAGCTCGCGGCAGAGGGACTGTTTATCGTGTCCGTCGCCGTGTCGGGCGGAGAGGTGATAGGCGAGCCCGCAATAAATTCCCGCGGGTTTGTGTTCGACTTTCACCGCGACTATAACAGGGAAATGCGCGACGTTATAGACCGCGCCATACAGGGCTACGACCTTTCCGTTGGCACGGTGGACGAGCTCAAACGCACAATAAAACGCTCTTTGGGCAACTATATAATGAAAAAGACAAAGCAAGCGCCGATGATAGTGCCCGTTGTCGTCGAGCTTTAAATTTTGAAATTTAATTCCGCATTCAATTTTTTATGAACGAAGATACGAACAAATTTACTTACGCTCACAACGATACGGGCGTGCCCGAGAGGGAGAGCAGGACGGCGGGGCTTAACAGACTTCGCGTTTCCGATTTGTGTGCACGCTTACGCAAGTCTGCACACGAGAGGGAAGTGCCGACAGCCTCGGACGAAACTTTAAATTTTTTACTAACTCTCGCGCTTGCCAAAAACGCCCGAAATATCCTGGAAGTGGGCTGTGCGGAGGGACTGACTTCGCTTGCGCTTTTAGACATATCAGAGGGCGCTCACTTGACAGCAATCGAACGTGACGGGTCGTTCATATGCGCCTTCAAAAACAATCTTGACGCATATGCGGGCAGATACACTTTACTTGAAGGCGACGCCGTTGACATATGTTTAACGCTTCCCGACGAAGCCTACGACTTTATATTTCTTGACTGCGCCAAGGTGCAATACATAAAGCTTTTACCCGAATTAAAGCGGATTTTAAAGAAAAACGGCGTTCTGGTCGCCGACGACGTGCTGATGTACGGCTGGGTCAACGGCGAAGTCGAAACTCCCAAAAAGCGCAGAATGCTGGTCGAGCACATCCGCGAATACATTGCCGCCGTTACGGAAGACAGTCAACTGCAAACCTCGGTTTTGGACGTCGGCAACGGAATTGCAATGAGCGTCAAAAAGTGCGGCAGGATAAAGAATGAAAGAAAAAATGAAACGGAAAGTTGAACTGTTAGCGCCTGCGGGCGGATTTAGCAAACTTAAAACGGCGTTCTATTTCGGCGCGGACGCGGCGTACATAGGCGGCAAGGCTTTTTCTCTGCGTTCGTTCGCCGACAATTTTGACGCGGAGGAGCTGAAAAACGCAGTCGGGCTTGCTCATTCTCTCGGCAAAAAAGTATACGTTACGGCAAATATCTTTGCGCGCAACGCCGATTTCGGCGCGCTGTCAGACTATTTTAAGTATCTTTACGACGTCGGAGCGGACGCGGCTATTATTTCGGACAGCGGAGTATTTTACGCCGCTAAAAAGGCTGCGCCCGACCTCCCCGTACATATCTCCACCCAAGCCAATCTTACCAACAAATACGCCGTTAAATTCTGGAACGAGCAGGGCGCAAGCCGCGCCATTCTTGCCCGCGAGCTTTCTCTTGCGGAAATTAAGGAAATACACGAATTTGTGCCCGAGATCGAGTTGGAGGCGTTCGTGCACGGCGCTATGTGCATATCGTATTCGGGCAGATGTCTTTTGTCTGACTATCTTAGCGGCAGACCCTCTAACCGCGGCGCGTGCGTGCAGGCGTGCAGGTGGAACTATACCGTAAAGAAGAACGATTTGGGCGGCGACAGCGGCGAAATGCCCGTAGAAGAGGACGAAAGAGGCACTTATATCTTTAACAGTAAAGACCTGAATATGTCGGCGTACTTAAACGAAATGCTTGACGCGGGAGTGTGCTCGTTTAAGATAGAGGGGCGAATGAAGAGCGAATATTACCTTGCCACCGTTATAAACGCCTACCGCAGGTGCATAGACGGCGGGTTTGACGAAAGCATTGCCCGCGAGCTTGCAACGGCGGCTCACCGCGACTATACCACGGCGTATATGTTGGGTGAAAACCGCGCGACGGTCAATTATTCCGACAGTCAGGCTAAGGGCGATTGCGACTATATAGCCAACGTTTTAGGCGGCGGCGAGGGCAAGGTGCAGGTTGAAATGCGCGGAAGATTTAAAGTGGGCGACGAGCTCGAAATACTTTCCCCGACGGACAATTTCGGTAAATCGTTCGTGGTGGAAAGCGCGGTTAGCAGTTCGGGCGAGAGCGTAACAGACTGCAAGCTCGTACAGGAGCGCTACGTAATTAACTGCCCCTATAACCTGTCCGCGGGCGACATTTTAAGAAGAAGAAAGGGTTAAATTATTCGGAAATGCATAGCGCGTTATGCGTAATTGAAGTCGGTTAAATTATGGATTACAGGGTCAGGACAATCTACGGAAAAATAAAGAATAAGAGCGCGACGGTGCGCGTGCCCGGGTCGAAAAGTATCACGGCGCGCGCGTTGCTTCTGGCGGCGTTAGCCGACGGTGACAGCACGCTTTACGGGGCTCAGCTTTCGGACGACTGCGCGACCTTTTTAAACGCCGTCAAATCGCTGGGAATAGGCGTCAGCATAGACGGCGCCACCGTAAAGGTTGCGGGGTGCGGCGGCAGACTGCCTGTAAACAGAGGCGAAATTTACGTCGGCAGCGCGGGCACGGCGGCGCGTTTTCTGACTGCTATGCTCGCCCTCTGCGACGGGCAGTTCAGAATTACTTCTTCCGAACAGATGCAAAAGCGCCCGCAAGCCGCGTTGATAAGAGCGTTAAAGGATATGGGCGCGGCGTTCGGGTTCGAGGGTGAAGAGAATTGTTTTCCGTTCACCGTATACGGCACGGCTGACCCGAATGACAGCGTTACGGTCGACATAACCAAGAGCAGTCAGTTTCTCTCGGCGCTGTTGATGGCGGGAGTGCTCGTACATAAGCCCTTTAAAATAAAGGCGGTTGGCAGTCACGGGTTAGACTACGTAAAGATGACCCTCGATATGATGTGGTCGTTCGGCGTAAACGTAGAGGAAAGGAACGGCGAGTATACCGTAGACGGCGGCTATACGGCTAAAAAATACGATATCGAGCCCGACGTTTCGGCGGCGTGTTACTTCTATGCCATAAACAAGCTTGTCGGCGCGGATATTAAGGTTGCGGGTGTAACGCCGCACACAATGCAGGGCGATATCAAGTTGATAAATATGCTCAATGAGTTTAACGGGGGCACGGTGGATATGTCGTCGTTCTCCGATCAGGCTCTTACGCTGGCGGCGGTTGCTCCCTATCTCAAAAAGCCTACGCGCATTGTTGGGGTTGCTCATATCCGCGGGCAGGAGTGCGACAGAATTGACGCGATTGTGCGCAATCTCGGCGCAATGGGCGTTGAGTGCGGAGAGTTGGAGGACGGCGTTGTTATATATCCGTGCGCTCATATTCACGGCGCGGACATTCAGACCTTCGGCGACCACCGCGTTGCAATGGCTTTTTCTCTCTGCGGTTTGCGAACGGAGGGCGTTGTAATAAAAGACGCCGAGGTTTGCTCCAAGACGTTCAAGGAGTACTTCGACGTATTGGATAATCTATGCGACGGGCTTACGCAATAAAAAAACGCCTCGCGGAGAGTGCCTCTCCGCGAGGTTAATTTTTTTTGTGTGACGGCTCGCCGTTTACATTGCGGGACCTGTTGTCGAAGCCGTGTAAACTCTTGCGTTAAGCTCCTGATTGAGAGCGTATAAGCCCTTTGCGTCGTGTCCGAACAGCTCGAATTTTCTTATCATATCCTCGGCGTTCTTTTCCTCCTCGCCCTGCTCCTTAATAAACCAATCGAGGAACTGCATCGTCTTGAAATCGTTGATTTTAAACGCTGCGGCGTAGATGGTGTTTATAAGCGAGGTTACGTACTGCTCGTGCTCATAGCCGTATTTAAGCGGATCGTCGTGCTTCTTCATATCCTTGTCGGGCTGAGCAATTGCGCCGAATTTAACGTGAATGCCGTTGTCTATGAGATATCTTCTCATCATCATAGCGTGATCTCTCTCTTCCTGCGCCTGTATCTGATACCAATGGGCAAAGCCGTCAAGCCCCTCCGCCTCATAGTAGTTTGCAAAGTCAAGATAGAGATAAGCGGAGTAAAGCTCCTTATTTACCTGATCGTTGATAAGTTCAGCGATTTTCTTGTCAATCATTGTCTGCCTCCAAAATTTTATTCGCCTATATTATAGCCCTAAGTCAACAAAAAAACAATTCTTTTGCCATAATTTTCCATAAAATTTTTTACCGCTTTCAGGCTGTTGAATTATGCGTTGAAAAGTGGTACAATATTAATTGAGAGCGGTTGTCATATATCCGCTCGGCAAGGCGTTATGGAAAGAATTGTATTGCATTCCGATCTGAATAATTTTTACGCTTCGGTCGAGCGTATGCTCAATCCCGAGCTTGCCGGCAAGCCCGTCGCCGTCTGCGGTAACGAGGAGGAAAGGCGCGGCATTGTGCTTGCAAAGAGCGAGGAGGCAAAGCGCAAGGGCATAAAGACAGGCGACACGGTATGGCAGGCAAAGCGCAAGTGTCCCGACCTTATCGTCGTGCGCCCTCATTTTGATAAGTATATGAGTATGTCGCGCAAGGTTAAGGCGATTTACGCGGAGTACACCGACCTCATAGAGAGCTACGGCATAGACGAATGTTGGCTCGACGTGACGCACTCAACCAAGGTTTTTCCCGCTTACGACGGCGAAAAATACGTCGGGGAGGGCGGCGAAAAGCACTTCTCCGACGGCTTTCTGCGGCATATAGGCGATACGATAAGACTTGCCGTCAAAAGGCAAACGGGCGTTACGGTGTCGGTCGGAGTGTCGTTCAATAAAATTTACGCAAAGCTCGGTTCGGATTTAAAAAAGCCCGACGGCACTACGGTTATATCCCTGCTCAATTACAAAAATATGATTTTCGGTTTGCCCGTTTCCGACCTGCTTATGGTGGGCGGCGCGACGGCGGCTAAGCTTACGGCAATGGGCTATAATACGATAGGCAAGCTCGCCGCGGCGGACGATAATAAGGTCGTCAGGGCTCTGGGTAAATTCGGACAGACGCTCCTGACGTATGCGCGCGGTGAGGACGAAACGGAAGTGCGCGCGCTCGGCGACGACAGGGAGCTCAAATCAATAGGTAACTCGATGACGTGTCCGCGCGATCTGACTACTTACGACGACGTTAAGCGTACGCTGTTCGTTTTGAGCGAGAGCGTTGCGGCGCGGCTGAGGGAGGCGGAGACGGGGCTTGCCGATACAGTGCATCTGTGGGTGCGCGGCTCGGATTTGGCAAGCTTTACGGCGCAGAAAAAAGTGCGGCACACCTGCCTTTGTGAGGAGATTGCCGAACACGCATACGCGCTGTTTACCAATAAATTCAAGCCGCCGTTTGCCGTGCGGGCGTTGGGCGTGACCGTTTCGGGCTTCGACAACGGACAGTCGCAGATAACTCTGGACGAAACGGCGGGCGATTACGCCAAGCGCGAGAGGGTGGAGCGTTGCGTCGACGCCATTCGTAAAAAGCACGGTTATGCCTCGGTACAGCGCGGAATTGTCGCCGAAAACCCCGCCGATATGCACAACGACGTCAAGGGAACGCACCTTATAAAGCCCGCAAGATTTGACGACAACGGCGAAGAGTAAAAATTCGAACGGTCGGCGGCATATAATAAACAGCTTTAATAAGTTTGGCTTATACGTCTTATAACAACTTGTGAGGGCTTTATTGTTGACAATTATAGGTAAAACGGATATAATTTCATTTATGAAAAACTAAAGCAGAAAGTTTTGCGAGAGAGGTATTTTTTATATGAATCTTCCCCAAATGTTCGGTGAAAACGTATTCAACGATCAGGTGCAGAAAGAGACGTTGCCCAACGAGGTCTACAAGGCGCTTCGGGCTACGATAGAATCGGGCAAGCGGCTCGACGTTTCGATTGCGGGCACGGTTGCCTCGGCAATGAAAAAGTGGGCGGTGTCAAAGGGCGCGACTCATTACACGCATTGGTTTCAGCCGCTTACGGGGCTGACGGCGGAAAAGCACGACAGCTTTATCGAACCCGAGGGCGACAAGGTTATTATGCGCCTTACGGGTAAGAGCCTTACGGTAGGCGAGGCGGACGCTTCGAGCTTTCCTTCGGGCGGCTCGCGCGTTACCTATATGGCGCGCGGCTACACGGCTTGGGACCCTACCTCGCCCGCGTTCGTAAAAGAGGGTACGCTCTACATACCCACCGTATTCGTATCCTACACGGGTGAAACTCTCGACAAAAAATCGCCGCTTCTGCGCTCTATGAACGCTATCGACAAGCATGCGAAGCGCATACTCGCGCTGTTCGGCAGGCAGTGCAAAAAGGTGTCTACGACCGTAGGCCCCGAGCAGGAATACTTCCTTGTCGACGAAGAGGAGTTTATGCGCAGAAAGGATTTGCGCCTCTGCGGCAGAACGCTTTTCGGCGCTCACGTTTCCCGCGGACAGGAGCTCGAAGACCACTACTTCGGTATGCTCAAACCCCGCATAGTCGACTTTATGCACGATTTGGACGAGGAGCTTTGGAGCTACGGCATACTGTCCAAGACAAAGCACAACGAGGTTGCGCCCGCTCAGCACGAAATGGCGCCCGTATTCTGTACGGCAAACGTCGCTGTCGATACGAATATGCTGACTATGGAGATTATGAAGAA
Organism: uncultured Christensenella sp.; assembly: GCA_910579295.1. Lineage (GTDB taxonomy): Bacteria > Bacillota > Clostridia > Christensenellales > Borkfalkiaceae > Coproplasma. The sequence goes on along the minus strand of CAJTTC010000002.1, from coordinate 116,285 downwards.
GGTTGCGCAAAAGCATCATCTTGCGTGCCTTTTGCACGAAAAGCCTTTCGAGGGGATTAACGGCAGCGGCAAACACAACAACTGGTCTATGTCGACTGACGACGGCTTCAATCTTCTCAACCCCGGCGACAGACCCGAGGAGAACACGCTGTTTCAGCTTGTGCTCGCGGCGGTCATTAAGGCGGTTGACGACTATCAGGGAATTTTAAGGGCTTCCGTAGCCTCGGCGGGCAACGACCATCGCTTGGGCGCAAACGAAGCTCCTCCCGCAATCATATCCGTTTACCTCGGCGATCAGCTCGGCGCGCTTGTCGACAGTATCGTAAAGGGCGTCGACTACGTTCCCGTCAAGGTCGAAAAGGGCTCTATCGGAGTGCCCGAAAGCCCCATATTCCCCAAGGACGCGACGGACAGAAACAGGACTTCGCCGTTCGCATTTACGGGCAACAAATTCGAATTTCGTATGGTTGGCTCGCAGGCTAACGTGTCCGACGCTAATATCGTGCTCAATACTATCGTTGCCGACGCGTTCGCGTGCTTTGCCGACGAGCTCGAAGAGGCTAAGGACAAGGAAAAGGCGGCGCGGAAGATTATTGCGCGCGAACTCAAAGCTCATTACCGCATAATATTCAACGAGGACGGCTACGGTCCTGATTGGGAGCACGAGGCGGCAAGGCGCGGACTGCTCAACGCAAAGACTACCGCCGACGCCGTGCCCGTATGCTTCGAGGAAAAGAATATAGAAGTGTTCGTCCGTCAGGGCGTATACACCCGCGCCGAGGCGATAGCGCGCGCCGATATTCAGCTTGAAAACTATTGCAAAATTATCAATATAGAGGCGTTGACAATGCTCGAAATGGTCAAGAGGGATATTATTCCCGCCGTGTCCGACTTTGTAGCCAACCTCTGCACAAACGTTGCCGCAAAGCAGTCCGTATGCGAAGAGCTTCCCTGTTCGGGCGAAAAGGAGATTATAACTACGCTTGCGGGGCTCAACGACAAGGCGTGCTCGCTTACGGGCAAGCTCGAGGGTGAGCTGAAAAATATTAATCTTGCAAACGTGGGCGTAGCTTCGCAGGCTATGGCTCACAGCGTTATTCCCTTAATGGATCAGATAAGGGAGTGCGTTGATAAAATGGAAACGCTCACCTCTTCCGAATATTGGCCGTACCCCACTTACTTCGACCTTTTATACAGCGTAAACAATTAGTTCGCAAATATCTTTTTAATTACATTACGCTCCGCGGCTTACGCCGCGGAGCGCTTAAATTTTCCTGCGTTGGTTATAATAACGTTATGGAATTAAAAAACGGATTTAAGTTGTTTTGGGCGAGAGCGCTCGATTGGCACGGCACAAGCTCTCGGCGCGAATTTTGGTGGGGAGTTCTGGGCAACTCTTTAATAATGCTTGTCCTGCTTGCACTGCTTGTTATAAGCCTGACCTGCTTTACTCCGCAGATAAATACTTTCAGCATTATTATGATTGTCTTGTTTGCTCTGTTCTGCATAGTTGAGCTGTTGCCGTCAATCACGCTGATAATCCGCCGAATGCACGATATAGGCAGAAGCGGCTTCTTCATATTCGTGCTCTTCATTCCCGTAATCGGCTATATCTGGTATATCTATTTAGTCACCCGCCGCGGCGTGCCTGATAAATTTGTAAAATAATATGTCAAAGCTCTTGACAAGTAAACTTGGCAGCTTGTGCTTGCATTCGAAGAGCTGTTCTACTTTGAAAATCAATAAAATAAAATTAACGCGGCGGGGTTTAACTTGTCGCGTTTTAACTTGACTATACGCGCCGTTTATTCTATAATAATATAGTAATTCGGAATAAGGAATTAAAAACGGGTTGTTCTGCGTTCCGCATTGACCAAAGAGTTCGGTAAGAGAGGTATTTTTATGCTTACAAGTATCTGTGGGATAAATTGGGGCGACGAAGGCAAGGGCAGAATGGTAGACCTTCTTTCGCGCGATTTCGACGTCGTTTGCCGCTATCAGGGCGGAAACAACGCGGGACACACGGTAATAAACGATAAGGGCAAATTTATTTTAAATCTGCTTCCCTCGGGCATACTGCGCGAAAACGTAGTAAACGTTCTCGGTTGCGGTATGGTTATCGACATAAAGCACCTTTGCGCCGAAATGGACAGGTTGCGCGCGGCGGGTATTAAAATTACTCCCGAAAACCTTAAAATAAGCGATAAGGCTATAATAACAATGCCCTACAACGTGTTGCAGGATATAATGGAGGAGGACAGACTGACCAAGGCTACGGGTAAGCCCTACGGCTCGACGCGCCGCGGCATAGCTCCCGTCTACGCGGATAAGTATATGAAAAAGGCTTTCCGTATGGGCGAGCTCTTAAATCTCTCGCTTCTCTATAAGCGTCTGCCCGATATCGTTGCGTGGAAGAATATGACTATCAAGGCGTACGGCTTCGACCCCGTTAAAAGCGAGGATATGATTGCTTATTTCGAGGAGTACGGCAAGCCCCTGCGCGATTACATAATTGACACGGGAATATACCTCAACGAAGCGCATAAAAGCGGCAAAAAGATAATGTTCGAAGCTCAGCTCGGCGCTCTTCGCGATATCGATTACGGCATAGTTCCCTATACCTCTTCATCGTCGACAATTGCGGCTTACGCCCCTATCGGCGCGGGCGTTCCCAACTTAAAGCTTGACAATTCGATAGGCATTATGAAGGCGTATTCGAGTTGCGTGGGCGCAGGGCCGTTCACCTGCGAGTACTTCGGTAAAAAGGCTGACCGTTTGCGCGAATTGGGCGGCGAGTACGGCGCGGCGACGGGCAGACCCAGAAGAGTAGGACCTTTCGACGTCGTAGCTTCCCGTTATGGCATTATGTGTCAGGGAGCGGACGAAATTGCTCTGACAAAGCTCGATATTCTCGACGACTACGAGGAGATTGAAATTTGCACGCATTACGAGCTGAACGGCAAAATTTTAGACGACTTCCCGTTTACGGACGTGTTGGACGAGTGCAAGCCCGTGTTTGAAAAGGTTAAGGGTTGGCACTGCGACACCTCAAAGTGCCGTACGGCTGAGGATTTGCCCAAGGAAGCTTTGGACTATATTCACCTCTTGGAAAAGCTGTGCAACTGTAAAATCCGCTACGTTTCGGTCGGCGCGGAGAGGGACGCCTGCATAGTTATGCCGTAAAGAATAATTTAACTATAAACGGCGCGTTGATTTCAACGCGCCGTTTGCTATTTAATGTTATTGTCAGACGTAAGCGCTGTTTTTGCGCTAAATCAGTACTTTTCGCTGCGTATGGCTTTTTGTACGAGGCTGACAAATTCGGTTTTGTAAACGTCGGCGGCGATATAGTCGGAAAACTCTTCGAGCCTTGCGTAAACCCTGTCCAACGAAGCTTGCGCCTTATATTCGGAGTTGCGTAAAACAAGCCCGAATTCTGCTACGCAGGCGGCAAACCGAGCGTCGTTGCCGTCGGCGGTTCCGGTGGTAATAACCGTGCTCACGCTCGCGTCTTTCTGTGTGCCGCGCACGTCTTTGTATTTAATTTCCGCGGTGGCTATTTCGCCCTCCGCGCCCTCTTTCAGCATTATTTCGTAAACGGCGGTGGAGCACAGTCCGCTTCCGAGCTCGCCCGCGTCGGTGCGGCTGTCGTTAAAATCGTCTTCGGAAAGATGCTTTGTGTCATAGCCGACAAGCCTGTATTTAACTACGTTGTCGGTGAACGTCACGCCCGCCTTTGCGTCCTTTGCAACCGTCTTTAAAGTGCCGTTCAGGTCGTGCCCGAATACCTTATTTGCTTCCGTCTTGTTGTCTAAATATGCGTAGTTGCCGTTGCCGCAGGTGGCAAGCGTTTCAAGCATATCGTCGCGCGTGTTGCCCATTCCGACGCCGATAACCGAAAGATATATGCCGCTCTTTGCCTTTTCCTCAATCATTTCTTTCATTTCGTCCGTGCTGTCCCTGCCAACGTTAAAGTCGCCGTCCGATATGATTACAACGCGGTTGTTGCCGCCCGTAATAAAGTGCTTTTGCGCCGTTTGATAGGCAAGTTCAAGTCCGCCCGCGCCGTTGGTTGCTCCGCCCGCGCGCAACCCGTTCATAGTCGCCTTGATGCCGTCCTTGTTTTCGTCTGCGCATTCCTTGCCGTCCATAACGACTTCCATACCGCTCGCATACTTTACAATTGACACGACGTCGCCTTCGCCGAGGTTATCCACAAACGTGTTAAAGCCGTACTTTGCAAGCCCCAGCCTGTCGTCGCCCGACATAGACCCCGACACGTCCACAAGGAATACGTAGTTTCCGTTCTCCGCGTCCAGCCTCACGGTCTGCGTCTTTACGCCGAGGGTGACAAGCATATTGCTCTCGTTCCACGGGCAAGCGGACAGGTAAGCCGTCAGCGATACGGCTTCGGTTTCGGGCTCGGGATAGGAGTAGTCGAAATAGTTAATCAGCTCCTCGACGCGTACCGAATCCGCCGCGATTTTATAGTCGTTCTCTATCTGACGGCGAACGTAGGAATAGCCCGCCGTGTTCCTGTCGAGCGAAAAGTAGGAGGAGCTCCCCTGCGCAACGTCTACGAACGGGCTTTCGGTTATCGAGCCGTACTGATAGTTGTCGCCGCCGTTCTCCTCTCCGTCGGGCGAGGTTGGAAAATAATAGTCGGGGTAATAATTGCCGACCCAATTGCCTCCTTGCTTAGCCGCGCACCCCGTAAAGCCGAAGCACGCCGCCGCAGATATCGCCGCCGCCGTTACAGCCGTTGCCAAAGTTAATATTTTCTTTCTCATTGTTTTCTCCCTGTGCGGCGGGCAGGTACGCCGCTGTTTTTTTGATTTTCACAACTTAAACGACGGCAACGTGCGCTTTGTCCCAAAATTATCCGAAAAAATTTTTATTTAGTTATCAAATCGAGCCAAACCCTGTATGCGTATTCGTCCGAGCTCGCAACCGATAGATAGTATTTAACTCCGTCGCGCTCCAAATAAAGCTTTTTGACGGGTTCGCCGTTTTCCTCCGTGTCGAAACAGAGGAACGCATAGCCCGCATAGTGTGACGGCTGTCCGTCGTAGTATTCCCCGAATAGCTCGCATGCGGAATTTCTCTGCGTGTATTCGGTATAGACTACCGTGTCGTGCCTTTTGGCGTTGACGACGGCGGAGAGCTCGGTTTTGACGAACGCGAGATTGCCGTCCGAGGAATAGCCGTTAATTGAATTTACGGAGAAATTAGCCGCTCCGTCAAGCCTTCTGACGAAATCGAGCCCGCGCGGGGCGTCGTCGGAGTACAGTTCCAGCGCGCTCTCCGTCAGTCCGTCCGCGCCGTAATATTCTATCTGCGTAGAATCGGGATACGGAGGGAAGGGAGCGCCCGCCTGATGGTTGCCGCTTATAGTGTCGGCGATATTGCTTACCGCTGTGGGGAAGAAATACAGACCCGTGCCCGAAAGGAATACGCCCGCAGCACAAGCCGCCGCAACCAATGCGCGGCGCAGCGAAGCGTTGACCCGTCTACGGGGTTTGCTTATTAAATTTTTCGCGCCGTCGCAAACGCTTACGTCGGGGGCTTTGCCCGCCTCGAAGTATTCGTCGAACCCGCGTTCCAAATCGAAGTCTTTTTTCATCTTGTCACTATCCTAACGTTTTTCAACCGCCGTTTTTCCCGCTTTTGAGAAAAGTTTTTAATTTTTGTTCCGCCCGCTGTATCAGTCTTTCCGCGGAAGAACGGGACAGACGCGTGGCTTCGCTTATCTCCCTGACCGTCATATCGAGGTAATAGCGCATATAAATTACTCTGCGCTCCTCGCCGTCAAGTCTGCTCAACGCCTGTTCGAGAAGCAGTGCGCGCTCTATTTTTTCGGGCGAGCCGTTCTCGTCGGCAAGATTGTACAGGCATTCGCAGCTGACTTCCGCGCGGCGCTTTCGCTTTCTCAGATAGTCGAGAGCGGTGTTGCGCACAATCTTCAAAATCCACGCCATGGGGTCGTCCTGCCGACCGTAACGGCTTGCAAACCGCACAATCTTTATAAAGCTGTCCGAAACAACGTCCTCGGCGGCGGCTCTGTCGCATACGATAGTCTGAGCGGCTATATTCATTCGCTTGGCGGCGATACTGTAAATGCCGTCAAGGGCGTCGGCGTCACCGTTCGCGACGGCGCGGAGCAGGTTATTCAGTTGTGCCTTAGCGCCGTCCGTCATGGGTAAAAATTCCTTTTAAGTCTTTTTTTTATTGTGCAATGCTTTTTCGTATTTGTCAACAATTTTTTTGATGAGCTTTTTTGTTGCCAAATCCCCGCCGCCGTGGTAAAATTAAAGTTAATCAAAGATTAAAACTTGAAAACGGAGGGGATTGCTATGACGAGAAAATTTTACAAGATGCACGGAATAGGCAACGACTACATATACTTCGACTGTATGAAGGAGGAGCTTGCCGACGTTGAAAAACTTGCCGTCCGTCTTTCCGACAGACACTTCTCGATAGGCGGCGACGGCGTTATTTTGCTGTGTCCCTCCGACGTCGCCGACTGCCGTATGGCAATGTACAACGCCGACGGCTCGCAGGGCAAAATGTGCGGCAACGGAATAAGGTGCGTGGGCAAGCTCGCGCACGATCTGGGATACGTTCGCGGGGACATATGTACGGTCGAAACGCTCTCGGGAATAAAAAAACTGTATTTTAAAAAGAACGGAAACGGCAAGGTCGAGGCGGCTAAGGTCGATATGGGGGCGGCGGCGCTTTCGCCGAGGGATATTCCCGCCTCAATCGGGGGTGAACGCGTCGTCAATTACCCTGTCGAAGTCGGCGGAAAGGAGTATTTTGTCACTCTTGTTTCTATGGGCAATCCGCACTGCGTGACGTACGTCGACGACCCCTATAAAATCGACTTGGAGAAGGTGGGAGTACTGTTCGAAAACAACGCGCTCTTTCCCGAAAGGATAAACACGGAGTTCGTGCGCGTGGACGGGCGCAACGAGCTGACGATGCGCGTTTGGGAGAGGGGAAGCGGAGAAACGTGGGCTTGCGGCACGGGCGCGTGCGCCGTTGCGGTTGCTTCCGTGCTCAACGGATACGCGGATAAAAACGCTCCGATAACCGTACATCTGCGCGGCGGGGATTTAATTATAACCTACACCGACGAAACGGTTTTTATGGAGGGCACGGCTACGCTTGCCTTTACGGGCGAAGTGGAAATATAAGGCGGAGCACATTTTAATATTTTGTAAAAATTCAAGCGGCGAAATCTTGCAATTGCGCCGCTTTTGTGTTACAATAATTTATATTGTACAAGTTAAGAAAAAATTATCGGCAGGTGTAGATATGACAAAATACATTTTTGTAACGGGCGGCGTCGTTTCGGGTTTAGGCAAGGGCATAACTGCGGCTTCATTGGGCAGACTGTTAAAGTGCAGAGGGTATAAGGTAGCTTCGCAAAAGCTCGACCCCTATATAAATATAGACCCCGGCACTATGAGCCCCTATCAGCACGGCGAGGTGTTCGTAACCGACGACGGCGCGGAAACCGACCTCGATCTGGGGCATTACGAGAGATTTATCGACGAAAATCTGAACAAGTACTCCAACCTGACCACGGGAAAGGTGTATTGGAACGTTCTTAACAAGGAGCGCAACGGCGAGTACCTCGGACAGACCGTTCAGATTATTCCTCATATCACAAACGAGATTAAGACCTTTATCTACAACGTGGGCGCAACTACGGGCGCGGACGTCGTGATAACCGAGATAGGCGGCACTATCGGCGATATCGAAAGTCAGCCGTTTATCGAGGCTATAAGACAGGTTGCAAGAGAGGTCGGGCGCGACAACTGTTGCTTTATTCACGTCACGCTCGTGCCGTATATTTCGGGCTCGGAGGAGTTCAAGTCAAAGCCCACTCAGCACTCCGTCAAGGAATTGCAGGGTATGGGTATAAATCCCGATATTATAATTCCCCGCGTGGACGCGCCTATGCCCAAGGACGTGCGCGATAAAATTGCTATGTTCTGCAACGTTGAGCCCGAGTGTTGCATAGAAAATCTGACTATGCCCGTGCTCTATGAGTGCCCCATAATGCTCGAAAAGAGCAATTTTTCCGAAATCGTGTGCAAGCGCTTGAAGCTCGACCCCCGCGTTATAGATATGACGGAGTGGAACAAGATGCTTCAACGCGTAGACGGGCGCGATAAGACGGTTAAAATCGCGCTGTGCGGCAAGTACGTTCAGCTTCACGACGCGTATCTTTCGGTTGCCGAGGCGTTGGCTCACGCAGGTTACGAAAACTATGCAAGGGTAGATATAAAGTGGGTCGATACCGAAACGCTGACAAGCGAAAAAGCCGATACGGAGCTCGGCGACGTGGACGGCATAATCGTGCCCGGCGGCTTCGGTACGCGCGGCGTAGAGGGTATGCTCGTATGCGCCGAGTATTCGCGCAAGCATAACGTGCCCTATTTCGGCATATGCCTGGGAATGCAGACGGCGGTCATTGAGTATGCGCGCAACGTCCTCGGATATAAGGACGCGCATTCCTCCGAATTCAATCCCGAAAGCAAGCACCCCGTAATCGACCTGATGCCCGACCAGCACGGCGTTAAAATGGGCGGTACTATGCGTTTGGGCGCATACCCCTGCAAGGTTATCGGCGACATTATGCACACGGCTTACGGCGCGGACGAGATTTCCGAGCGCCACCGTCACAGATACGAATTTAACAACGACTACCGCGACAAGATAGAGGCGGCGGGTATGAAAATTGCGGGCACTTCGCCCGACGGCAAGCTTGTCGAGGCGGTTGAAATACCCTCGCTCGATTTCTACATAGGCGTGCAGTTCCACCCCGAGTTCAAGTCGCGTCCGCAGGCGGCTCACCCCATTTTCCGCGAGTTTATAAAGCACGCGGTTAAATATTCGCAATCGAAATAAATATAATAAAAGGCAAATATTATAATAAAAGATAAAAATGTAAAGGAGACGCGGAAGCGGATATTGCGCATTCCGGATTGATATGAATTTTAATTCCAATTTTAAGAACATAGCCGAAAATTATCTGTTTGCGGAGGTCGCGGACAGAGCGTCTAAGTACACGGCGGCTCACCCCGATAAAAAGGTTTTAAAGCTGGGAATAGGCGACGTAACCTTACCCCTTGCCCCCGCCGTTATAGAGGCGCTTCACGCCGCCGTCGACGAAATGGCGGTAAAGGAGAGCTTCAAGGGCTACGGTCCTTACGAGGGCTACGCCTTTTTGCGTGAGGGCATTAAGGGTTACTATGCCGATATGGGCGTAAGCGTAGGCGCGGATGAAATTTTTGTTTCGGACGGCGCGAAGAGCGACCTCGGCAATATCCTCGATATATTCGCTAAGGACAACACTGTGCTTGTTCCCGACCCCGTATATCCCGTATACGTGGACACCAATATAATGGCGGGGCGCAAAATAGTATACGCCGACGCAACCGAGGCAAACGGCTTTTTGCCTATGCCCGACTACAAGGTCAACGCCGACGTAATATATATCTGTTCGCCCAACAATCCCACGGGCGCGGCGTACACCGTGGCTCAGCTCGGAGAATGGGTAAAGTACGCGCTCGAAAAGAAAGCCGTAATTTTATACGACGCCGCTTACGAGAGCTTTATAACCGAGGACGGACTTGCCCGCTCTATTTATCAGGTCGAGGGAGCAAAGGCGTGCGCGATAGAGTTTTGCTCGCTCTCTAAATTAGCAGGCTTCACGGGCACGCGCTGCGGCTATACGGTAATTCCCCATTCTCTTGCGTGCGACGGGTATTCGGCAAACAAGCTTTGGTTCAGAAGGCAGGCGACCAAGTTCAACGCCGCGCCGTACATAATACAGAGGGGCGCGGCGGCGGTATATACGCCTCGGGGTATGGCGCAGATAAAGCAGAATTTAGCCGTTTATCAGCGCAACGCTTCCCTAATCGCGCAGTGTATGGACGATTTGGGAATATGGTATACGGGCGGTAAAAATTCCCCTTACATCTGGCTTAAATGTCCCAACGGAATGGGAAGCTGGGAGTTTTTCGATTTCCTTTTAAACAACGCTCAGGTTGTGGGCACTCCCGGCGCGGGCTTCGGTAAAAACGGCGAGGGCTTCTTCCGCCTTACGGCGTTCGGAAGCGAGGATACGACAAGGGAAGCCGTAGACAGAATTAAAGCGGTTATAAAGTAATTCGTAACCGTCACTTAAATCGGGGGATATCAGCTATGGAAAAAGAAAGAGGTTTAGGCGTTCTGTGCCACATATCTTCACTGCCAAACGAATACGGAATAGGTTCGCTGGGCAAGGAAGCTTATGAATTTATCGACCTTTTAAATAAGAGCAACGTCAAATATTGGCAGATTTTGCCTTTGCAACAGACGGGGTACGGCGATTCGCCCTTTCAGTCCGTATGCTGTACTTCGGGCAACCCCTATTTTATCGACATAGAGGATTTGAAGAAACAGGGGCTCTTGGACGATGACGAGCTCGAAAGCGCGAAAATGCCAAACGGCGATATTGCTTATGCGGAGCTCTACGAAAAGCGTTACGCACTGTTGAGGCGCGCATATGCCCGTTTTAACATACGAAACAACGATTTCGTGGAGTTTATAGAGAGCGGTGAGTTTGAGGACTACGCTCTGTTTATGTCGCTTAAATCGCGTTACGGCGGCACGTTCAATCACTTCCCCGATGCATACAAATACAAGGAGCACTTGGCGGTTTACGAGTTCAGAAACGCCGTCTACCGCTCGGAATACTGCTTCTGGCTGTTCTTGCAGTATCAGTTCAAAAAGCAGTGGAGCAGGCTCAAAGAATATGCAAACAAGAACGGCATAAAGATTATCGGCGATATTCCACTGTACGTCGCGTACGATTCGTCGGATATCTGGGCTCGGTCGGAGCTGTTTCAGCTCGACGAGGACTTAAAGCCCGTAAAGGTGGCGGGCGTTCCCCCCGACTATTTCTCCAAGTACGGGCAGCTGTGGGGCAATCCGCTCTACAATTGGGACGCAATTCGCGCGGAAAACTACGACTGGTGGATAGGACGCATTGCCAAGGCTAAGGAGATGTACGACGTTATCCGCATTGACCATTTCCGCGGCTTGGACAGATACTATGCAATTCCCGCGGGCGCGCACAACGCCGTCACGGGCGAATGGGAGAACGGACCCGCAAAAGAATTTTTCGACGAGATTAAGCGCAGGCTAGGCGATATCGAAATAATAGCCGAGGATCTGGGTATTATGGACGACGGGGTTATCGCTCTGCGCGACGGCTGCGGCTTCCCGGGAATGAATACTCTTATGTTCGCGTTCGACGGCACGGAGAAAAACCCCTATCTTCCGCAGAATATAGTCGAAAACTCCGTCACTTATACGGGCACGCACGACAACGACACGACTCTCGGCTTTTTAAAGAAAATGGACGACGTGCAGTTCAAGGACTTTAAAAAGCAGCTTCGCAAGGCAATCAAGGGGCAGGGAATTTACGAGCCGATTGTCGACAGGGAGGACGCGGCGCGCGCTATTTGTATAAGCGCGGCTTATTCCAAATCGTACCTTACCGTGCTTCCCATACAGGATATATTGGGGCTCGATAACGCGGCAAGGATGAACGTTCCGTCTACCTCGGTAGGCAATTGGCGCTTCCGTCTTTTGGACATGCCCAACCGCCGCGCCGTAGCCGAGCTTAAAAAGCTTATTAAGGACAGCGGGAGAGATTGAGCGGGGTAATCTCATTGTTTAACCTCGGACGACAGTAACTACGGATAATAAAAGAAAATAGCATTATATTTCTTTATATTTTTTAAAAAAGTACCGTTTAAACGGTGCTTTTTTATTGTGTTAAAGGCTTGCTCAAAAGTCGCATAACAGAAAATGAGCCGGTGTAAAACCGAACTCACTCTCAATTTTAATTATTTAATTTATTGTCCGAGCTTAGGGGTCGCTTCATAGACGGGTGGATTTGTTTATTCATCAGCAAAGGTGCAAGCGGATTCCAAATCTTCTCCGTAAATTGCTTTCAGTTTTTCGTCTATTTTAAATACTTTGCGCCAAAGTAAACCAAACCCGCAAAATATCAGAGTGCCGCCGATAGACGCCGCATAAGCAATCGCCAGCGATTCGGATATCTTAAAAGCAATGTTTGCCATATCAACCTCGTTACAGCCAGCCTGTAAAGCTATTCCCGCAATCAAGGAAATTATTAATATAGGCAAGCCTATGGGGATCAGCAAACGTCTGAAAAACGAAAAAATTTTATCAAAAAATTCGGTCAGATTGAACAGGAAATTGCGCGAATATGGCGATTGCCTGCGGAACTCCAACCACTGTATTATCTTGTGAGTGGTATGACCGCTCGTGCCGTCAGAGCTGATCTGATATCCGTATTCGTGCTCGTTTTGCAAAGACCAATAGTGCCAGCCAAAAGCTTTCTTTTCAAGTTTAAGTAACCATTTGTCGCCCGTTATTCCGCGAAACGACTTGCTTTGAATCATGTTTCTTCCCATATTCTTCTCCTTAGTACATATAATAAGTACAAGTATCTTGTACTTTTAACTAAATTATACAAGCAACTTGTACTTTTGTCAAGAAATATGAAAACAAAAATTGCAGAAAATATCAGATTTTACAGAAAGCAGATGGGAATGACCCAAGACGAATTGGCTCAAAGGCTATGCGGCAAGAAGAGCCTTGTTTCGAATTATGAAAACGGTTACAGCACTCCCGACGTGTACACGCTATGCAAGCTTGCGCAAATTTTCGACGTGTCGTTGGACGATTTGGTGGAGTGGGATAGCGAACCGACCGACGGCGAAGAAAAATTTAAATAAAAAATCGGCGCGACGTCGCGCTTATACGGCTTTGCCTTCCCCATTTTCGAGCGGGGAAGGCAATTTTATGTAAAAAAAGGCAAGCGGCTTGTAAAAGCGTCAAGCGGTTATTCCTTGGGACGGGCGAAGATGCGCACGCACAACACCGTCATATCGTCGGGAGCGCCCGAAACGCGCTCCTTTGCCGCGGTCAGAATTTTTTCGGCAAGGCTTTGCGGATTTAACGGCTTTAAGGTCTGCAAAAAGTCGTACAGGTCAGATATGCCGTTGAACGCCGAGGTAACGCCGTCGCTCATAAATACGACTATATCGTCCTTTTTAAGCTGTTCCTTGCACGTGGCGGGGTGCAGGTTATCCAGAATGCCGAGCGGCAGTGTGCGGCTTTCAAGTACCTTAATTTCGCCCTTGCGCACTATTATTCCCACGGGTGCGCCAATCTTGATAAACGAAGCGGTGAGAGTGTTTAAATCGATTGCCGCCGCGTCTATGCAGGTAAAGCGTTCGTCCCTATTAAAGCACAACAGCTTGTTAATCGTGTCCAACACGATATCGGTCGGCATTTCAGAGCGGTAAAACGCCTCTATGAGCGAAATAGCCGTTGCCGAAACTTTGCGCGCATACTCTCCGCTTCCCATACCGTCGGACAGAGCCATTAAAAACGAGTGCTCGTTTATCTTAATTACCGAATGAGTGTCGCCCGAAACGCGCTCTCCGTCCTTGACTGCGTGAGCCACCCCGAACGCCGCGTCGTAGGCGGGCGGCTCCGTAAATATGTACGCGCACTTGCGGGTATCGTATACGATCTTGTCTTTAAGCATAAGATTTACGCCCATAGCCCGTTCGACGGCGCTCTTTACGGCGGGAAGATTTTTGCAGTCGACAAGCGTCAGACTTACCTGTCTGTTGGCTCGCCCGCGTATGCTTATCTCGGGACACGAAACGCCGTTGGCGGCAAGTCCGTCGGCAATCTTTTTTTCAAGACGTGAGTAGTCCTCGTTCTCGCGGCAAAACTCAACGGCGCGGCTTTTCAGCACTTCGGCAACTCCCCTTGCCTGACCGGCAAGCAGTTTTCTTCCGCTGCGCGCGTTTTCGGCTTCGAGCGTAGTCTTTCGGTATTCGTATAGCAGTTTGTTTACTGTGTCGGTGAGAGCGGTGGGGTCGGTACAGTTGAGCGTAATGTCTGCGGTCAGGTCGACAAAGCTCACCTTGCCTTTAAGACACCCCGTTTCTATAAGGGAGGCAAACCCGCGGTATACCTTGGTGCCCGCGCATACCTCGCGCCGCTTGCATTTAGCGCACATTATTTCCCGCGCTTCCGTAAGCATACGCCTTTTCATAGCCCCCTCGTCAGGACCGTCGTCAAGGGCGGTGAACGCGTTTTCTATCTCGCGGAAAACCTCGCTCATACGGTACAGCTTTTCCGATACGTATTCCTTATACCGTTCTTCCGCGGTGCGCGGCAAAATCTTTTTAACGGCAAGCAACGCCCTCAGCTCTTCCAGCTTTTTCTCCGACGGGAATACCGAAAGTATACAGCTCAGCGACAGTAATACGCCGCTAATAACCGCTATTGCCACCCCCTGCGTGAACGCCTTAGACAGGTATAAAAACAGCGCGGTGCACAATAGGGAGCATACGGCGGGGGCGGCTCTGCCCAATTCCGAAAATGCAAGCGACGCGACGGCGATTACGATAAAAGCCGTGATGACGTTTATATCCAAATCGCATATAGCGCAGGGGAGAGCCGTAACGAGCGCATATATGAGCGAGGAGGGTTTTTTTGTCAGCCTTACGGCAAAGGCGATGACGCCCGCTCCCAGACAGACGTATGCGTAGAAGCCGACTAAATTGCGCAAGCCCACGCCCGCTACCGTACAGAGCACGGCTATACATATGTATTCGTCCGCACGCAGACGGCAACGGAACAGGCGGAAAAGCAGGGCGTATACACTGCGGAAAGCAAAGAACGTGAACAGAACGACGGCAAGCGCGGCTATCGCTTTGATTATGTACGGGTTAGCCGTAAAATACAGGTTGTCAATTCCGCGCCAACGGGAAAAGGCAATAAACGGCGCGAGGGCTATGGCGATATATGCCGCGCTCTCGAAACGTATTTTTTTGTTTGCCCGACGGTAGATAAAGGTTATAGCCGTCAAAAATCCGCCCTCGAACAGACTTAATAGCATAGTCACCCAATCGAGACTGATTATAGACGACAGCGCGTAGATTACGGGCGTTGCGATAATGTTAGTGCCGCAGACCAGCATAGAAAAGCATAGCCCGAGCGAAAACGGTACGGCGGGCAGTGCGGAGTTGAGCATAACGAGCGCGAGCGCGTACGCGGCGTACATAAGCACGCTCTTTAAATTTATTTTAATACGCATAGGCGCATTATATAATAATCGGGAGCGCGTAATTTGTCTTTATCTGAGGCATTTTGCGGAATTTGTGATTAAATAAAAAAACTTGCGCAAATTGCTTTGCGCAAGGAGATGCGTTGTTTTAGTTTTTGCGGTTAACGGGTTTGGATTAAGCGACGCGCTTACTCGAGATATTTTTTCTTCATAATTTCTATATCTTCGTCCGTAACGCCGAGAACTTGCTTGCAGTATTCGGTAACGCTTCCGTAATCCTGCTTGATTTTGTCCATTGCGGCGGCAAGATACTGCGGCTTGGACGCCATCATACTGTACAGAATTTTTTTAAGTTTAAGGGAGCACGGCGCGATTACAAGCCCGACCCTGTTCCAGAAAAATTTAAAACGCTGAAAGCGGTGTGAAGCAACGTAGTCGGCAACGATAACCTCCTCGCTCACGCCCAGAAGGCTCTCTACAAGCATAGCCAATATGCCCGCTCTGTCCTTGCCTCCGCTACAGTGCCAGAGTATGCAGTCCTCGTTGTCGATAATCAGCCTTAAAGCCTGCTTCAAAAGCTGCTGCGGCTCGTCGTTTAAGAGTATTGAGCAGTACATCTCCGACATATAGTTGTCAGCCGTTCCGAACTCTTCCTTGATGCGCTTCGATTCGCGAGCCATAGTTATCCGCATATTCTTTTCGCGGGTAATTCCCGGCGTCGCTGTGCACAGAACGGGCAGATGCACATAATTTACGCCCTCCCAAAGCGTGTCGGGGTGCTGCTCCGATTCTGTAAAAATGCGCAGGTCAATAACAGTCTTAACGCCTGCTTTTTTCAGAGCGTCGACCGTGCTCTTGGGTATTTTATACAGTTTGCCGCTTCTTATCAGTTTTTTGTGTCTGATTTTGCGCCCGTCCCCGGTAGGTAAGCCTCCCAAATCGCGGGTGTTAAACAGCTTTCTCAGCGGCATTCGCCTTATTTGAACGTGCATAGCGCGATTATATCACGTTTTTTTTACGACGTCAAGTATTGAAATCGGGCGGCGCGGCAGGTAATAAAAATAAATTTGATAAAAAAAGTTGTGCGTAAACTGTTTAATCGACCTGAATTAGCTTTATATTAATAGTGTAAGCAAAAAAAACAGGCGATTAAGGTGACGAAATGGCTAAGAAAGATACGGAGCGGAGTCAAGAGCTGAATACGGTTGAGGAAGAGGAGAAGGAGCTTTCGGAGGAGAAGGAGCCCACCGAGCTCGAAAAAGCCTTAGCCGCCGCCGAGGATTACAAGAGAAAGTGGTACGCAGTATCCGCTGAGTACGACAACTACCGCAAGCGTACGCAAGTGCAGTCGTCGCAGGCTTATCAGGACGGAAAAGCGGAGGCGATATTAAAGCTTTTGCCCGTTGCCGACACGTTCGGCTATGCGTACGACGGCGCTACGGACGAAAAGACAAAGGCGGGGATAGACAAGATAGTCAAAAATTTCACGTCGATTTTGCAGTCGCTCGGCGTTGAAGAGATAGCTTTGAACGTGGGCGACGCGTTTGACGAGAGCGTTGCCGAAGCCGTTTTGAATATGCCCTGCGAAGAGGGCGAACAGCCCAACACGGTAAAGACAATCTTAAAAAAGGGCTATCGCTCGGGCGGCAAGGTAATACGTTATGCGCAGGTTGCCGTAACGATAGAGGGCTGATAAACGCTTTAACTGCGTAACATATAAACTAAGAAAAAACATACTTTAAAAAGATATTCGGAGGATTATTATGGGAAAGGTAATAGGTATTGATTTAGGAACGACAAATTCGTGCGTGGCGGTTATGGAAGGCGGCGAGCCCGTCGTTATCGCCAACAGCGAGGGCAGCAGGACGACCCCCTCGGTCGTATCGTTCAAGGCTGACGGTACGAGAATTGTAGGTCAGGCGGCTAAGCGTTTGGCGGTTGCTCAGCCCGACAAGACGGTCATATCCATTAAAAGGCATATGGGCGAGGCGTACAAAGTAAATATAGAAAAGGGATATTCCCCTCAGGAAATTTCGGCAATGGTACTGTCCAAGCTCAAAGCCGACGCGGAGAGCTATATCGGCGGCAAAGTAACCGACGCGGTTATCACCTGCCCCGCATACTTCAACGACAGTCAGCGTCAGGCGACCAAGGACGCGGGCAAGATTGCGGGACTTAACGTTCTGCGTATAATAAACGAGCCCACGGCGGCGGCTCTTGCTTACGGGCTCGATAAGCAGGAGGGCTCGCAGAAGGTTATGATTTACGACCTCGGCGGCGGCACGTTCGACGTTTCCATTCTCGAAATAGGCGACGGCGTGTTCGAGGTTCTGGCTACCAACGGCGATACGCACCTCGGCGGCGACGACTTCGACAACAAGATTATTGACTTCCTTGTGGAATCGTTCAAGAGGGATACGGGCGTAGACCTCTCCAAGGATAAAATGGCTATGCAGAGGCTCAAAGAAGCGGCTGAAAAGGCTAAGATAGAGCTTTCGGGTATGAACAGCACAAATATCAACCTGCCCTTCATTACGGTCGTAGACGGCGCTCCCCAGCACCTCGATATCGATTTGAGCAGACAGAAATTCGACAGCCTTACCGCCGACCTCGTAGAGAGGACGGTAGAGCCTATGAAGAAGGCTATGCAGGACGCGGGGCTTTCATATTCCGATATAAGCAAGGTTATAATGGTGGGCGGTTCGACGCGTATCCCCGCCGTGTACGACAAGGTACAGAAGATAAGCGGCAAGGAGCCGTTCAAGGGTATCAACCCCGACGAATGCGTTGCAATCGGCGCGGCAATTCAGGGCGGCGTGCTTTCGGGCGAGGTTAAGGACGTGCTCCTCCTCGACGTAATGCCTCTTACGCTCGGTATCGAAACGCTCGGCGGCGTATCCACTCCTTTAATCGAGAGAAATACGACTATACCCGTCAAGAAGAGTCAGGTTTTCTCGACCGCGGCGGACAATCAGCCGGGCGTTGAAATCAACGTTTTACAGGGCGAGAGAAAGTTTGCGCGCGACAACAAGTCGCTCGGTAAATTTATGCTCAACGACATTCCTCCCGCACCCCGCGGCGTGCCTCAGATAGAGGTAACGTTCGACGTCGACGCCAACGGTATCGTCAACGTGACGGCTAAGGATCTGGGCACGGGCAAGAGCCAGAATATAACGATTACGGCTTCGACCAACCTCTCCGAAGATGAAATCGACAGGGCTGTCAAGGACGCCGAAAGATATGCGGAAGAGGACAAGAAGCGCAAGGAAGAGATTGACAACAAAAACAATCTCGAAGGCATTATAGACAGCGTTGAAAAGACGGTAAAGGAAGCGGGCGACAAGCTCTCCGACGACGACAAAAAGGTTGTCGAGGACGCCGTTGCGAGCGCAAAAACCGAGCTTGCGAGCGGCGACAACGAGCGCATCAAGGCGGCGTACGAAAAGCTTCAACAGGATATACAGCCCGTTATAGCAAAGCTTTACAGTCAGGCGGGCGGAGCTAACCCCAACGGCGACGGCGGAGCTGCGGGCGGCGACGATACCGATTTCAAACAGCACGGTTGATAAAAATTCGAAAAATATCGGCAAATCAAGCTATTGAAAATTTACAGCGCACGCTATGCCGTGCGCTGTAATGAGTGTATCGCGGCGGCAATTGCCCTGCACATATGCTTGAATTAACGTAAATTTACTAAAAAACCGAGAGGTTTATTATGGCAGATAAAAAGAATTACTACGAAATTCTAGGCGTAGACAGAAAAGCCACGCCCGATCAGATAAAATCGGCGTACCGAAAGCTCGCAAAGCAGTATCACCCCGATTTCCACCCTAACGACGCCGAGGCGGCGGAAAAGTTTAAGGAAATAAACGAGGCTAACGAAACGCTGTCCGACGAGAACAAGCGCAAGCAATACGACTTCGAGCTCGACCACCCCGGAATGAGCGGAATGGGGGGTATGGGCGGAAGCGGAGGAATGGGCGGCTTCGAGGATATCATTTCGTCTATGTTCGGCGGCTTCGGCGGTTTCGGCGGCAGGCAGAGCGCGCCCCAAAGACAGCGCGGCGCGGATATCGAGCAGACCATTCGCCTTTCGTTCCTCGACGCAATCAAGGGTTGCAGTAAGGAAATCAGCTATTTCCGCAACGAGCCCTGCAAGTCGTGTTCGGGCACGGGTGCTAAGAACGGTACGGCTTTTACTACGTGCCAGAAGTGCAGCGGCACGGGCAGAATAAAATATCAGCAGGACACTATTTTCGGGCGCACCATTCAGGTCGGCGCGTGCCCCGACTGCGGCGGCACGGGTAAAAAGGTGACGGAGCGTTGCCCCGACTGCAAGGGCGTGGGCTATACGCGCAAGCAGACGGTGTTCACTGTAAATATCCCGGCGGGCGTGGACAGCGACAGTTCGCTGAGAAAGCGCGGCTACGGGCAGGCTTCTCCCAACGGCGGCGAGTGCGGCGATTTGTACGTTTATTTCCGCATAGAGCCGCATAAGCTGTTACAGCGCGAGGACAAGGATTTGTTCGTTACCGTGCCCATAAGCTATCGCACGGCGTGCGTGGGCAGCAAAATTCTTGTGCCCTCAATCGACGATATGGTCGAGCTGACTATACCTGCCGGTACTGCAAGCGGCACGCGTTTCGCGTTGCGCGGCAAGGGCGTAAAAACGGTAAACGGAACAGGCAGTCTGTACGTAACAGTCGTTATAGACATACCCGCTAAACTCAGCCGTGATCAGATTAAGAAGATTGACGAGTTCGAGGACTCCGTAACGCTTAAATCGTGCGCGAATATGCAAAAGTATTCCAACGACGTGTCGTCGCTCTACGGGGCGAAAATCGAGAAGCAGTAACGTGCGCCCTTTCAAGCGCGGTTCTTGGCTTTAATGAGTTTTTTGTCGCTTCTCAATAATTTTGTGTTTTTATCCGTCGGGCGTTTATCCGCTCGGCGGCTTTTAATATAATAAAGCTGTAAAAAATTGAGGTATTATGTAGAATTTACAAATTTAAACTCTTGCTTAAAGCCTCGGTATGTGATACAATTATTATATATAATAATATCTTGGGATTAAGAGTAACTGATTATCTATGGCTAACGTCCTTTCAATCGGAATAGATTTGGGCTGCGATACCTTAAAGCTTTCATACGCGTACGAAACAAGTACGGCAAGGGGCGCAAGCAAGGTAGTGTACGGCAAAATCGAAAAAAAGGAAAACGTAAGACGCGTAGCGATACCCGCCGTGGCTTACTATAACAGCGCTGCGGGTTGGATTTTCGGCAGCGACGTGGAAAAGGGCGAGGAGAAGCCCTTTATAAACGTGGTTAAAATTAAGACTCTGCTGTCGCTGCTGTTCCCCGAGGTGAAGAGCGGGCGGATCGTTACGGTAAACGGCGCGGAGATTTATCCCAACAGTAACTACTATTACAAGGATAATTTCTTCCCCAAATTCTTCTTTCCCGACAAACAGCGCAACCTTTCCAATTTTGCGGGGCTCATAGAGGACGGGCGCGCGTTTAAGTCGGAGCTCACCCCGCAACAGGTGTGCCGAAAATTTTTCGAGTACGTCAGGGGCATTGTGGCGGACAAGAAGGCGGAAATCGAGAAGAGCGCAAAGCGGACGTTCGACGAGTTGCGTATTTCGGTCGTGCACCCCTCGCAGACGGGAAAACTGTACGTTGAGGAGCTTACAAACCTTGTAAAGGCGGCGTTCGGCAAAGCTCCGTTCAAGGTTATGAACAACGGCAGGGCGCTGAGTATGTTCGCCAAGGAGCGCGACGCGGTCAAAAACGACGAGGAAATACTCATATTCGATATGGGCGAGGACACCCTCTCCGTGCTTAAATGCTTTATCAACGACGACGGAAAGGTCGTGGTCGAGCCCGCCGCCGACCACTCTATGCCGATAAACATAGGCGGCAACGACGTCGATTTCAGCATTGCCGACTACATAGAAAAATCCATTTCCCGCCGCGAAACGGTCGGCTCGCCCTCATTCGGAGAGGATGGGCACATATTCGAGGAGGGGTTGCAGACTAAGCAATATCTTTTTCTCAAAGAGATAAAAAAGGCGAAATTGCTTTTGAGTATACCCGCGCTCTCCGAGGTGTTCAAAAACGGCGTGCCCGTTTCCCTGCACAGGGATTTATATATACAGCTGAGCCTTACCGATAAGCAATTGAAGGACAGCATAGGCGTAACCGACAATTCGGGCATAGCTCGGAAAATTTTAAATTACATAATAACCGAGCTTAAACTGCCCATAAACAGCGAAGTAAAAAAAGTGTTTCTGACGGGCGGGCTTATCGAAACGCGGGGCTTGCTGAGGTACATTAAGGACAGAATAAAGGCGTACCGTCCCGAGCTATCCATACGCACGTTCGACGACGATATCGAAAACGACAACGCGTTGCAGATACAGACCTACGAGGATTCCGTGTACGCTCCGTCCGTTGGCGCGGCGATAGTCGCCCTGAAAAATTACGAGGTGAGCGCGGGCGTCGCGTATAGCTACGGCACGTGGATGTCGTATAAGGGCAACAGAATTTTGCAGGTGCTCGTATGGCGCGGGCACATAATAGACGAAAGCAAGTCTGAAAAGCTGTGCGCGCAGTGCGGGCTTGACGGAAGCGTGCCCGAAGAAATTTTTTCGGTCAGGCTGTCGAAGAGTACGGTCAAAAACAGAAAATACGAGGGCGAGTTGCAGTACGTGTCCGACAACCTCGGCGAAACCTATCTCTGCATAGGCTCGCCCGATTCGGAGATGCGGAAGCGCGTAACCGAGCGTTTTCAGCTTAAAAACATTTCGGGGGCGAACGCGCGGCTCGTATGCTCGTACCGCGGCAGAAAGATAACCAAGTGCGAGCCGAAAGTACAGATGCGCGAGGGCGTAATGACCCGACCCTATTCGACCGTGCTCGAACCATTCGTCGAGAACGCGGGCGACGGCAAGACGGAGATACGCGTAATGTACGAGGACGGCGGAACGGGCAAGGTTGCGGACACAAAGATAGATATGCGGTTTGAAAACGTAAAACCTATACCCAAGGAAACAAATTAGCGTTAGGTTAAATTCGAGGACATATAAATGAGCGACAAGAAAGTAATTACGGAAATCGACGCGTTTCAGCTTGACGTGCCTGCGACGGCGTTCAATATGGACGGCAACAGAAGCGCCTTAAACAATACTCCCGCGCGCTATAACGGGCAGGTGGCGGAGCTGTGCTCGGCGGTTGAGGAGCTTGACAGGCACGACGATTTTTCCACTCTCAAAATTGACGCGGGTATGTACGCGAAGAACGGCGGCGAGTACGGTATAGCAATCGACTATAACGTACATAAGGACGGGCTTGCCATTCAGCCGCATCAGCGCGTTGCGGCGGCGGACTTTTTAAAGCGTTTGCGCGGCTTCGGTATGCTTGCCGATGTGGTCGGAAGCGGAAAGACCTTCGAGGCGTGCGTGGTACTCAGCGAGCTTGCCGTGCGCGGCGTAGTCAAATCTATGCTCATAGTCGCACCCGAGCAGGTGTACGACGCGTGGAAAGAAACGCTTGAAATATTCTTCGGCTTGGGCAAGGGTGCGCTCTGCGAGGTGAAAACGCTCGGCGACAAAAAATTGGAGTATACGTATGACGGCGCGGGAAGAAGAAGTCCTACGCGCCCGTTGCTCGTTAAGTGGAGCGATTTTATTGCGTGGAACGAGAGCGACGTTACGGGAGTACTGTTCGACGTAATAGTCGTAGACGAGGCTCACCACCTCTGCGATCAGACGGGAAACGACGCAAACGCAATGAAGCTTATGTCGCTTATGATGCAGTGCAAAAAAGCCGCAAACAAGGAATATTGCCTGCTTCTTTCGGCAACCCCGCACGACGGCAACCTTGAAAATATGTTCCCGCTGTGGTACTTTATCGACAGCAAGGGCGGCTTGCCGAACGATTTCGGGCGCAATATGGCGGACTCCGCCCGTTCTGCAAAGTACAGGGAGAGCAAGTCGCGCTACATAAAGTACATATGTCACAACTCCACTACCGTAATGGAGTTTATCAACCGCGTTAAGTACGAAGAGATAAGAAAGTCGTACCTCGCGCTGTTTGAAAGGTACGTCAGCGTAAATTTCAGCGACGGCGGTCCTGCCGACGGAAAGCTGAGAAGATTTTACGCGCTGTCTAACGGCGAGAGGTATTCGTACGTTCAGAAATTCCTCGACGAAAACGAAGCGATCAGAAAGAAGGTGAACAAGAGCGTCGCTCTCGCCTATCACGAGGGCATTCTGCGGCAGATAATGATACGTCAGCCCAACACCTTCCAGACAAAGAGGAAGATTATAAGAAACTACTATTTCTACCCCGTGGCAAGATATTCCGACAGGGTGGAGCTCAACGTGTTCGACAGAAAGATTTACGTTGACTGCACTGCGATAGACAGCGACAGAGCGGTTGCCACGCTCGAAGGCAAGTTCTATTCGGTAAAGGATTTTATAAGAGTTTGTCACGACGAAAACTATTCCTGTTTCCAAGGGCAGTTCGAGTTTGTGAGGGCGCTTATGCAGGCGTTCGGCGGCTGTGCGGATACATGCGGCTATCGCAGAGGCTCTAAGGATTACTATTTGGAGCAGTTCAGACAGCTCGGTTATTATACGGGCAGATACGACATAGACGACGTGGTTACGCCCGTCGATTTGGGCGAAAGCGGCTTCAAGCGCAAATTCGTCAAGGCGGTGCAGATATTGCGGGCTCACAGGGATAAGCGCGTGCTCGTGTTCTTCGACTACGACAAGGACGGCGACAGGGGCTTAAAGGGCGACTACGGCTACACCTATGCGGGCAACGATGTGAATTTGTGCCTTGCCGATAAGTTTCTTGCGGAGCTTAAAAAATTGCCCGAATTTGCCGGCAGAATACTCGACCCCGATTTAGCGGGCGCGGAATTACAGAAGGCGTTCGAGGCAAAGGGCGACGCTATACTGATTGCAACCGCCGCCAAGCTTACCGAGGGCGCGAACTTACAGGCTTGTAACGTAATACTCAACTTCCAGATTACTCCCGACCCGCTCTCGATGGATCAGCGTATAGGGCGCGTGTTCAGAATTAAGCAGGAGAACGACGTCTATATATATTCGCTTGCCGATATGAACACGTTGGAGGGCTATGTGTTAGCCTACTTTACGCGCATAGGTCTGATGACGAGCAACAGCGGCGACGCAACTATCATATCGGGCAGTAACAACGAGCATATGGTAACGGTGCGCTGTAAAAACTGTAAAAAGGTGCGCCTGTTCACGCAGGAGGATTTCGACCACTTTACGGCGACCGACGACGAGAAGCTCAAATGCCGTGCGACGGACGCGTGCCGCAACGAGGCGGGCGGCTATACGCTTATGCGCGAAATGAACGTGCACGACTTCCAATGCAGTACGTGTAAAACTACCTTTTCACGCTCTCTTGCAACAGAGGGCTATAAGTGCATTTACGAGGGCAACAGTATGTGCACGACGGGAAGGGAGAACGACAGGGACGTCTACTGCCGCAAGATATGCGCAATGAGCCACTGCCCTAAATTCTCCGCGGGGGGCGAGCTTGCAAAATGCCCCGCTCTTGCCGCCTATCGCGAAAACGGCAATATAGGCGATCAGGACTTAATGGAAAAATGCGCTCGGTGCGCGCTTAAAGACAAGTGCCCCGAGAAGTGCAGGGTCGGGCAGTTTATGGAGGCGGTTAAGCCGTGCACTACCTGTTCGGAGCGCAAGCGCGGCGCGCGGCTCTCTCTGTGCCGTCCGCACGTTTTAAAATTCGACGAGCGTTGGGAAGCTCCTTGCCCGAGCTGTGAGGCAAACAGGGTGAGCGGCAAGATAAGACCTATATTAGCCCGCACGTTCGCGGCGTTTATCAAGGGGCTGTGGACGTATTCCTACAAGAAGGACGACGACAATTTCTGCGAAATACTCTCCAACGAATCGGATAAGGTTGCGGAAATACAGGATATACTCGCTATGGACAGAGCGGAGGACGAGGCGTAAAATATGGCTGAGAGAAAGACTATATTAATCGGCGCGGAATACAAGGATACCTACGAAAGCTTGGTAAAAATACTTTCGTCGGGCAGTCTTGAAAACACAATCGCGCACGTGGAAAAGGGCGTCGACGGCAAGCCGATAATTTGTACCGACAGTGCGCTGTACGTTTACGGCGGCGGAGCAGGCTCGGCGGCAGGCGACAGTGTTAACCTCGCTATGCAGCGCGACGGTGCGTCGTGGTTTGCTCCCGTAAGGCGCGGCAAGGCGTTTGACGACGGAATGTCGGAGTGGAGAAGGCTCATCGAGAGAGTTGCGGGCGACTTTCACAAGCGTTTCTCGATTATCGAATACAGGCAGTGCGGCGGTTCGGGCGAGGTGGACGTAAAGGCGACCGAGGACAGAATAGCTAAGCTTATCGGGCGGCTGTTCGAGCGGCGCGACGTGTCCTTTATCAAGGGCGGCGACAAAAACAAGGGCACGGAGGACATCTACGGCGCTTCCGTAAAGCTGGAACTCAGCGGCACGGGTCAGGCGCATTTCGTAGTAATGTGTAAAATCTATTTCCGCCGTACGGCGGAAAACGGCGTTCTGCCTCTCACAAGCGCGGAGGCGGCGCAAATCAACGCGAGGTTGGAGGCGGCGGAGGACAATACCGACCCCATAAGTCTGACCGAAGAGGAAAGCAACAACATTAATACCACGACGGTTACGGCGGTAAGGGATTTGATTGCGGGCAGCTATCCCGTCAACTTCAAGCAGTGCCTGTGTTTCAGCGAAAAGCAGGTTACTAATCGGGAAACGGGCGTAAGCGAAGATAATTTCGATTTAAAGACGTATAAATATCTTGCAAAGCGCGCGGTGACAAACAACGCTCCCGTAACCTGTACGTCCGTAAAGGTTCTCGGCATCTCCCACGTGAGGTGGATAAACGATTACTATGAAGTGGCGTTCGGCGGTAAGACGTGTTTAAAGGTGCTTGTCGGCTTCGGCGGCAGTCTGAGCGTGACGTGCGCCAACTGCAACGGCGGCAATATCGTCACGTCGAATATGATTATATATTCGTATACCGATAAGGACGGCGTAAAACACGACGAGCACGTCAACATAGATTACACCGCCGACAACCTGGGTATAGACGATAAGAAGCTGGACGAAATCAGGCGTTACAGCGAGCTGAAAAATCACCTGTTTACGGTAAGCTGTAAAAATCCCAGATTGGAAATTCCCTGCGTTTCGTGCGTATGCGCAAGTCAGGCGGTCAGGGTCGGCGGCGTTATAAGGTGTGCGGACTGCCCCTATCCCGAGGTGGTATATACCGACTATTCGGGCGACAGACCTTTCAAATATCTTACGGGCAGAATGACGTTCGTGCACGACAGACTGTCTATGGCGCTCAAAGAGGACGCATCCGACTGCGAGAGGTGCGGCAGAATATTTACCGCAGACAGCCTTGTTAACGGACAGTGCAGGCTGTGCGCGTCAATCGGCAATCTCGCGGGGGAGGAGCTTGCGCAGGCGAAGAAGCTCTATTCGAAGTACGCGAATATGTTCCCGCACAGCGTTCGCTTAAAGCACGTTTTCGACAAGAAGTATTGCGTAGAGGACGAAACGGCTATGGTGTTTGCTCTCGGCTTCGATACCTACGTGCTGTCCAAATCCGAATTAAAGAGCGACGGGTTTGTTACGGGACCCGTCAAAAAATAATAATTACAAGGTAAACGACAATGATTAAAAAATCGGCTGAAATGGCGTATACGTCAAAGCATATCAAGAGCTCGAAGTGGCTGTTACTGCTGTGCGCGGCAAGCGCGGCGGCGGTCGACCTTGCCATTACCGTTCTGCTGATTATCGGCGGTATGGGCGCGACATATCTCATATGTCCTATCGTCCTTTTTATATTCGACGTAATATATTTCGTAATCAGTTTATTCTTCACGAATTTCCGCTTCAAGTATTCGATAGCCGTCTGGATAAGCTATATGCTGTTTTTTGCGCTCGGAATGGTCATCGAGCTGTGTCTGCTCCTCGGCGGTTCGGGCACGGTAATAACCAACGGCGCGCTGATTATGTGGGCGGTTGTGCACGGACTGAATATCGTCTGCGCTATCGTGACGGCGCTCTTCGCCTCTCGCGTGCTCAAATACCTCTGGGTGGGTATCGTATTTGCCGTGGTTTTCATTTTCAGCTGTGCGGCGTATACGGCTTATATAATTCCGAGCGGCTTCTTCGGGCAGGGTATGGACAGCCGTCCGCTTGTGTACAGATATAACGGCGAGACGGGCGAGTACACTGCAATCGACGTTCTGGCAGGCAGAAGCGACAAGGTCGCCGTTCCCAAACTGTTCAACGGCAAGCCCGTAACTGCGCTCAGCTTCAACGTGCTTGCAAACGGCGGCGTAAAGGAATATTCATTCTCCGCCGATATCCGTTTCACCGACGAGGAAGCGCTTGAAAGACAGCTCGACCTCGAAGGCAAAAAAATCTACGTTGAAAAGGGCGCTGTAAACGACGTGCGCGCAACTCTCTTCGGCTACGAGAGCGACGGCACGAACGGAAACGCCGTTGCGTTAGCCAACGCCACGCTTCCCGAAAATCTTGAAGAGGGCGAGGGTTACGTCGCTTTCTCCTACGATTTAAACGCATTCAATATAAGTAAAGGTAAAGTCGTTCCCGTTTACGTGGGCGACCTTTCGGCTTTTAATTTCAATTCGTATACGGCTGACTACGACTATATAACTTACCGCGACGCGGACAATACCGAGCATCTCGACTATGCGTATAAGCACGGCGGCTATATCCTCTCCGATATAGTGGGAGAGAACGGCTCTGTATTTGGCGGCGTCAGTCAAAGCACGGTTGCCGAGCTCAAATTCGATAAGATTTACCGCGTGACGGTGGAGAGCGGCAACGACACAAAATACGACGAACACGAAAAACAACCCGAATTCTGTTTCGATACGGTGGGCGGCGACTCGCTCGGTTACAGATATCTGACGCTCGGCAAAGCCGCAAACTTTACGGCGGGGCTCAACGGGCGCAAGGGCTTTTCGCTGAAATGGCTGTACTACGACGGCGCGGTGAAAAAAAAGCTCGAAGATTTGCCGTCCGTGCTGGGCGGGCTCGATGGGAGCGATTTGACCGTAGCTCCGCTATGGTCGCTCAACGACCCAACCGTTAGAATTACTTCGACGGCTGCAAACGGCGCGATAACCTACGGCGAGGACGTCACGTTCACCGCGGCGGCGGAAGTTGAGGCGGAGGGCGTAGAGTTGGAGTACAGGTGGGCGCTTGGCGGCGAACCCGTTACCGATTACACCTGGACGGGCGAGAGCGTTTCGTTGGAGCACCCCAAGCCCGAAGTCAGCGGCGAATACAAGCTTGTAGTGCTCGTACACGGCGGCGAGGTGACTTCCCTTTCGTCGTTTGGCACGGCAAGCGTCAATTTGAATATCGCTAAAAAGCCCGTCGAATTTGTCTGGACTGCTCCCGCGGACCTCGTTTACGACGGCGCGGACAAGGTAGTGCGCTTCGATTTCGACAGAAGCCAGCTCGTGGGCGACGACGAAATAAGCTATACCGTTCCCGTTGGCGGCGGTGACGACGGCTACGTTTCCGTATCGGCGGGCGCGTACACGGTAAAATATGCGGGTACGTATTCCCCCGTGATAGTTGTTAGCGGGGCTGACGCGGTAAACTACGACGCGGGCAACAGCGTTAAGTATTCGTTTACGGTAGACAGGCGCAGCATAGCCGTTGAATGGAGCGATTACGATACTCTTGTATATAACGGCGGCATGCAAGGACCTAAGGCGCAGGCTGACGGTATGGGTACTGACGGAAACGTAGTATCGGGAGTTACGGGACTGAGAGTAAACGCAGGCGACAACTATACCGCGACTGCCGTACTCGGCAACGATAACTATATTTTAACGGAAGCAACGTGCACCTATTCCATAAAGAAAGCGCCCCTCACGGTTACTGCGGGAAAAGCGAGCGCGGTATACGGCAGTCAGCCCGATACGGGCGCGATAGAGCTCACCTACGACGGATTTGTCAACAACGAAACGGCGGAGGGGCTTGGCGGCAGACCCGACTATACGTTTGCTCCGTCGGTCGGCGGCGCGGACTATTCCGTCGGTGTATACGAAAACGGCGTAGCGGTGAGCGGATATACTTCCAACAACTACGATATCACATATGCAAGCGGCGAGCTTACGATAACCAAACGCCCCGTAACAGTCGGTTGGCGCGGTACGGAAAATCTTGTCTATAACGCCCGCGAAAAGGCAGTGACGGCGTACGTGGTCAACCTCGTGGGAAACGACGACGTTAGCATAACCGTGCAGGGCGGCGACGCGATTAATCACGGAACGCACACCGCGGAGGCGACGGCTCTTACGGGCGCGCGTGCGAGCAATTACGAGCTTGTCGACGGATTGACGAGGGAATATACGATAGGCAAGGCGTCCGTAACGGTTACGGCTCTTCCCAAATCGTCCGTTTACGGCAGTCCCGCCGTTGAACTCGAAGTGGCTGTCACGGGCGAGATTTACAACGATGAAATAGCCTACGAAGTTTCGTGGGAGGAAGGCGTAAACGCGGGCGATTACGAAATAGTGTGCGTTCTTACGCTTGAAAACGATAATTATGAAGTGATCTGTGAAAACGGAGTCTATACTATCGAACCTTTGCCCGTCGAAGTTAAATGGGAAGGCTACGACAGGCTGGCGTACAACAGTCAGGCTAAAAACGTTACGGCTGCCGTCACAAACGCGATAGGCGAGGACGACGTGAGCGTAATCGTCACGGGCGGCGACGCGGTAGACGCGGGCTCGCATACGGCGGTGGCTACGGGATTACAGGGCAAGGACGCGGCGAATTACTCCGTGCCCGACGGGTTAGAGTGCAACTATATGATAGACCCTGCAACGCCTACTATCCGCGCCGTCGATAAGACGTCGGTTTACGGCGAGCCCGAAGAGGAGCTGACGATAGAGGTTATCGAGGGTGAAATATTCAACGATGAATTGGAGATTATCCTCTCCAAGCCCAACAACAAGAACGTCGGCGAATACAACATATTCTGTACGACCAAGTACAATCCCAACTATCTCGTTACGGTTATTCCCGGCGGGAAGTATACGATTACAGAGCGCGAAATAACGATTAATTGGAGCAACAACCGAAATCTTGTTTACGACGGAACGGAAAAGACCGTAACGGCGGAAATCGGCGGAATGGGACTTGCCGCAGGCGAAGGCGAACTCTACCGTTTCGAGAATATGAGCGCGACGGAGGCGGGTACTTACACGGCGAGGTTTATTCTTGACGGCAGTATTGCGAATAACTATAAAGTAAACAACGCGGAGTGCGTATATACGATAGAGCAGGCTGAAAGCGAGCTGACAGTATCCTTAAACGGCGTCGCTGTCGACAGCCAAACGATAGAAGCCTTTGTCGGCGACGTTTTAAGCTGGGAATGCAACACCGATGAGTTCAGCCTTATCACTACAACGGGCGGCGCGGCGACAAGAGACGAAGACCCTCAGCCCGAGTTTTCCGTACCTGACGCGGATATTCCCGAGGATAGAAGGTTTTCTTTCGACGTGGCGGGCACATATGAGTTCAGTTTTACCTTAGGCGGCAGAAATTATAAAGAAAAAACGTTGATTATCAGAGTAACCGTATCCGATAAGTCTGTTGACGACGGGTCGGGCGAAACGGGGGTGAACGATGTCATTTAAAGAAAAAACGCAGTCGCAGGAACATATATTGGAGCTGTACGACGGACAGATAGCAAAGTCGTCCAACAAAAAGCTCATATCCGACAATATCCCGCCGCTGAAAATTACGGCGCGCGGCAAGGAGCTGTTCGCTCTGTCCGAAAGCTTTTACGGCAAATGGTTGGAGGAGGGCGGCGATTACAAGCTTGTAGAGCGGGCTACGGAAATGTGCGCGGAGGCGGTCAAGACGGGCTATCCCCATGCTGTTGTCAGAATGGGCTATTACTATGACAAGGATTATCTTGCCGTCGACCGTACCGAGGAATTCCGTTGCCGCGTAGCGTGCGACTACTATTGCAAGGTGGTATACAGCGACGCACCGCCCGTCGTCGAGGACGGCGTAACGCCCGAAATCAGTTGGGAGGAGTTGCAGAAGCGCGCCGCGTATATGTTGCTCGATATGCTTGCCGCGGCGAAGAAGGGGCTTATGGCGTCGAGCGAAAAGTATTCCTTCGGCTTCAATTTGGAGAACGTACGGCAAAGGTTGAATTTGCCCGTATCCCACATAAGACAGCGCCCGAGGGAGGAGCGCGACAGAGAGAAGTTTGCTCAGACCATATTCGAGTCGTGCAAGACGAACAAGACGCGCGCGCCGCTCTTCGGTATAATCTGTCTGAAACGCGCCGAGGCACAGCGGCTGTTTGCGCACAAGAGCGCGGTAATGAAGCTGTGCGGCGATATCAACATATGGCTATGTAGCGGCGATAAAATTTTCAAGGCGAACAACACGGGCGCTTTTACCCAATTTTTGAGCGGGCTGGACAGTGAAAACGTATGGGTATACTTTTTTAACAACAACCTCGGCGGGCACAGATATCTCAGCGGCAAACAGCGCAAGGCTCTCTGCGATTTGATGATGAAGGACGGCTTCCGCCGCTTCAACGAGCTGAAAAAGAGCGCGCTCGACAAGGACAAGAGCGTATATCTTTTCAGCGACGACGACATACAGTTTTTCATAACGGGCGCGTTTACCTCGATGCAGGCGGCTCTCGATAATTTAATAAATACGGTTATAAGCGACAACGGGTGGGGTAATTTATGACAAAGGAACAGCTTTATAAAATTTTAAAGGACAACGGCGTAAAGTACGATAAGGACGTCGAAAAGGAGAGCACGGAGGGCTTTGTCAACGACGACTGCGCAAAGTGCGCCGAGGAGCTTTATGAAACGCTTTTCCGACTTACGGCGTTCGGAATGCAGGAGGGCTTTTCGAAGTGCGAGGACGAGATAAAGGATCTTACAAAGCTTATCGCCTCTATGATAACGGGCACAAGCCGTAAGACGGTCAACCTTGCGAAAACGCGGGAAAAACATCAGCAGATTATAAAGGACGCAACATATCTGAGGAGGGAAATCAATATGAGTATGATAGACGAGGTAATGAAAAACCTTAACGCGTGTATAGCGGCGGCGGACGCGATTGCGGAGATAAGAAAGGACAACGTTTCGCTCTGCAACAACCTTGCAAAGAGCAAGGACATTCTTACGCAGTTAAAAGAAAAGCTTTCAAATGTTGCCGACGTTTCGAGTACGGCGGCGGCAGATTTGCAGGCTGAAATATTCAACGGGCTTCTTGATTGGCGCGAGCAGGTTTCGCACTGCCACTGTTACAGCGACACTGTCGAAAATCTCGGAAAGACGTTGGATACGGCGGATAAGTGGTTGAAGCTTACAAAGGCTGTATCCCGTTTCTCGAAAGCTAAGGCGGGAAGCGATTATTACGTATACGATCAGGGCGAGAAGAAGTGGGACGATATCGAGCAGATAGTCGCGGCTTCGCGCTTTGCCGAAAGAACGGAGGGCTTGCGCTCCGACCTCGCTTCGTACAGAAATCAGACGAAAAATCAGTACGACGTCGACGCTCTTCGCGCAGAGCTTACAAGACTTCAATCGGAGTTCTTTGCTCACAGAGATACGATAAACGCGCGGCTTTCCGAAATTCAGCAGGAATCGGACTCCATTCTCATTTCCTATCAGAACGGAGAAATCGACGCCGTAACTTCGGTTTCGAGTATGAAAATTCTTAACGGGGAAAAGGCTGATTTGGAGGATGAGCTCGCCGAAATTCAGCAGTATTACAACGACGATTCGCGGGAATTGAACAACAAAATCAGCTTTGCAAACGGCGACAAGCGCGTGCGCAACAGATTGGCTGACCGCTTTGAAAACTTTATCAAGCAGGTTGAGGGTTACAGAGAGAGCGACCCCGCGCTGTTTGTTTTGCTCTGCGAGCAGCTCGATTTCAACGATATGTACGACACTCTGTCGGGCAAGCTCAGCGAGTCGGAAGCAACCGACGTATATACCAAAATGGAAGTCGTTATCGAGCAAATCGGGAACGAGTTGCAAAAGCAGAGGAAAAACCTGCGCGTGCTCAACAGAATTAATGCAAGACAGCACCAAAAGAACGAAGAGCGCGTTTTACAGGACAGGGAAGAGGAAGCAAAAATCAGAAGCTCTCAGACACTGGGCACGAGAGAGAGGAGAAGCACGGGCAACAACGCGAGCGCGGAGGACGAGGCAAAGCGTATGATGGACGAAATGCTCGCCAACAGGTTCGGCGCTTCCAAAAAGGTGGGCAACCCCAACGACGGCGACGGCAATCCCACGGGCATAACGGGCATTCACAACGAAGACAAGTAAGTTGCCGTATTGCATTTTGGAACGACGTTTTACATTGAGATAAGGTATGGCTACGATAATTGAAATCATAAATTCGGCTTTCGGCGTCTATATGAAAACGTGCAACCGCGAGGAACTCACACGCGCGGCGGAAAGTCTGGAAGCGCTGTTCGGTAACGAGGCGTACGCTAAGGCGATTAACGACAAAAACCGTGAAAACGCGCAGTTTCTGTCAATTAAAATTCAGCTTAAAATACACGCCGCGGAATACTTTTGCGCGGGCTATGAAAACGCCGATTTTCTCGCTTTGAAGAGCTACGCCGAAAGCGCGGCGGCTAAGTGTAAAAACCTCGGCTTTGCCAAGACGGGCGCGCTGTGCCAAAGCGTGCTTGCGTGCGCGGACGCCGCCGACAGAATTATGTTCGACGCGGTTGCGCTTAAACTGCGCATATGCGACTACGACGATCGTTGCGTTGCCAAAGACGCCGACGAGTGCAGGCAGGTGTCCGAGGAGCTGACTAAAAAAATTACGGCGGCTGGCGCGTTGGAGTTCCCAAAAAATATCTTTACCGACGGCGCGGACTTCCCCGACGTCAAGGCGCAGATTGTGCGCGATTTGACCGATTTGCGCGCGACAGCCGACAAGATGATTGCCGCTTTTTCCAAGGCGCAGGCTGAGGAAATTATGCGCACGGGCGCGGAGGATATCACCGAAGAGCTCAACGCAAGGCATTACGAATATTATCCGACCGTCGGAGCAAACAGGCTTGCGCGGGTTATAACAGTGTGTACGCCGCTCGGCGAGGAGGCGGAGATACTTGCCTGGGCTTGCGCGGGCGGCGCGAAAATCTATCGGGTACAGGCGCTCGCTTTCGAGGGAATGGAAAGCGCAAGCGTCAACGCCGTTTTCGACGAGTTCGCCCGTTGCGGCGCGGACTGCGTTATCTACGGTATGCCGCACTTCCGCAAGAGCAATAAAAGCGATTTTTACCGTTCGCTGATGCGCTTCGGCAGAATGGGCAGGCGGGTGTATTTGGTGGCGG
Organism: uncultured Christensenella sp.; assembly: GCA_910579295.1. Lineage (GTDB taxonomy): Bacteria > Bacillota > Clostridia > Christensenellales > Borkfalkiaceae > Coproplasma. Next base: position 81,640 of record CAJTTC010000002.1, on the reverse strand, counting down.
ACGACGGCACGCGCGGCGTGTACGACGAGGCGCTGTCTGCGGCTACGGGCGAGTACAATTCGCTTGACGTAAGCTTTCAGTATCTGTCGCTACCCGACTTTACGCAGACGATAGATATTATGCAGAGTCTGGGTATGCTTAAAGGCGACGGCTCGGATATAGACGAAGTGCGCAAAAATATGCCGTTTATGGGCTTTGCGGGGCTTAACGAGGCGGTTAAAGCGTTCAACGCGGGTGTTGATTGGAAGAAAATTGCCATCGAGCGTTCGCAGGACAATTTCACGGCGGCTCAGAAATATATGTTGCGGCTTGCGCGGCAGGCGCTCTTTATCGACGGCGGCTGGGGCAACTATCACGAGGATATAGTCGTCCATAAAACCAAGTCGTTCGACTACGACGACATAAGGGTAGTCAACCCCGACAATATCCGCAAGATTATGGAGGGCAATTTCACGCTCTTTCAGAAGTGCGGAATGATTAGCTCGTACTGCCTTCTGTGCGGCTCTTCCGCGGCTGATTGGACGGAGCTGGATATAGAGCTTAAATCGGAGCGGCTGACCGAGGCGTCAAAGCTTGTAATGCGCGCTCTCGGCGTGCCTATCGTGCCTCGGGTGGAGGTGCTCGAAGAGCTTGAAAGCAAGGGCGCGGGCGGAACGTGCTACGAGGGAGGTAAGCGCATCGTATATAAGCATAGTTGCGTTAAAGATTTCGATTGGACGTCAAAGGCGGTTTGTCACGAGTGCTTCCACGCCTTTCAGCGATACGCCGAAAACGAGCCGTGGCAGGATTGGTACGAAACGGAACTGCACGTCACCCCCGGTCGCATAGAGCAGTGGCGATACAACGAGTCGGATAACAGGTACAGGCGCATAGACAAGGATCGCGAAGGCTATATGATTCAGATTTTGGAGGCTGACGCACGCGCGTTTGAAAACGACTGCCTTGGCAAAAACGACAGCTCGGGACAGATTTTAAATCTCGTCAATTTAGATTGAACGGCGGTTGCGCTCCCCCTAAAATTTTACGGATAAAAAGGAAAAGACATTATGACGGATACAGAGTATCTCGACGGGTTTACAGGCGAGCTTCTGCACATAAACGAAGTTGCCGACAATAAGCTTATTGACCTCGGCGCAAGCGGCGGCTCGGGCACATACTTTCTTACGCATACATGCATAGATTTAAGCGCGTACGCGCTCAAAGTAATTTCCGAGCGTATCGGCAAGACGGGCAACACGGTGCTTTTAAACAGCGCCGTTTCGGGCGGGGAGCAGCGCGTTAACAGACACCTCAACACGTTCGAGTGGGCGGCGTACGACGGCGGCGCGGACGTAAAGGCGCTTCACGCGTTTATAGCCAACGCCCGCAAAGACCTCATTGCGCGCGGCAATAACCCCTTGTTCCTCAGCGTGGGCGCGCTTAAATGGCGCGTTACCGTAAAGGAGCGCGGCAAGGAAATCTTGAAGGACGTGACCACGCCCCTGCTCATCTTTCCCGTCAAGCTGATAGCGTCTGGCAATTCTTCTCCCGTTGCGATAGAGTTTATCGACGACGAAATATACGTCAATCCCTGTCTTGTGGCAAAGCTTGCGCAGATTTTCGGAGAGGAGCTTGTAAACGGTCTGCCTAAAATCGGGGGTACGGCTGAATTGGGCGCGCCCGTCGACCTCGCGTTGCTCGGCGACGGCGCGGAGTACTTCAAGGCGATGACGGCTTATATACAGAGCTGTAATCACACCGACGGCGCGGACAGTACGCGCTTCGAGTTCGACAAGGACTGCATAGCAATCGCTCAATACAAGCACGACGAGCTTTGCACTTACTACGACATAAGAAGAAATAAGGAAAAAATTTATACTCACCCGCTTGTCGGCAGACTGTTCTCGCAGTCCTCCCCGGCGGAGCGCAAGGCGGGCGAGGTTGCGTTGCCGGACTACGTTTTACAGCGCGACAGCGTTCAGGAAAAAATAATTTCGCGCGTCGTTAACGGCGAGTCTATCATTATCAAAGGTCCTCCCGGCACGGGCAAAACGGTTACGATTGCCAATATGATAGCCACGCTGATGTCCCGCAATAAGCGCGTAATTTTCGCCTCTAAAAAGCTTTCCGCGCTTACCGAGGTGTACGCAAAGCTGCCCGAAAGATTGCGCAAATTCACGTTGCTTTTAGATAGTGAAACGGAGAGCAAGGCGGCTAAACTGCGCCCCGACGATTTAAAACAGGATTTCAAGCGGCTTCTTAACGACTGCAAGGAATACAGGCGTCCCCCTCAGCTCGAAGAGGATTTGAAACACACGGCGGCGGAGAGGTCGAAGGCTATGCGCATGCTGTCGGCTTACATAGAGCTGATGTTCAGGGACGATTACATAACCGAGGGGAGCTTTTACAGCGCTCTCGACGTTTTCTGTAAGATTGATATGCCCGTCATAGAGATTGCCGACGAGGCGCAGGTGACGGCGACCACGCGCGCGCAGTACAATCATATGGCTTCGCTTGCCGACGAGGCGCAAAAGCATTTCGCCGTGCTGACGGGCGAGGGCGCGCACCCCGTGTTCAAGTGCCCTTGGTTCGGCATAGATTTATCCTGCAATTCCGAAAAGGCTATGGCTGATTGCGTTGCTATCGGCAAAAATGCGGAGTACGTCTACGGACTTATTGCCGACGGGTTAAGCGACTGCGGATTGAGCGCCGACCTGTTTACTCTGGCGCAGGTCGAAAGCGTTGCGCACTGCACGCTCGGCGAAAATCAGCTTGCGGCAATGGTTGCAAGCGAGGAGTGCGGCGAGGTTATAGAGAACGTAAGGCGGCGTTTGTGCGACCTTCTCGCTTTGCCTGCGGGCGAGGTCGCCTGCGACGTGCAGGTTCCCGCAACCGAGCTGTTGGAGGCGCGCGTAATAAAGCTCGGCGCGTTGAACGTCGACAAGTCACTCAATCTCGGACAAATGCGCCTGATCGGCGGCTGTGCGGAAATATTTACCGTGGACGGCAAGTCTTTAAGCGGAGAGGCTGTTTCACTGCTCTCTAAGACGTGCGACGTTTTGGAGGCTGAGGAGAGCGCGATTATCGAGCGCGTAGCGCGCTCGCGCGAGGTGTTCAGAAGCGACTTGTCCGAAGAGCAATTGCGCGATATTCTCAACGCGGCTTCCGCATTGGGTACGTATTTCGAAAATTGCCCGACAAAGCCCAAGGCTCTCGATTTTAAGGCAAAAAAGGCTTATTCCAAGCTTGTCGCATACAGCTATCTGTCCGCGCCCTCTTTTATTGATATAGTAAAAGCGGTTAAGGAATACGCGGCGGCTTCCGTTCACGAAAGGAGGGTTGCCGAAAACGTGGAGAGTATGTACAGGTTCTTCCATAGACAGCTCACTCCCGAACAGGTACTGTGTCTCAGACTGGTCATTAAAAAGTGCTCGGGTGCACATTCGGACGTATGCGCATACGTTAAGAGCGTAACGGATAACCTTGAATTTATTGCTGAATGCTATTCGTATCTTGCCGCAAAGGATACTGCAAACGTCACTTTCGGCGGGCTTGCGGCGCGCTATGAAACGGCTTACAGAAAGCAATTATTATGTAGCGGATTAGAGGCGTTAAATGCGTTCGTTGCGGTATATTCGGGGGGCAATTCCGAAAATGCGGTGGCAATTGCGCAAAGCGTAATAGGCGCGTGGGAGTTCATAAAAGCTTGCAGAGCGCAAAACGCCGACAAGGATAATACCGTAAAGGCTATAACGATGTTGCGTTCGGCGGGCAAACAGCTTAACGCTAAGATAGACGGGATAGCGACTGCGTTGGATAACTTCGGCAGAGAGCACTTCCGCAGTTACTATGTGATAAACGGCGAGGACAACAGCTTCGGCGATATGCACATCCTTGCGGACGAGGCAGGCGACCGCGACGTAATAGCCGCCGCGGCAAGCTATAAGGCGTTGAAAAGCCACCCGCAGAACGCGTTCAACCTTTCGGCGTTTCTATATTGGTTTGAAAAGGGCGGCAAGCTGCCCGACGGGGCGACTTTCAAGGACGCGTTCGAGCATTCATTCTTCGCCTTGGCTATCCGCGCAAGGGACAGTGAGCTCGGCATAGTGCGCAACGGTATGGGCGCGCGCACTGAAAACAATCTCGAAAAATTAGCCGCCGCCGACGAAAAGCTCAACGAGCTGAACGCGCAGGTCATCGAGGGTAAATGCTTTGCCCGCATAAAGCCCGCTGACGACGATTTCATATTTATACAGGACAGAAATCCCAACGAAAATCTGCGGCTTATGTTCAAGCGGCACGCGTCGGCGCTGTTAAAGCTCACTAAATGCTTTATACTCTCGCCGTACACGGCAAGCCTTCTGTTTACCAACGACGAGTTCGATAATTTCGACGTGCTGATTGTCGACGAGGCAAGTCAGCTCGAACCCGCGTTAGTGCTTCCCGTGCTCTTCCGCTCTAAGCAGTGCGTAATAGTCGGCGACGAATGGCAGATGCCGCCGATCAAACACTTTACAACGCTCGCGCCCGTAACGGACGACAGCGGCGATGGCTACGGCGCGTTAGAGCCCGAAATTTCCGTGTTGGGACTTGCGCTCAGAAACGAGGGCTTCCCCGTAGAGGAGCTCATCTGTCATTACCGCAGTATGACGGAAAGTCTGATAAAATTTTCGCAGGAATCGTTCTATCCAAATATGCGCACCTTCCCCGCGCCCGTGCCCGCAACGGTTGCGCAAAAGGGAGTATCGGGTCTGGGGCTGAGGGACGTGTACGTGCCCGAGGGCTTCGTGTCTTTGGGCAGAAACAAGGCGGAAGCCGATAAGGTTGTGGAGGAGCTTAAACGTCACTTTGAAAATTACTACGACGAAAAGTCGCATACGCTGTCTATGTCGGTCGGCGTCATTGCGTTCGGCGAGGCGCAGTGCTCGGCGATAGAGGAGCGCGTGCGCGCGGATAAACAGCTCAGCAAACAGATAAGCGACGCGTTGGAGCACTTCGACGATTTGCCCGAAAAACTCATTTTCTTCAAGACGATAGAAACCGTGCAGGGGCAGGAGGTCGGTCACGTCATTCTGTCGATAACGCACGGCAAGCGTGAGAGCGGGTTGCATATGCATTTCGGGCAGCTCAATCAGGGCAAGCTCGGCAAGTGCATTTTCAACGTTGCGGTGACGAGAGCGCAGAGTATGGTAACGGTTGTGCATTCCGTGAGAGCCGCCGAGGTGACGGGCGAAAACGTCAATTATATAAGGGAATATCTCGAAACGGTGGCGCGGTTCGGCGAAGCGGACAGCGAACAGTTTGTGTGCGGGAGCGTCGGCAAGGGCTTTATCGCCGACGTGTGCGCATATGTGCGGTCGTGCGGGATAGAGAGCGAGCGCGTAGTAACCGACTACGGCGTAACCGAAGGCTCGGTCAGAATACCCATAGCCGTGCTCAGCAAGGATTTAAAGCGCGCGTTGCTCGGGATATGGTGCGAGCGCCCCGTGGGAGCTAAGTACGACTATCTCGACTACAATATGCGCTATAAAAATTCGCTTATTGCGCGCGGTTGGAAGCTTCACACAGTGTACGCTCACGATTGGGCGGACAACAGACAAAACGAACAGGAAGCGTTAAAAAAGGCGCTTATGACAATAATTAATAACGAGGAGAATAATTGATATGGCAAAGGATAAATTGAGAACACCTAAGGAGAAAGATTCTAGAGGGGAGCAAATGACCGAGGCGACGCTTGAAATCAGGCGCGCCAATCAGATGGAGGATATGGACAACAAGATCGATACGCTTGCGCGCAAGGCAATCAAGTTTGCCGAGCTGTACGGCGAGTCGGACTACCGTTATCAGATGATGGTCACGTTCCTCGACGTGGCTTTCCAGATGAAGGACGCAATCGAGCTGATAACCTCCGTACAGGTGGCGACCTCCTATCTGTCCACGGCGATACAGTTCATTGATGATTCGATAGACTACGAGGATTCCGTAAACAATCAGATACTTGCCAAGAGCTACGGCCCTTTCGCAACTTTAAAGCGCAGAATTATTATGCGCCGCGCACAGAGGAATAACCGCAAGCGTCTCGACACGGCTATTAAAAATATCGTTTCGCGCGTGGAAATGGCTCACGATATCACGGATTCGCTCAGAACGAGCTTCGAGCGTATGCGCGCTTCAATGGCTAAGGCGGACGAGAAGAGGCGCAAAAAGGAAGCTAAGCGCGTTGCAAACGGCGGAACACCTCTGCCCAATCAGGACAGAGCGCTCAACTATATTGCGGAGTTAAAGGGCGACAAACCCACCGCGCCCGCTTCGGGTTCGGCGGGAGCGTCGGCTGGTTCTTCGGCGGGTACGTCAACCGCGCCCGAGGGCGGCTCTACACCCGATATAGACGACATTCTTTAATTGACGGGGGTACATTATGGCGGGAATAGGTAAAAACAGCGCGGCAGCGGCGGACAAGCCCGACAGCATAGAGGAGCTGAAAAAGCAGTTTGCAGTTTCTCACGACAAAATCGCAAAAATAAAGAACAACCGAAAGGATAAGAACGATTTAACGCGCGAGGAGCAGGCGGAGCTCAGGCGTGAATATCTCAGAATGGCGCAGATTGCAAAAACGCTTTCTTCGCGGCTTAACGACGAGGACGAAGCCAAAAAATTCGCCGCATACGTTCCTCAGCTCACCGAAAGGGCGCAACAGTACGGGTCGTCGGTCAGCAGTACCGTGCCAAAGACGACGTTCGACGACGTCAAGGGGCTTGACAACGTTAAAAAACTTGTAAAGAGCTTTATGTTTATGGCGCAAAATCCCGAGCTCTTAAAGCACTATAAGTTAGAGGGCGGCTTGGGTATGCTTATGTACGGCGCGCCCGGCACGGGTAAAACTATGTTTGCGGAGGCAATAGCTAACGCTATGAACCTGCCGTTGTTCATCGTCACGCCCGCCGACATATTCAAGTCGTATGTGGGGGAGTCGGAAGCGGCGGTTAAACAGCTATTTCAGGAGTTGGACGCCTGCCCCGACGGCGCGATACTCTTCGTCGACGAGTGCGAGTCGATATTCAGCAAGCGTACGCAGGACACAAAGGACTATAAAGCGGCGGTCACTACCGAGCTGTTGCAGCGTATAAACGGCTTCGGCGTAAACGGCGCAAAGAGAATTATGATAGGCGCGACCAACCGTCCCGACGTTATCGACCCCGCCTATCTCAGATACAAGCGTTTCTCGCACCTCATTCACGTGACGCCGCCCGACAGAGAGGCTAAGCTTGCCATTATAGCGGGCAAATTGAAGGGCATTGATATGCTTGACGTAACGGCGGAGGACGTGCTCGAAATGACCGAGCAGAAGCGCGTTGTCAACGATCCGAACGTCGGCGTATACGAAGAGTGCGCGGGGTATTACTCTGCGGCGGATATCTGCGGAATTATAGAGGAAACGTGCCGCATAGCTTTGGAAGAGATGCAGGCAAAGGGCATATCTAACCCGCCGTTGCCCCTCACGCGGGAGATGTTCGTCAAGGCGTTTAAAAAGACTCCGCCGAGTATCTCGCAGGAGCTTTTGGACAGCTATGACCGTTTCCGCGAGGACAGAGATTAATTATTCATTAAATAATAAAGCGGTTTTCACAGCTTTCTTTTTATTCGGTTGTTTACCTTTGTTATAGTGTTTGAGCGCGCGGCTACGCCGCGCGCTCGTTTATTCATTTATTCAAGCCCCCGCCACAGTGACAAATCGCATATTGTTACTCATTGAGTGTTGATAAATAAGTAACATATTTTTATAATTAAAAGGGTCAGTAGGAGTAAAAAGATGATAGAAGAAAAAGTTGGCAGCCGTATAAAAGAGTTGCGTGGAAAACTTGGCATTAGTCAAGAAGAATTAGGGTTTCGTTCTGGTGTTCATAGAACATATATCGCAAGTCTTGAAGTTGGCAAACGCAATATATCAATCGCAACATTAGAAAAAATAGTTAAAGCACTTGAAGTTTCTTTTAGCGAATTCTTTGATTTTTAATAAGAGGTGATTAACAAATGACAAAGACGGAATTATTTATTCAGTTAGCGCAACCAAACAGCAATGGCGTAAGCCGTTGGGTAAGCGTATCAGAATTTGTAGGTGAATATGCTTGCCTAACCTTTGGTAACGGGGCTTCTTGGGCAAGGAAAGAGTCCACCCTTGCAAAGAAGTATGTTATCGAATTTGATAAAAATATTTCAAGCGGAAACGGAATAGATAGAATAAGGCTTAACGGTTTTAATAATGGTGATTACTCTCAATATATTCGTGCTGATATTAAAAAAGCGATAAAAGCACGCCGTTGTGTTGTGCTTGGTACGTCTAACCCCGAAGTTGACCATAAAAACGGAATGAAAAACGAAGGCAGAGTTATGCGAAATGAAAATCAAAGCCTAGAAGATTTTCAGCCTTTAAGTAAAGCCGCAAATGACGCAAAAAGACAATTTTGCAAAGAGTGTCGCCGAACAGGTATTCGCTACGACGCTAAATTGTTGGGTTACCCTATTTCTTATTATTCGGGTGTTGCCGAACACCATAACGAAGAAAATGCTTGCGTTGGTTGTTATTGGTACGACCCGATAGAATTTAAAAAACATTTAACAAGGAAAAATTAATATGACACATATTTTTATTGTAAATGAAAATACTTTCGACTATCACTTACAATATTTATTTGCAGGAACTGGATATGGTAACAATGAACCAAATCTAAATGAAACTTGCGGAATAGACTACACTGCCGAAAAAACTTTAACTGCAATGATAAGTGATATTTCAAAAGTAAGAATAAATGATTATGTGATATTCTATGTAACAGGGTGTAAAAAATTCTTTGGAATTTTTCAAATCGCAAGTTTACCTTTTCTTAGCCCCCTTAGTGAAAATTTTCTTGGTGAAGAAAACCGTCTAAACAAATATCTTCCTTTCAGAGTAAAAATAAAGCCATATAAGGTTTATCCTATTGGAATATCCGAGCATTCAGCATTAGATGAAATAGCCCACTTAAATCATCCATATGAAATGTGTTGGAGTTTAATTTATAGAAAATTAGCTGGAAACAGGGGCTGCTCTTTTGTAACTGAATTTGAATATCGAAAACTTAAATTCCTTATAGAAAACGCAAACAATGATTATCTAAAATCAGATTTCTTTTGCTACGATAAAGATAATCAATGTATAAAGTCTACTGAGACAGCAGGTGCATATACTGGAAAAACGAATTTAACACTAAATATAAAAAATAGATTACTACACAAAACAGGCGCATACGAAGTACATTTACAAGCATATATAACACAAAATTTTGATAATTTACTTGCACAATATTTATTGCCCGAAAATTCAAAAACTCTTTGGGTTGGTAATGAAGTAATTTGTAGTGTTGGTGAACAAAGAATAGATGTCTTAATTGTAAGCGATACAGAATGCGCAACGATAATTCGAATTATAGAATTAAAAGATGAACGTCCCACAGCCTATGCTATAGAACAATTAAAGTGGTACATAACTTGGGTTGACCAATATATTTCCCCTAATTTTACGAATGGACGCAAACCAATAAGAATTATTCCAACAATTATAGCTGAAAAATTTAACAGAAACACAAAAAATAAGAAACTATTTGTTAATGCGTTTTCTGAATTCAATAATAACAAAATGGAACTTAGAAATTCAAATTTAGATGATATGGAATATATTATATTTGAATTTAAAAACGATGATATTGAGTTTAAAAAAGAGACAGTTATTTAACTGTCTCTTTTTTAAAAATAAAAATATATTCGTGCTTAAAAATATATAAACCGTTCTGCAATGCTCTTCTACGCCATAACGCTTCTTGATTTGCCTTACCCTTTGTTTCGCCAAAATTTTTGACAATGGTTGCTTTAAGCGTTAAACCTTCTTGTTGCATCGCCTGCATACAGTAAAAACCAAGAGGAATTATTTGTCCGTTTGCATATTTATCGCCAATTACAACGGCGCAATATCTTCCTTTCTCTAATAATGGAATGGTGTTGCATACAACTTTTTTAAAATTCTCTATAAAATCTTCAAGGGTAGGAGAGTTGGATAAATCGTTTCTATCTTCACTAAATTTTATTATATCCCAATACGGCGGATGATATATAATAAATTGGACTGCGTTTATATTGTAAGTGGTTAAAATTCTGTTTGTATCAAAAGTTCTACTATCGTCAACAAATGTATCGGCAACTATCCCGTCCTTTCGCTCGGAATGAATTCTTCCTATTGCTTCCATAGTAACTTGCGGTTGCAGTTCAATACCTATTGAATTGCGGTTCATTCTCTGAGCTTCAATTAGTGTAGTGCCACTGCCCGCGAAAGGGTCTAATACAAAATCGCCTGCTTTTGTGTATCTTGAAAGTAATTGGTGTGGAATTTGCGGAACAAAATTGCCGTGATAATGTCCGCTATGCGCACCAGAATTATCACGCTTTTCAATTATCCAAAGACTATCAGTCCAAATATCCGTCAAGCCTTTCCAATTTTTTAAGTCCAAATCGTTTATTTTGCTCATCTATTATTTCTTAATTAAACAATGCAAATACTCAACTGTTTTATCGGCTTTGCTTTCACGTGCATTGTCGGCTTTAAACCTTTTATGTTCTTGCAAATCATATGTATATTTGCCGTATTTCCTCATTACTTTACCTATTGTATCGAAAGACATAAGTCCCTCATTGTTATAACTTAAAAATATATATTTGAAATCGGCATTTTTAATCAACTCATTAAATGCTTGCGCTACTTTGCTTTTAATGCAAAACACGCTCTTTTGTGCGCTGTATTCTCTTAACCCAGTTTTACCGTAAATTTCGGGGCTATCATATCTTGCAATAGTTTCAAGTAAATGATAATTTGTACAATATTGTCTAGCGTTGTAAGGGGGGTCAAGATAAAGAATATCGCCTTTTACAGTCTTTATTAGTTCTGATATATCCTCATTGTATACTTTACATTCGACTGCACCATGCATAATCGGAAGCGGTGTTAATACCATAGGTTTCAATGCCGATTTTTTTAGTGATTTTAAAAATGCGCCATATACGGAGGCAGTATTTGCAAATTTATCGATACTGTTTATTAATGAGCTAAGCAAAAAGTAATATTCATTTTCGTTTATATAGTCAGACTTTTTCCATTCTTCGATTTTAATTCTGATTGCATCGCACTTTTTTGCGTTTTCGTCAGAAAAATACATTCTCTCGAATTCGTGTCCTTTTGTTCCGCCAAGAGAATAATTTTGATATATAAAGCCCTCTACACCGTCAATATTGTTTAACTCATTTATTAAATCGTCGCACCTGTCTTTATCAAGGTTTCCGTTATTCTCTATCATATGCTTACTTACAACGTAGCTATAATATTGAATATCGTTTGCAATAATAGAATATCCAAGCTCTTTAAATGAACCACTAACAACGCCAGTGCCTGCAAACAAATCTGCAAACACCATTTCGCTTGGCGTTCTCTCTTCATTATTTTGTTTTAATGTCTTATCTATTGAAGATTTTATAAAATCAACTATAGAATACTTTGAACCTATGTAATTCATATTCACAATTATAAATAAAGTATAAGCAAAAGTCAAATTGAATATTATGGGTAACAATTATTTTATTAATAAAAGTATTTTTGAAAAAAAGAACACAACCCTATTCGGTATTCGAATAAGGTTGCGTAATGGTGCACCGTAAGGAATTCGAATCCCTAGCCTTTGGTTCCGTAGACCAACGCTCTATCCAGTTGAGCTAACGGTGCAAAATTATATGCCGCTTAAACAGCTTTATAATTGTACTAAATATATTATTATTTGTCAATCAGTTTTAACATAATTCATAAAAAAATACAGCCCCCCCGTGCAGTGCCAATTATCAGTATTATTAAAAGCGGTCTGTTTGTCCCGTAAATTCCGCCGTTAAATTGATACCGTAGCGTCGGGAGATTTCGGCTTTGTCTTGCGGTATATAATAACGAAGTAAATTATTTCGGCAACGGCTGTCACAGACCACGAGAATATGTACAAAAGGTAGAGCGATGGCACTGTTTTATAGTATGCGAACACCGTATATACCCATACAATTCTCAGCACGCACGAGCCGATAAGCACGATTACCGTCGGTATTATAGTCTTGTTCAATCCGCGCGTTGCGGCTATCGTGCAGTCCATAAAGGCGGATACGGCGTAAGAACAGCACATTATGGTCAGTCTCTTCATACCCGCGTCAACGACGGCTTGCTCGGTAGTAAAAATCGAGAGGAAGTATCTGCCGCACAGCCCTATTACAAGGCTTACCGCCGCGCCGATAGTAAAGGAGTACATAAGACAGATAAAATAGCTTTTAAGCACTCTGTCGCGCTTGCCCGCGCCGTAGTTCTGCGACATAAAGCTTGTGCACGCCGTGTAAAACGCCGCCATTAAATCGTATATTATAGCGTCCGCGTTAGCCGCCGCCGAGTTGCCCTCAACCATAACCGTATCAAACGTATTTACGCCCGCCTGAATAAACAGGTTTGCCGCCGCGAAAACAGCGTTTTGCAGACCTGCGGGCACGCCCAATGTGAGCACGTGCTTCAATTTGTGTCCGCACAGCTTCATTCCCTTGAAGTACAGGCGGTAGGGGCGGCGGGTGCGGAACAGAGCTATTATTATAAACGCCGCCGAAAGATATTGCGAAACGATACTGCCAATAGCAACTCCCGCAACCGACATTTTACAGACTATGACGAACAGAAGATTTAAAGCTATATTCACAACTCCCGCAACCGACAGAAAGACGAGCGGGCGCTTTGTGTCGCCGTCCGCGCTGAATACTCCGTTGCCGTAATTGTACAGCGCAAGGGCGGGCATTCCGCAGAAGTAAATGCGCACATACAGCACCGCGCCGTCCAGCAGCTCGGGCTTAGTGCCCAAAAGCCGCAGCATGGGGCGGGAAAGTCCTATGCCTGCCGCGGCTAAAATAAATCCTGCGGCAAGGCTGACGACAAAAGAGGTGTGCGACGACTTTGTAACGTCCTCGTCGTTGTCCGCTCCGATATAGCGCGCAATCAGAGCGTTTACGCCGTTGCCTAAGCCTATCAGAAAGCCCGTAAACAGCATTACGAGAATGGACGTCGAGCCGACAGAGCCCAAAGCCTGACTGCCCGCAAACCTGCCCACGACGGCTATGTCCGAAAGATTGAACAGCACCTGCAACACGTTTGAAAGCATCAGCGGCAGACTGAATATTAAAATTTTTTTAAACAGCGACCCTTCCGTGAGGCGCGAAATTTCCTTTACCCGTTGCATTTTATCACGCTTATACCGTCCGGGAAATTATAATACTTTTTGCTGCCTTATGCAAGCGAATGGGGGCTGAATTACCGCCCGTATTGACATTTTCCGCCGCCGCGGATATAATATTGTTAAGAGGTGATTTTATGAATGAATTTAAAGATATGAGAATTGTCGACAACTTCTATCAGACGTCATCGTTTTTTCCTATGTCCACGATACTCGTCGGAACGGTGTCGGAAAACGGGCAGACCAATTTGGGCGCGTATTCGCTCTGTTTCCCCTACTACATAGCGGGTAAGGACTATTATGCTATGATATTGGAGTAATGGGGGATACGGTGAAACATTATGGAAGAGAGTAAACAGAAAGTCAAAGTCGTCGGTTGGGTTGACTACGGCGACGGATATTTCCCGAGCCGTGAGAAGAACGACGCCGACGTTTTGGACGCCATAGTTGAAGAAATACGCGCGCACGGATATCTTTTCGGCGGCGACGCGCATCAGGACAAGAGCGGTTGTACGCCCGTTCTGAGCGACGGGACCAAGGCTATATTTTCCTGGCGCGGGTGGGGCTACGTCATAGCCGTTGCGTACGATTTGCACGGCTCGGACGGCAAATACGATCATCTCTGCGGATATATGGACGATATGATAAAGCCCGAAGCACGTCGCTATCCCGTCAAGGGCGTCGATTTCAGCGCTATTACCGTCAAGGGCAAGAAGCACGTGCTTTGCTATGCTCCCTCGATGTCTGAGAGAACGTGGTTGTCGTTGGATATGCGTGCGGACGGCGAGGATACCGCGGGGATATCCGTGGGCGATTACGTTGGCTATACGACGAAGGAAGCGGGAGGTTACTGCTTCAACGCCTTTAAGGTTACGCGCATATACCGTGATAAAAATTTCGAAAATATTTTGGACGGAATGTACGGAAAAGCTAAGACCGAAGAGGAAATGCTTGCGAAAGAAGCCGAAATCAAGGCGAAAAAGGCTGCCGCCGCCGAGAGAATAATGGCGGAAGAAAAAGATAAAACGATAAGGGATTATAAGCTTTCTTTGATTGACGGCATTGTACGGAAATACAACGATGACCGTTTCAACGCTCTCGCCGCCGATAAATTCGGATATCCGGGTTTAACGCGTAGGTCGGATATGTTGGAGGCGCTCTATAAAGATTATCCGCGCGAAGAGGTGGAAAAGCACGGCGCGGTGTGCTTGGAGTTGCATTGTATTCGGGACGAAGATGACGTTGATTTCAACGGTTTAATTTAAAATCACATTATTTAATCACGCGTATTTCACAAACGTAAATTATAATAAAGTTAATAGATTTTGGCGGGATTTTCATATGAGTTATCTATCATTAAAGGACGTTGGTAAAATTTATAAAAGCGGAACGCTCAGCGTAACCGCTCTTTCGGACGTGTCGTTCGATATAGAAAACGGCGAGTTCGTCGTCATTCTCGGTTCGTCGGGAGCGGGCAAAACAACTCTCTTAAATATTCTCGGCGGAATGGACGGGGCGACCTCGGGCGAGGTCACTCTCGACGGCAAGGTGATTACCGGGCTCGACAGACGCGGGCTTACAGAGTACCGCCGCAACGACGTCGGGTTTGTCTTTCAGTTCTACAACCTTATGCCCAATTTAACCGCGCTTGAAAACGTGGAAATTGCCGTCGAAATCTGCAAAAATCACCTCGACCCCAAGGAAACGCTTCGCGGCGTGGGGCTGGAAGAGCGGCTGTCGAACTTCCCCGCGCAGCTTTCGGGCGGCGAGCAGCAGCGCGTTTCCATTGCCCGCGCAATCGCAAAAAATCCCAAACTGTTGCTGTGCGACGAGCCGACGGGCGCTCTCGACTACGTTACGGGGAAAAAGATATTGAAGCTTCTGCACGAGTTGTGCAAAAACAGCGGTATGCCCGTCATAATAGTTACGCATAACGTCGCGCTTAAAGATATGGCGGACAAGGTTATACATATCAGGAGCGGACGCGTCGAGGGCATAGAAACGAACGCTCAACCCAAGCCGATAGAGGAGATAGAGTGGTAATGAGAACTTACCTTAAAACGCTTGTAAGAATGTTTGAAAAGCATTTTACGCGGCTGCTCTCCATTATATTTATGGTCGTCATAAGCGTCGGCTTCGTCGCGGGGATTGGCTCGGCTGTCGATAAAATCAACTATTCGTTGACTGACTATTACCGTGCGCAGAACGTCGGCGACTTTATATTGAAGAGCAAGGACGGAAGCGGCTTTTCGGAAGAGCAGATTTCCGCAGTCAGGGAGCGTTACGGCGAAGACAACGTAAATACGGGTATGTCGCTCGACGTCAATTTGGATGTGGGCGGCGAGGAACAGCTTGTCCGCCTGTATTTTTTAAGCGATTTTGGCGATAGACAGACTGTAAACAAGCAGACCGTGCGCGCCGCTCTTCCCGATTTGGACGGCGATAAAACCGTCGCGTACGCCGAGGAGAGCGACAACAAGATTAAGGGCGTGCCTCTCGGAACGGAAATCGAATTGGATTTCAAGGATATTCTGGAACAGACGGCGGAGGAGAACGGCGGGGAGCTGTCGCCGCTTATCCTTGCTATGCTTTCGCGGGTAGAGCCCGTTAAAGTAACGGTGGGTAAAACCGTGCTTTCGCCGCTTACGTTCGGCGTTGACGGCGAGGCGAGCTATAAAAACGGCGAGGACGTCGAAATCCCCGACAATATTCAGGACGTAAACAAGCTTATTACCGTGCAGAATATTCTGTATATCCCGTACGACGCAGTGCCGAAAATTATGAACAAGCGCCTGTTGCCCGAGGGAGATATGTACGTCGCGCTCGATAACCGCGACGTTTTCGAAGCGTTCGGTAATGATTATAAGAAGTATATAGACAATGAAGAGACGGCTGTTGCGGCATTGTCCGAGCTTGACGGTGCGGAGTTCCGCGCGATAACCCTCTACGATAATTACAGCTTCAACGCGCTCAAATCTTACGGCGACAAGGTGCGCGGTATCTGCATAGTTTTAATGGTTGCTTTCCTGTTCGTCACCGCGCTCGTCGTGCTGTCGACTATGACCCGTTTAATCGACGAGGAGCGGTCGCAGGTGGCTTGTTTAAGCACTCTCGGCTATCCCGCGTGGAAGGTCGTTTTCAAATACGTGCTGTTCGCAATGATAGGGTGCGGCATAGGCGGCGCGGGTGCGTATTTAGTCGATTTGGGCGTTGCCCGACTGCTGTACGTCGTGTTCAACTATTCGTTTACAATGCCGCCGATGTCTATGCGCGTTGCGCTCTGGTTCTATCTTGCGGTATTCTTCGGCATAGTTCTGGTAACGCTCGCCGCGACGGTAATTTCGGGGTTAAAGCTTACGTCGGATAAGCCTGCAAACCTGTTGCGCCCCAAGGTTCCCAAGGCGGGCAGGAAGGTGTTTTTGGAGCGCATACCGTTCGTCTGGAATTTGCTGTCTTTCAAATACAAGTCGACAATGCGCAACGTACTGCGGTACAGAAGCCGCTTTTTTATGACCGTCGCCTCCGTGGCGCTGTCTACCGCGCTTGTGCTTGCGGGTTTGGCGCTTCTCGATTTGTGCCTGTTCCACGGCATAAACTCTCCGTCGGTAATGGCGGTGGCGTTGGTCGTCGTTGTGTTTGCGGGACTGCTTACGGCGGTTGTAGTGTACACTCTCACAAATATAAATATAAGCGAGCGCAACCGCGAAATCGCCACGCTGATGGTTCTCGGCTATCACGATAAGGAAGTGACGGGCTATATGTACCGCGAGGTCTATATAGACACGGTTGTGGGAATTATTTTCGGCTATCCGCTGTCCGCGCTTCTTATCTGGGGAGTGTTCTCTGTTATGGGAATGGGCACGCTCGGCGGCGTAAGCTGGTTTGTGTGGCTCGTCGCGCCGTTCGTCGTGCTGCTGTTTACGTTCCTTGTAACGATAATGCTCAGGCACAAGATTGTAAAAATAGATATGAACGAAAGCCTTAAAGCAGTTGAATAATAACATAAAATATCGGGGGCAATTTTGCAATTGCCCCCGATATATGCTTTAACGAAATCGTTTTTTCGGTTATTTTATCGCTAAAAGCTTTTCTATCAGCTTATGTCCGTCGGCAACGTATTCGCCCGTATTCTTCGCCTCGTCCTCCGTATATCGTTTCGCGCCGTTGCTTAAATTCTTCACGTTGGAGTAAATGAGATAGGGTACGGGCTCGGACACGTGCGTTTTGCACGCGCAGGGGGTGGGGTGGTCGGGAGTTACCAAAATCGCATATTCTTCGCCCGCCTCTTCGAGCATTGTGCAGAGTGTGGGAATTACAACGCCGTCAATCTGCTCTATGGAATAAATCTTGTGTCCGTAATCGCCGTGGTGTCCGCATTCGTCGGGCGCTTCCATATGGATATACACGAAATCAAGCCCGTCAATAAGCGCTTTTGCCGCCGCTCTCGCCTTGCCTTCGAAATCAGTATCGTAATTGCCCGTCGCTCCCTCAACTTCTATTATGCTCATATCGGCAAGCATTCCTATGCCCTTTACAAGGTCGACAGCCGAAATTACGCCGCCGCGCAGACCGCGCGCTTCTTTAAAGGGGCTCAATGCGGGCTTAGTGCCCTCGCCCCAAAGCCAAATAGAGTTGGCGGGCTTCTTGCCCTCGGCAACGCGTTTCTTGTTTACGGGGTGGTTCTTTAACAGCTCGGCGCTCTTCTTCATCATTTCAAGATATACGCCGCCCGCTTCACCCTCGGGCAGACTTCCCGCGACAGGTCGGTCGGAAATGTCGTGCGGGGGAGTAAGTTTGTGCCCCGTAACGCCGTTTTTAACTACAAGACAGTGGCGGTAGGATATGCCCGCGTAGAGCGTAAACTTGTCGCTGTCCAAATGCTCTTTGAGGTAGGCTATCAGCTCGGCGGCTTCCTCCGTGCTTATCTCGCCCGCAGAATAATCGAGCATAGTGCGCTCCTCGTAAACCTCCTCTTCGGAAAGGGTTACAAGATTGCAACGCAGGGTCACGTCAGTTTCGGTAAGCGCAATGCCCATAGACACGGCTTCAAGGGGCGAACGCCCTGTGTAAAATTCGTGCGGGTCAAAACCCATTACAGACATATTCGCAACGTCGCTCCCCGGCTTCATTCCGTCGGGAACGGTCTTGCATAAGCCCACTTCCGATATGGGCGCAAGCTCGTCAAGAGTATAAGTGCGCGCCGCTTCGAGGCAGGTCTTGCCGCCGAGCGCGTCTATCTTCCAATCTGCCATTCCGTCGCCTAAAACTACGGCATATTTCATATTAAGCTCCTTATATCGCAAGCATATGCGATAGTTGTTTACATATTTTTGTTTTTAATTCAAATCCCAGTCTATCGGTTCTTTGCCGTGCGCCGCCAGATAGTAATTCGTCTTAGAGAAAAACTTACAGCCGAAAAAGCCGTTGTACGCAGAGAGAGGCGAGGGGTGCGCACACTGCAATATGAGATGCTTTTTGCCGTCGATGAGCGGCGTTTTACTGCGCGCGTTGCCTCCCCAGAGAATGAATACCACGTTTTGGCACTCGTCCGAAATAAGCTTAATCACGCTGTCCGTAAACCACGCCCAGCCGCATTTGGAGTGACTGTTCGCCATATGCTCGCGTACGGTCAGGGTAGTGTTGAGCAACAGAACGCCCTGCGTCGCCCACTTTGTCAAATCGCCGCAATCGGGTTCGACTATGCCCAAATCGCTCTCCAATTCCTTATAAATATTTTTGAGCGACGGGGGAAGGGGCACTCCCTTTTTAACCGAGAAACACAGCCCGTGCGCCTGATTGGGTTCGTGGTAGGGGTCTTGCCCCAAAATAACGCACTTAACGTTGTCAAGCGGCGTAAAGCGGAAACAGTTGTACAAATCGTACATATCGGGATAGACTATGTGAGCCGAATATTCCCGCTTTAAAAATTCGCGTATTTTCAGATATCTTTCGTCGGCAAATAACGGCGCGAGGGCTTCGTCCCAGCCGCCACCAAGCTTTATCATATGCGTTCCTCTTTTTTTATCTTAAAGTTTGTTAAGGATTTCAAGGTACGCCGCAAGCTCTCTCCTTGCGTCCGCAAGGTCGTGTTCCAGATAGTTGCCGCATTCCTCGCGCTTGCTTCCGGGGATTTCGTCAAGCTCCAAAGCCCGCGCACAGCTCTCCTTTAACAGGCATAAAACCTGCGCAAAATCCAGCTCCGCAGTCAGAAGATAAAAGCCCGTGCGACACCCCATAGGTCCGAAATATATGATATCGTCCTTAAATTCCGAATTGCGCAAAACGGTTGCCATAAGATGTTCTACGGTGTGCAGAGCCTTTGGCGAAACGTAGTCGCCCGCGTTAGGTTTTTTGAAGCGCAAGTCCCAGGTCGTTATGCCTCGCATCTCCATAGACTTGTGCAATCCGCATTCGAGCACGTCGTGGTTTTTTGAAAACGAGGGGATTTTATTCATATTTGTTTACCGCCGCAAAAATGTTCTTTATTTCTCCGTTCAGTCTGACCGCGCAGGCGTTCAGATTGTTTTTGAACTGCTCTGTTGTACTTCCCGAGCCCGCTACGTCGGATATTGCTTTGAACGAATAAAAGGGTATGCCTGCGTGAGCACAGACCTGAGCCATCGCGCCGCCCTCCATATCGCGTATATCCGCGCCCAAAACCTCGGTCAGAAGTTTATAGTCGGCGACGCTGTCGTTGAACCTGTCGCCCGTACCGAGCTTTTTGAGCGGGTAAAGTCCGCGCGTGCAAAGCGGCAAATAGTTATCCGTAAACTCGTCAAGCGTGCCGATAGCCGTGTGGTTTAACTGAACTAAATCGAAGTCGTATTGAACGGCGTGGGATATGCCGTAAATATGAGCGACTTCGACTCCGCCGTTAAGCCCGCCGGCAACGCCTACGTTGACTATCTTGTCGGCTTTCAGCGTATCTATTGCATATTGCGTTCCCGCCGCCGCGTTAACCTTGCCGACGCCGCAAATTACCGCCGCGCATTTTTCGCCGCACAGCTTGCCCGTAACGACCGTTTTACCGTATGCCCGACTGCGCGCCGTTTCCGTCATATTGTCGATTAAAGGTTCAGCCTCGCTGTCCATTGCTATTACAAATACTGTCATAATAAAATTATATCAAATTGCGCGTGCGTTTGCAAATATTTACGGCGATATATTTACATATATGTCCCGCCGCGCTTCATACAATATTAATAAAAACGGCGGCGGTAGCGTAACGTGAAAAAACGCGGCAAGCATAAAAGACTTAAAATTATTATGGCCTTTATTTTTTTGCTGATTATAGGGTTGGCTCTCTTTTTTCAGCGCAACGTGACCAAAATTTTAATAAGCATAAGCGAAGCGACAATCCGCTCCATAACTACTGTTGCCGTAAACGACGCAATTTATTATACGCTCAACGACAACGTGCGCTATGAAGATTTGATAACGATAACCTACGACGAGGCGGGCAACGTTTCGACGATAACGACTAACAGTCTGCAAATAAACAGAATAGCCAGAGATACGGCATATCTATCCCAAGAAAATCTGACGAAAATGAGCGCGGAGGGCATTCAAGTGCCGATAGGCGCGCTTACGGGGATAGAGGCGCTCGCGGGCTTCGGACAGAAAATAAATATCAAAATCATACCCATATCGAACGTGGAGTGCCGCTTCGTTTCGAAGTTCGAGGAGGCGGGCATTAATCAGACGAAGCACTCGTTGTACCTTGAAATCGTGTCGGATATATCCATAATCCTGCCCGACAAGACCTCGAACCTTGCCTCGACCATAGAGGTGCTCATATGCGAAAGCGTTATCGCGGGGAAAATACCCGACGCATATTTGCAGGCTTCGCTCGCGGGGAGCGGCGGCAGCTTAGTCCCCAAAACGTTAGGTAAATAAGCTCTGGTATCTTGCAGTTAAATCTTCGCCGCAAGGCAAGTGATAATATTATAAACGTAAGCGCAAAAAATACTTTGATAATGCGTGTTGCCGCACGTAGGGGGTAAACGGCTTGACTTGCTTATGACAATACCATAAAATTAAAGCTAATAATAATTTACTGAGGAGGAAAAAATGAGGCGAAACAAAATGGCGATGCTGCTTGTCGCGGCTTGCTCGATTTTACTCGGCGGAGTGTTTGGCGCGGCGTGCAATTCCAAGGCTAAAACCGAAGAGGTGGTTAACCATACCCACGAATACGATCTGTCGAATTGGGAGAGCGACGGCAAGTTTCATTGGCACAAGACTATTTGCGGGCACGACGTAAGACAGAAATTCAGACACGACTACGACGACGATAGCGACGAGCAATGCAATACGTGCGGCTATATCAGAATTATAGACTTAGGTGAGGACAAGCCTTCGCAAGACAACCCGAACGATAACGTGGACAACCCGAACGAGGACGAGGACAATCCCAGCGAGGGCGACAACAATGCCAGCGAGGGCGAGGACACGCCGAATGATGTCGAGGACAACAATCCCAGCGAGGGCGATAACAATAACCCAAACGATAACGTGGAAAAGCCGAACGAGGATGAGGATAAGCCAAGCGATGGCGGGGATAAGCCGAACGATGGCGATAACAATAACCCAAATGGTGACGAGGACAACAAGCCGAACGATGGCGATAACAATCCGCCGGAAGAAGAGCCGACTTTACCCGAAGGATACATAGTTGATAAAAACGCCGACGGGTTAGACGCAGCGTTCCGCTCTACCCGTTTTGTGCTTGACAGAGAAAACGCGTCGGTGGACATTGCAACGGGCGAAATTGTAGTTTATTTAAAAGTCAACGGCGAAAGGCGGGAGGCTGTTCCGTCGGAAAATCTGGAATGGAAAATATATCGCAACGGCGTTCCGACAGACGAATGGACGGGCTTGACTGAAGAGGGTGATTATACGTTGACCGTAACGGTTATAGACGCGTACTATTCGGACGGAACGGCTGTTGAAAGCGATAGAATAAGCGCGGCAATAGCGTTCAGCATAGAAAATCCCGTGACGGAACTGCGCTTGACGGCTGGCACGGTTGTTCAGACGGCTTCGCCTACGGATAAAATGAGCGCGGGTTGGCTCTTCGAAGCGGTGCGCGCCAACGGAGAAACAATGCCCGTTACCGCCGATAAAGTAACGATAGAAGCGCTTGACACGCAGACTGCGGGAACGCATACGGCGCATATTGCGTACGGCGGTGTAACCGGTACGGTCGAGTATACGATTGCACCGCGACCCGAGATAATAAAGAGCGTTGAAGTCAGTTTGAAGGACAGCGTAAACACGACCGTCGTCGGCGATTATTTAACTTTGGGTATCGACGATTTCTCCGTCAGCGTAAATGCCGACGGTGCGTATTCATTGAGCGATAGTTGGCTCATATATGCGGGTCAATTTGCGAAAAGTATTAATTTACCGCCGCAGGAAGAATTGCATATCGTGACGGTCAGGACGGTATTCGAGTATACGGTTGACGGGGATAAAGTCATTAAGGAATGCGAAAACGAAGTGGCAATAGCCGTTAAGAAGCCGCCTCAGCCCGCTCCTCCGCAAGAGACGGTCGGCAACGATATTATAATAGACGACGCGCTTATGGACAATCTGCCTGCCGAGATTTTCAATCAAACGGTTGCAAGCAGTGCCTCGGGCAGTGTGACGGTTATGGGCGCGGCTGATTATACCGTAAGGGTAGAGGAGTGCGGAAAGACAATAGACGGCGAAAGCTTTACCAATGTGATAACGGTTGAGTGCGGAGAAACGGGCGATCCGTATTCCGGTTTTAAATTCAGCATTAAAGAGAGCGCGACAGTGCGTCTGAAAATTTCGGCAACGTCCGAGTCGGGGTTTGCTATGCTTGGCGTAGAGAAGCTTGACGAGAGCGGAGCATACAATCTTATGATTGACGAATACGGATATCTTATGTGCGACGATTACGGTGCAACTTACGAATTTGTGCTGGATAGCGGCGATTATGATTTTGTTTTTCTCGGCGAATACGGCGTACGGTTTAACATTCACAGCTTTGAAATAATTTTCGGATAATAATACATATAAATACAGCGGCGCGGCTATTATGGCTCGTCGCTGTTTGCCGTTTTCCTTTATAAATTACAGTTATGCTGTAAAAATTAGCGTGACCTGCTATTGCACTAAGGCGCGTTATATGATAAAATATAAACCGTTAGGGCGTGAACCTATACAAAAAACAAACAGAGATAAAAGGAGACAAATTTAAATGGCAATAGGAATTATAATAGGTTTAGTTCTTGCTATCGTAATGGTTGCGTGCGTGATAACGGCTATTTGCCTTACCGCGGGCGTAAGACCGCTTGCGTCGGTCGGCAACAGAAAAGTGACGAAGAAACCGCTTGCGGGCGGCTTGACGGCAGGTGGAGCTGTCGCGGCGTTTGTGCTGTTCCTCTTCATACCGTTCAGCTTCCACACCGTGCAGGCGGGCGAGGTTGCCGTCGTCAAGCACTTGGGCGACGCGCAGAACGTAAGAACGGCGGGCACGTACTTCGATTTTTGGGTAACGGAGAAGTACGAAACGTACGACGCAAAGGTGCAAAACCTCAACATTAACGCCAACACGTACTCCAAAGACGGTCAGTCAATGCAGATACTCATAAACGTGCAATATCAGATGGATACGTCAAAGGCGTTGCTGATTGCGAACAACTACGGCGGGCTGAGCGCTCTCTCCACAAAAATTCAGAGCGTAACGGAGGGCAGAGCCAAATCCGTGCTTGCCAACTATTCGGCTATGGAGGTTATCGAAACGCGTGCCGACGTTTCCGTTAAGGTTGAGAACGCGGTAAAAGAAGCCATTGACAGCAGCTATTACGTTACAATCAACACCGTTGTGCTGACAAACATAGACTTTACCGACGCGTTTGAAAAGACTGTCGAGGACAAGATGATTGCCGAGCAGGAAAAGCTGAAAGCACAGTACGAAAAGGAAACGGCGATAATCAACGCCGAAAAGGAGTTGGAGGTTGCCAAGAAACAGGCGGAAGCCAAGATAGAGGTTGCCAAGGCGGACGCTCAGGCGCAGGTGCTTGTAGCGCGCGCAGAGGCTAACGCAATCAAGGCTAAATCAATAGAGGTTGCGCGCGCTCTCGGCTTTACAGTTAAGGAAACGTTGGTCGAAAGCGGCGAGGGCGATAATGCCGATACGGAAATCGAGTACGAGATAGACTTTACGGGTAAGAGCGAGGCTGAAATCAAGCTGATTACCGAATACCTTAAATACATCGAATACCTTGCAAAGTGGGACGGCAAGCTTCCCGAAGTTATGCTTAACGACGGCAACGCTACGATAATGATTCCCACAGACCCCACTAAACCCAACGCGTAACGTTATCAAAATAAAATAACAGCCTCGGGCGAAAAACTTTTCGCCCGAGGCTTTATGTTTTATGTGGGATTTTATTTATTGAAATTAACTATTGTTGCGAAGTCGGTTTTTAACGAAGCGCCGCCGATAAGCCCGCCGTCGATATCGGGCTGAGCCATAAGCCCCTTGCAATTAGCCGCATTCATAGAACCGCCGTACTGAATAATAACTTTTTCCGCGCACTTGGGGCAGAAGAGCTGACCTATCCTCTTTCTTATATAGGCAATAGTTTCCTCAGCCTGTTCGTCCGTAGCCGTTTTTCCCGTGCCGATAGCCCAAACGGGCTCGTACGCGATTACTACGTCGGCAACGTTTTCAACGCCTTTTAATCCGTCCGCAAGCTGTTTGTCCAATACCTTTTCGGTAGTGCCGTTTTCGCGCTCTTCAAGCGTTTCGCCAACGCATACTATGGGGGTAATTCCGTTTTTTAACGCCGCAAGAGTGCGCTTGTTTACGCCCTCGTCGGTTTCTCCGAAATACTGTCTGCGTTCGCTGTGACCGATGATAGCATATTTAACGCCGTATTCTTTAAGCTGTTCGCAGGATATTTCGCCTGTGTACGCGCCCTTGTCCGCCCAATGTACGTTTTCCGCGCCGATAGCAATATTCGTGCCCTTAGCCGCATCTGTCATAGCGGGAATTAAAATAGCGGGAACGCAAAGCGCAACGTCGCAGTCGGCGTTTGCAACGAGGGGGGCAAGCTCTTTAATGAGCTTCGCGCCGCTCTCCGCAGTCATATTCATTTTCCAGTTGCCTGCAATAAAAGGTTTTCTTGACATAATAAATCTCCATTAACTTTTTTGTTCGCCGAATATTATATCACGTATTATTTTTAAATGCAATAAATCCGACGGGCATTTTCAATATCGCTTCCGCACAAAAGCTCGTTGTTATTAATCCTTTAATCCCAAAATGTAATCTACGCTTTCGCCGAAAAATTTCGAAAGCGCAATCAATGCCGAAACGGTAGGTTCCGATTGAGCTAATTCCCATTTTGCAATAGCCGATTGGCTTAGACCCGTCGCCTGTGACAATTGCATTTGACTAAGACCTTTCTCCGTTCGAAGTTCTTTTATTCTCTGTGCGTAATTCATACTTAAAAGTATAGACGCGTCAAGTAAAATATTACTTGACAACCACTATTTTACTTGATATACTTAAAGTTGAAATGAGAATATATGTCTATTATTATGATTTATAAAAAATTGCGGTGCGGACGAATTTTCGTCCGCACCGTAATTTTTTAATATTTGAAAAAATTACTTTTTATCGTTCAGACAAGCGATGCCGGGAAGAACTTTGCCCTCGAACAGCTCAAGAGAAGCGCCGCCGCCCGTCGATATGTGGCTCATCTTGTCGGCAAAGCCAAGCTGTTGAACAGCCGCCGCGCTGTCGCCGCCGCCGATAATCGTCGTGCATTTTCCGTAAACGTCCGCCAAAGCCTGCGCAACCGCAATCGTGCCCTTTGCAAGAGTGGGGTTTTCAAACACGCCCATAGGTCCGTTCCATACAACCGACTTAGCGCTTGCGATAGCCTCTGCATAAAGCTTTCTCGTCTTTTCGCCGATATCCATACCCATCATATCCGCAGGGATTTTGTCGCTGTCAACGGTAATAACGTCTACGGGAGCGTCAATGGGGTCGGGGAATGCTTTGCAAACAACGGTGTCGATAGGAAGAAGAAGCTTCTTGCCCGCCTTTTCAGCCTTCGCCATCATTTCCTTGCAATAGTCGAGTTTTTCTTCGTCGAGGAGCGAAGTGCCGATTTCGTAGCCCTTAGCTTTAAGGAAGGTATAAGCCATACCGCCGCCGATAATCAAAGTGTCGCACTTTTCCAAAAGATTGGAAATTACGTTGAGCTTGTCTGCAACCTTAGCTCCGCCCAAAATCGCAACAAAGGGTCTTTGGGGATTTTCAAGCGTAGCCGCCATAACGGAGAGCTCCTTTTCGATAAGGAAGCCGCAGACAGCCGTCTTTATTATGCCGTATTCAACGATAGCCGCGGTGGAGGCGTGGGAGCGGTGAGCCGTGCCGAACGCGTCGTTTACGTAGATTTCGGCGTCGTAAGCAAGCTCCTTGCAGAAAGCCTCGTCCTTCTTTTCCTCTTCCCAATGGAAGCGGAGGTTTTCAAGCAGAACAGCCTCGCCGTCCTTTAAAGCGCTGCGCTTAGCCTTTGCGTCCGCGCCGATAACGTCGGTGGCGAAAATTACTTTGCCGCCCGTAAGTTCGGCAAGCCTCTTAGCAACGGGAGCAAGCGTAAGCTTTTTGGGTTCGTCCTTCTTCGCCTTTTCAATAATAGCTTCGGCAGTGGTTTCGCCGGCGTCAACCTTTTTCTTGTCCTTTTTGTTGAGCTTTACTTCGGACGAGAAAATGGAGTGGGGTTTGCCCATATGCGAGCAAAGCGTAACTCTTGCGCCAGCGTCCAAAAGGTATTGAATGGTGGGAAGCGCGCCCATAATTCTGTTTTCGTCGGTGATAACGCCGTCCTTCATAGGAACGTTGAAATCACATCTTACGAGTACTTTTTTGCCTTTCAGATTTTTTAAATCTTTAACCGACATTTTGTTCATAAATCGAGCACCTCAATAAATTATTTTGTTCGCGTTTAATTATAAAAAATTTTATGATAAATGTCAAACGAAATGAAATGCAATGAGCTATTTAATCGCGTGTATTCTGCCGCCCCGCGGATATCGTTTTAAAAATCTATTGTGTAAATTGTAAATATGTGATATACTTATTCCGCAAGAAAACGAAAAGGATTAAATGTCAATGAGGATTTGCGTTGTCGGATTGGGACTTATAGGCGGCTCTTTGTGCCTGTCGCTTAAACGTGCGGGTTATAGCGTAGACGGGTATAACCGTTCGCGCGCGGCGACGGACTACGCTTTAAATCACGGCGTAATAGACGGGGTTGCGGACGGGTTTACCGGTTACGACGCGGTATTCGTCGCGCTTCCTCCAAAACCGACCGTCGATTTTATTCTCGGTACGACGTTTAAAAAGGGAGCGGTCGTCGCCGATATATGCGGCGTGAAAAAGTTTATCGAGGACGCCGTTTACGGCGCGCGGTTAGACATAAATTATATCGGTACGCACCCAATGGCGGGCAAGGAAGTTTCGGGGGTGGGAAACGCCTGCGCCGACCTTTTCGACAGGGCGAGTATGGTAATTACCCGCGGCATATATACGGACGAATGCGCTTTCGGACTGATTTGCAAGCTTACCCAGGATATGGGTTTCAAGCGTATTGTGGAGTGCTCTGCGGAGCTTCACGACAGAAAAATTGCGTACACCTCTCAGCTTGCTCACGTAGTATCCAACTGCTACGTAAACGACCCCGAAATAGACGGCTGTTTAGGCTTTACGGGCGGTAGCTTTCAGGATATGACGCGCATCGCGGGAGTGGACGAGAAAATCTGGTCGGAGCTCTATCTCTTGAACGGCGAAAACCTGTTGCAAAAGACGCAAACGCTCTACACTTCTTTGGGCAAGTTTATCGAGGCTCTGAAAGCTTCATTGAAATTGTCCGACCCGAAAAAGCTTGTGGAAAATCTTGAAGTGGGAGCAACGGCGTATCGCAACGGCAAAGCCAACGGTTTTACGGGCGACGGCATAAAGGTTGTCGAGCTGAAATAGCCGACGGAAAGACATAATGGGAGGCGTTATATGAAATACGGTCTGGAAATAAACAGCGTAACCTGCGGCGAAACGAGCGCGGTTGCGGTTGACGCGGAGGGCGCAATGGAGGACGGAGTGCTCAATCTCGCATACCGCTTTGACGGCGCGGACTATACTCTTACGATAGACGGCGCGGGTATCACGCATGAGAGAAAGGGCGGCGTCAATATCTTTATGCGGCTTACCGAGGGCTCGCGTTCGTTTTGCCGTATAAACGACGAAAACGGCGAGGGCGTTATGGAAATCGAAACGTCGGGCATATATGTAACGTTCGACGGGTTAAGTTGTAAAGCCGAGTGCCTGTACAGATATCGCGGAGAGGAAGAGGAAATCCGTTTAACCGTTTTTGCAAGGGCTATGGCGTAGGTATATTTTACTTGACAAACAGCTTACAATATTATATAGTAGAAAAGGCTATTCGAAAAGTTTATTCAAATCGGTATTAAAACAATTATTGTCTTTGAATTTTTTTACGTTAATAAGTCGGAGGCGGGGTTTTCCGCGCTCCGCAAATAATTCCGGATAAAATCAAAAGTCTTAAAATCAAGGGTGTTTAAATGAAAATCAAGTATTTGGGACATTCCGCGTTTCTCTTGACGGAAAGCACGGGTACGGCTGTCGTTTGCGACCCGTACGACCCGTCCGTCGGTTTTTCTATGCCGAAAGTCAGCGCCGACGCCGTTACCGTTTCGCATCATCATTACGACCACGACAACGTAAAGGCGGTAAGCGGCAATCCCGTAGTGCTCGACAAGGAGCAGGGTTACGAACTGCCCGGCGTCGTCATCAATGCGATAAAGAGCTCTCACGACGACCGGGGCGGAGCGTTGCGCGGCGAAAACGTCATATTCAAATTCCGTATGGACGGGCTGGACGTCTGCCACCTCGGCGATTTGGGCGAGGAGTGCTCGACCGAGCTGATCGAGGCGATTTTGCCCGTCAACGTGCTGTTAATTCCCGTCGGGGGCACATATACAATCGACGCGGAGCACGCCAAGGAATACGTGGACAGGATTATGCCCGACGTGGTAATTCCGATGCACTACCGCGTAAAGGGTTGCGAACTCGACATAGACAAAGCCGACGAATTTATTTCGCTGTTCGACGAGGACTGCGTTGAAGAAACGGACGGAGAAATCGAACTTACCCGCGACGACGTTGACGGTGAACAGACGAGAGTGATCGTTATGAACAGGAGTGTGAAGTAAATGGATTTGGCTGAAAGCTTGGCAGTCAAGCTCAACGGAATGAGCATTTACGCACTGCGCCCCATTGGCAGGGTCGTGGGCGTAAGCAATCCCACAAAAATGAAAAAAGGCGAGCTTATCGACGGTATAATAGCTATTGCGAGGAACGAAGCCGAGCCCTGTCCCCGCCCCACGCGCGGCGCGCCGCCAAAGTCGGAGGACTACAACGCGGACGTTGTCGAAGAGGTTAACAGATGCAGGCAATTCTATGCGGGCGCTGCAACGGAACGCACCGAACCCGTAACCGTCAAGGACGGCGGCGACGGCGCTTTGCGTGTTGCGTGCGACGAGGAAGAGGAGCTTATTTATTCGGGCGTGCTTGAATTTACCGATAAGTTTTGGTTTGTCCGCACGCACAATATGCAGATATCTTCGTCGAACGACGTGTTTATGCACCTTTCTTTCGTCAATCGCTTCCGTCTGCGCACGGGCGACAAAATCGTATGCAAGGCAAAACGGCGCAAGCCGAACGAATGCCCCGGCGCAACCTATATAATAAGCGTTAACGGCAAAACGCCCGAAATCACGCGCTCCGTTTCTTTTGAAAATTTAACCCCTTGCTATCCCGACAGACGCATTCAGCTCGAAAGAGAGGGCGGCACGCTGACTGACAGAATGATAGACCTGTTTTCGCCGATAGGGTTCGGGCAGAGAGCGCTGATCGTTTCACCCCCCAAGGCGGGCAAGACGACTATGCTCAAAAATATAGCAAGCTCCATAAGGCGCAACCACCCCAACGCTCTCGTCATAATTTTGCTTGTCGACGAACGCCCCGAGGAGGTGACGGATATCAGCCGTTCCGTAGAGGGCGCGGAGGTCGTCTATTCGACTTTCGACAAGGGCGATACGCACCACACGCATATAGCGTCGCTCACGTTGGAGTACGCAAAAAGGCAGGTTGAAACGGGCAAAGACGTCGTTGTCCTTCTCGACAGCATAACAAGGCTTTCGCGCGCTCACAACGCAATGAGTAATTCGGGCAGGTCGCTTTCGGGCGGTTTAGACCCTCAGGCGCTCGTCGAGCCAAAGCGTTTCTTCGGCGCGGCGAGAAATATAGAGAGCGGCGGTTCGCTCACGATTTTAGCAACGGCGCTTGTCGATACGGGCAGTCGCCTTGACGACGTAATTTTCGAGGAGTTCAAGTCGACGGGCAATATGGAGATAGTGCTTTCCCGTCAGCTTGCCGAGCGCAGAGTTTTCCCCGCAATCGACGTGCGCGCTTCGGGGGCGAGAAAGGAAGAGCTGCTTTTGAACGAAAGCGAGCTTGCGGCGGCGTCTATGATACGCGGACTGCTCGCTAAAAATTTAAAGGAAGAGGAGCTTATTTCCGCAATGAGCAAGACTAAAAACAACGCCGAATTCTGCGTTAAGTCGCAGGCGTTTTTTAAGGCGTACAGCGGGAAATAATTTAAATTAAGCCTTACCCGTTTTTCGGAAAGGGTAAGCCGTAAATTTCATTATGGCAGACAACAGTATATTTATAGACAAAGTAAAAATAACCGTAAAGGCGGGCGACGGCGGCGACGGAATGAACTCGTTCAAGGCGTACAAGGGCAAGCCTGCGTGCGGACCCGACGGCGGCGACGGCGGCAGGGGCGGCGACGTATTCATTCTTGCGGACGCGTCGCTCAATACCCTTTTGCCCTTTCGGTATAAGACTAAATACGTCGCGGGCAACGGCGAGCGCGGCGGCACTAATCAGTGTTTCGGCAAGAGCGGCGAAAGCGTGGTTATACGCGTTCCCGTCGGCACGGTTGTCAAGGATAGTGAGAGCGGCACGGTAATCGCCGATATGTTTACCGCAGGCGACAAAAAACTCGTTGCGGAGGGCGGCAGAGGCGGCAAGGGCAACGTGCGCTTTACTACGGCAAGGCGGCACGCTCCCAACTTCGCGCAAAAGGGCGAAAAGTGCGAACTGCACGAAATTATTTTAGAACTCAAAGTTATTGCCGACGTGGGCATTATAGGCTTTCCAAACGTGGGCAAGTCTACGCTGCTTTCAAAAATTTCGGCGGCGCACCCCAAAATTGCCAACTACCATTTCACAACCCTTTCGCCCAATTTAGGCGTGGTGAAAGTGTTTGACGACGCGTTCGTTGCGGCGGATATCCCCGGGCTAATCGAGGGGGCGGCGCAGGGCGCGGGCTTGGGTCACGACTTCCTGCGGCATATCGAGCGCACGCGAATGCTCGTGCACGTCGTCGATATTTCGGGTTGCGAGGGGCGCGACCCCGTAGAGGATTTCAAAAAAATCAATTCCGAGCTTAAAGATTATTCCGAAACGCTCGCCGCATTGCCCCAGATTGTCGCTCTGAACAAGTGCGATATAGCGGGCGCGGATGAAAACGTCAGGGCTTTCAAGAAGAAGTACGGCAGGAAATTTAAGATATTCCCCATAACTGCGGTAAGCGGCGAGGGCGCGGAGGAGCTTATAATAGCCGTAAATGAACTGCTTAAAACGTTGCCCGCGGCTCAGCCGATCGAGGCGGACGAAGATTTCACCTATCGCAAGAGCGGCAATCTCGACTTTGAAATTTTTATCGACGAGAACGGCGCATACGTCATAGTCGGCAGTCTTGTCGATATGCTCTGCCGCAACGTTGCGCTCAACGACGCAGATTCAATGGCGTACTTCCAGAAGATTTTGCGCGAAAAGGGAGTTATAGCTCAGCTCAAAAAAATGGGAATAAACGAAAAAGATACGGTTATTGTCGGCGACGTCGAGTTTGAATTTGTAAATTAATCGGAGAAAAAAACAGGAAATGTTGACGAGTAAACAGAGGAGTAAATTAAAAGCCCTCGCGGCAAATATCGAGCCGATAGGGCAGTTAGGCAAGGACGGAATAGGCGACAATATGCTTAAAAGCTTTTCCGACTGTCTTGAAGCGCGGGAGCTTATCAAGGTGCATATTTTGGAGAACGCGGACGGCGACCCTCAGGATATCGGCAGGGAGCTTGCCGCACGTCTTAACGCGGAGTGCGTCATTGTCATAGGCAGAAAAGCCGTGCTTTACCGCAAATCGTCGCGTAAGGATTTCAACCACATTCAGTTGGGCTGACCTATCAGCACGCTGATTGCCGAGAGGGTTAAAAGCAGTCCGCCGAATACGATATAGTAGACGGGGTAAAAGGTAAAAAAGGAAAAGAACAGCAGAGTAAGTCCGCTGAAAAACAGCGACGGGCACAGCTTGCGGTTGAACCGCTTTTTTATCCGCTTGAAAATATTGGGCTTCTTTACGTTGCCCAGCGCGTATTTTTCGGGAAGAAGCTTCTTGTCCTTCAACAGCGCGTAGATTTCGGCGACGCAAGTAATCTTAATAGCGAAGTCCTCGGCAAGCGACAGCGCGGCGGGAGAAACGTCGCAACAGAAAACGCGCTTTGCTTTATCCGTTTCCGCCTTTATGATTTCGGCTATATCGTCGGGGGACAGCGGCGACATTTTAAAGTTGAAAAAACAGGCGTAATTTTCGTCGTAAACGCGGTTATCTTCAATATATGCGCCGTCCAATGCGGCGACGAACAGCTTGTGTATGTACCCCGTGCCGCAGACCGAAAGATGCAGGGAGAGCGACTTTTTCTCGTTTTCGCCGAGCGTGAGGATTAAGTGCTTTTTGCGCTTTGCAAGCAGAATAAAGAATGAAATCAGCCCGCAGCACAGGGCTATGCCGATAGCGAGTACGAGCGCCGTCGTTGCGTTTTTGCAGTAAAAGCGTATCGCCGTAAAGCTTAAAATAAACGCGCAAAGCGTAAAAAATAGCACGTCGGAAATAAGTGCGAAATTAATTTTTTTCATCGCGCAGATTATTGCCCGATTTTTGAAAATATATACGGTCATACCGAAAATAGCAGGGATAAATTATGAGAATTGCCATATTCGGAGGAGCGTTCAACCCCGTTCATCGCGAGCACGTCAAGCTTGTCAGAGCGGCGATCGAATCGCTTAACCTCGATAAAGTTATAATAATGCCCACGGCAGTCAGTCCGCACAAGAGCGGCAGACTTTCAGCCGATTTCTGGCAACGTTACGAAATGTGCCGCCTCGCCTTTTCAAGCGTGCCGCAAGCCGAGGTAAGCAATTACGAGCTTATCCGCGGCGGCGTGTCCTATACCTATCTCACGTGCCGTCACTTCGCCGAGGTCTATAAAGACGCCGAGCGTTACTTTTTAATCGGTGCAGATATGCTCGATAATTTCCCGCAGTGGAAAAACCCGCAGGAAATACTGTCGACCTTTACGCTCGCCGCCTGCGCAAGAGAGGACAAGCACGGCTTGGAGGAGAGCAGGAAGAAGGTTGAGGAGCAGTTTTCGACGCGGGTTAAAATCGTGCCGTACGTCGGCGAAAGGGTAAGCTCGACGGCTATACGCACTCTCGCCGCTCTGGGCTTGGATTTCGAGAGGTATGTAAACGGCGCGGTTTGTCAATATATAGAGGACAACGGGCTTTATCTTATAGGCGAGCTGTTGAAGGTAAAGAATTTGCTCACGCCCGAACGTTGGGCGCACTCTGTAAGGGTTGCCGTAATGTGCGCTAAAAACGCGTCGCGCGCGGGACTTAGCGAGCGGCAGGCTATAACAATGGCGGCTTTGCACGACTGCGCTAAGTATCTCGAAGCCGACAGCCCCTACCTTGCTGGTTTCAATGCTCCCGACGTGCCCGCCCCCGTGCTTCATCAGTATACAAGCGCGTACGTGGCGGAGCATACTTTCGGCGTGGACGACCGGCTGTTGCTCGACGCCGTTGCGTGTCACACGACGGGCAGGGAAAATATGACGGACGCCGACGCGCTCCTGTATCTTTGCGATATGTTGGAGGACGGGCGGACGTTCGAAGGAGCGGACGGTTTACGCAAAATTTTCAAGGATGATTTAAGGGAGTGCCTGAAAGCGGCGTTAGGACATCAGATAGCCTATCTGCAAGCCACGGGCAAGCCTATCGACGGTCAGACGTTGCGGGCATATAATTATATTAAGAACGCTTCCGTCTGACGGCGCAAGTTTTTACCGATTAAGGAGAAGAAATACGGTTATGGCTGATAAAGAGCTGACGGACAAAATATCCGCAAGTAAGCAAAAGACGCTTAATATCTGTAAATTTTTAAGCGATAAAAAGGCTTACGGCATAGTTTATATAGACGTGGAAAGCAAGACTTCGCTCTGCGATTATTTCATAATTTGCAGCGGACGGTCGGCAACTCAGGTTAAGGCGCTCGCCGAAAACGTCGACGAAAAAATGGAAAAAGAGCACGGCTTGACTCCGCGCCGCAAGGAAGGCGTGCGCGAGGGCAGATGGGCGGTGCTCGACTACGAGGACGTAATAGTGCATATCTTCAACGACGAGGAGCGCGATTTCTACCGTCTTGAAAGGCTCTGGGAGGACGGGAAAAATCTGACCCGATACGAGGACTGAAATTAATTACTTTTTGAATTGAATTTCGCGCGGCTCGGAGTAAGCGCTCTTTTTCGCCCGCTTCTTTTCAACTATGTAGTATACGGGTTCGGATTTCTTTTCGGGCTTTTTCTCGGGTTTTTCGGGCTGAGGCTCTTTCTTGTGTTTAAGGCTCAAAAAACCGACTACCGCAAGCTTTATGACGTGAACTGCGGTAAAGCATATTACAAAAGTTAAAATAAGATAAACCAAACCTAAAACTGCCATATAAAAATAATAAATCATATTCTAAGTCGTAAATTGTAAAATATTATATATAAAGGTGATTTTATGCAAGACAATCAGCAAACGTTAAATCCTTCGGAAGACGAACAGTATCGCGAATTTAAGCGCATAAAGAGAATAGAAGAGGCTAAGGCGAGCGTGTTGAAGATAGAGTGCGACTGTCTCGCGCCGACCGTGGACAGAGCGTATCTGAAAGAGATATGCAGAGACGCGAATACGGTGGAGCTCGGCTCGATAGTCGTGTTCCCTGCTCACGTCAAGTCGTGCGTGTCTTTCCTCGGCAAAGACCCCAAGGTGTCGCTTATCGCGGCGATTTCCTATCCCTGCGGCGCGGACGCTACGGAGATTAAGGTGGCGGCGGTCAAGCGCGCGGTCAAAGACGGCGTTGACGAAGTGGAGGTCAGCGCGCCGACGTCCTTTATAAAAGAGGGGAATTGGGCATACTTTAAAAAGGAATGCAAAAAGATTAAAAAGGCGGCGAAACAGCGCGCGGCAAGAATTGCTCTCGATTGCTCCGCTCTCAGCGAAAAGGAGCTGAATAAAGCCTGTCAGACGGCGGCGGACGCGGGGATAAACTGTATCCGTCTGAACAATACCGACGGCGAAACGGTGGCGGGCGTAAAGGCGGCTTTAAAGGGCAAGTGCCTTATTAAGGCGGACAGAGCCGAAAACGCCGTTGCGTTTGCAAACCTCAACACAATGGGCGCGGATTACGTCGGCTGTCTGTCGGCGTGTCAGCTTGCCACATTCTTAATCAAGCAAGCCGAAGCCGAATAATTTTATATGAGTTAATCAAAAACGAAGTCATTTTTTTATGATTATATGCACCCCGAAAGCCGACCAGCTTTTGGAGTGCATATTTTTTATTGATATGTTCAGTTGCAAAAATCTGTTTTCTCCTGATTACGTTAGTTAAAGGATATGTAGGGGGTAATTGCCGTCTACCGCACCAAAATCAGCTTTTTTCGGGCGCGGGTGAGCGCGGTGTACAGCCAACGGTTTTTGTCCTCGCGGAAGGCAAAGCTTTCGTCGAAGATTATGACGTTATCGAACTCCGAGCCTTGCGCCTTATGGCAGGAGATGCAGTAACCGTATTCGAAGCGGTTGAGTGTAAATACGCCCGTGGGCTCTCCGTTCTCGTCAAAT
The DNA here is from genome assembly GCA_910579295.1 of uncultured Christensenella sp. Classification (GTDB taxonomy): domain Bacteria; phylum Bacillota; class Clostridia; order Christensenellales; family Borkfalkiaceae; genus Coproplasma. The sequence goes on along the minus strand of CAJTTC010000002.1, from coordinate 45,205 downwards.
TTAGCAAACGTGTCGCCATGCTTATAACGGTATTCGCCGTTCTCGAAAATGCCTATATCGAACGGTAACGCGTCGGGGCAGTTTTCGTCGAGGAAGTCGGGCTTGAATTGAGTAAACCCCATTCCGTTGTTTACGTCGTAAAAGGGGTCTATCGCCGTGCCTATTATGCCGTTTACGAGGTTAAACCGCGCTTCGCCGTCAATAAATTGTTCCCAATTATTATATGTGCATATCAGCTTTTCACCGTTTTTCGGCAGTCCGCCGTATCCGTGCGCCGCGCGCATTTCATCGTTTATTCTGGCTCGGGTTCTGTTCAGTCCGCATATTATCTGATCGCTCCTTAAAAGCAACCTTTGCCGCATATCGCCCGTAAATTTTCTGACGAGAAAAACGAACGCCTTATCGCCGAAGTTGCCGAAAGGTATGTTCTTGCCCTCGCGCGCAAGCTGCGCCAGACGGATAATGGGGTTGTCCTGCTGTTGCCGCACAATCTGCGTTAAGGTGTAGTCGGGATTTTTTAAAAACGTATTAAAGCCCTCGACGGGTGGTAACTGCGCGTTATCACCGCATAGCAATACCTTTACGCCGAAGTTGAGGATATCGCCCAAAACCTCGTCGGAAACCATAGAGGCTTCGTCAAGCACGATAAGTTTAATCGCCTTGTCGATACTCTCGCGGCGGCGGAAAACAAGGCGCTCCACCTTGATTTTTTTGCCGTTAACCTCGACTTCCTGTTCGGTTGTCTGCGACTGATAGATAAGGCGGTGCACGGTGCACGCCGAAACGCCGTTCTTTATAAGTACTGTCGCCGCCTTTCCCGTAGGTGTTACAAACGCCGCGCTGTATAAATCGTCCAAGCCCAACGTGTTCAGAACGGTATGCTTTAAGAGCGCGGTTTTGCCAGTGCCCGCATATCCCGTCAGCACAAAGACCTGTCGCGTCCCCTTAAAAAACCAATCGCTTATTTTTTTGTCAGCCGCAGACTGGTCGGCGTTGAGTATAATCATACAACCATTATACAGCAAAAACTATCGTTTGTGCAAGTGTTTGCGTAAGATTATTCGGCTGGGCTCGCAAAATATCGGAAGAGCGAAAGAGAAACCATACCGACGGCTCGCTACATATTATAAAAGTACCGATAAAAAGAGGTGAATTATTGATATGATAAAGAGTTATGACAGGCAGGCGGCTGTTGCGTATGCGCGTAAGTGGGCGTTTTCGCGCAATCCCGCTTACTACAACTTCGAAAATCTGGGCGGGGATTGCACAAACTTTGCCTCCCAATGCGTGTATGCGGGCTCGGGGATAATGAACTACACGCCCGTGTTCGGCTGGTACTATATAAACGCCAACAACCGCACGGCAAGCTGGACGGGAGTGGAATATTTTTACAACTTTATGACGGGCAACACCGACGGCGCAGGACCTTTCGCCGAGGAAACGGACGCCTCGAAATTAGAGATAGGCGACGTCATTCAGCTCGGCAGGGCTAACGGCGATTTTTACCATTCTCCCGTAGTCGTTGGCTTTTCGGGCGGTCAGCCGCTGATTGCCGCGCATAGCTACGACGCGTACGGCAGACCAATCAATTCTTACAAGTTCGAGAAAATTCGCTATATACATATTCTCGGAGTGCGCGTGGAATAGATTAAACGCTGTTGACAAATTTTCGGTCATATAGTAAAATGGTAGTATGAAAATTTGCGTATTCGGCGCGGCAAGCGCGCACATTGACGATACTTATATAAAGACGGTGGAAGATTTAGGCGAGCTTATGGCTAAGCGCGGGCATTCGCTTGTGTTCGGCGGAGGTAAATTCGGTTTGATGGGGGCGATATCCAATGGCGTCAAGAAGCAGGGGGGGAGCGTCTGCGCCGTAATACCCCACTTTTTTCAAGACGAACAGATTGAGTTGATGAGTGTAAATTGCGATGAAGTTATTCATACGGCTACAATGGCTGAAAGAAAAGATGCTATGGGGAAGCTTGCCGACGCGTTTATAATTCTGCCGGGCGGACTCGGCACATTGGACGAACTGTTCGAAATATATACGCTCATTCAGTTGGGAAGATATAAAAAACCGCTTGCCGTATTAAATATACAAGGCTATTATGACGATTTAAAGAAATTTTTGGATTCGGTTGCAGAGAAAAAATTTGTTACAAAGCTGTGCCTTAAAGTTTGCCAATATTTTGACGACTTCGTGCAACTTTTAGATTATTTGGAAGAGTTTCAGCCGAGTGACTTTACATGGAACGACCTACTCTACAACTATGACGACGAATAATATTATAACAATGCTAACGCAATAAGCGTAGCTGTACGGAGAAATATGAAAAAACTTACTAAAGACAAATTCAAGCGTGGGATAGACAATTTTAGACTGTCCGTGAAGGAGTTTTTTTCTAACAACACGTTGTCTGCGGCTTTGGACAACGTGCTTGCGATGTTCCCTTCTACCGTTTTGATGCCTCTTATGATAAATACGGCAGCGGGATACGAGCTGTTCGATATTTCGCTTGTGCTGTTTATAACCGGTTTTGCCACTTTGCTCTATAATTTATACTCGCGCGGTAAAATGCCTGGTTATCTCGGGTCGAGTTTTGCCTATATTGGTGTAACGTCCTACATAGCTGCGTACGTTGAAAACGAACTTGGTGCTACTGGCGATGCAATGTCGTATGTCGTCGGTTCATATCTCTGTGCGGGCGCTTTGTTATTCATTTTATCGTTACTTTGCAAAATAGGCGGCAAAAAGTCTAACGACAAGGTGTTAAAGGTAATAAATATAATTATTCCTACTGCTGTAATGGGTCCTGCCATATCTCTTATCGGTTTGGAACTGTCCGGACAAGCCGTAACTCAGGCAGGCTTGGGTCAAGGCATTAATATTAATTCTGCTATAGCAATGCTTACCATAGTTTTGGTTATTTTCCTTTCCGTTACCCGCAGACCTTTCTTTAAAAAATCTTCCATATTGCTTGGTATTTTAATAGCAAGTGTTATAGCGATAGGGATAGGACAGTGGGATATTACTCCCGTATTCAAAGCTTCTGTAATTCGTGTGCCAAGTTTTAAGTTTGTCGTTCCTAAATTTTCGGTGCGTACAGTTATAATGGTCTTTCCTCCTACGCTTATTCTGTTTTGCGAGCATATAGGCAGAAAGGTCATGGTAGAGGGTATGCAGGACAGTTTTTATAAAAGCAAGCCAAATATTAAAAACCCTGGTAAAGCATCAATGTTCCGTACAATGAGCGGAAACGCACTTGTTAATATTGCTAGTGGAATAATGTGTGGCGTCCCCCTTACCTTGTATGCCGAAAATATTGCGGTAATGCGTATCAACAACGACGTTCGTCCCAATCAGTTTTATGTGTGTTCAATCATTGTGATGCTACTGTCTTTCAGCGGAAACCTCTTGACGCTCGTACAGTCAATTCCAGACCCCATATTAGGCGGACTAAGTCTTGTGCTTATGGGTATTATAGCTGCTCCCGGTATTAAGATGCTCGTTGACGAAAAAGTTGACTATTCAAAAATTACCAATCTGTTTCTAACTGCAGCCGTGCTTATCTCGGGTCTTTCAAACATGTCGGTTGTAGTTCTGGGTACTGAATTTAAAGGTATGAGCCTTGGCTTAATTGTAGGCATCGTAATGAACCTTATATTCAAACTGTTCAGCTTGTTTAAAATTTCAAGGGAACATATGAGCTTTGACGAGCTTGTTGAATACAGTAAATCTCTCTGCGCAAAGTTTGATAACAGGGTATTTACCAAGGACAACGGTACAGAAGTAGAAATATATATCGGCGAGCAAAAATTTATCACCATTTCCAATGATTTCGATAACCTGAGAATAACCGTGAGAACAGATGTTGCCGACGACGACTGTCTGGTGATTTTTAAGAGTAAGCTGATTGAAAACTGGGTTGCGATAGAGGTTGACGGAAAGTTTAATGACGCAGGTATTAAAAAACTTATACAAAAATCATTCGACTTGACTATGGCTATTCTGCACGGACATGCTGATAAAATTCTTTTGCCGTATAAGTGTGAGAGTAGTTCGGAAAGTGGAGGTTAAGTCTTTAATGTTTTCCGTAATCTTTGTTTGCCTTGGCAATATATGCCGTTCGCCGATGGCAGAAGCCGTCTTTAAGCAGCTCATAGAGGAGCGCGGAGTCGCTCAGTCTTTCAAAGTAAATTCACGCGCCACGTCGGATTGCGAGGAGGACAATCCCGTCTATCCGCCCGCGCAGAGAACGCTCAGAGAGCACGGTTATAACTTTACGCACAGGGCGCGGCAGCTTACGCTTGCCGACGTCAAAAACGCCGACTACGTGCTCGTTATGGACGGTATGAACTATGAGGACGTGTTGCGTATGACGGGCAGCGGATATGCGGACAAGGTGCTCAGGCTCGGCGATTATCTGCCCGAAAAGCAGGATATAGACGACCCGTGGTACACGCGCGATTTCGAACGCACTTACAGGGAAGTCTATGCGGCTTGCAACGCTTTTTTGGATTGGATAACGGGAGAGCACGGCAACGCCTTTCAATACGATAAACTCAATTAAAAAATAACTTCGGGGGGAGCGGCTGTTGCGCCGTTGCCCCCTGTTTTGTTCTAAAAAGTAACTGCTTTGCGTTGGGAAGAAAGGAGAGTGAGTGTGTGTAAGCTTCTTGCTTTTCCCTTGCATAACGGTAGTGTCAATTCCATTTGGAAACGTGTTTTCTCCGTCCGTAAAGCCTGCTGTCGTTTTCGGTAATGTAGGCTTTGTTTCTGCATTTCAGAATGAGCCTTCGTCCGCTTTCCGTGCGCGTGTACACCGTAACCATTCTGTCCGTAGATTTTTTCAGTTTGTCGGCAAGCAGTGCGGCGTACTCATTTTTAGAGCCGAGAATATCGGGACAGGCAAGCGCTCCTCTGTATCGGTAGTTGCCGAATATATTGAGGGGAATTAGCAAATATCGCGGATTTTCAATGGGCGACAGCATTTGCTGTATAGCGGTATGAAACAGATTTTGGTCGTGCACCGAAGCGTTTTTAAGCTCTACTTGAATGAGTATACCCGCGTCGTCGCCGTCCACGCACAGCCTTGTGTCGCGCGAGATAAGCTCCGCGTCCTGCATTGCAAGCATAACGCACTCCGAAAGCGTTTTTATGGAGCGTTGCGGGTTTAAATGTTTTAGTATTTTAGTCATAAGTATATTGACGGCAACGGCTACCGCTATAAACGCAACGGCAAATGCCGCTACCGCAACTAAGTCCCTTGTAAGGTTGTTTGAGAACATATTGCGGAAGAAGCACTCGAAAATTACATAAACACAGCCCGAAAACAGAACCGCAAGCATTGAAGCGTACAGTATATTTATAAATAGGAAAGGCGGAACTTTATTTCTCTTCGGAACGTCGCTCACCTCGGATAGCCTTGCGGTTTTGCCGACGGCGTTCTTCCATACCGTTTTCAGATTGCTCTGCCGCGATAGACGTAAGGTCTGTTCGTTTATCCGCTTCACGCCCGTTTCGTCGTATGGCGGCTTAATTACCGTAATGCGGGCAATGCCGCTCTCAATCTCGCCCGTGTCGTAATTCGGCGCGACAAAGCAGTCAAACCTGCGCGTCACCGTTTCGTAGTCGCAGGAGGTTATGCTGTTTTTATTCTCGGCAAGAGCGGCGGCAAGCTTGTCCGTCAGCTTGTTAGAGTAAAGCGCGGGGCGCTCCAAGGTGACTAAGTGCCATATGTTAGCCGTCTTGTCGGGCTGTTCTCCGTCGGTGCGGATAGCTCTGCCGCGCATTTGGTTGGACAGCATAAAGCTTCCTACAAAGCTTGCAAGAATAAGCGAGTTTACGCAGGGGGCGTCCCAACCCTCGCCGAGCAACGATTTCGTTCCCACAAGCACGCTGAACTCATTCTTCTCGAAAAGACTGCTGACAAGGCGAACCTTTTCTCTGTTGTCCGCGCGGAAAGTAAAGGAGGAACAGTCCGTGTCGCCGAGGGGCGTGCAGGTAAAATCCGCGCCGCTCGCCCGCAAAATGTCCGCACAGCGTGAGGGGAGTATGACAAGGCTTCCCGAAAGCGCCGCAACGCTGACGCCCGTTCTGCGCACCATTTCAAATACGCTTACAACGCTCACGGCGTCGGGCTTCAATTCCGAGCCGATAACCGTCAGGTTGTCTTTTTTTATGTAGTCGGTCAATATGAGCATCCGCAGACTGCCGCGTCTGTTTTCGTGCTCGCTTCTTACAATTTCGGCAATGCTTTTCAGTTTGCCCGTCGAGGATATAAGCGAGCGTTTTAGCTTTTCGCTCAGGTCAAGCTGAATTTCACCGCGCTCCGTTACGCTGTGCCTTTTAAAAATCTGCATACACTCGTCGCGCCCGTATTCGTCCAAAAGCTCGCCGTTTGCCAGATAATTGACGGCGACGGTCAGTCTTTCAGTCGTTGCCTTAGGCAATTTACCGCCGCACGTCAGCGTTCGTATCAGCTTTTTGTCGACGGAAAAGCCCGCCGTATCGAATAGCGTTAAGAGGCATACAAGCTCTTCGGTGTTGGTATATAAAAAGTCGTAGTCCTTCTTTCTGTCGCAGAGGCGGTCGTGCGCTTCAACCAACAGGTTGGAATTAATCAATTCGTCCAGAGCCTCCGCCGCCCGCCTGCGGTACGCGCCGAAGCTCGCCGTTTCCTCTTCGGTGGGATAGTTGAAATAGATATAGTCCTGATGAGGACACAGCGAGTTCTGTCTGACGAGCTCGGGAACGAATATTTCCTCGTCAATCTCGCCGCACACGTCGATATATTTGTTCCATTCGGCGGGCTTGGCGTCGTATGGGGGAGTGGCTGTAAGGGCGATTATCTTAACGTCCTCGCTCTTCATTTCGATTAAAAATGCCTCCAACGCCTTTTGCCATTCGTTTTGCAGGTGGTGAGCCTCGTCAAGACAGACCGTCTTAACGCCCCGCCGCTTAACTTCGCCAATAAGGTCGAACGCCGCAAAATCGACGTCTACGCCGTCCTCGTCGTCGGTCAGCCGCTTGTATGCCGAGTGCAGAGCCTGATACGTAACCGAAGTTATCGGCTTTAAATTTTTCAAATCGTACGATACGTAATCCTCGGGGGCTTGTCCGTGTAAAAAGTTTGCGCAAAACCTGTCGCCCCATTGGTTGCGTATGGTGGTAGTGGGCGCAAGTATCAGGCACGGCTCGCCTAACGTTCTTATAAGTTCAAGCCCGAGTATGGTTTTTCCGCTTCCCGGCGCGGCGACGATATGTATTTTGCCGTCCTTTAAATAGTCGTCGGTGCGGTCTAAAATTCTTTGTTGGTAGTCGCGGAACTGTCCGTTGAAATACACGTTTTCAAACATATCCGAATTATATCCGAATTTAACAAAAAAGTCAACGGCGCGCACATACAATGCAACTCATACGTAACGAAAAATAGCGCCCGCATAAGCGTAATTCCAATAGGCAAATTACATTCAATCGGTTGCGTTCTTTTATGTTTCTTGATATAATGACCGCACGATAAACAGTAATTTATATTACTAAGTTCGTTTAAGGTAAAAGTGTTCAAAATGAAAAAATCAAATCGGCGAACGCCACTATATGACGGAATAATATTATTATCATTAGGTCTGTTTGTAACAGCACTCGGAATTGCCTTATTGATAATTAGTATAAAAGATAGTATCTCAAACGATAATTCTAAGTTGGTTGCACAAATAATTGTAAGCCTTGTTGTTGTAGGTTTAGGAATTATTCCTATTGTTTTTAGTGGCAAAAAAATTTATTTAAGAATACGCCAAAGCAAAACGCAAAAGACAGGAAAAGAGACAACGGCGAAAATAACGGATTACAGAACTACGGGAGGGCGTACTGTCGGAGGTGCTGGCGAAGGCAGAATGTTACCCATTAGATATGCGTTTATCCTTTCTTATAATGACGGTGTAACGGATAAAACATTTATGACGGACTTTATATACGATATAAACGAATATGAATATTTGATGAAGCTTAACAAAGTAAAAATCAATTTCAACGGAGATTTTGCAATAATATCCGAGCCGTTTCCGAAAGATATTTATAATGTAGATTCCAGATACGGAATAGATTTGAAATTTTTTAAACAAAAAAAGATTAAGATAATGTTTAGCTTGTGGGCAATACTTTTCGTTGCCGCATTGAGCTTTCTGATTGCTTCAATAATTTTGGAGAACGAAACGGCTATATTGGCATCGATAATTCTCTTGCCTATTATGAACGTGCCGTTTATGGTGGCATTAGCGATTTATCTTGTAAAATGGTATACGAAAAAATAGATTTAAAGAGAGATTATTTTTGATTTTGTTACGCTGAATTTCAATTTATATTACTTAATAACGTATATATAAAAAGCACTCGGACAAAGCGTTCGAGTGCTTTTTATAAAGGTCTGTTTCTGATTGTTTATCGCACCTTAGCATAGGCGTGCGCCGTTTTAATAATATAACGTATTAGCTCTTATTGGAATTTTTAGCTTTTCCGAACCAACCGCGCTTTGCGCCGGCAGGTTGCTTGACCGAATTTTTATCGCGCGATTTGCCTAAAAAGAATAGGGCGAGAGTGCCGGGACCTGCGTGTGCGCCCGTGCAGATATCGTAATAGTTCATAACTATTTCCTTTGCGCCCAAAGCCTTTACTTTCTCGGCAAGCTCCAAAGCCTCCGCCTCGCAGTCGGCGTGCGATATGGCTACAATCTGATTTTCGGGGTCGATTACGTTATCTCTGAAAAGCTCTACCAATTTGGCAATCGACTTTTTTCTGCCGCGCTCGTTGCATAACACCGACAGATGACCGTTTTCGTCGCCGTGAAGCACGGGTTTAATGTTTAATATCGTACCCGCAACGGCAACCAAAGCCGATATTCTGCCGCCGCGCTTTAAATATTTAAGGGAATCTACGGTGAATATGCCGTGAAGATTCATCTTGTTGTTGTCTATCCATTGCTTGCACGCGTCTACGCTCTCGCCCATATCGCCGAGCCGCGCCGCATATAGCGCACATAACCCCTCGCCGAGCGCCGCGTTAAAGCTGTCGGCAACGAGCATCTTTCTCTCTGGGAATTTTTCTTTGAGCGCCTCCGCCGCGGTTACAGCCTGATTGTACGTGCCGCTTATGCCCGCAGAGATAGTAATGAACAGCACGTCCTTTCCTGCTTCGAGGGAGGGGGTGACGGCATCCATAATTTTAGCCGCGTTTACAAGGGTGGTCTTTGTTTCAGCGCCCTCGCGCATTGCGTTATAAAACTTTTTCGCGGTTTCGACAAAGGGCACGCCGTCCTCGTAGCACTCCATATCCACGCCGTTCACAGAACAGATATAGCTGACTACGCCAATGTTATTTTCCTTAATCATCTCTGCGGTAAGGTTTGCCGCCGAATCGACGAAAATATCAAACGTTCTCATTTTAGCCTCCATAACATTAACCTCCGTTATTTCCGAATAACGTTTATCCGATTATTAGTCCGCACCTTGCCGATGCAGACTGTCCGCATATTTTTAATTTGCGTCGGCGTTTGAATTTTTTCAATAATTATTATAACCATGCGTTCGGATTTTTACAACCCACAATGGCTCTTTGTCAATCTACGATTAAAAATCTTCGGTAAACTGTTCGGTTTTTTAACTCTACTGCAAAAAAATTCAACTCTACCGTCGGTAGAGTTGTAAAAATATTTGCGTTTTGCGGTATATGGTGTTATACTTTGACTATGAGCGATTTGAAAGAAATTATTGCCGCAAATCTTACCGCGCTCAGACAACAGGCGGGTCTTACTCAACTTCAGCTTGCCGAGATGCTCAATTACTCTGATAAGGCAGTGTCTAAGTGGGAGCGGGGGGAGTCGATTCCCGATTTGAGAGTGCTTATTCAACTTGCGGAAATATACCATATAACTCTCGACGACATCGTGCGCGAGCAGCCCGAAAAGCCCGTAAAACCGAGGTTGAACCTCGTAAAGCGCAGGCTTTTAATCGCCTTGCTTTCGGCGGGACTTGTCTGGGTAATAGCCACGGGCGTGTTTATGATTTTGTACTATATATCGTCGGTTAAGGATTACGCCTCGTTGACCTACGTCGTCGCGCCGTTTATCTCCTCGGTTGTTCTGTTCGTCTTTTCGGCGATCTGGGGCAGGCGGATAACGATGACGCTGTGCGCGTCTGCAATCGTTTGGTCGGTTGTGCTGATAGTTCACGTCTTTTTGGCTCGGTTTGCGCCCGAAGTGACAATTTGGCCCTTCTACATTGTTGCGGGCGGCGTTCAGTTGCTCGTTATCGGTTGGTTTATCCTGCGCAAGCTCTATAAGCCCAACAGAAAGAGCGACTTGTATAACGGCGATAAATCAAAGTAAAATTGCAAGAGAATAAATTTATGGAAGAAAACTTACCTGCAAATGCGGCGGTTGGAAACGGCGCGGGCGTAATAGATTACGAAAGGGTTTTGGAGCTCGCGCTAGAAATAGGCGTGGGCATTCTTTCGTGCGGCGGCTCTGTTTCACGCGTGGAAACGGCGGTGGACAGAATTTGCCGTGCATACAGCGCGGAGGAAGCCAACGTCGCGGCTTTTCCTTCTATGGTAATTGCGAGCGTGCGTACCTCGGACGGGCACGAGCATTCTTATATGAAGAGAGTGTACTCTACGTCTAACAATCTGGCGTTGCTCGAAAAATACAATCAGCTTTCCCGCGACGTGTGCACGGAGAAATATCCCGTAGAAAAGGCGTTGAAGATGTGCTTCGAGGTGTCGCATTCCAAGCCGCGAAACAAGTGGGTTACGATAGTCGGCTCGGCGCTTGTCGCGGGCACGTACTCCATTTTTTTCGGCGGAAGCCTTATAGACTTTGTGCCCGCGTTCATTGTTGCCTTTGTAATGGCGGGGATAAACGAATTGCTTTCAACCCGCTCGCTCAACGCCTATGCAACGACCTTCATTCTGGCGCTCCTGGGCGGAGTTTTAAGCGTTTCGCTGTGTAAGCTGTTCGTAATCTGCGGTCTTGAATGTCACGGCTCGCGCGTGATGATAGGCACTATAATGATTTTGGTGCCCGGACTGCTGACGACCAACGCCGTGCGCGATATGTTTACGGGCGATTTGATGAGCGGCACTTTTCAGCTTCTCAACGGCGTTTTGATAACCTTAGTCATTGCGGCGGGCTACGGCGTCGCCGTGCTTATGCTCCGCAGTATTACCGATTTTATTCCGTATGCCACGCGCACCGGTTGGCAGTACTACGTCTATTTCCTTGTGTCGGGCACGCTCGGCGCGGCTTCCGTGTGTATGTTCTTTAACCTCAAATTGAAGAGGTTGGGCTGGGCGGTGCTCGCAAGCGCTATAACCCTCGGCGTGTACGTCGGGCTGAGCGAGCTGTTTTCAAAGGGCGACGTGTTTATGCCGATATTCCTTTCGACGCTATTTGCGGGCTTGCTGTCCGAGGTGTTTGCGCGCGTAATTAAAATGCCCGCAACGGTAGTGTTAGTGCCCGCGATAATCGCATACGTACCCGGAAGTTCGCTCTACTACGCAGTACAGGCGATAGTCGAGGGCGATATGGCTACGGCTACGGCAAACGGCTCGGTGTGCCTGATTACCTTGCTCGCGCTTGCAGTCGGTATCTGCGTTGCGACCGTACTCTTCCGCCTGATTGCGCCCGTCAAACTCAGATTTTACAAGAAGAATAAGTTTGCCGAAATGCGCAGGGCGGCGAAATACGCAAACAAGCAGACCGACAACGAACAGAAAAAGCATTCCAATAAAAAGGACGGTTGATTATGGATTTGAAAAAACTCGCTTCGAAATTGATACCCGACGAAAATCTTCTTCCCTTGGAGGAGTACGAAAAGCTCTACCCCGAAAGGGAGCTGAAAAAGGGCGCAGAGGTAACGCGTCTTGCACCCTCGCCCACGGGCTTTATACATCTGGGCAACCTTTACAGTGCGCTTGCCGACGAGCGTATAGCGCATACGACGGGCGGCATATTTTATCTGAGGATAGAGGACACCGACCTGAAACGCAAGGTCGACGGCGCGGTCGATTCGGTTATCCGTTCGCTGGATTACTTCGGCGTGTGCTTCGACGAGGGCGCGGAGATTGCCTCGCCGCTCAATAAATACGGTCCGTACTATCAAAGACAGCGTGCGGACATATACCGTGCGTTCGCCAAAAATCTGATAGAGCGCGGGTTGGCGTATCCCTGCTTCTGTACGGAGGACGAGCTCAACGCCGTGCGCGAGGAGCAGACGGCAAACAAGGAAATTACGGGCTATTACGGCAGGTATGCCAAGTGCCGCAACCTCTCGGAGGAGGAAATATACGCCAACTTAGAGGCGGGCAAACCCTTTGTAATAAGACTTAAATCGCAGGGGAACACGGCGAACAAGATAACCTTCCGCGACGCTATTAAGGGTGAAATAACCGTAACCGAAAACGATCAGGACGTAGTAATTCTGAAATCGGACGGCATACCCACATATCACTTCGCCCACGCGATAGACGACCACTTTATGCACACGACGCTCGTCATTCGCGGCGAGGAGTGGCTGTCAAGCCTGCCCATTCACCTCGAACTGTTTTCGGCGCTCGGCTTTAAGCTGCCCAAGTACGGGCATACGTGCTCGCTTATGAAGGTGGACGGCGGCGTTAAGAGAAAGCTCTCAAAGAGAAAAGACCCCGAACTATCCCTCGACTATTACAGAAAAGCGGGCTATTATCCCCGCGCCGTGGTCAAATATCTGATGACTATTTTAAACTCAAATTTCGAGGAGTGGGAGAGGAAAAACCCGCAAGCCGACTACCGCGATTTCAAATTCTCGATAGACAAAATGGGTAAGAGCGGCGCGCTGTTCGACATAGACAAGCTCAACGACGTGTCAAAGGCAGAGCTGGCGACGCTTTCGGCAGAGCAGACCTACGACTTTTTGAACGGCTGGGTAAACGAGTTCGGAAGCGAGGCAGACAGGCAACATTTTGCCGACCGCGAGTATATAATAAAGATACTTAACCTTATTTGCGGCATAGGCGGCAAGAAGAGGCGCAAGGACATCGTGCGCGCGGAAACGGGCGTGGGAATGCTCGGCTATTTCTTTGACGATACGTTTGCGCCCGAGTACTCCTACCGCTTCGACGCGCCCACGGTAAACGCCGTGTTAAACGGGTTTGCGGCAGTCTACGACGAAAGCGACGACAATCAGACGTGGTTTGCAAAGGTTAAGGGCGTTGCCGCCGATTGCGGTTTTGCGTCGGAGATGAGCGATTATAAAGCCAATCCGCAAAATTATAAGGGCAGCGTTGCCGACGTTGCGGAAATTCTGAGGATTGCCGTTACGGGTATGCCCAACTCTCCCGATTTATGTACGGTTATGGGCATAATAGGCAGGGGGCGCACGCTTGCGCGTCTTTCGGCAGGCTTGGTTAAATAGGTGCAAAAAACGCGTTAATCGCGGCATATTACGGGGGCAATTTGCTTATGGTTGCAACTTATTTGCTTGTACTCTGTTTCCTCTTTTTCGTCGGCAGCTGTATCGGCTGGTGTATAGAGGTGCTCTTCCGCCGCATATTTACGGCTAAAAAATGGATAAACCCCGGTTTTTTGACAGGTCCGTATCTGCCGTTGTACGGCTTCGGACTTGCGGGATTGTTTTTAATCTGTTTAATTCCCGTAAATACGGGCTACGGGTGGCTTGACGCATTGCTGATAATACTGATTATGGGCGTTGCAATGACGGTGATAGAGTATATCGCGGGACTGATTTTTATTAAGGGAATGAAGATTAAGCTGTGGGATTATTCCAACCGTTGGGGCAATATTCAGGGCATAATATGTCCGCTGTTTTCCCTATTCTGGACGCTTGTCGGCGCGCTCTTCTATTTTGTCATAGACCCGTTTGTTATGGAGTGGGTCAAGTGGTTCGTCAATCACCTTGCGTTTGCGTTCGTCGTCGGCTTCTTCTTCGGCGTAATCACTCTCGATCTGGCTCATTCCGTCAATCTTTCCGTGCGTATTCGCCGTTTCGCTTCGGAGCACGGCGTAGTCGTACGCTTCGAGAAGCTTAAAGAGAGCATTAAAGAGAGTATCGAAAAGCGCAGGCTCGGCGCGGCGGAGAAGGGCAAGAAGGGCGGGAAGCCGAACTTCCTGTTTGCGTTCAGGTCGAACAGGAGCTTGGAGGAAGAGCTCGATACATACTGCGAAAACGACTTGAAGGACGAGAACAAACGCCCGTAATATTTTTGTGAAACGGCTGTGAAAAAAAGTTAAAATTAATTTGAATTATACTTTAACGAACACCGACCGCATTGACATATAATGCAGGTCGGTATAAAATATCTGTGAATGCACTTTCAGGGGAGCTATTAAAGATGTTGGAATTATACGACATAAAAAAGGACTATGCCGTTGCGGGCGAAACCGTACAGGCGTTAAAGGGTATAAGCCTTAAATTCCGTAGAAGCGAGTTTGTGTCAATTCTCGGGCCGTCGGGTTGCGGCAAGACTACGCTATTGAATATCATAGGCGGTCTTGACAAGTACACCTCGGGCGATTTGGTAATCGAGGGCACGAGCACAAAGCGGTACGGCGACAGGGATTGGGATACATACAGAAATCATTCGATAGGCTTCATTTTTCAAAGCTATCATTTAATACCTCACCAAACCATATTGCAGAACGTCGAGCTTGCGCTGATGATATCGGGCGTATCCAAACAGGAACGCAGGCAGAGGGCGATAGACGCGCTGGAAAAGGTGGGCTTAAAGGGCAAGATAAACAACCGCCCCAATCAGCTTTCAGGCGGACAGGCGCAGAGAGTGGCGATTGCCCGCGCGCTGATAAACGACCCCGAAATCGTGCTTGCCGACGAGCCTACGGGCGCTCTCGATTCGGTGACGAGCGTGCAGATAATGGAGCTCCTCAAAGAGATTTCAAAAGACAGGCTCGTAATAATGGTAACGCACAATCCCGAGCTTGCCGAGCAATATTCGACGCGCATTGTCCGACTGTTGGACGGCGGGGTCGTAGACGATTCCAAACCGTATGACGGGTCGGAAGACGGGGCGTTGCCCGAAAAAGCTGTCGAAACCCCCGTTGCCGAGATTGCCGTGGACGACGGCGGCGCGCAAAAGAGGGTAAAGCGCGGCGGCAGGGCTAACAAAGGCAGTAAGAAAAAGACGTCGATGTCAATCGGAATGGCAATGATTCTCAGCCTTAAAAACCTTCTGTCGAAATCCAAACGCACGGCAATGGTTTCGGTTGCGGGCTCGATAGGCATAATCGGCGTGTCGCTCGTGCTTGCCATTTCGTCGGGCGTGCAGGGCTACATAAAGACGATGGAGGACGATATGCTCTCGGGCTACCCCGTGGCGATAACGCAACAGACGTTCGACTTCACTTCGCTTATGTCCCTTTCGGACGTCAACGTCAAGGACTACGTTAAGGACGGCAAGATACACATCAATTCGCTTTTGGACACGCTGGGCACGTTTGCGGGCGATTTCGGCAAGACCAACCACATAGACGACGCGTATATCGGCTATGTGTCGGAGATGCCCGCCGAGTACGTCAATCTTATTCAGTACGAATACGGCTTTAACATAACAAACAATCTGTACGTCGATTTTAAGGTGAGCGAAGACGACGAAGCGTTCAGGGCGCACTTCGACGAGGGCGACTATGAGGAGAGCTTTAAAAACGAACGCACTATGTCGGTAACGGCTATCAGACGTATGTATCAGGCAGTGCTTTCGCAAGTCCCCGAGTACTCCACGTTCGGCAGTATGATTTCGTCGGTTGAAACGTTCAGCGAAATCCCCGACAATTTCGATTACATAATGTCGCAGTACGACGTGGTTGCCATAGACAAGGACGGCGAGCCCGTCACCGAGGGCTATACTACCGAAGAGGTCAAGGAGCTGTTCAAAAGCAAGGACGCTATGATAATGGTGCTCAATCACGGCAAAATAGACGACCTTACTCTGGCGCAGTACGGCTATTTCACTCAGGACGAATTTTTGGAGTACGCTTACAGAGGGGTAGGCGACAAGGACAAGGACAAGACGGAAGAGAACCCGCCCTCTGAGCTGGTGGGAGCGGAAGGCATACCGTACAGCGATTTTGTCGGCAAGAACGCGAAAATGAAGTTCACCTATTACCCTAACGATTTGGTTTATACGTTGCTCTCCGTGCCTACTCTTACGCAAGAGGAGATTGCCGACAGCCTTGTTAAGGACAGCGGCTTCCCTCAACCTCAGGCGGCGGCGCTTGCGGCAAGCATAGTATCTAAGCGCAATGAAAGCAACGAAGCGTTAAAAACTTATCTTGAAAACGACGTTCGCGCTATGCTTATTCTCAATCTGTCAAATATTCCGAATTTACCTATGGAGGCGGATAAGCTTGCCGATATGATGGTTGCAAACTTCTACGAAAGCTATCGCACTCACGGAGTAGACGAACAGAGTTACGTTGCAAACGCGTACACCGAAGAATATAAAATCCCTAAGTCCGACGCCGTTTTGCAGGCGTTTGAGGATAAGCCCGCATATGACGAAAGCAAGAACGTAAACATAGGCGTTAAGCTCATTCTGGAAAAGAAAGAGGACATTTCCTACGGCTGTCTGCAATCGGGCTTCTATTACACGAACGCGCTCACGCAATACATTCTCGGATTGGAGTCGTCGAGCACGGTTGAGGACAATATCGTCAATTACATAAACGAATACGGCGAGCTTGACAGCGTGGCTTTAAATCAGGATTACTTCTACGTAAAGACGGAAGAGAGCGGCAGACGGCACTACATTCACGACTACGTTCCCGCAAAGTTCGCGTTGATAGAAACGGGCGCGACGGGTATGGACGATATAATAAACTCGGTTACGGGAGCGGAGAGCGCAAAGCTCGGCGCGGCGGTTTTCGGCGGCGACGACCTGCCGACGGGCATAAAGTTTTTCTCGATAGATTTCGACGCCAAAAATAAAGTGACGGAATACCTCGACGAATGGAACGCTATGTGTGAGAGCGGGAAGTCGGTGGTTAAATTGCAGGACGGCAAGTATACCTTTATTAAGGAGTTCGACGCGCAGTCGGAAATAGAGGACTATGAAAGCGTTAAGGAGCAGTTTGAAAAGTCGGAATGGGTAACGCTTAAAGACGGCTCGCAGATAAAGCTGTTCGAGAAATCAATGAAGATAACATACACCGACGCGGTGGGTATGATTATCGGTATGGTCAACACAATGGTTCAGATGATAACCATTGCGCTCGTGGCGTTCACCGCGCTGTCGTTAGTCGTTTCAACGGTTATGATAGGTATTATTACTTACGTGTCCGTTGTCGAGCGCGTCAAGGAAATCGGCATTCTGCGTGCGGTCGGCGCAAGGAAGAAGGATATCAAGCGGCTGTTTAACGCCGAAACGTTTATTATCGGGCTTGTTGCGGGTCTGTTCGGCATACTTGTCACCTACCTGTTGTCGCTGATTATAAACATAATCGTTTTGACGTTGGCAGGCATATGGGGCATAGCGGCGTTGCCTTGGTGGCAGGCTTTAATAATGATAGCCGTAAGCATTGTGCTCACGCTCATTTCGGGGCTTATTCCCGCTTCTGCCGCCGCTAAAAAAGACCCCGTCGTCGCTCTTCGCACTGAATAATTCCTATAAAAAACTTTACGGTTTTCGATAAAAGTAATTAAACTGTATTGACTGAATTTGATTAATGTGTTACAATTTCAACAGGAAGTTTTAAGGAGTATTTTTATGAGAAAATTGACTAAGGTAACGATTGGCATAACTCTCGCTGTATCTCTCACCGCAGGTATTGCCGCGTTTGCCGGTTGTTCTTCGGATAAGACGGGCGAGGCTTACGGGCTCGCACACGGCGGAAGCTATGTAGCATGTGCCAAAATCGTAACCAGCGGCAATATGGTAAAGGAGTTGGAGCTGTACGAGGTTTGTCTGCCTACCTACGTTACGGCGGGCGACAGTGTTGCCGAGGGCGATAAGGTTACGGTTAAAGTAATCAGCCACGGCGCCGAGGTGGAAAAATCTTTCTACAAGACCATCTCTTTCGGCGATTTAACGCTTACTTATAAGACGGTTGGCGCTGTCTCGGGCTATTATACTTCGGCAAATCAGGTTTTGGAATCTTATTTAAAGGCGGAGAAAAACGCAAAGGCTTATTACGACGCCGTTACAAGTAATTCGATAAAAGTCACCGTGGGCGGTCAGCAAAAGACCGATATTATGACTAATGCGGCGCTCAACAAGGAAGAAAACGGTTATTGGACGGCTACCGACAGGGACGGCAACAGATATTCGCGTTGGAAGATGAACCGCGACGCTACCGTAAATTATGTAAAGAGCTACGGGCTGTCCAATCTCTCTAAGCTTGCAAAGAGCCCCGACAAATGGGAGAGCGACGAGAAAGAGGACAAAGCGGTTTCTACGTGGATGGACGGCAATATCTCAACGGGCGCGACTTGGGTCGATCTGAATACAAAGCCCGAAGCGGGCACGTATTTAAGCTATGCTCAGCTTATATTGAAGGCGAGCAACGCGGCTAAATAAAATATAAATACTTAAAAAAGACCGCCGTGCGCGGTCTTTTTTAGATTTACAAATGTATATAAAATAGGATATACTTGTGATATGAAGAAATTTGCAGCTTGTTCGGCTGTAGTCTGCGCGGCTTTAATCTTTTGTTCGGGCTGTGCAAACAACGCCGCCGATTACTCCACAAAAAGTAAAACGTTTTTCTGTATGGATACGTCGGCTACGCTTGTCATCACGCAAAAAGAACCCGACGGCAGTTTCGAAGAGAACTTTAACGAACTCTGTACCGACGTTGAAAATATTTTGACCGATATAGAAAACTCGGTTTCCGCTCATAAAGAAATTTCCTGTATATACGCGTTCAATCAGGCGGAAGCGGGCGCGACGGTAGAGCTCGACCAAACGGCGTACACGCTCTTATCTATGGCAATGGATATATATAATAGGACGGACGGCTATTACAATCCCGCGGTCTATTACAGCGTTTACGATTACGGCTTTTACGGCTTATACGGCTTTATGACGCAAGAGGCGTTGCCTTCCGACGAAACGGTGGCGGCTTACGTCAGTCTGTCAAGTCACTTCGGCGAGATTGAGCTTTCGGAGGATAGCGGCAAATATTACGCAAAAAAACCCGTTGATACGGTGAAGGCGAACGGCGAAACGCTCAGCCTGAAAATCGACCTCGGCGGCATAGGCAAGGGCTACGCCGTCGACGCGGTGAATTGCATTTTGCGGGAGTACGGTTACGAATACGGCTATTTCAATTTCGGTTTAAGCAGTATAGCCATTAAAAAGTACCACGACAGCGACAGCGGGGCGTACTCTCTTAATTTGCTTGCGCCGCGTTCGACGACGGGCGGGTCTTATTTAGTCACAAAAATGAAGGACTGTTGCGTGTCGACGAGCGGCGATTACGAAGCTTATTACGAGCTTGACGGCGTGCGTTACTGCCATATAATAAATCCGCAGACGGGAAAGCCCATACAGACGGGTATAATGACGGCTACGGTATTTGGCGGAAGCGCGGCGGAGGACGACGCCTATACCACGGCAATTATGTGTATGGGCAAGGAAGGGGCTATACGGTTTATCGGGGATTGCCTGTCTGACAGAGAGGTAGCCTTCACGTTCGACAACGGTGGGAGCTACGAGTTTTATACCAACATTCCCGCCGACCGCTACACCGTGCTCGATTATAGTTATACGCCGAAAGAGCTGAGTTTGGATAAGGTTTAAAATGTCGCTTAAAAAGATAGGACAAATTAAAGAGGGGAAGTGGTTTCGCGTTTGGGATCTGATTGTCTACGGCGTAATAGCCGTTACCGTCGCCGCGCTGTTTCTTTCCGTATTTCTTACCCGCGACAGCTCGCCTGCAAGCGGCATAAGGATAACGTACGCGGGCGCGACGGTGTTCGAGTACGACTATTCAACAGATAAGTACGGCTCAGTCAACGCCGGATGTATAGAGATTAACGGCGACAGCGACGAAAAGTTGGAGCTCACGTTTCGACTGAACGGAGGCGGTTATAACAGGGTCGTCATAGATAAAAAGAATAGGAGCGTTAAGGTTGTCGACGCGGATTGCTCTGCGCGCAAGGACTGCGTTTATTCTCCCGCAATAACCGACAACTCGCTTATAATCTGCTGTACGCCGCATAAAATGATTATAGAGCCGCTAAAACGCACATTTAAAGACGACGAGGATATAATCATTTAAAACTTAAAACAGATAATTATTTCGATATAAAATATGCACTCCGTAAAGTTCTCTGACTTTCGGAGTGCATTTAAATAGCTGTGAATTTTTTAACTGATTTTCATTATTTGTCAACGTCGGTTTTAACGTCGGGTTTGCTCTCTTCCTGCCTGATTTCAATTTTTCTTTCAGACTTATTGTCTACAGTTTGGTCGGCTTTGGCTTCGCGGTCGATAATTATGTGACGGGGGCAAACGGCAACGCACGTCTTGCAACCCGTACACTTCGTATAGTCGAACACGGGTAGGTTGTCAACCATTGTAATAGCGCCGTGCGGGCATTTCTTCGCGCACATAGTGCAACCTATACACCCGACCTTGCACACGTTCATTACGTCCTTGCCCTTGCATGTGGAGGAGCAGGCTACGTATACGGGGGCGGAGGCGGGTATGCGCTCTATAATATGTTTAGGGCACGTATTTATGCACGCGCCGCAGCTCACGCAACGGTCGGGGTCGACTTCCGAAAGCTTATCCGAAATTTTTATTGCGCTTTCGGGGCAAACGACTTTGCAGTCGCCGCAACCGAGACAGCCGAATTTGCACAGCTTGTTGCCTCCGAGCAGAGCGGCGTTAGCCGCGCAGGTGGGATTACCGCAGTACTCAAACGCTTCGCCCGCATTTGCGAGTCCGCCGTTGCATTTAACTACGGCAACCGTGCGCTCCTCGTCTTTAAGCTCAATGCCCAAAAGGGCGGCAATTTCGGCTTTCTTTTCGGGAGAGGTAACGTGGCAGGCGGACAGTTGGCTCTCGCCGTGGGCAAGCTTATCTGCAAATCCCGCGCAACCGCTGCAACCGCAACCGCCGCAGTTAGCTCCCGCAAGATTTTCGAGAATCTTCGTCACTTTTTCGTCCATATCGACCTTGAACACTTTACTCACAATGAGTATCAGCGCGCCGATAATTATTGCCGAACCTGCGAATATTCCCGCTACGACGCCGACGGTCTTTAACGTTTCAACGGTAAAAGCAAGTAAATTCATTATTTTTCCCTCCTTAAACCTTTATCTGCATAAAAATCGTGAACGCCATACAGATGAACGCCGCCGCAATCATAGAGACAGGGAAGCCTTCGAGCGACTTGGAAACCTTACAGCAGTTGAGCTTTTCTCTAAGTCCGCTCATAATAATCATAACGAGGGTAAAGCCTACGCCCGCAAACAGTGCGTAGAGCACAGCCCAGCCGAGGTTCATTGCGCCCGTTGCGCCCGTTATTATCGCAGACAGGTCGTTTACGCCGTTGAACAGCTGAGTTACGCCGAGCACCGCGCAGTTGGTTGTAATCAGGGGCAGATATACGCCCATTGTGTTGTAAAGCGAGGGGGACACCTTGCGGATAATCGCCTCTAACATCTGAACGAGCGCGGCTATTATGAATATGAAGAATATAATCCAGAGGAAGGTTATATTCAGCGGCGTCATAATAAATTTGTAGATAGGGTAGGTCACAAGCGTTGCAAGCGTCATAACCACGGTTACGGCTACGCCCATACCTACGGCAGACTTTGTGTTCTTGGATACGCCGAGGAAAGGGCAAATGCCGTACGTTTTTACCGTTATAAAGTTGTTCGTCAGCACTGCCGAAAGAATTAACAGCACGAAATTCATACGTTCACCTCCGCCGTTTCAGCTCCGTTTCTGTCGAGTAAATTCTCACGCGCAAGTTTATTAGCCTTTACGCGCCTCGAACGTTGGAATACGTCTATTATATAAGTGAACAGCGCTATCGACAGTCCGTATATGATAAACGCGCCTGCGGGAGAGGAGAATATGGCTATTTTAAAATTCATAATCTGCAATCCGAAAACCGAGCCGCTTCCCAGAAACTCGCACACGATACCCATAACCGTCAGCGCAACGGTAAAGCCCGCTCCGTTAGCCAAGCCGTCGACCGCGCTTTCTATGACGGTGTGTTTGTTGGCGAACGCTTCGGCTCTTCCGAGGACTATACAGTTGACGACTATCAGTGCAAGGAACGTCCCGAGGCTGTCGTACAGTGACGGCACAAACTTTTCAAGCACCATCTGTACCAGCGTAACAAGCGTGGCTATTATAACTATATAGCAGGGTATGCGCACCTGATTGGGTATAACCTTTCTCAGCGCGGAAATTATCATATTGCTCAGCGTTAACACCACTAAAACGCACAAGCCCATACCCGCCGCGGATAGCGCGGAGGACTTAATCATTGCAAGCGTGGGGCAAGTGCCTAAAACAAGCATAAAAGTGGGGTTGGAGAAAATTAAGCCGTCTAAGGTTATCTTTTTATATTTATTCATCTCAGTTGCCCTCCTTTTCGGCGTTTAAAATCGCCTCGTAGTTGGCAAGCGCAAACGCCGCCGCATTGTAGCACCTTTCGTTAGACTTTGTTGCGCCCGTATTCAGCGAGCCTGCGGGGCTGTTGTTAAGATAGCCCTCAATCTCTTCCAGCGTCTTGCCCGTAAGGTCCCTTGCCGTCGCCGACATAGAGCTGCCGTAGCTTCCCGTACTGCCGTTTACGTCTATGCTGTATTCGGTGACAGTCTTTGTGCCGTCGACCTTTATGGTAAACGTAAAGCGGTCGGGGTCTGTGCTTGCGGCAGTTACGATGGTGTACTCTATTTCTTCGCCGTTTACCGTCCACTGCGTGCGGGTTAAATCAATGAGGTCGGAATATTCATAGCTTACCGTATCGCTTCCGTTGGCGTAGGCTTTGACGAACTCCACCGCGCCGTTTACGCAGTTGCATATGGCGGTGAGGGAGGAGGAAGCGCCCGTTCCTATATATTCGCTGCTCGTCTTGTCGCCGTAGGAGAATATCTTTCCGTCGTAATAATCTTCGCTGAACGCCTCGAATACTTCATCGTCGATAAGGTTTACGTATTCAGCCGCGTCCGCAACGGCGTAAACTATAACCTTGCCTATGCCGCCGACCGTCCTTTCGTCCTGCATATCTATCGTTATCCAGCAGACGATGTCGCCTCCGTTACCGCGTGAAGCCGCCTGAACAAGGTAATCTTCATGTTCGGTTATATACCACAGCTTCTGTATCTGCGCGCCGCTTACGCTGAGATTTTTCTCCGAGATGTCCTGCTCAACCGAAGTGACCGTTTCGCCGCCGTACATAACGCCTATCTTGCGGTTGAAACGCTCTTCGTCGGTTACTTCCAGAAAGCCGTACGCAACGGCAAGCAGTACGCCGCTTACAAGGAGTACGCTCATTAAAACGGCTATGCACTTAAACGCAGTGCTCTTAAAAAACTGTTTTGCCGTCATATCACTTGCCCTCCTTTTGCTTTTTAGCCTTTTTAACTCTCTTATAGCCGAAAGGCTTTCTGACAATATAAGTATCAATCAGGGGCACTAACAGGTTCATAATCATTATTACAAAGGATACGACCTCGATTTTCGTCAGGTATCTGAGTACCGCAGTAAGCACGCCGAGGGCAACATAGTAAACTATCTGTCCGTAAACGCCCTTGGGAGAAGTTACGTAGTCGGTAGCCATAAATATCGCGCCGAACATCAGTCCGCCGGACATTGCGAAGTCGAGGAAGAGGGATATTTCGAACGTCGACCCGATAGCCGCTAAGCAGACGGACAGGAAGCACGATACGACGATATAGAGCAGGGGTTGCCACCACTTTATGACCTTGCGTGCCGCGAGATAGATATAGCCGAGTATGAGCGCGGCTTTGCACGTTTCGCCTATGCAGCCAGCAACGCCCGTGCCGAGGAATAGGTCAAGGCGCGAAATATAGCTTCCCGCAACGGCGTCGTTTCCCGCCGAGGGGAGCAGACCCGAAAGATTGGTCGCGCCCGTGAAGATTATGCTTCCATTACCGACAGGGCCTATCGCGCACGCCGTGTACACGGTTAGCGAAAAACTGATGAACATAAATATTCTGCCCGTCACGGCGGGGTTTACAAGGTTCTTGCCCGTGCCGCCGAACACCATTTTGACAATGGCTATCGTGAATATCGCTCCGATTAACACCTCGTACCATTTTGTGGCGGGGGGAAGTATTAAGGCGAGTATAAGTCCCGATATTATAGAGGTTAAGTCGAATTGCTTCCACCACCTCTTGCAGACCTCGCCCGCGTGACTGCACTTGTCCGAAAAGCCCTTGTTGGCTATAAAGAAATACACAAATTCCGTCGCGACGCAGCCGAGCACGGAGGTCAGAATAAGTATGAACGCGTTCAGTCTGAAATAGACGATTGCCATTAACGTCGCGGGCATAAGCGCGATTATGACGTCGAGCATTATGCTCTTTGTCGTGCGTTTGGATTTTACGTGAGGGGGAGTGGATATAACTATACTGTTATCCATTTATTTGTCCTCCTTTTTGGGCGTTGCTTCCGTCTTTTCCGCGGCTATGGCTTTCTGCTCTCTTGCTTCGTCGCGCTTAATGCTTTCGTCCAGCTTTTCCTGTACGGGCTTTTCAACGATTTTGCCGTCCTCGGTCAAAGGAACGGTGGGCGCAGACCTGCCCTTCATATCCACGGGCTTTATGGCGGGCGCGGGAGTTCCCTTACTGCGCAAATAAGCTTTCGTCTTGCGTATAGCCTGAATAAGAGGACGCTTAGCGGGACAGATGTATTCGCAGGCTCCGCACTCTATGCAAGCCATAGTGTTGCCCAGCTTAGCCGCCGCGTCAAAGTCGCCTGCCGCCGAATAGAACGCCGTCTGCATAGGCATAAGGTGCATAGGGCAGACGTCGGCGCACATTCCGCAGTTAAGGCAGGGAGTGGGCTCTTCCGCCGCCGCTTCCTTTTCAGTCATAAGAAGCACGCCCGAGGTCGTCTTGTGAGTGTACACGTCGTAGGTTGCAAGCGCAAGCCCCGTCATAGGGCCGCCCTGTATTACCTTTTTTGGCGGTTGGCTTTCGCCGCCGCAGAAGTCGACTATATCTTTGACTGACGTGCCGACCCTTACCCAAAGGTTTTTCGGAGTTTTTACAGCTCCGCCCGATACCGTTATAACTCTTTCATAGAGGGGTTTGCCTTTCTCGACAGCCTCGCACACGGCAAAGGCGGTTGCAACGTTCTGCACAACAACTCCGCTGTCCGCGGGCAATTTGCCTATGCCGACCTTTCTGCCCGTCGTAGCGTATATGAGGTGCTTTTCACTGCCCATAGGGTACTGCTTTTTAAGGATAACGGGCTGAATGTCGTCGTACTTTTCAAACGCCGCAATGCAGTCGGGCTTGTTTGCCTCTATGCCTATAATTATTTTGGAAACACCGAGAGCCTTTGCAATCAGCCGCGCGCCCCGCGCAATTTCGTCGGTGCGCTCAATCATAAGCCTGTGGTCGCAGGTAAGATACGGCTCGCACTCCGCTCCGTTTAAAATAAGCGCGTCCACGGGAGTTTTCGGCGCAACTTTAACCGCCGCAGGGAAGCCCGCGCCGCCCAGCCCGACTATGCCGCAGGCTCTTATACGCGCCTTTATTTCTTCGGCGGAGGGGTTGGACAGAGGGGGCAGATACGTCTTTTCACCGCTTCCGTCGCCCTTTATAATTATATAGGTTTCAGCGTCTCCGTTCGCGCCCGTAATAGGCTTGATATCGACTATTTCGCCGGCAATGCTTGCGAACACGTCCGAGGATATCGCGCCGTCGGCTTTGGCTATCAGCTCGCCCTCTTTGACTTTTTGCCCCCTTTCCACGCACGCTATCGCGGGTTTGCCAAGCGATTGCGATGTCGATATATACGCCTCCGCAGGTTCGGGCATAATCTCCGTTTCACAGCCGCACGAAAGGCTCTTTTTATCCTTCACGTGTATGCCTGAAAAGAAGAGCTTACCTTTAATTGCTTTCATTTATTCCTCCATTTTTATTCATTTTCAATCGGACTTGCCTTTAACGCCCAAAACGCGCGTAAGCATATCGGTGGGAACGCGCTTTATTATCAGAGTGACAGCCGCCCCTACAAACGCGCCCGAAAGCACGCCCAACAGCATAAGGTAGGGCGCGTACGAAAAGGCGAGAGGAGTGGACGAAATCAATACGAAAACGGCGTTTTGCGTGAGATTGTGAAACGCCGCCGCAACCACGCTGACGCTTATAACCGAAATTTTGGGGTGAACGCAGTACAGTAAAACCGAGCTTAACGCCATAGAAATAACGCCGCCCGTAAACGAGTACATAACGGCGGAAAGATTGCCCGCGAAAACCGCTCCGAGCAACGTGCGCACGCCGACGATAATAAAGGCTTCAACGGGTGAATAAACTATTAAGGCGATAAAAGAAAAAGCGTTTGCAAGTCCGAGCTTCGCGCCCGGAATAAAGAGCGGGGGAAAGAGGTTTTCTATTAAAAACGTAATAAGACTTAACGCCGTCAGAACCCCCATAACCGCCAGCTTTTTAGCAGAAAAAAATCGCTCGCTCATACCGTATACAATTATATACTAAATTTTTAAATTAGTAAATGCTTTTGGCTAATTTTTTCACTTAAAAATATTTTGCTTAAACCCGCCGTTCAGCATATTGACAAAACTCAGAATATTTATTATAATTGCCATTGGAAAAAGGAGAAACTGTATATGGATTACGAGTATAAGAGAAAGAACTGTTACAAGGAGGCGGACGAAAAGGAGCTGAAAGCTATATTCGATTATGCCGAGGGCTACAAGCAATTTTTGTACACCTCCAAGACCGAGCGCGGCGCAACCGCAACGGCTGAAAAGCTTGCGGCGGCAAGGGGCTACAAGCCCTTCACGTTCGGCAACAAGATAAAGGCGGGCGACAAGCTCTATTTTATCAACCGTGATAAAAACATATTCATTATCAGGGTGGGTACTAAGGACGTAGCAAAGCACGGCGTAAAGATTATGGCGGCGCACGTCGACAGCCCCCGCCTCGACTTAAAGCCCAACCCCGTTTTCGAGGACGGCGGTATGGCGTACTTAAAGACGCACTACTACGGCGGCATTAAAAAGTATCAGTGGACGACCATTCCTCTCGCGCTTCACGGCGTGGTTATGCTTCACGGCGGCAAGCGCGTCGACGTGTGCATAGGCGAGGAGGAGGGCGACCCCATATTCTACATTTCCGACCTGTTGCCCCACCTCTCGCAGGAGCAGAACGCCAAGCCCCTCGGCACGGCAATCAGCGGCGAAAGCTTAAACGCAGTGTTGGCAAGCATTCCCGACGACGAGGAGAAGAAAGCCGTAAAGAGCG
This sequence comes from uncultured Christensenella sp., assembly GCA_910579295.1. GTDB lineage: Bacteria > Bacillota > Clostridia > Christensenellales > Borkfalkiaceae > Coproplasma. The sequence goes on along the minus strand of CAJTTC010000002.1, from coordinate 17,716 downwards.
CGGCGCTCAAACTTCTTCACGACAAGTACGGAATGACGGAGGTCGATTTCGAGGCGAGCGAGCTGTGCTTCGTGCCCGCAGGCAAGCCGCGCGACGTGGGTCTTGACCGCGCTTTGATATCCGCGTACGGACACGACGACAAGGTGTGCGCTTATCCCGAAATGACGGCGCTGTTCGACTGCAATTCCAAGGACACTATTATCGCCGTGTTCGCCGACAAAGAGGAAGTGGGAAGCAACGGCGTTACGGGTATGCAGTCGCGCGTCATTCTCGATCTGATTGACTGCATTTCGCACGGGCTCGGCGCCGACCCCGTTTTGGTGAGATATAATTCCAAGTGCGTTTCCGCCGACGTTACCGCCGCTTACGACCCCGCTTACGCCGACGTATACGAAAAGAGCAACGCATCATATATCAATTGCGGCGCGTCTTTAACTAAGTACCACGGCGCGCGCGGAAAGAGCTCGACGAACGACGCTTCGGCTGAAATGGTCGGCTATCTTCGCGACGCTTTCGACGACGCAGGCGTTATTTGGCAGACGGGTGAGCTTGGCAAAATCGACATAGGCGGAGGCGGCACTGTGGCAATGTTCATAGCCAACCTCGGCATAGACACTTGCGATATGGGCGTTCCCGTGCTCTCTATGCACGCTCCTTACGAGGTTATATCCAAAGCCGATTTGTATTCGATGCACAAAGCTATGGTTGCTTTCTGCGAAAAGGAATAAAATAATTTAAAAAAGTGTTGCATTTCTCTAATTTCAGTGTATAATATAAGTACAAGGTAAAACCTTGGTGCGGTGGCAATGTTCGCCGTGCTATCTGTGAAGCGCATAGTTTGGTCAGGGAAGTTATGCGTGGAGATGCTAAACGGTTATCGCTATCCAAGTCCTGTCTTAGGTTTTAAAACCGAACAAAAAGCGTAAATTTAATGAATAAGTCCTCGTAAGGGGACTTTTTTCTTTATATCAAACAGCCTCCGCGCAAAAATGCGCGGAGGCTGTTAATTAGATTAATTAAGGCATATATAGGGGGCAATTGTCTTTCAGCCGCCGAAAATCGCCTTTAAAATCAAGCCGAATACAAACGTGGCGACAGCGCCTATCAAAGCGAGAAAAATTTTATACAGCAAATCCTGCCGCCGTTGCCGCTGTTGGCGTTTAAACGCAAGCCCGCTCTCTTTAAGCGAAATTACGTACATCTTTTCGCCCTTGCGCTCGGAAGAAATTATGTCAAGATAGCCGTCCGTTTTTAACGCGTTCAGCGCGTCGTCCACCCGCTGCATACTGTATCTTCTGCCCGCGGGAAGTATGCTCATAATATCCAAAGGGGAGATAAGACAGCCGTCCGTACCGTCGCACAGGCAGTACACCGCGCGCATAACGTCGTTTTCGTATCTGTTCAGCATATTACAGCACCGCCCCCAGAATAGCGGCTACGCAACCGCCCAACGCTCCGCCCGCAAAGGCGCAGATGGCGACCGCTGCGTAAATCTTTTTCGACACTGTCAGCTCGTTTGCTTCGCCGTCGTTAAAGGGGAGTGCGGCTTCCTCGGTTACAGTCTTTTCAGGCGGCTTGTATTTCTTGACCGAGGCAATGCAAAAGGCGTCGCCGCGCGCATACTTGACGTCGATGTACGCTCCGTTCTGTAAATTTTTCAGCGCGGCTTCAAGCGTTTCCCTGTTGCGCATATCGTCGGGCAAAGCGTCTAACAGCTCTTCCTCGTAATATATGCCGTAGCCCCTCGACCCGTCCTTGGTTAAAAGTGCGGAAAGTTTTGTGCAGATTTCTTCCATATTACAATTAATAATGGCGCAAAATAAGCACTTTTATTCCGTTTTAAGCTATTTTGCCGAGCTTCCCACGCCGATACCCACGATAAAAATGATGAGCGCCGCCGCCATTACTAAATAGCTGAGTATAGAAATAAGCAGGCAGGCTTTTGTGTTGACGCGTTTTTTCTGAGCGTTAATAAACGAAACGGCGGCAAGCTCCGAAATCATACTTGCAATCAGGAAGTGCACGCCCGCGCCGCGGATTACGAACGACAGGGCTAAGAGTATGCACCCGACCGCAAAGCAACCGATTGCGATATACATAAAAACGTAGCTCTTTTTGCTCTGTTCCTCGGTGTTTTCGGGCTGTTGCTCGGTGTTGTTGTTTTCTTTTTTACTCATCTCGTCTGTCCTCCGTGTGCGCGTTCGGCGCAACTAAGATAGTTTTAAAATCCGTGTATACTACGAACCCAAGATTTGCTCCGTTGGGCTTTCTGACGTATCTTTTAAGCGCGTAATCTACGGCAACCTTGTCTTTCCCGCGCGCGTCGGAGTAGTATGCGCAAATCTCCGCCGCGTACTTTATAATCCCGTCCGTCGCCCGTCCGCCGTTGCAAAGCACTGCAACGTGCGAGGAGTGGAAGGTCTTTGTGTGCAGCCACGTATCGTTGGCTGAAAGTCCCTTTGTCAACCTGTCGTTCTGAGCGTTGTTGCGCCCGCAAATTACCGTAAACCCGTCGCGTTCGTATCTGCGGTAGGGGCTTTCGGGGTTGTCCTTTTTGTTTTTTCTGCCCTTGGCTTTGTCGGGCGCGGGGAGCAGTGAAATGGAAATCAGCTCTTCCTCGGTTTCAGTCAAATCGTGCATATCCTCGGCAAGGTTTATGTTCGCCGTTATGCTTTTAAGGTAGGCAAGCCGCCGCTCGCTCTCGTCCTTTTGTCCGCCGAGAACCTGCGCCGTACGTTTGAGCTTGGAGTACTTTTTATAGTATCTCTGGGCGTTCTGCGAAGGGGTAAGCCGCGGGTCTAAATCAACGGTTATTTTGCTTCCGTTCGGGTCGTAGTAATTTACGGCTTCGAGCTTCGTCATACCCCGTTCGACGGCGTATATGTTGGCGGTAATCAGCTCTCCGCGTATTCTTACGTCCTCCGATTTGTCGCATTCGGACAGCTTGTCGTAGGTTTGCGCAAGCCGCTTTTCAACCTTCTTTTCAGCCGAGTTTACCGCGGATATCAGCCGCCGCTTTTTGTCGGCGAACCGCTTCTTCTGCACGGCGTGGGTGTAAAATGCCGACTGCGCCTCCAACAGCGCGCCGTAGCGCCTCGCCCCCGCGCATAGCCTTGCCTTAAAGTCGGCTGGCTCACCGTCGCAATATACGACGCACGGCGTGTAATTTACGTCGTTTACGTAGTTGTAGAGCTGTTCGGCGGTAACGTTTTCGCCGTACGTATCGACGACGTCGCACGCGGTAGTATAGGCTATGCCCGCAACGTTGTCGGCAATAAATTTTACCGCGTCTCCCCGTTTGTTTTCAAACGCCTCGCCGAGCGCAGCCAAATCGGTGGGGTCGGCTTTGCCCTGCTTCTCGGGCAGTTGGTATTTTGCACCGCTCAGCGTCACGCGCCGCGCGCCCGTTTCAAGCGAAGCCGTTTTAAGCGCGCCCACGATAACTCCGTCCTTTACCAGAACGGCGTTGGAGTACTTGCCCATTATTTCAAGGTAGAGGCACATCTCGGTGATTTCGAATTCCGAAAAGCATTTGAAACCGAAGTAGGCGACCCTTTCGAACCCCGCCTGTTTAACGGCGGTGATTTCGGCGTTTTGCAGGTGTTTTCTGAGCAGCATACAGAAATTGGGCGCGACCTTGGGATTGGGCGTATCGAAGCTTTCGCCCGCGCTTATGCGGCAATATTTTGCGGAAAGATCGATATCGAGTTTAACCGTGCCTTTATGAGTGTATATTAAAAGGGAGAGCAAATCTTTTTCGGGCTGATTTATTCTGGAAATTTTTCCGCCCGTAAATAAGTCGTTAAGCTCTCCGACTACGTAGCGTAGGGTAAAAGCGTCCTGCGGCATAACAGCGTCCTTTAATCTCGGAATAATAACATTATATCCCAAAAAAAATAAAAAGTAAATTGTATAGTGTTGTAAAAAACGCTTTTCAAAATAAAAGATTTATGTTAGAATACTGTACGTATAAAATAATTTGGTATTTCAATCAGGAGAACTTAAATGAATTACACTTTTAATGCAGCCGAAAAAAGCACCGTAAAGGTTGTCATCACGTTTAACGGCGAAGAATGGAAGAGCGCCATAGATAAGGCGTACGTAAGAACGCGCGGCAAGTACGCCGTGCCCGGTTTCAGAAAGGGCAAGTGCCCCAAGCCCGTAATCGAAAATTATTACGGCAAGTCGGTTTTCTTCGACGAGGCGTTCAGCGTACTCTATACCGAATTTTATCCCGTAATTATCGATAAGGAGAAGGACAGCTTCACCGCAGTCGGCGCGCCCGAGCTTTCGATTGACGAGCTCGAAGAGAACAAGGTCGTTATGACGGCTATCGTTCCCGTTAAGCCCGACGTAAAAATAGGCAGCTATAAAGGTTTAGAAATCAAGAAGTTTGAATATAATGTGACCGAAGAGGAAATAAAGACAGAGGTTGACAAAATTCTTCTGAGAGAGGCTAAGACGGTCGAAGTAAAGGACAGAGCTTGCATAAACGGCGACACCGTCAATATCGACTTTTCGGGCACTGTCGACGGCGAGCTCTTCGCGGGCGGCTCTATGGAGCATTACGACCTCGAATTGGGCAGCGGCTCGTTTATCCCCGGTTTTGAAGAGCAGGTTGTCGGTATGAATATCGGCGACGAGAGGGATATAACCGTCAAGTTCCCCGAGGATTATCAGGCGGACAATTTAAAGGGTAAGGACGCCGTGTTCCACATCAAGCTCCACGCGATAAAGGGCAAGGAGCTTCCCGAGCTCACCGACGAGTACGTAAAGAAGCACGCGGGCTGCGAGACGGTTGCCGACTATACCGAGAAGGTAAAGAACCGTCTTGAAACAAAGGCGAAGAACGACGGGCGCGATCAGACGGAGAACAGCATTGTAGAAGCTATCTGCGCAACCTGCGAGTGCGAAATACCCCAGGCTATGATAGACGGCGAAATCGACGGCATAGTAAACAACTTTGCGGCAAGATTGCAGTATCAGGGCTTACAGCTCAAAGATTATATAGAGTATATGGGACAGACTATGGAGCAGTTCAGGGCGCAGTTTACCGAGCAGGCAAAATCGCGCGTGCTCTCTCAGCTCGTCATAGAGAAGATTGTAAAGGAAGAGAAGATTACCGCCACGCAGGAGGAAATCGACGCAGAGATTGCAAAGCAGGCTGAATCCGTTGAAAAGACGGTCGAAGATTACAAAAAGACGCTCGACGCAACGCGCCTCAATTACATTGCAAACGACATCGTTATAACAAAGCTGTTCGACTTCCTTGCGGCTAACAACAACCTTGTTGCCTAAATAAGGCGGTCGGATAAAAACAGGCTCAGTTAGCGGCGGTTCTTCCTTTGCGGTTTGCCGCCGCTATTGTCTTTTTAAAGTTTATTAATGCGGAATAAAATATCTATTAATTGAAAGAGGAGGAAAGACACTTATGATTAACGAAAAAAATGCGCTCATTCCCTATATTGTGGAGCAGACTTCACGCGGTGAGCGTTCCTACGACATTTACTCGCGCCTCTTGGAGGACAGAATAATTTTCCTTAGCGGCGAGATTGACGACGCGGTTGCAAACACCGTAGTCGCTCAGCTCATCTATCTGGAAGCAAAAGACCCCAACAAGGATATCAACCTCTATATAAACAGCCCCGGCGGCTCTGTTTCCGCGGGACTTGCAATCTACGATACGATGAACTACATTAAGTGCGACGTATCGACTATATGTATAGGTATGGCGGCTTCTATGGGCGCGTTCATTTTATCGAGCGGCGCAAAGGGCAAGAGGTTTGCTCTTCCCAACAGCGAGATTATGATTCATCAGCCTCTCGGCGGCGCGCAGGGTCAGGCGAGCGATATCAAGATTGCTGCGGAGCATATCCTGCGCACTAAGAAAAAGCTCAACACCATACTTGCGCAGAACAGCGGCAAGCCCTTAGAGCAGATAGAGCGCGATACGGACAGAGATAATTACCTCTCCGCCGAGGACGCCGTAAATTACGGGCTTATAGATAAAGTTTTCTTTAAGAGATAAATTTTTAAAATACGGTCAATAATTAAACAGCGTGCTGTGCCGCGGCTTAAACGGCGGCGCAAATAAAGGCACATAGCGGCTTTAAGCCGTTTGGGAGTATTAATGAAAAGCGGACAAAAATTCTGTTCGTTCTGCGGAAAACCCGAAGATTTGGTTAAAAGACTTATCGCGGGGCAGAACGATTCGTTCATCTGCGACGAATGTGTAGAAATTTGCAGAGATATGATAAGGGACGCGGTTGAAGAAACCGCAGAGCCCGTTCCCCTTAAAAAGCCATCCGAAATAAAGGACGAACTCGATAAATATATCGTCGGACAGGACGAGGCTAAAAAGGTGCTTTCGGTTGCGGTATACAACCATTACAAGCGCATAAACAACAAGCTTACGCACGGCGACGAGCTTGACGACGTGGAAATAGAGAAGAGCAATATTTTGCTGTTAGGCCCGACGGGCAGCGGTAAAACCTTGCTCGCGCGCACGCTTGCAAAAATACTCAACGTGCCGTTCGCCACAACCGACGCCACGACCTTGACCGAGGCGGGCTACGTCGGCGAGGACGTCGAAAACATTCTGTTAAAGCTCATTCAGAACGCCGACTACAACATTGAAAAGGCAGAGCGCGGCATCATCTATATCGACGAGATAGACAAGATTGCGCGCAAGAGCGAAAACGTTTCGATTACGCGCGACGTTTCGGGCGAGGGCGTTCAGCAGGCGCTCTTGAAAATAATCGAGAGTACCGTATCAAACGTACCCCCGCAGGGCGGCAGAAAGCACCCTCAACAGGAATGTCTGAGAATAGATACGACAAACATTCTGTTCATATGCGGCGGCGCGTTCGTCGGGCTCGACAAGATAGTGCAGGCTAGAAAGGACAGCTCTTCCCTGGGCTTCGGCGGCGACGTCGTAACGGCGGAAACGGACACGTACGAGGCGCTTGCGGACGTTAAACCGCAGGATTTGACTAAATTCGGATTAATTCCCGAGTTTGTCGGACGCGTGCCCATTGTCGTTGCGCTTCACCCCTTGGACGAATCGGCGCTCGTAAATATCTTAACCGAACCCCGCAACGCTATTATCAAGCAATATCAGAAGCTTATGGCGCTCGACGGCGTAAAGCTTACGGTAGAGGACGAAGCCGTAAGGGAAATTGCGCGTACGGCAATAAATTTAAAGACGGGCGCAAGGGGATTGAGGACGATTATAGAGAGCTTTATGACCTCTGTAATGTATAAAATACCGTCGGAAAATAACGTCGAGGAGGTAATAGTCACGCAAAAGTGCATTACCGACAAGGCAGAACCCCGCATCGTGTATAAAAAGAGTGCTTAATGTATTTAAAAGTGGGGGAGCGCACGCTTCCCCCTTTTTGCAATTTTCAGCAAATATTACGACAGACATAACGGAATTTAAGGATATATTTTATGATAGATGAAGTGAACAGATTTCTTCCCGTGGCGGCTTTGCGCGGCAGAGTGGCTTTGCCGTACGTAACGACGTCGTTCGACGCGGGCAGGCTCATAACGCTTGCCGCCGTCAAGAGCGCGCTCGACAGGGATAAATTGCTAATCGCCGTCGCTCAGCGCGATGAAAATAAGGAGCAGATAACGGAGGCGGATATCTATGAGATGGGCACGGTATTTCAGGTATCGCGCGTTACAAACCTCCCCGGCAACCGCGTCCGCGTTACGGGCAAGGGCTTATACCGCGTAAAGATAAGCGGTCTGTGCCTCGACGATAACTGTATGTACGCAATGGCGGAGAGCGCGCCGCTGACGGAAGATAATCCCGCGTACGACGAGGCGTATTTCCGCACTGCGCGCTATTCGATGACGAGTATATTGGAAAATCCCTCTAACCGCCTTATCAGCGAAGATATATCCAACGTGCTCAAAAACAGCTTAAATAAGGAAGAGTTTGTTTATACGGCGGCGAATACCATAAAGCTTTCGGTCGAAAAAAAGCAACAGCTTCTCGAAGCCGACAGCCTGACCGCCAAGTTCGATATTTTATGCCGCAGTTTAAACGACGAGCTTGAAATTTCCAAGCTTGAAAAAAAGATCTCGGCGACCGTCAAGCGCAATATAGAAAAGGGGCAGAAGGACTTCTATTTAAGGGAGCAGCTCAAAGCTATTCACACCGAATTGGGCGACGACGAGAACGAGAAGGAAGAGCTTGAAGAGCGTATAAAGGCAAAGGGAATGCCCGAAGAGGTGGAGGCTAAGGCGCTTAAAGAGCTGTCTCGCATATCGCGTATGCAGACCTCTTCGCCCGACTATAACGTTTCTCGGAATTATATTGATTGGCTGTTGGAGCTTGAATGGAGTAAGACGACGCCCGACACCGAGAAGCTTGCCGACGCGGAAGCCATACTCAACGAGGACCACTACGGGCTTGAAAAGATTAAGGAGAGAATTACCGAGTACCTTGCGGTGTTAAAGCTTACAGACGGTATGAACGCGCCCATTTTGTGCCTTGTAGGTCCTCCCGGCGTGGGCAAGACCTCGATAGCTACGTCGGTTGCCCGCGCTCTCGGCAGAAAGTTCGTGCGTATGAGTCTGGGCGGTGTGCGCGACGAATCGGAAATCCGCGGTCACAGAAAGACGTACGTCGGCGCAATGCCCGGTCGCATTATAACGGCGCTCAAAAACGCGGGCTCGGTCAATCCCGTATTCTTGCTGGACGAGATAGACAAGCTCTCTTCGGACAGCTTTCACGGCGACCCGTCGAGCGCGCTTTTGGAGGTCTTAGACCCCGCGCAAAATTCAACCTTCCGCGACAGATATCTGGAAGTGCCTTACGACCTTTCCAAGGTGCTGTTCATAACGACGGCGAACGACGCGTCCACAATTCCCGAACCTCTTCTTGACAGAATGGAAATAATACGGCTTTCGGGTTACACTCAGGAGGAAAAACGGGAGATTGCAAAGCGCTATCTTGTGCCCAAAAAAATTAAGGCTAACGGGCTTGAAGAGGGCGAAATAACCTTTACGGACGGCGCGATAGACAGTATATCGGAGGGCTACACGCGCGAGGCGGGCGTTCGCTCGCTTGAAAGGCAGATTGACGCCGTGTGCCGCAAGCTTGCCGTAAAAAAGGCGAAGGGCGAGGAGTTTGCGCGCGAGGTCACTCCGCAGACAGTTACAGAATGTCTTGGCTCGGCAAGATACGAGGCGGGCGACGAAATGCCCAAGAGCGATCAGATAGGCGCGGCTTGCGGACTTGCCTGGACGGCTGTCGGCGGTACTACGCTTACAATCGAGGTGTCGGCAATGCAGGGCAAGGGCGATATTCTGCTCACGGGAAAGCTCGGCGACGTAATGAAGGAGAGCGCCCGCGCCGCAATCAGCTATATCCGCTCCAATGCGGCAAGCTACGGACTGACGGACGAGCAGTTCGGCACAACCGATATTCACGTTCACGTGCCAGAGGGCGCAACGCCGAAGGACGGACCGAGCGCGGGCATAACGATGGCTACGGCGATACTTTCGGCGTTCACAAAAAAGCCCGTCCGCCGCGACGTTGCAATGACGGGTGAGATAACTTTGCGGGGCAGGGTTTTGCCGATAGGCGGCTTGAAAGAGAAATCGCTCGCCGCATACCGCATAGGCGTTAAGGACGTAATCATTCCGCAGGACAACGTTAAGGACTTGGAGGACGTGCCCGAAATCGTTAAAGAGAGCGTGCATTTTATTCCCGTCGACAGCGTCGGAGACGTGTTCAAAAATGCAATAATCGGCATATAGTACGGGGGCAATTCGAATTATGCAGAGCTATACCAAAGCCAAATTCATAACCAGCGCGGCGAGCAAATCTCAGTTTATCGCAACCGATAAACCGATTATTGCCGTGTGCGGAAAGTCCAACGTCGGCAAGAGTTCGTTTATCAATATGCTCGCGGGGCAGAAAAAGCTTGCCAAGGTTTCGCAAGAGCCCGGGCGCACGCGCTTAGTTAATTATTTCGACTTCGGCGACTTCGTGTTAGCCGACCTGCCGGGGTACGGCTATGCCCGCGTTAGCAAGAGCGAAAAAGAAAAGTGGGCGCAGCTTTTAGACGACTTTTTTGCGGCGGAAAATCACGTTGAGCACGTATTCGCGCTGTGCGATATCAGGCACGAGCCTACCGCCGACGATAAGATTATGGTCAACTATCTCTACACGCTTTTAATGCCGTTCACCGTAATAGCGACAAAGGCGGACAAGCTTTCAAGGGCACAGCTTGCGCGCTCCGTTACAATGCTTTCCACGGCTTATACCTGCGGCAAGGACGCGATTATACCCACCTCCGCCAAGACCCGCTTTGGCTTCGAACGCGTTGTCGAAGAGATAAACAAGGTCGTTGAGCGTCACGACAACGGTTCGGTTTAATTAAAGAGTATTCTCGCTCACCACGATTTTAAGTATCTCACGGGCGAAACGCTCACGTTAGAGGGAACGGGTTTTCAATCAAACGGAGGCGAGTACAGTGGTTAAGAGCCGTCAATTAAAGTATCAACCAAATCTGCCGTTGATATAATCGTCTGTTTTTTTGTTCTGCGGATGAGCAAACAACTTTTTCGTTTCGTCCATTTCAATCATTTCGCCCAAAAGGAAGTACGCCGTATAGTCGGCTATTCTGAACGCCTGCTGCATATTGTGCGTTACCATAATAATGGTCATATTCTTTTTGAGTTCCATACATAATTCTTCGATTTTACCCGTCGATATGGGATCGAGCGCACTCGTCGGCTCGTCCATTAAAAGAATTTGCGGCTCAACGGACAGCGCACGGGCAATACAAAGCCTTTGCTGTTGACCGCCCGAAAGACCGAGCGCGGATTTATTCAACCTATCTTTTACTTCGTCCCACATAGCCGCGCCTTTGAGCGAGCTTTCGACTATCCCGTCCAATTCACTTTTGGCGCGTATTCCGAACGTACGCGGTCCGTATGCGATATTATCGTAAACGCTCATAGCAAGCGGGTTGGGGCGTTGGAATACCATTCCCACGTTTTTGCGAAGGCGGGATAAATCGGTCTTGCGGGAATAAATATCCGTATCGCCGATTTTGATTTCACCCGTTATTTTACAGCCTTCGATTAAATCGTTCATTCTATTAAGCGATTTTATGAGCGTGGATTTGCCGCAACCCGAAGGTCCTATTAAAGCGGTAAGCCTGTTTTTCGGAAAATCCATATAAATGCTTTTTAACGCGTGAAACGAGCCGTAGTATAAATTCATTTCTTTGACCGAAACGGCAATATCGCCGCTCAATTCAAATTGCTCTATAATGTGTTTTTTCATATCTTTTTTCTCCGATTAAATAACCATTCCACAAGTGAAATGAGTAAGTTAAGTATGATGACGAATATAAGCAATATGCTTGCCGTAGCGTAGGCTTCGTTTACTTGCAAGCCGTTACTCATAAACTTCCATACGAGAACGGCGAAACTTGCCGCGCTATCACCGTAACCTTGCGGAATAAAAGTAGATGCCGAGCCCACCGTAAATATGAGAGCCGCGCTTTCGTTTACAATTCTTCCGATTGAAAGAATAATCGACGTTATAATTCCCGTAATTGCCTGCGGCAGAACGACGACGAAAATCGTCCGCAGTTTTCCCGCGCCGAGAGCGTAACTTGCTTCACGCATACTGTCGGGCACTTCCGATAAACTTTGTTCGGTGCTGCGTATAATCGTCGGCAAAATGATAAGAGCCAAAGTAATACTGCCCGCCCATAGAGAATAGCCCATCTTCATACCGATTACAAAGAATACCATTCCGAACAGCCCGAATATTATCGACGGAATACCGGCAAGCGTATCGACGAACAGGCGTATCACTTTAACGAAAATGCTTCCTTTCTTTGCATACTCGTTCAAAAAGATTGCCGCGCCTACACCGAGCGGCAGAGCAAGCAAGAGCGCAAGACCTATAAGCATTATCGTTGATACAAATGCGGGCGCAAGCGTCGTGTGTGCGTTACCGCTTTCCCCGAACATAAAATCAATACTCAAATGCGGAAAGCCTTTTACGAAAACGAATATAACGATAAATGCGAGAACGAACGCAACGAGCAAAGAAATAACCCAAGATATTATCCATAGCGCGTCACAAGCGCTACCTGTGCGGCGATAGCTTTTTAACGTATCTTTTTGATCGCTTTCTTTCAATCTTCGAGAGAAGAATTTATTGCCGCCTTTGCTGTCCTTTTTTACAGCCATAAGGCAAAGATTAAGTATGAGTATAAAGATAAGCAATACGAACCCGTCGGCAATAAGCGCAGACTGTTCGGACGGCGTTGCATAACCCCAATTCTGTACGATATTGCTTGTGAGCGTAGTAAACGGCACGAACGCACCGAACGGATAACCCGAACCGTTACCCACTATCATCTGAACAGCCATTGTTTCGCCGATTGCACGACCTATGCCGAGTATGATTGCCGATATAATTCCGCTCTTTGCGGCGGGCAGCAAAACTTTCCATACCGCTTGATTTTTGGAACAGCCGAGCGCAAGCGCGCCTTCGTAGTAGTGCATGGGTACTGCTTCCAAACTGTTTTTGGTTATGGAAGTTATCGTCGGTAATATCATAACCGAGAGAATAAGCGTACACGCCAAAAGTCCGAAACCCGCATTTTTCGGGTGGAATATATCGACGAGTAGCGGCATTAAAAATTTATACCCGAACAGACCGTACACGATAGACGGAATACCTGCAAGCAAATTTACTATCTGCGTATATATCTTTTTCAGTCGTTTAGGGCAATAGAATACAAGCCAAATCGCCGTAAATACAGCAAGCGTTCCGCCGAGCAGTACGGCGCATACGGTAAGAAAGAACGTGCCGACAATCATTCGCCATATCCCGAAAGTTTCCGATTTTGCCGACCATTCAGAGCCGAAAATAAACTTGAAAAAACCTATATCACGAAAAGCGGGTATGCTTGCATAAAGCAAATAACCGATAATCGTAAACACGGCAAGAATGGAAAATGCCGCAAGGGCTATAAATATTGCCTTTGCGATATTTTCCTTTGAAAAAAACTTTGCCGTTTTTATCTTTGTTAGCGTGGTCATATTACTTTACCGAAATATAATTTGCACCTGTAATAACCGCTTGCGCTTCCGCACTCATGATATAGTCGTAAAAGCCTTGTGCCGCCGCCGACAGCGTTCCGTTTTCTTTGAGTACGATAACGAACGGACGTTGCAGAGCATAAGTATTATTCATAATGTTTTCCACCGTGCAAGAAACACCGTCTAAACTTACCGCTTTAACCGTACTTTTCAGACTGCCGTAAGATATGTAGCCTATGCTGTTTGTCGAGCCTTGTATCGCTTCGATTACGTTACCCGTTTCGGCAAGCGTGGCAACGCTCGTAGCGTAACCGTTTTCGATTTTCAAAAGCTCGTCGAACGCCGTGCGCGTTCCGCTTGACGCATCTCTGCCGATTGCCGCCGTTATCGTAGTGTCGGGAATTGCAGTACCGCTTTCATAGAGTGCTTTCACGTCGGTTTTGCTCACGTCCGTAACAGAACAGTCTTTGTTGACGATAAGGGCAATACCGTCCATACAAAGAGTTGTACCGATAACGCCCGTTTCGCTCGACTTCAATTCACGCGAAGACATACCGAAATCGTTTAAGCCGTTTTGCGTATCGCTTATGCCCGAGCCGGACGAAGACATATTTACCGTAATTCTTACGTCGTGCGTCTTTTCGTATTCCGCCGCAAGTTTTTCCATTATGGGTGTAACGGAAGACGAACCCGAAACGGTAATGCTTTCCTTTTTACTACCGCAACCGCCGAGCGCAGCCATAGAGCTACCGATTGCAGCTATGCACAATGCACTCATCAAAATTTTTGTCAGTTTTTTCATTTTTTTGTTTCTCCTTGAATTTTTAATTTCTGTCGCTTGACAAGTATAGAATAGCAAGAAGAAGTAACAAAGTTAGTCAGTCAGTTGCAATAAATATGTAAAAAGAAACAGGACTTCGATTTGAAATCCTGTTCTTTTTTATCGCTTAAAAGTGCAACTCTTATAAAATTTTTGTTTTTTAATCCCTATGGGAATTGCGCTTTTGCGGAACGCCGTTTTTTATTTGTGCCTGTAAAATAGCCCGTCAAGCGATATGCCGTAAAAATCTGCGGGCGGGCTACCTCGTTATATGTTTATCTGTCCTCTAATTTAATATATTCCCTTGCGGGCTGTACGCATTGATAGGCGGGGCGGATAATCTTGCCGCCGTTTGTAAGCTCCTCTATGCGGTGAGCCGACCAACCCGAAATTCTTGCAATTGCAAACAGCGGCGTGTACAAGCTCTGCGGCAGATTGAGCATAGAATATACAAATCCCGAATAAAAATCCACGTTGGGCGTAACGGGCTTGTTAATCTTTTTCTGTTCGGCAATCAACTTGCCAGCGCTCTCGGCAACAGTGTTGTACAGCTCAAATTCCTTTTCCCTGCCCTTTTCAATTGCAAGCTTGCCCGCATATTCCTTCAAAATAATCATACGCGGGTCGGAGAGTGTGTACACGGCGTGCCCCATACCGTAAATAAGCCCCGTGCGGTCGAAAACCTCTTTGTTGAGTATCTTCTGCACGTAATCGGAAACGGCGGGGGCGGACCAATCGGAAACGTTTTCCTTGATATTTTCGAACATCTGACACACCATAAGGTTAGCGCCGCCGTGCAAAGGTCCTTTAAGCGAGCCTAGCGACGCGGCAACAGATGAATATGTATCCGTACCCGTGGAGGTGGACAGATGCGTCGTAAACGTTGAAGCGTTGCCACCGCCGTGGTCGGCGTGCAACATAAGGCAAATATCCAAAACCTTGGCTTCCAAATCGGTAAATTTGTTGTCCTTGCGCAGTATGTGCAAAATATTCTGCGCCGTAGAGTACTCGGCAATCGGCTTGTGAATATACATAGAGCCGTCGTTCGTGTTGTAATATTTATACACGCGGTGGGAGTACGCGGCAATCATAGGAAATTCGGCGATTAGCTGTAAGCTCTGCCTTAAAACGTTGCTCACCATAACGTTGTCGGGGTCGGGGTCATAGCTGTAAAGATTTAAAACGCACCGCGCAAGCATATTCATCATATCCTTGCAGGGCGATTTCATTATTACGTCGCGCACGAAATTGCGCGGAAGTACTCTGAAATCCGCGAGCATCTGCGTAAAATTTTTAAGCTCCGCCGCGGCGGGCAGTTTTCCGAACAGCAAAAGATAGACGGTTTCCTCAAAGCCGAAACGGTTTTCGCGCTCGCAGTTGGCAACAAGGTCCTTAATATCGTACCCGCGATAGCGTAAAATGCCGTCTATGGGTCGGCGCACGCCGTTGACCGTCTCCCAACTCGTAACTTCGCTTATTTCCGTAAGTCCGCACATAACGCCCTTGCCGTTCTTATCGCGCAGACCACGCTTAACGTCGTACTTTTCATACAGGTCGGCGGGGATAGCGTCAACCTCTTTAAGCTCGTTGGCAAGGCGCGAAATTGTGTGCGCATATTTTACAATCAAATTAATCTCGTTAAAATCCAATCTTCGCAGTCTCCTTATTTTTTCTATTATATCATTCATGCGCCCGCCTTGTCAATTCGTTTGTGTGAACATTGGCTGAAACGTCGGTGATGTATGAATAATTTTGCATTTTAGCGTATAAATTTACATTTTTAGCGGGGCGTGTTTAGAATTTGGCGGTTGACAAAAATCGGCAATTGACTTAAAATAAGGTAAATCGGTTTTATCAATCCGTTTTGGGTTTATAATATTAAAGAACAGATTATATTCAGGAGAAAAGTAAGATGCAGCAGGTAAAACTTGTTTCGGCGGACGATCGGCTTGTCGTAGCGCTCACGGGCGAAATCGACAGCGCTACAAGCGAGGATTTCTATGCGGAGGTTCTCGCAATGTACGTCAACGATAAAAAGGACGTGGTTTTCGATTGCACTGCGCTTGATTTTATCGACAGCACGACTCTCGGCACGTTCGTTAAGATATTCAAGCAGTTAAAGGCGGACGGCAACAGGCTCATACTTAAAAATATGCGCCCCCGCATAAAAAAGCTTTTCGAGATATGCGCTCTCGACAGAATTATGGAGTTTGACTGATGAAAGACTTTATTATAAGGTTTAATTTATCCGACAGCGAGTATATGACGGCTCTGCGCCTTGCGGTCGGTGCAGTGTGCGCGGCGGGCGATACGGACGTTGATTTAACCGAGGATATGAAGGTCTGCGTAACCGAGAGCTGTCTTATATTGAAAAGTTGCGGCTTCGAGAGCGTTGAAATAACTCTTGGCTGTAACGGCGGCGTTTGCGCGACGGTGCGCGGCGAGGGCGGTACTCCCGCGGAGAGCGATAACGAATTTTCCCTCGCCCTTGTGTCGGCGCTTGTTTCCTCGTGCGTGCTCGAAAGGGAGCAGGGTGTAATCAGTAAAATAATTCTTACGCTATGACTAACGAAACGGCAGACGAGCTGTTCCGCGAGTACCGCAAAAGCGGCGACATTGCAATCAGGAATAAGCTCATAGAAAACTATATGTATGTGGCTGAAATATTAGCCAAAAAATTTTGCGGGCGCGGAGTGGAGTACGACGACCTTTTACAGGTTGCATCCGAGGCGCTCATTTCAGGCGTGGAAAAATTCGACCCCGATTTGGGAAACAAGTTCACTACTTACATAACGCCCACCATAACGGGCATTATACGCAACTATTTTCGCGATTATTCCCGCTCCGTACGCGTGCCGCGCAAGCTGTACGCACTCAATGCACGGATAAAATTCGCCGTAAACGATTACTATAAACAGAACGGAGTTAAGCCGACGGTGCGCCAACTTGCCGAAGCCTTGGGCGAAAGCGAGGAGAGTATAATCGAGGCAATGGAGTGTCATTCCCCCGTAAGTCTCGATTCAACCGTGAAGAGCGAGGACAGCTCCGTGCCACTGTATGAAGTGATTGCCGACGGGCACAATTCCTTTGAAAACTTCGAGGACAGCGAGTCGCTCCGTACGGAAATCGCCAAGCTCGACCCCACCGAGAGAGAGGTAATTACGCTTCGCTTTTTAAAGGGCAAGTCGCAGGCGGAGGTCGGCAGGATTATGGGCGTAAGTCAGATGTTTGTGTCGCGCGCCGAACGCAGAATAGTTGAAAAACTGAGGGAAGCGCTCATAAAATGATTACTTTCGTAGTTGACGATTATAACAATATGAATAAGGCGTTGAGCCGCTTTCTCGACTATCTCAAAGAGGGGGGAGCGGACGATGACGCGGTGTTCGACAGCCGTTTGGTTTCGTGCGAGCTGATAACCAACGTGCTCAGACATTGCGGCGGCGCGGCGCATTTTTCGGGAGTGTTCGACGACGGACGTATAACGATTACCGTGCGCGCGTCTACGCCGGGCGGAGAAATCGTCATTCCCGATTTGCCGAGCGTGCTTGCCGAGAGCGGCAGGGGACTGTATATCATAAACGCAATAAGCGGCGGCAACGTCCTTATATCGGGCGGAGACGTCACGGTAACTCTGTTTGTTGACAATACAAGAAATTAAAGCTGATTACCGTAATTCCCACAGGGAATTTAATAAAACGCAAATAAAAAGGTTTAGGCATAGCGTTAAGCTGTGCCTTTTCTGTACTTTTTTTCGTGGACGAATTAGGCTACTCGTAGCCTAGTGAGATATAGATATAGATATGTTTT
>CAJTTC010000001.1 GCA_910579295.1 uncultured Christensenella sp. | reverse complement strand
CCAATTCTTTACTCGTGAACGGTAAACATCTTCTTCGACCCTCGTTTGTGTCTGCCAATACTTGCGCACCGTTTCTCTGTAACTTAATTGGTTTTCACGCATATCCATTATAACAGCTATCTTGAATTCTGGCGAGTACTTTGTGTTAAATTTCTTTTTCCTTGACATAAAAATATGCACCTCCAAAAGTGTCTAACTTTTGGGGTGCATATCACGAGCCGCAGGGGGTGTTCTATTTTTCAATTATATTATTGAGGCTTGTACGTTGTGACAAGCTCCGCGACAAGGCGCTTCATTTCGTCCGTTTCCCGATACGCCGCGGCGTATAGCTCGTCGAGCTTGCTCCAAAGATTAGTCTCGTCAAGCTTAATCGGGTTGGCTATATTGATAAGTCCGTTGGGAGTAGTCTGCATTCCCTCCTCGTCCATAAGGCGCTCTTCGTACAGCTTTTCGCCCGGACGCAACCCCGTGCATTTTATTTCGATATCGACGTTCGGCTCTAACCCCGAAAGTTTGATAAGGTTGTAGGCAAGGTCGTAAATTTTTACGGGTTCGCCCATATCGAGCACGAATATCTGTCCACCGTTTGCGTACGCGCCCGCCTGCAAGACAAGCGACACCGCCTCGGGTATAGTCATAAAATACCTTATGATGTCCTTATGCGTAACGGTGACGGGCCCGCCCTCGGCTATCTGCTTTTCAAAGAGCGGAATTACCGACCCGTTCGAGCCGAGCACGTTGCCGAAACGCACCGCAACAAACTTAGTGCTTTGACTGCTTCTGCCTATCGTCTGAATAATCATTTCGCATATGCGCTTAGTTGCTCCCATTATGTTAGTCGGATTGACTGCCTTGTCGGTGGATATCTGAACGAACACCTTAACGCCGTACTTGTCCGAACAGCGCGCGACGTTGAGCGTGCCGAACACGTTGTTTTTAACCGCTTCGTTGGGACTCGTTTCCATAAGAGGCACGTGCTTGTGCGCCGCGGCGTTGAACACGATGTCGGGGCGGTAGGTAGCGAAAACGTCCTCCATCTTGCCCTTATCCCGCACGCTTGCTATCAGCGCAATCATATTGAGCGAGGCGTACTTTCTACGCAATTCCTGCTCTATATCGTAAGTACTGTTTTCATAGATATCAAGAATTATAAGCTGTTTGGGGTTGTGGGTAGCTATCTGACGGCACAGCTCGCTGCCTATCGAACCGCCGCCGCCCGTCACGAGCACGGTCTGCCCCTCGATATAGCCCATTATTTCGTCGAGATTTACCTGTATCTGCTCTCTGCCCAAAAGGTCGGTTATCTGCACCTCGCGCAGTGCCGCAACGGAAGCCTCGCCGTTGACTATCTGATATATTCCGGGGAGAGTTTTGACCTTGCAGTCGGTCGTCTTGCATATGTCGTAAATGCGTTTGACGTCCGCCTTTTTAACCGACGGCATAGCAATGAGAATTTCGTCTATCGAATATTGATTGGCGTATTTTTTTATATCCGCCGTCGTGCCGACAATCTTTACGTTGCCTATGCGCTTGCCCACCTTGGTTTCATCGTCGTCAATTACGCAAACGGGGTTGTAATCTATCTTATCGCTCGTCTGAATTTCCCTTATTAACGCAGTTCCGGCATTGCCGCCGCCGATTATCATTACTCTGACTTTGCCCTTGTTGCTCTTGGTAAAGGAGTATTTGAGCATTGTATAGATACGCTTTGAGTAGCGGATTGCAAGCGCAAGGAAGAAAAGCGTTATACTGAAAATAAACTGATGCCATAACGTAGCCACAAAAACGCTGTATGAACAGCCCGTGGCAAATATGAGCACGCACGCCCCGACAAGTTTGAGCGTGTCTATCAATCCAACCGAGTCGAAAATAAAGTAGTACAGCTTAAAAAGGACAAAGAAGATGTATGATACCGCTATATTGGCAAGATACCACCAAAGAAAATTCAGGCTGAAATGGAGCGTCTTCTCCACAGCCAGAATCGATATTAATACAGCTAACGATATCGCGGCAAAGTCGCACAGAGCAACTACCGCTACGCCTTTTAAGTCGTTTCCTCTCTTTTTCACTCAACCACCAACTTATCTATATTTTTCCTTAGCAAAAAACTATTATTCAACCGACACGCATTTAGCGAGGTTGCGGGGCATATCCACGTCGTTTCCCTTTGCAACGCTTACGTAATAACTCAGAAGCTGAAAGGGAATAACCGCAAGGCTTGCGGTGAAACAAGGCTCGGTAGAGGGAATATATACGGTAAACTCGGACAAGTCCTCGATAAGATAATTGCCGTTGTACGTTACGCCCATTATACACGCGCCGCGCGTTTTGACCTCTTCGAGATTGCTCTTGGTCTTTTCGGCAAGCGCCGTCTGAGTAACCAGCCCTATTACTATCGTGTCTTGCTCTATAAGACTTATAGTGCCGTGTTTCAATTCGCCCGCCGCATAAGCGTCGGAGTGAATATAGCTAATCTCCTTGAATTTAAGGCTGCCCTCCATGCAAGCCGCATAGTCTATGCCCCTGCCGATAAAGAACACGTCGTGCTTGTTCATTATCCTGTTGGCGAACCATTTTATGCGCTCGTCCTCCGAGAGCACCTTTTCCATTTTCTCGGGCAACTTCGACATTTCGTCAATGAGACGCGCATATTTCTCTTCGTTTATGCTTCCCTTGACCATAGCGAGCTGTATGGCGAAAGAGTACATTACTATCAACTGCGTGCTGTACGCCTTCGTCGTCGCAACCGAGATTTCAGGTCCCGCCTTGGTATAGAGCACCTTATCCGCCTCTCTTGCAATAACCGAATTGAGCACGTTGACTACCGCAAGCGTTTTTACGCCGTTCTCCTTAGCCATACGCAGAGCGGCAAGCGTATCCGCCGTTTCGCCCGACTGACTTATGACTATAAGCAGGTCGTCCTTGCCGAACACGGGATTGCGGTATCTGAATTCCGACGCAACGTCCACGTTGACGGGCACGCGCGCAAGCTCCTCTATGACGTATTTTGCCACAACTCCGACGTGATATGCAGAGCCGCACGCGGCAATCTGTATACGTCCTATGCCTTTGAGATAGCCGTCGTTAATCTTCCCCTCGCTCAAATCAATTTTGCCGTTCCTGACGAAAGCGTTGTAGGTGTCCCTTACGACTGCGGGCTGTTCGTGCATTTCCTTTAACATAAAATGCGCATATCCGCCCTTTTCGGCGGCTTCAACGTCCCAATCGATTTTCTTCGGCTTCTTCTTCCGCTGTTTGCCGTCAACGTCGAAAAAGGCAACCGTGCCCTTTCCTATGCGCCCGACCTCCAAATTATCCACGTAATATATGTCGCGGGTATATTTTAAAATAGCGGGAACGTCGGAGGCTAAGTACGAGCCGTCCTCCGTCACTCCGACTATGAGAGGGCTGTCCTTTCTCGCAATAAAAATCTCTTCGGGGTAGTCCTCGAACATAGCCGCGATTGCAAACGAACCGCGGGCGCGCAGGGTAAAACTGATTAAAGCCTGCAACGGATTTTTATCCCATTTCCTGTAATAATAGTCGATAATCTTCGTCGCTATTTCGGTATCCGTTTCCGAATAGAACCTGTAACCCTTATTGAGAAGCTTTTCCTTCAAATCGGTATAGTTTTCGATTATGCCGTTGTGTACGGCTACGATAGACATATCGTCGTTGTGATGGGGATGAGCGTTCTCTTCGGACGGCGCGCCGTGGGTTGCCCAGCGGGTATGCCCTATTCCGCACGTTCCCGATAAAGCATTGCCGCCGTCTAACATATCGTTTAATTTGCAGAGCTTGCCCTTGGTTTTAACTATTTCGTGCTTGCCCTTGGTATTGCGCACGGCAACGCCCGCAGAGTCATACCCCCTGTACTCGAGCTTTGCAAGTCCGTCGAGCAGAATGGGCGCAGCCATATTTTTACCCGTATAACCAACTATTCCGCACATTGCGATTTTTACTCCTCCGAATATCCCTTTAACCTGATAACCTTTACCACGCCGTCGGCAAGGCGCTTGCATTCAGCCTCGCTCTCCGCCTCTACCATAACTCTCACAAGCGGCTCAGTACCCGACTGTCTTACAAGTATTCTGCCGCTGTTGCCCAGCTCCTTTTCAACGCTCCCGACGGCTTTCGCGACGTCCGCGTCCGCCATAGCCGCCTCTTTGTCGCGCACTCTTACGTTAATGAGCACCTGCGGAAACTCCTTTACGGGAGCGGCAAGCTGAGAAAGCTTGGACTTTTTGGCGAGCATAACCTCCATCATTTTCAGACTTGTAAGTATGCCGTCGCCCGTAGTTGCGTACTTAGAAAAAATTATGTGACCCGACTGTTCGCCGCCCAAACGGCTTTGGTGAGCGCTCATATATTCGTAGACGTACTTGTCGCCTACCGCCGTCTTTGCATAGCCTATATCCGCCGCGTCGAACGCCTTGTAAAGTCCGAAATTGGACATTACGGTGGTTACGACCGTATTGGTTAGAAGCTTGCCGCGCTCCTTCATATATCTGCCGTAAATGTACAGGATTTTGTCGCCGTTGACGACCTCGCCGTTTTCGTCCACGCACAGACATCTGTCCGCGTCGCCGTCGTAGGCAAATCCCACGTCCAGCCCGTTTTTCTTTACGAGCGCGCACAGCCCGTCCATATGGGTCGACCCTGCGTTTTCGTTTATGTTAAATCCGTCGGGCTTGTCGTTTATGATATAAGTCGTTGCGCCGAGCGCGTCGAACACCGCCTTTGCAATGCTCCAACTCGAACCGTTTGCACAGTCGAGCCCCACTCTCATTCCCCTGAACGAATACACGCCGAGGGATACAAGATAACCTATATATCTGTTCCTGCCCGAAGCGTAATCGACCGTACGCCCGATTTTTTCGCGGACGGCATAGGGGAGCTTGTCCGTCCCGTTTACGGGCTTGCCGTCGATATAGTCCTCAATCAGCGCGATTATATCCTCGCGCATCTTCTCGCCGTCCCTGCTGAAAAGCTTTATGCCGTTGTCGGTGTAGGGATTATGGCTCGCCGAAATCATTACGCCGCAGTCAAAGCCGTCCGTGCGGGTGATATATGCTACCGACGGCGTGGTCGTAACGTGCATCATAAAAGCGTCCGCGCCCGAAGCCGTAAGACCCGATATGAGCGAATACTCCAACATATATCCCGAACGGCGCGTATCTTTGCCGATAACAACCCTTGCGGGCGAGCCGTCCGTCTTTAAACCGTTGAAATACCAGCCGAGAAATCTGCCGACCTTATACGCGTGGTC
Organism: uncultured Christensenella sp.; assembly: GCA_910579295.1. GTDB lineage: Bacteria > Bacillota > Clostridia > Christensenellales > Borkfalkiaceae > Coproplasma. Next base: position 302,915 of record CAJTTC010000001.1, on the reverse strand, counting down.
AGCCGTCAAGGTCACGTTAGCCTCGCCCCTGAACCCGTCCGTTCCGAAATATCTTCCCATAAAATCCTATACCTTTGCGACTATTTTGTCCGCGCTCTTGTAAATGCTGTCCGAGGGTATTACCCCGCGCACGGACGAAAGCGGATAGATCGACGTGCGCCTGCCGATAACCGTGCCGGGATTGAGCACGCTGTTACAGCCAACCTCGACGAAATCGCCTAACATCGCGCCCACCTTTTTCAAACCCGTGGCTACAGGTTGCGCCGAACGTATGACGACGGGTGTTTTATCCGACTTTACGTTGGAGGTTATCGAGCCCGCTCCCATATGCGCCTTATAGCCCAATATGCTGTCGCCGACGTAATTGTAGTGGGGCACTTGCACGCCGTCGAATAAAATTACGTTTTTGAGTTCGGTAGAATTGCCGACCACGCACCCATTACCGACAAGAGCGTTGCCGCGGATAAAGGCGCAGTGCCTCACCTCCGTTTCCGCCCCGATGATTGCCGGCGCCCCGATATATGCGGTTGGCGCAATTTTAGCGCTTTCGTGCACCCATACGCGCTCCGAAATCTGACGGTATTCGCTTCCCAGCTTTTCGCCGAGAGCGACAATCAGACCGCCTATTCCCGAGAGCGCCTCCCACGGGTAGCGGAAGCCCGCGAGGTATTCCCCCGCAACAGTATGTGACAAATCGTATAAATCAATTATCTCAATCATTTCAATTTACGTTTCAGGAATGCGCAAAGATCGCGTATACGGTAATTCCAAGTATTATTTATTATACTATAATTATAATCAAGTTGCAAGTATTTTCGACAATTCGCGCCATTTTGCGACAGCGTACCTAACCGCGGCAAAATAAGTTCAAAAACGCGAATTACCCCCGTACTATGCCGCGATTATCCATATTTTACCAATTTAAAAACCAGACAGAGCGCTAAAAAAATTTTTTAGAAAAAGCGGTAAAGCGCCGAACGTTGCACGGGCGTAGGGCGCTTATTACTTTTTATTAACCGAGCGATATCCTGTCGGACACGCTGCGTATAAACATTCCGCTGTCCGTGCCCGCGTCTATGCACGAGCTGATATACGCGGAGAATTTTTCGCCGCCTCTTACGGGTTTCAGCTGGGCTATGACCGCCGTTATAAGCTCGTCGCGGTACATACTTACGTTTTCAAGCAATATCGCCTTGACGAGAGCTATCACGTCGTACGGCGAATAGTCGTTTTCGTTGGTGCGAACGGGCACGCCCTCCTCCACGCGATACCTGTCGAACAGCACGGCGCGGTCGGTCTTGTAATAGTGAGTAGTTCCCAACAGCTCGGCAGACTTGAACGCACAGGCGGGAATGAGCGAGATTATTTTACCCTCTAACCTTGTGCCGTATTTCTGTATGCCGTACTGCGCAAGCACGCGCTTTATAAGAAACTGTTCGGAAATGGGCTCTTCGGCGGCAACCACCGCTTTTATGGTTTTAATCAGTTCCGCGTCCATATTGCCGCTTAAAACGGCGTTCGCGTCGGCGGCGGTGACGGCGGGCTTTGCAAGCTTATATACGCGCCTGCCGTTCCCCGAAAGGTTGTTTTCCCTCGAAGTCAGTCTGTCCAAATATTCCTTTATCTTCTTGATTTCACGCTTGGGGTTATTGAAGAAGTTGACGGAATACAGTCTGATGACGTTCCAGTTGTTGCGCTTCAATGTGTTGACCTGCATAACGTACTTATCCTTGACGGAGAAGTTTTTAGAGCCGTCGCACAAAACCGCAAGTATAAAGTTGTGCTTGTTTTTGGGGTCTAATACGCCGACGTCGACTTTGAAGTCAGACACGCCCACGTCGCAACGGCAATCGTAGCCGTAGGAAGAAAGCTCTTTTGCAACGTACTTGCCTATGCCCGTCTTATTTATAATTACCTCGTCGCTGGGCGCGGCAATGCCCGTTCTGCCCTTTTCGGCGAACTCCAAAAACGCTTTAAGCCCCGCAACGCCGCGCGAAGTCGTGCGCGATAAATCTATCATAGAATAGCGCATCGAAGAGAATACCGTCATCTCCTCCCTCGCTCTCGAAACGGCTACGTTTAGTCTGCGCCAGCCGCCGAACTGATTTAAAGGTCCGAAGTTGAGCGAAATCTTCCCGAGCTGATCGGGGCCGTAGCACACCGAGAAGAGAATTACGTCCCTCTCGTCGCCCTGAACGTTTTCGAGGTTTTTGACAAACAGCGGCTCTTCCCTGTCGAACGCGTAGTCGTCCAGCCCCCTCTCGGAAATCGCCTTGTTGAGCATCTTTTCGATAAACACCTGCTGAGGCGTAGAGAAGGTGACTACGCCTATGGAAGAGCGGCGGGCAACAGGGTCGGACAGCCGCCTTATTACCTCGGCGACGAGCGCTTCCGCCTCCTCCTTATTGTACTTGGACGCGCCGCGCTGATAAACGCCGTTTTCGATATAGCGGAACTTAACCTTGCTGTCGAGCGCGTCGGGCGAGGGGAACGTGCAGAGCTTAGACGAATAGTACATTATGTTGGAGAACGCAATAAGGCTCTCGTGCTTTGAACGGTAGTGCCAGGTAAGATGCTTTTCGGGTATGCCGAGCGCAAGGCAATCGTCAAGCACGCTCTCCAAATCGTCCGTTTCGGGATTGTCCTCGTCCGCGCCAACCGACATAAAGAACGAGGTGGGCGGCATCTGCTTGGGGTCGCCGACCACTATCGCGCTCTTAGCCCTTGCAAGCGAGGGCACAGCCTCGCACGTCGGCATCTGCGAAGCCTCGTCGAAGATTACTATATCGAAGAGGTCGGGCGCGGCGGGCAGATACTGCGATACCGTGAACGGGCTCATCAGCATACAGGGCGCAACCGTCTTTAACAGCTCGGGAATTTCGCCGAACAGCGTGCGCAGGTTAAGTCCGCGCAGATTGGATTTCGTCTGTCTGCGGAAGGACATAAGCTCCAACGCGAGCGCGCCCTCCGTTTCGTCTTTGGGCAGACGGGAAATGAGGTCGTGGCGGATTTTGTCGCGGGTGAGCTTTGTGAACTCCTCCAAAACCTGCGAATAGTTGCTCGCCGTTTCGTCAAGAACGGTTGCCGAGAAACCCGACAGTCGGGGGTCGGCAGGTATGTTTTTCTGTACGAAATTTCTGTACACGTTTTTGCGGAACGCCGAAAGTATCTTTTCGCCGCTTATTTGTCCGTTCTCCAACGCGTCGGTTATGAAGGTCAGCCCGTTGTCGTTGAGCTGCTTCGCCGTAGCCTTATACATACACCACGCGGGCAACATATCTATGTTGTCGATAAGCGCCGTGCACTTGGCGTAATAATAGTCGTATATATCCTCGTCCGAAATGGCGTTTTTGTTGGCCTTGGTTATTTCGGCGAAGTAGTCGCAGCTCTGCGTAAACGCCTTAGCCGCGCCGAGCACGCCCGCAAACAGCGGTTTTAAATAGCCGTCGGACGCCTTTGCGCAGACCGAATTAAACGCGTCGGGATTGTAGTCCATAAATACGCCGGCGCAGAGAGCGTGAAAGTCGTAGAGAGGCTTTAAGAAATCATCCCTCTTCTTGTCGTTAATTCCGCCCGTCAGCCCGACAAAATTTACAGCGAGCTTTGTATACGTGAAAATTTTACGCTTATCCTGCTCTATCTCCAACGCCGCCTTTACCCAATCGAGCTCCTCGCCGTCTTTGAGCGGAGACTTTGCCACGCGGCTTATACGCTTGACAATTGTGGTCAGCGTGCGGGAAGCAAGATAATTGCCCTTACACTTTTCAATCTCTTCGTCGATTTCGTCGGCAAACTTGGACACGTCGACGGTATCCTTAAATCTTTCGAGCCAATTGCGCATACCCGCGTCGTAGCGTAGATTGGCGTTATAGAACGTGTAAAACTCCCTCTCGTCGCACTCGAAGAAAACCTTCAATTCGCCGCCCGAAAGCTTTTTGACAATCTGGATAAGTCCGTTGAGCTTCTTAGACGTAAACGTGCTTATCTTCTGATTGAACGTGTTGAGGAAAAGTTCGAGGTAATTTTTAAAGTGTTTGAGCTCGGCAACGACCACCTCGGCGGAGTACAGCACGGAGCGCTTTACCTTGTCGTCGCACTCGGTAATATTGACGTTGGCGAACGGCGAACGGTATACGCCGCCGCACTCCCTTGCCGCCGCCTGCGCGGTGAGCAACATATTTTCGTACTCGGCGAGCTTCTTTGCCGTAAGATTGTCGTAGAAAGTGCTCTCTATATTTACAAGCTCGGGCGCGGAGGCGTTGCTCAGATAATTGACTATGCCCTCGTATACCGAAACGCCCAAGCCGCGCTTTTTGTGCAGTGCGTAAAGCGGCTGATAGAGCGTGTCGCGGTATTCGGCTATCGCCTCTCCGTCGGCGTTGAATTTCGTCTGATCAAACTCGGAGCTCAGCGAAAGCGTATTTTCGATAGTGCGCACTATTTCGCCCTTGTCCACCGTCTTGCCGCTGTGCAGTTCGAGGCAAAACTCGCCTATGCCGATATCGTTCAGACGCTTTTTTACGACGTGCAACGCCGCCTGTTTTTCGGCGACGAACAGCACGCGCTTGCCGCTGTCGAGAGCGTTGGCGATTATATTCGTAATGGTCTGGCTCTTGCCCGTGCCGGGAGGACCGTGCAGGACGAAGGTCGTGCCCTTGCCCGATTCCGCTACCGCCGAATACTGCGAACTGTCGCAGGCAAGCGGAGTAAGCACCTCTGCGGGGTCGGCGTCGTCCTCGTTCGCGCCGCACAGCTTGTTATCGGTGAATTTGTTGGCGTTTTCAAGCAAGCCCGCGATAAGAGGGTTCTGCCTGTAAACGCTGATATTGTCCCTTACGTCGCGCCACATTGCATAGCCCGCAAAGGTGAACTGCGCCAGATACACGTCCTCGTACACAAGCCAGCCCTTCATATTCGCCGTCTTTGCGCGGAACACGGCGAGCATTTCCACGGGGTTGAGTTTTTCGTCCTCTACGCCCCTTATGTCTATTCCGAACTCCTGCTTTAAAAACTCCAAAAGCGTGGTATTTACGGCATAGTCCTCGCCCATTTCGATTGTAACGCCCTGCGTCTTAGTCCTTTTAAGATTGACGGGAAGCAGAACTATGGGCGCGTACTTGAACTCCTTATCGTCGACGTTTTTCCACTTTAAGAAGCCGAGCGCAAGATATATCGTGTTTGCGCCCACCTCCTCGCGCGAGGCTCTGCCCTTTCTTATAAGCGTCTGCACGTTTTCCTGCAAGCCGCTCTCACCGCAGTACGAGCGTACCGTCTGCGCGTTCAGTTCTATCGACACAAGCTCGGAAAGAGTTTTGACCTTGTCGCTCAGCCCGAAGCAGAGCGCGTCCTCTATCTTGGTCTGATTGGGCAGAATAGTAAGGCTGTTTTTGTCCTCCGTCTTTTCCGTAAAAACTTTGAGGTCGGTGACGAGCAGATGCACGCAGTCGCGCATATAGCGGAAGTTGAGCAGGTTGTTTTTTAACGATAAATCGAGAAGCCGCCTCTCCCAATTCCTGTCCCTCGTCGCCTTTCTTTGAAGTGAAAGACTGTCGGCGTCGATGAGCTGTTCGGGCTTTGCGTCGTACGAATAGCGGTTGTTGTCGAGAATTTCGTACGAAGAGCCTCCGCCCACCTTTATTGGCATAGGGAATATACCGCCTATGCGGCAACGCTTGACGTCTATACAGCAGTCGAATTTGCCCGACTGTACCTGCGTGGCAAAGTGCGTTGACGAGGTTGTAAAGCTCGCGTTCTTATGCGCGAACAAATCGTCCACGTCGACAATCGCAAGGTTGTTTACGCCCGCCGAAACGTAGCGCTCTATGACAGACATATCGTCCTGCAAGGGCGAGTTGAAACAGCTTTCCAGGAGCCATACGCCCACGCCTATCTTGTTTTTGCCGACAACGATAACGGGGTTGAATTTAGCCGCTTCGAGACAGCTTGCCATATACACCGCCATAGCAAGCGGAGTCGCCGTGCGCGAGGGCACTAATTCGGCAAGATTGCCCACTCTTACAAGCTGGGTAAAATCGCCGCACTCCTCCCTCTCGATATTGAGGTTGCGGATTGCCGAATACATAGAGGCGAACGCGTACATAAGCGCGTTTTTATCGTTGCCCGAATAGCCGCTCCACTCCTTGGAGTAGCCCCACGTCTTTAACTGCAAGCCCGCCTCTGCTAAAATCTTCTGACAGTCGGAAAGGCGCGGACGGACGAACGCCGAAAGCATTTCGGGATTGCCAGCAAGCCCCGACCAACTCTCCATAGAAATCGCCTTGACGCTCGCCTCTATTGAGCACACGACCGCCTTGCCGCAGAGTATCGTGACGGTAACGGCGCAGTCCTCGTCGTTTTCCAGCTCGGCAAGATACTTAGGGTTTAAAAGGGGCGGGGTTTTTACCTCCAAACTGCTCTCCGCAGGAATTTCGTCAAGCTTGATTTCAGCGGGCAATATGAGCTTATTGCCGCCCGTAACCTGTACGACGATCTCTTCGAGCGCCTCTTCGCCGTTATTGACCACCCTGAACGAAGTAAACAGAGGTATCCTGTTGTAGTACGTAGCGTACGACACGCAGTTTAAAAGCTCGCCGTCTAAATCGAGCGTTTCGAGTAACTGTTTTGCTTTTTTGTTTGCTGCCATTTATCTTCCTCTCGCCGTAAATTTTCGCCGCCGACGCATAGCTCGGCTATTATAAAAATCAATTTTATAATATTATATCACGGACGACATAAACTTTCAACTTTTCAGCGCTGATTATTGCCTTTTTTTCCCAATTTAAAAGCGGCTTTTATGCAAAAGCCGCTTTTTGTAATATGTTATTAATTTGCTTTTTCACCTTACGAGCGCAAGCTCTTTAAGCGCGCGGGTATAGGCAATGTACCGCTCGTTCTCCTTCATATCGCCGTCAACCACGGCAACGGCGGTAAACTCCAACCCCTTGCTCTCGTAGACGGTTAAAACGTTTATCTTGCTCTTGGAAATCTTGCCGCTGCTTCTGACTACGTTGTATGTTTTCTTAGAGTACGCCTCTAAATTTGCTTCGGAAGTTATCACCGCGCGCAAGCCGCTCTTCTGCGAAAGAAAGGCGGATATGCCGCGGCTATTGATTATTTTTACCTCTTCGCCCGCCAATCCTATCGCCTGCATTTTGACGTTCAGGTTGTCGGATACGTAGTACACTATCTGATTTGTGTTGCGGTAGTTAAGGTCGAGCGTGTGCACGGGCATTGCAAGCTGCGCCCAATCGGATATCCCGCGGAAGCCCGTGATATTCTGTTTTAAATCGCCGAAAACGTTAAACTTAGCCGAAGCGTTTACCGTACGCAAAACCTCGTACTCGACGGGCGATATATCCTGCGCCTCGTCAACGAAAACAAAGGCATATGCGGGGGTCAATTTACAGCCGAGCTCGCAGAGAATGCGGCAGAGAGCGTACGCGTCGCTCCTTATAAGCGTTTTGAACTGCACGCCGAACTTCTGCTTAACGGGCTTTACGAGCTCCTTATATATGAGCCGCGCAAGCTCGACCTTGTTCTCGCACTTGCCTATCTTTACAAGGTACTTTTCGCCGCGCACGACCTCCGCAAAGTCGCGCAGAATGTCGAACGCCGACGATATCTCCTCCAACAGCGTAACAGTTTCGGCAATCTCAGCCGCGGTCTGCTCCCTCTTCTCTATCCTGTCAGGATAGGTGTATTCCATTCTGTCGCCTATCCGCTGTTTATATCTCTTTAAATCCTCTATTTCCTTTCCAACGGTCACGGCGAGCGCGTTTAAATCCTGCACGGCGGTCTGACAGACGCGCTGTCCGTGATTGCACGCGAACCGCAACGATTTATAGAACGAAAACAGCTGACTGAAAAAGTAGTAATAGCCGTCCATACGCGCGTCCGTGCGGTTGACGGTCAGAAACTCTTTGACGTCGTTTACGCAGTTGAACAGCTCGCGCATACGCTTTGTATAGAAAAGTCCGCCGTCCTTCTTCTCCTTTATTTCGCCAAGCACGCACCTGCGCACCCTTAGCCCCGCGTTTTTGATTTTGTCGTAGCTTTTCAGCTGGGCTTCCAACGAGGCAAGTATGGACGACACGAATTCGTCGTCGCCGTTCGGCAACATTCCGCGCACGCCCGAATAAATCCTGTTCAGCTTCCTGCGCACGTCGTTTATAAAGTTCTGCGAATAAACGTATTTCAGATAATCCGCGTCCACGGGCGCAAAGTAGTCTATCCTGCTTTCAAGCTCTATACCGAAGCCCTTCAACAGCCTCAGATAATAGCTTTCAAGTGTAACTGTCTTGACCCGCTCCAACTCCAAAATCTGAGCGAGCTCGTCAATGAACGCATTGAAGCTGTCGGACGGCGTTATTACGAGCACGGACGAGGGCTTCAACTGTTCGTTGTTGTACATAAGGTAGGACAGGCGGTGAAGCAAAATCATAGTTTTACCGCTGCCCGCAACGCCCTGAACGATAAATTCCGCCTCCTCGGGGGCTGTAATTATCTCGTACTGCTTCTCCTGAATGGTTTCTATAATATCGCAGATTTCCTGCTTTTCCTTGCGCGAGGAGAGAATTTCCTTTAAGAACGGGTCGAAAATTACCGAAGCGTCGCGCCCCGCAATCTCCTCTTTGGTGAGGTTGTCGCCCACGGACAGATATTCGTTTTTGAAGTCCTCCACCCTGCCGCTCCTGGTACGGATTGCCCTGCGCAAGACAAGCTTGTAGTCAAATTCGTTTATGGAAAAGGTAAGCTTGCTTTTCTGATAATAACGCCGCGCAAGTGGAGCGCGCCAATCGACGATTTCCAAGCCCTCGTCGCCGCGTTTGCCGATATAGTAGGCGTTGTAACCGTCCTTGTCGTCCTCCAAGTCCATACGCGCAAAATACGGCTCGTCAAAAAAACACTTGAAGGACTGCCGCTTCTGCTTGCACACGGCAATCTGCGAATTGAGTTCGAGCACGCGCCTGTACTTCTCCGCGTCGTAGTCGGGTGAAGCCGTGAGCGCCGCGCGCTCCTCCTGCGCCTCCTTGATCTGCCTGCCGAGTTTGTTTAAATAGAGCGCTTTAAGCATAGAGAGCACGGCGGCGATATGCGCGTCCTCCCACTCCCGCTGTTTAACGTCGTCAAGCAAATCGAGATAAAATTGCTTGTCTGCATTTTTCTTTGGATTTATTAAATTTTTGAGTTTTTCAAAATCCGTCATAAAATAGATACCGATAATTAAGTATAACAGACGGATAAGAAAAATGCAACAGTTTTATAAAATTTAAGCGGACGCGCGTTTCCGTGCGTCCGCTTTTTGAATTTTTAAGTCCGTAATATGCTACTGAACGTCGTTGTCGGTATGCTCGCCGTCGGCGTTACGGCAATCTTCGGCAGGGAAAAATTTATTTTGTCAAAACGCTTTCAGAAAATTTTTTAAAACTTTCCGATAAAATCAGCTTGACATTAAATAATAATTTTTCACACTTTTTTTTGCATTGCCACGCACATATGCCGCGGTTAACGCTTATTCCCACTCGATTGTTGCGGGGGGTTTTGAGGTTATGTCGTACACTATTCTGTTGATATGCTTAACCTCGTTTACTATGCGGTTCGAAGCCGCTTCGAGAACGTCGTACGGTATTCTCGAAAAATCCGCCGTCATAAAATCGGTCGTCGACACGCCGCGCAGAGCAAGCGTATAATCGTACGTTCTGCCGTCGCCCATTACTCCTACGGAACGCATATTCGTAAGCACTGCAAAGTACTGATTGATATCTCTGTCAAGATGCGCCTTGGCTATTTCCTCGCGGAATATAGCGTCCGCGTCCTGAAGTATAGCCACTTTTTCGGGCGTGATTTCACCGATTATTCTTATGGCAAGTCCCGGTCCGGGGAACGGCTGACGCCATACGAGCTTTTCGTCAAGTCCGAGCGCAATGCCGAGAGCCCTGACCTCGTCCTTAAACAGCATTCTGAGCGGCTCGATAATTTCTTTGAAATCTACGTAATCGGGAAGCCCGCCGACGTTGTGGTGCGACTTTATCACCGCCGCGTCGCCCAAGCCCGACTCTATTACGTCGGGATATATAGTGCCCTGAACAAGGTAATCCACCCTGCCTATCTTCTTTGCCTCTTCCTCGAACACGCGGATAAATTCCTCGCCGATTATCTTGCGCTTACGCTCGGGGTCGGTCACGCCCGCAAGTTTTCCCAGGAAACGCTCGCCCGCGTTGACGCGCACAAAGTTTACTCCGCTGTCCGCAAACGCCGCTTCAACCTCGTCGCCCTCGTTTTTGCGCATAAGCCCGTGGTCGACGAATATGCAAGTCAACTGACTGCCTATCGCCTTTGCAAGTAATTTGCAGGCAACAGAGCTGTCCACTCCGCCCGAGAGAGCAAGCAACGCCTTGCCGCCGCCCACCTTTTCGCGTATCTCGCGTATAGCCGTCTGCGCGTACTCCTCCATCGTCCAATCGCCCTTACAGCCGCATACGTTATAGAGGAAGTTGCCGAGCATATCGAAGCCCTGTTCGGTGTGATTGACCTCGGGATGGAACTGCGTGCCGTAGAATTTCTTTTCGGCGTTCTCGATTGCACCGTACGGACACTTGTCGCTGTGCCCCACCGCGCGGAAGCCCTCGGGAAGGGTGGCTATGTGGTCGTTATGGCTCATCCAAACGACTGACTTTTTCTTCAACCCCTTGAAAAGAAGCGACTTCGTATCAAACTCGCAACCCGTTCTGCCGAACTCCGCAACCGCCGTTTCGTTTGCCTTTTCAATCGTGCCGCCAAGCCCGTAAACCATAAACTGAGCGCCGTAGCAAATGCCTAAAATGGGCACGCCGAGCTCGAAAATTTCCTTGCCCATTCTGGGAGAATTATCGAGATAGACCGAATTGGGCCCGCCCGTAAAAATGATGCCCTTGGGTTCGAGGGCGCGTATCTCTTCAATCGGCGTCTTGTAGGATTTGACTTCGCAGTAAATCTTGTGCTCGCGCACTCTGCGCGCAATGAGCTGATTGTACTGCCCGCCGAAGTCTATAACCAATACTTTTTCGTGAATCATATTTTTCCTCCGTCAAATTCGTAATTCGGAATGCGGAACGCGCAATCAAGGTAAAACCCGATCTGCAACAACTCCGAATTCCGAATACACAATTACGAATTATTTAGTTTTTAGGTGAATAGTTGGGAGCTTCCTTGGTAATCGAAATGTCGTGAGGGTGGCTCTCTGCAAGGGAAGCCGCAGTCATCTTTACAAACTTGCCGTTCTTTCTCAAACCGTCGATAGTCGCGTTGCCCGTGTAGCCCATACCTGCGCGAAGTCCGCCCATTAATTGGAAGATTATATCGGCAAGCGCGCCCCTGTAAGGCACTCTGCCCTCCACTCCCTCGGGAACGAACTTTATGGCGTTCGATTGGAAATATCTGTCCTTGCCGCCCTTTGCCATTGCGGGAAGCGAGCCCATTCCGCGATACGTCTTGAAGCTTCTGCCCTGATAAATTTCAAGCTCGCCGGGGGCTTCGGTTGTGCCCGCAAAAAGCGAACCGAGCATAACTGCGCTGCCTCCCGCCGCGATTGCCTTTACGATGTCGCCCGAGTACTTAATGCCGCCGTCCGCGATTATACGCTTGCCAACCTTGTCGGCTTCCTCGGCACAGTCCATTACCGCCGTAAGCTGAGGCATACCGATGCCCGCAACGATGCGCGTCGTGCAGATAGAGCCAGGCCCGATACCGACTTTTACCACGTCCGCGCCCGCGCCGAACAGGTCGTGAGTTGCCTCCGCCGTTGCGACGTTGCCCGCGACTACGGGAAGGTCGGGGAAAGCCTTTTTAGCCTTTTCTACGTTATTGATTATATTTTTGGAATGACCGTGAGCCGAGTCGAGCACAACCAGATCGACGTGCGCCTTTACGAGCGCCTCTATTCTGTCGAGCATATCTGCGGTTGCGCCGATTGCCGCGCCGACGAGCAACCTACCCTTTTTGTCGGTCGCGCGGTTAGGATACTGAATTGCCTTTTCGATATCCTTAATAGTGATAAGCCCTTTGAGCATACCGTTTTTGTCGACGATAGGAAGCTTTTCGATACGGTGCTTGCCGAGTATCTTCTGCGCCTCCGCAAGCGACGTACCCTCGGGTGCGGTGACGAGGTTTTCCTTAGTCATTATAGCCGATATGGGCTGATCGAAGTTGGTTTCAAAGCGCATATCGCGGTTTGTAAGAATACCGACGAGCTTACCGTTCTTTGTTATGGGCACGCCCGATATGCGGTATTTTTCCATAAGCGCGCGAGCCGCCGAAACGGGCTCTTCGGGCGTAAGGAAGAACGGGTCGGTAATTACGCCGTGCTCACTGCGCTTTACCTTGTCGACCTGCGCCGCCTGCTCCTCTATGGACATATTTTTATGAATAATACCTATACCGCCCTCTCTTGCAATGGCTATCGCAAGACGGGATTCCGTTACGGTATCCATAGCCGCGCTGACGAGCGGAATATTGAGATTGATGCCGTCGCAGAGCGTCGTGCGCAAATCCACTGTCGAAGGAAGTACGTCCGACGCCGCGGGTATAAGCAATACGTCGTCAAACGTCAAAGCTTCTTTAACGATTTTACTCATTTGTCAATACCTCGTATATTTCTTTATATTTTTTAATTAATTAACTGTTATTGCCCCGCGACGTTGCGCATTATATCGATTACCTGCGTGAGATAATCCTTTTCCTTGTTGTCCGCAGGGTTGATTTTTTCAAGCTCGCCCAAAAGCACGCCCGCCGCCTCCGCGTCGTTCGCGCTCTTTATCTGCGCCGCAAGCGACATCATCGCGTTGCCGTATTCGAAGCTGTCCGCCCCGTTATCCGCCACCGCAAGCTCTATAGCTTTGGAAGCCTTGCCCTGATTGTAATACGATACGGCAAGCTTGGAGTTAACCCAATGCCCGTAATCGTACATACTGCCCGTCTGACTGCTGTTCCGCTGTCTGCAAATTTCAGCGTAGTCCTTGTGATTTACAAGCTCCTCGCCGTACTGCAAAACGTACTCGTCCTTTCCGAGAAGCACGCTATCGTCAAAGCAACGCGCCAAATCACCGCAATCTTTGGTATAGTAGTAACGCAAAGAAGCGTATTTCACCGCCAATTCGTAGTTGCCTATACCCTCGGTCGCCGTCGCCATATGCTGAGGGAAAGCGAAATTGAACACGGCAAATACAGCCACCAATATTCCCAAAATTATGAGGACGGTCTTTACCGCCGTTTTAACAACAAGTTTCTCCAAAATCCAACCTGAATTGTTACCAAAATATTTTATATATTTTATCACAGTGATAAAAAAAAATCAACTGTTTGAAAGATATAATCATATTATTACTTGAAAGGCAATAAGCTTTAATATGAAAAAATATTTATTGTGCATTGCTATATGTATTACCATGCCGCTTATGTTTGCCGCCTGCAAAAAGAACACGGACTATTTTGACTACGTTTCCGAATACAGAAACAGCGTCTATTTCTATGAGGACGACAATATAACCGTAAAAATTTACGGCGTAGACAGAGAAACGCCCTACGCCCTCGACGGCATTAAGGGCAATATGAACAGCCTGACCGAAATATATTACAGTTGCGAGGGCTCGGCGAACGAGGTTGAAATAGAGCTCGGCGGGCGCGGCGGCGAAATGAGTTGGCTTGCCGTAACGCGCAACTATTACCTGAGCTTTACCGGCGGAAATCTCAGCGGCGCAAGCGTACCCGTAACAATCACCGTAGACGGCGTTGAAACAAAAATCGACGCGTTCAACGTTGCCGAGGAGGGCACAATAGACGGCAGAACGGCGCTTGACTGCGTGCGGGAATACGACGCGGAGAGCTTTACCTCCCTTACACACAACGGCGTATTTTCGGGCGAAATAATAGTGCGGCTTCTGTATGACGAGGGTTGCTATTATTACGTGGGCGTATGCGACGGAGAAAACGTGCACGCCTACCTTGTTGACGGCTCGGACGGCAGAATTATAGCCGAACGCGAAAGCACCGTAGAGGACTGACCGCTTCCCCGAATACGCAAACGCTCCTATCCCGCCGCGCTCCTCACAGAAATGAGCCAAGCAAAAATACGCAATTCTTGAATTGTTGATAACTTTTTTGTACATAATGACTAAACCGCACTTAGATCGAGCGAAAAACGTCGAAACAGTGCGGTTTTGTTGATAACTTTTTGACACCTTTGTTCGCTTACGTTGTGAACAGAGGTATTTGTTGATAACTTTTTGTGCATAAACCGCCTTATTTCAGTGAATATTCAGTGTAATTATACAGTTATGCACAGAGCCGTCAGGCTAAAAAGTCGCAGATTATTGTATTCTGCACGTAAAGATATTCGTCCTTAATCCGAAGCCGCACGCCCCTCTTTTCGAGGTATGCGCTGTTTTTGTCGAGCGCGGCGGCGTACACTTCGTTGAAATCACAGCCGAATTTTTCATTAAATTCTTCAACGTTCAGACCCTCGGCGGTGCGCATAGCGAGCATAACCGTTTCGTCCATTTGTCCGCGCAAGTCAATCTCCTCGCTGTCTATGACGGGGAAACGGTTCGACATAATGCACTTGAAGTACTCGTCGAGATTAAAAGTGTTAGTGAAGCGCACGTTGTTTATGCACGACGAAGCCGAAACGCCAAGCCCTATATATTCGCCCCTGCGCCAATAGTTGAGGTTGTGCCTGCTCTCCTTACCGCTCTTGCAGAAGTTGGAAATTTCGTATCTCCCGAAGCCCAACCCGCGCAGAATACTCACGCCGTAATCGTACATATCGGCAACCTCGTCGCCGTCGGGCAACTCGCCGTTAAGATAGTCGGTATATATGGGCGTTCCGTCCTCGGGGGTGAGCGCATACATCGAAACGTGACTTGCGCCGAACACCGCGGCGGTGCGTATTGACTTTTCTATATCTCCGCGCGTCTGCCCCTTCAAGCCTATCATTATGTCGACGTTGAAATTCTCGCCCTTCAACAGCTTTGCGCAGGTTAAGAATTTGTTGAGCGTATGGCATCTGCCCAAATCGGCAAGCTGGCTGTCAATCGCCGTCTGCAATCCCACGGAAAATCGGTTTACGCCGCACTTTTTGTACAGTGCGAGCTTGCTCTCGCTGACCGATTCGGGGTTCATTTCAATGGTTATCTCGGCATTGTCGGCAAGATTAAAGTATTTTTTAGCCGCCGCTATAAGCATTGCAATAAGGCTTGCGTCGATTACAGACGGAGTGCCGCCGCCGATATACAGCGTGTCGAATTTATAGTTTTTGAGCTCTTCGCCGCGCATTGCCATTTCGTGATACAGGCACGTCATATAGCTCTCGGCAAACCCCAGCTTGTCGGGATAGGAAGTAAAGTCGCAATAGCGGCACTTCGATTTGCAAAACGGTATATGCACGTAAATTCCCGCGTTCATAATATCCACCCGTATTTATTCATATCTACCTTATAGTCGTCCGAAACCTCTACGCCCTCGCTCTCCAACATTGCGCGCTGAATATCGCGCCCTCCGAACGCAAACCCGTCGGTAAGCGAGCCGTCCTTAAACACCACCCTGTGACAGGGAATTTCACCGAAAGCGGGGTTGGAGTGAAGAGCCCAGCCCACCTGTCTGCTGCATCTCGGCGCGCCTATGGCAAAGGCAACCGCCCCGTAGCTCGTCACCTTTCCCGCGGGTATCTGCCTGACGTATTCGTAAACTCGTTGGTTGAAATTCATATGCGCCCTCTTGCGCTAACGCCCGTTTAAGCCGACTTACGCAGCCGCTCAATCGTCGTTTGTTTTAAGTATCTGCATAAACACTTCGCTGGGCACTTCCACACTGCCTATCGTGCGCATACGCTTTTTGCCCTCTTTCTGCTTCTCCAACAGCTTTTTCTTACGCGTAATATCGCCGCCGTAGCACTTGGCAAGCACGTCCTTACGCATAGCCTTGACCGTTTCACGCGCGATAATCTTTCCGCCTACCGCCGCCTGAACGGGTATCTCGAACAGCTGACGGGGTATTGCGTCCTTGAGATTTTCACACAGCGTTCTGCCGCGGTTGTACGCCGAGCTCTCGTGCACAATTATGGAGAGCGCGTCGCATACGTCGCCGTTGAGAAGCATGTCGAGCTTTACAAGCTTGCTCTTCTCATAGCCGATAATTTCATAGTCGAAGCTTGCATATCCGCGTGTGCGCGACTTGATTTTATCGAAGAAGTCGAAAATTATCTCGTTGAGCGGCAGACGGTATTCAAGCTTTACGCGGTTTGCGTCGAGGTACGTCATCTGCTCGAAAATGCCCCTCTTGTCGCGGCACAGATCCATAATCTGCCCAAGGTAATCGGGCGGAGAATATATATCGGCGTGCACGATAGGCTCTTCCATACTCTCTATTTCGGATACGGGCGGCAGGTGCGAGGGATTGTCGACGAACACCGTTTCTCCGTCCGTCTTTATCACCTTGTAGCTGACCGACGGCGCGGTGGTTATTATGTCGAGATTGAATTCGCGCTCCAACCTCTCCTGCATAATTTCCATATGCAAAAGCCCCAAAAAGCCGCAACGGAAGCCGAAGCCGAGAGCCTGAGACGTGTCGGGCTCGAAAATGAGCGAAGCATCGTTGAGCTGTAATTTCAGGAGAGCGTCCTTCAAATCGCCGAATTTTGAGCCGTCGAGAGGATAAATTCCGCAGAACACTACTGACTGCACCTTTTTATAGCCCGGCAGGGGTTCGGCGGCGCGGTTGTCCGCGTTGATAACCGTATCGCCCACCGCAACGTCCTGTATAGATTTTATCGAAGCGGCGATATAGCCGACCTCGCCAGCCTTTAAGCCGTCCTTGGGCAACATAGAAGGTGCGAACACGCCGACCTCCGTCACCTCGTAAATCTTGTCCGAGCGGAACGTAGTTATTTTATCGCCGACCGCTACGCCGCCGTCCTTGACGCGCACAAACAGAATTACGCCCTTATAATTATCGTAATAGCTATCGAATATAAGAGCCTTAAAGGGCGCGTCCTCGTCGCCGTCGGGCGGGGGGAAATACTTTACGGCGTCCTCCAAAACCTCCTTTATATTCGTGCCGTCCTTAGCCGAAACGAGCGGCGCGTAGGAAGCGTCAAGACCGATAACGTCCTCTATCTCCCGCTTAGCCTCGTCGGGACGGGCGGACGGCAAGTCTATCTTATTTATTACGGGCAGAATTTCAAGATTGTTTTCGAGAGCAAGATATACGTTGGCAAGCGTCTGCGCCTCTATTCCCTGCGAGGCGTCTACGATAAGTATTGCCCCCTCGCACGCGGCGAGCGAACGCGAAACTTCATAGGTAAAGTCGACGTGCCCCGGCGTGTCGATAAGGTTGAACACGTACTCGTTGCCGTCGTCTGAGTCGTAAAACATTCTTACGGGAGTGAGCTTTATGGTTATACCCCTCTCGCGCTCTATGTCCATACTGTCGAGGAGCTGTTCCTCCATATCGCGCTTAGAGACCTGCCCCGTCTGTTCCATAAGTCTGTCGGCAAGCGTCGATTTGCCGTGGTCTATATGGGCTATTATGCAAAAATTGCGGATAAATTGATTAGGCTTTTTCATTATGACTATATTATAGAAAACTTACGGGAAAAAGTAAATTAAAATTAACTTTGCACCTGAAAATTTATTTTTACACGATTTTATCCCTCATTCGGCGCTTTGCGCCACCTTCCCACTTAAAATCAATGGGGTAGGCAAGATAGCTCGGCATTCGGTTTAACTTTTTATAAAAAACAGCGCGACGTTGCCGCCGCGCATTGCCATTTTATTTAAATCTCCGTTACGCCGTTTTTGTCGCGCCGTTGCTTTTGACAAATTCGACGGATTAATTGACAGTGGCGGCCTTTGAGCACAGGTACGGACTTGACAGCACCGTACAGCCGCCGATAACGGAAGCAAGAGCGGGCTCTTCACAGGTATTCACCTTAATTTCAAGCCCCGCGGCGAAATACTCGGCAAAGCCGTCCATTTTGGATAGTCCGCCCGAAAGGTAAACGCCGCCGTTGACCACCGCCGAGGCAACCTCCGCGGGAAGCTCCGACAGTACCGCGCGGACGTACTCAATTATTTTATCGACGTACAGTCTGATTACGTCGTACAACTGCGAGGAATTTACGGCAACCTGCGTAGGCTCTCCCGTCGCCGCGTCCCTGCCTATCACAACGTTTATTTTATTCTCGTCCTCGTACAGGCTGCCGACTACGTTTTTAAGTTTTTCGGCTGTGAGCGCGCCTATTCTTATGCCGTAATTATCCGCGAGCAAATCTATTATGTGCACGTCGATATTGCCGCCGCCTAAATTTGCGGTAAAGCCCAATATTATGCCGTCGAGAGAGAACACGGAAATATCCGTCTTTCCGTAACCGACGTCCACGCAGAAAACAGGCGCGGTATCGGACAGCGTAACGTTATGCCCGAGAACGGCGGCAAACGGCGTACGCGTAAAGTACACCCTGCCCACTCCGCACTCCGCGGCAATCTCCAAATATTTATCCCGAAGCTCGCGCGTGGCGCTACACGGGATTACAAACATTATTTCCGTCGTTTTCGCCTTACGCGGCGTTATTTCGATTTTGTATAAAAAATGCTTTAACAGCTCGCCGAGCAACTTCGTGTGTACGATATCCCCCTCGCATACGGGGTTGACAATTCGGGTATTCTGCGCCGCCCTGCCCGAGAGCGCACGCGCCGTATCGCCGAACGCCTTTATCGTAACCACGCCGTCAACCTCGTCGCTGAGCGCAACGCACGTCGCTTCCGTGAGCACGACTCCGCTGCCCAAAATACAAATCTTCGTTATCCATGACCCAACGTCAATAACCAATCTGTTCATCATTCAAGTACTTCTTTTATCATTTTTTCCGTGAGAGAGACGGGAAGTCCGACAACGTTGGAATAATCGCCGTCATAGCCCGACACCACGCCCTCGTCCTGTATACCGTAGCTACCCGCCTTGTCCATAGGCGAACCGCCCGCAACGTACGCGGCAATAAAGCTTTCACTGAGAGCGTTGAAGCGTACCGCAGTCCTTTCGTATTTTATAATTTTCTTCTTCGGCGAGCGCACGCACACGCCCGTTATGACACTGTGTTCGTTACCCGAAAGCATTCTGAGCGTAGCCGCCGCGTCATCCGCATTTTTCGGTTTACCCAAGATTTTGCCGTTAAATACGACTATCGTATCACTGCCGATAACCACACTGTCGCCGTGCGCGGCAAACACCTCGTCGCACTTGCTCTCGGCAAGCCTGCAAGCAAGCCGTTCGGGCGTAAGCGAATAATCGGGATTTTCCCCGCCGACCGCAGGACAAACCGTAAATTCGCCGACTATCCCTGAGAGCAATTCCCTGCGCCTCGGCGACGCGCTCGCCAGAATTATTTTTAATTTATTTTCCATTATTTTAAAGTATAGGTTATTTTAAATTATCGGTAATCAAGAGCCGAGCGGCTCACCCTGATATCCGGGAAGCCTATAAATAAATGCCGCCATTTAAGCGGCATTACGTTTTTTAGAGAATTTCGAGATTTTTGCGGAAGGATTTTTTGAACTCCGCGCTTGCCGCAAGAGCGTCGCGAATTTCCAGCGAGGCGTCGCCCTCGACCTCGGTTTTCATAATTACCGAATCCCCGAGGATATCGCAATTGATACCCTTTACAACGCCCGCGTTGCTCCTGTCAAGGCTTTCGGCAATTCTCAGCATTACGCCCAGACGCTTTACGATTTCGATATCGTCCTCCTGCAATATATCGCGGTAACAATTCCAGCTGTATGCGTTTATGTCCTCTTTCTTATGACAGCAGGCTGCAAACGCCGCGAGCACTATCTCCCTGTGGCTTACGCCGTAGAGCGTGGAGTTTAATATCATATAGCAGCTGTGCCGCTGATGATTGTAGTATTTTATGCGCATACCGCAGTCGTGCAACATTGCGGCTACCTTTAACACTTTGAGATACTGACGGGGGAACTTGTGAAGCACGCGCAACTGCTTGAACAGCTGAACGCTTAAATTTACAACGTGCTCGACGTGCCTTTCGTCGCAACCGTAATATTTAACCAAGGTTGTAAGCGAATAGTTCATTACGTCCAATATAGGCTTTTCGATAGTCGAGGGAAGCGCCTGATTGAACATTATACCCTCGCGCAAGCCCGAGCCCGATATGGTAAAGTTATTGAAATTCAACCGCCTTATAAACGTATTTATTATGGCAAACGCGGCGGGAAGAATGTCGGCGCGCTCGGCAGACAGTCCCTTTATCTTTTTCTTCTTGTCGAGGTCGAGCACCTTAATCATATCGTATACGGGGTAGAACGTTTCCGCCTCCATATTGAAGTTGTGCACGACGTCAAGCGGATACTTGTGTACCATCTTGTTGATTTTGAAGAGATTGCGGAACGAACCGCCCACGCCTATCATCTGAACGTCGGGGTCGATTTCCGACAGCCATTCCACTTCGTTGAGTTTTTCGAGGAAATACTCCTCCATCTTAGCCGCCTGCTCTTCGGGTTTCAGACCCTCGCCCGCAAACTGGTCTGTAAGCGTTACCGCGCCGAGAGGAATTGTGGCGTAATGCAACATATTCCTGCGGTTATAATATATTATTTTGGTAGAGCCGCCGCCTATCTCCAATATAACGCCCTTGGGTATGTCCATTGTGTTTATAACGCCGCGATAGACAAGGGTAGCCTCCTCTTCGGCGGTGAGCACGCGCAGCTTAACCCCGCAGCTCGTCTGAATTTCGTCGAGGAAAGAACGCTGATTTTTTGCCCTGCGCACAGCCTCGGTCGCCACGCCTATAATGCGGTTTACGCCGCTCACGTCGCATAACCGCTTGAACATTCTTAAAGTTTTAACCGTTTCGGCGACGCGTTGGGGTTTTAAGAAGCCGTCGCGCTCCATATCCTGCCCCAAACGAACGCTCTCTTTAAGTTCGTCAACGACCATAAAAAAGCCGTCCTCGAACAAGTTGACAATGACGAGCCTTGCCGAATTCGAACCGAGGTCGATAATTCCTATCTTTTCCAAAATTAACCTCTCCTTAGAAGATATATTTTACCACTTTCCCCTTTGAAAATTGCCAAAAAAATATTCTTACCACTATGACCAATTATAACACCACGCGACAAATTTGTATATACATTTCAAAAAAGATTGTGCAACTTGCACAAAGGACAGCCCGTAAAAGCAGCGTGCAAACGCCGTCCGCGCGCCTACATATCGGATATACGCTTATGCAGTATAGGGCACACAAAATCGGGGGCGATACTTTTAAGCGGCTCCAACACAAAGCTGCGGTTTATATAGTCGGGGTGAGGAACGCACAGCCCCTCTTCCGCAATGACTTTATCACCGAAAAATACTATGTCTATATCGAGCGTACGGTCGCCCCAACGCACCTCGCGCACCCTGCCGTATTCAGCCTCGACCCCGTGTATGGCGTCGAGAAGCCCGCGGGGAGTTAACAGGCACTCTATAAGCGCGGCGCAGTTGGTAAAGACGTTGCGCGCCGCCCCGCCGTACGGCTGACTGACGATATAGTCCGAAACCTTTATAACCCTGACGCCGTTCAGCTCGGAAAGCCGCTTCAACGCCCCGTCTAACGTCGCCTTGCCGTCGCCTATACTCGAACCCAGAGAGAGCGCGACGACGTTTCTCTCCACCCTCGCCGTAACGCTGACGTCGGAAAATGGCAGACCGATAGGCGCCTGCGGCTTATGCACGGTCACTTCAACCGCGCGTATAATTTCGTACTCACGCGCAATGAGAAAAGCCGCGCCATAGGCAAGCTTTTCGATGAGATTAAAGCAATTGCCCCCGCAATATGCCGCAACCAAACGGCAAACCTCGGCGTAATTGACCGTCATATTTACGTCGTCGCTATGAGCCGCGGCAACCGTCGGACAGTCAATATCTATATCGAAAACGAAGGGCTGAGGATTGACTTTTTCCTCGGCAAGCACGCCGTGACGCGCACTGACTTCAAGCCCCTTAATGCTGATTGCGCTCATACTCCTCCTTTATAGCTTCGAAGTTCTCTTTGACGTCGTGCACGCGGACGAATAAAACGCCCTTGCGCACGGCAAGCCGCGTGCTTTCGAGAGTAGCGGGCAATCTGTCCTCCGCATTGCCGCCGAACATCGACTTGCGGCTTGTGCCCAAAAGCAGAGGATATCCGACCTCGGCAAGCCTTTCATAGCCGTTAAGAAGCTGCCAATTGCGCTCCTTATCCTTGGCAAAGCCTATGCCGCCGTCGACGCAGATTTTATCCGCGCTCACACCCGCGTTAAGCGCTTTTGCCGCCGAATTTTTAAGAAAACCGTTTATTTGCGGGAAAATATCGCCCGTAAGCGGCGTATGCGCGTTGTGCATAATGCAGACCGACGCGCCCGCAGAGGCTATAACCTCCGCCATATCGCCGTCGTGAGTCAAGCCCCAGACGTCGTTTATCATATCCGCGCCGCGCTGACACGCCGCCCGCGCACACTTCGAAAAATACGTATCCACCGATACAGGTATATCGAACCGCGCTTTGACCGCCGCAAGCGGCTTTTCCAAACGCCTGATTTCCTCGTCCGCGCTCACCTCGGTATATGAAGGTCGGGTGGACTGCGCTCCCAAATCAATAATCGCCGCGCCGTCCTTAATCGCGCGTTCAACGCGGAAAAGAACGTCGTCGCAGGTTGCCCTGCTCTCGTGCCAGAAGCTGTCGGGAGTCAGGTTGATTATTGCCATTACGTACGTGTGATTTTTAAACGATTGCCCCCCTACTATCATCTGATTACCGCCATTGCCTCCGCAATTTTTCCCTCGGGAAAGTCGCCCGACACTTTGTAAAGCCCCTCGCGCTCCGTATCCTCGCCAATCGCCTCCGACAGCTCTTTAACCGCCCTCATTGCTTTTTCTCTATCCAATCTTTTGCCTCCTTTAACAGGGTAAACGAACCGCACACCGCGACAAATTTTTTCCGCATACTATCCAAAGCTTCGCCCACTCCGTCCGCCGTGCGCACGTCGTCTATCAATCCGCCGAACGCACTCTTTATGCGCTCCGCGTCCATCGCCCGCCAGCTGTCCGGCGAAACAAGCGTAGCCGAGCAAAAATACCGTGCAAGCGCGCACGCCGCCGCCGCCACGTCCTTGTCCGAAAGACAGCCGAAAACAAGCTCTTTCTCTCCGTCGACCGCGTCCATAAGCTCCGTGAGAGGAGCAAACGAAGCGGGATTGTGAGAGCCGTCCAGCACATAAGTCACGCCGCTCTTTTTAATAATTTCGCACCGCCCCGCAAGCTTAGCCGTTGCAAGCCCACGCGCTATATCGCCGCCGTCGAGCCCGAGAACCGTGCACGCCCCGACAGCCGTCGCCGCGTTGTAGCACTGCGCCGCGCCGAGCATTTTTATCCGATAAGTCCGTCCGTTATATATAAAGCTCTGCCCCTCGGGCGTGCTTTGAATTATCCTCAATCCCTCGCCCGCAAAAGTCACGCCTAGGCGGGTGAAAAACTCTCTCCCCTCGTCGCTCTGCAAGGCGCTCACAACGGCGGGGCAATCCTTAATTATGCCGCTCTTCGCCGTACAAATTTCGGTAATCGTATTGCCGAGCACGGCGGTGTGTTCCAATGAAACGGAGGTTATAACGGCAACCTCTTTACGCGCAATTGCGTTAGTAGCGTCGTCGCGCCCGCCCAAGCCGCACTCAACGACGGCGTATTCGCACCCCTCTTCGGCAAACATATACAGAGCCGCCGCCACCTCGTATTCGAATGCGGTCGGCTTATCCTCCCACTTATCAGCCGCGGCAACGGCGACGCCGAGATACTTTTCGAGCAAGCCGACGGGCATTTCTTTCAAATCTATGCGGAACTGCTCACCGTAGGAATATACCTTCGGCGAGGTAAACAGCCCCGCTCTTTTACCCGAGCTGTGAAGGGCGCAGGCGATAAACTCCGCCGTACTTCCCTTGCCGTTCGTGCCCGCCACGTGGATTATTTTAAGGCGCAAATCGGGTGAACCGAGCGCGTCGAGCAAACGCCGTGTTCTGTCAAGACCTAAGCGACTGCCCGACTTCGCCGCTTCAATCAATCGGTTTATAGTCTTGCCGCACATAAAAAGGACACCTCCGCAGGCGTCCTTAAAGCTTTACAAAATGAAAGGACGCTTCCGACTACCGCAGACGGAAAAACTCCGCCCTTTCGTGCACGGGCTGTCCTACCCGCGCCACTTCAGCAATACTATCAATTGCAACGCAATCGGATTTCTGTCATTATAGCATACCGATAAATTATTTCAAAGCGTTTTGCATTGAATATCTTTATTATAATTGCAGAAACTTTTTTTATGGCTCTTATATTTATCAGAACAACCGTCATATTTTTTACATTGCTACTTATTATGCGGCTGATGGGCAAAAGTCAGATTGGCGAAATGCAACCGTTCGAGCTCGTCATAACCCTGCTTATTGCCGAGCTTGCCTGCATACCGATGGCGGACAGCTCCGTACCCCTCCTGTACGGAATTATCGCCATAGTCACGATATTTATTCTGCACCAGATCGTGTGGCTGTTGGATTTATGGCTTAAGCCCGTCAAGACCGTTGTGTGCGGAAAACCATCTTTGGTAATAACGCGGGACGGCATAGACAGCTATCAGTTGCGCAAGAACAATCTCGACGTTGCCGACCTCATAGAGAGTATGCGAGTGGCGGGCTATTTCAACCTCGACGACGTGTACTACGGACTGTACGAGGCGAACGGCAATTTTTCGGCTCTGCCTAAGGAAGAGCAAACCCCGAGCCTCCCCGTGCTTCTTGTTGATAACGGAAAGACGGACAGGAAAAATCTTTCGGTTGCGGGCTTGACGGAGAGCGGACTGCGCGATTTTGCCGCCGAGCAGGGCGTAAAGCTTAAAAACGTTTTGGTTATGACGGTCGACGGCAACGGCAGGGTGTACTTCCAACCCAAGGGCAAGCCGTATAAAATTTTGAATATCAAGGTGAAAGGACAATGGTAAGGTCTATAATTTACACGCTTGCGGCAATAGCGCTGTGCGTCGGGGTTTTTATAGGAACGCAGATTTTTATACGTAATCAATTCGTGCACTTCAATTCGGCGTTGCAGACGCTGTACGACAAAATCGAGGACGAAACGGCAACCCGCGAGGACGCATACGCGGTGCGCACAATGTGGACGGACAAAAAGAGTAAGCTTCAAATATTTATTCCGCACAACGACATTTCGTATATAGATTATTGGCTGAGCGAAGCTTGCGCCCTTATTTACAACAACGAATACGATCTGGCTCTCGGCAAAATCGAAGTGCTTTTGGAAATAACCAAAAATCTGCCCGACGCCTACGACGTAAAGCTGGAAAACATATTTTAAAATGTTTATATTGCGCGATAACATATATCGGCAAAAGAGCAAGCATTCGCATTAATTATTTTTATGGCTCATAATCAGTTGACAATCATTATTTTGTTTGTTAAAATTTAAACAATATTCAAAGGCGTTGACTAAGACAGACGTACTGAAAAAAGCGTTTACAGAGAGAACAATCCGAAAACGGCTGAAAGGTTGTTCATTCGCAACAGTGCGGTATTCACTTACGAGCCGAACGTGCGAAATTGCAAAAAAATAGTGCGCTCCGTTATACCTTGCGTAAAAGGTAAATCAAGGCGGCTTTAATTTAAGCCGTAAAATCAGGTGGTACAGAGTTTATAAACTCCCTGTGTTTTTACACGGGGAGATTTTTTTATTTAAGAACTAAAAAACGGAGTTTGTATATGCAGGAAAAAATCGAACAGTTAAAAAAGAAGATTGCCGAAGCCATAAAGGAAGTACACTCCTCCGACTCGCTCTTTCAGATAAAGATGAAATATCTCGGAAAGAGCGGCGAAGTTTCGGAGCTTATGAAGGGTATGCGCGACGTTCCCAAGGACAAGCGCCCCGAGGTTGGTATGATTATCAACGCGCTCAAAGTCTGGGCGGAGGATCAGTTCGGCAAGCTTGACAAGAACATTAAGGCGAAGGAGCTGAAAAAACAGTACGCCGCCGAGGCTATTGACGTTACCCTCCCCGGCAACACCTCCAAGAGAGGAGCGTACCACCCCAACACGTTGGTCAGAAGAGAGCTTATTTCCATATTCGCAGGTATGGGCTTCACCGTATTCGAAGGACCTGAAATCGAGAACGAATACTACAATTTCACTGCGCTCAACACTCCCGCCGACCACCCCGCGCGCGATATGCAGGACACATTTTATATAACGGACGACCTGCTTCTGCGCACGCAGACAAGTGCGGGACAAATTAGGGTTATGGAAACGCAGAAGCCGCCCATTAAGATACTTTCCCCGGGCAAAGTTTACCGCAGCGACGACGACGCGACGCACTCACCTATGTTCTCGCAGATGGAAGGGCTAGTCGTCGACAGGGGTATAACGCTGTGCGACCTTAAAGGTATGCTTGACGAATTTGCACGCAAAATTTTCGGCGACGGCGTAAAGACAAGACTGCGCCCCTCCTACTTCCCTTTCACCGAACCGTCGGTCGAGGTTGACGTAAGCTGTTTCGAATGCGGCGGCAAGGGGTGCAGGCTGTGCAAGGGCACGGGCTGGATAGAAGTACTCGGCGCGGGTATGGTAAACAGACACGTGTTGGAGGGTTGCGGCGTCGACCCCGAGGAATACTCGGGATTTGCGTTCGGTATGGGCATAGAGCGTATAGCTATGCTTAAATACGGCGTCAACAATATGAAGCTTCTGTTCGAGGGCGACACGAGATTTTTGAAGCAATTCAAAAGTTAAAATACAGCTGAGCGCAGACGATTGTTTCACCGCGTTAATACGCATTACGAATTATTAAAGAGGAATTAAATATGTTACTACCTTTATCATGGTTAAAAGATTACGTTGACGTAGACGTGACCGCCGAAGAATTGCAGAAAAAGCTGTTCGGGTGCGGCTTCGAAGTCGAGGAGTTAATTAATATAGGAAAAGATATCGGCGGAGTCGTAGTCGGAGAGGTCGTCGAATGCGAACCCGTAGAGGGCACTCACCTGCACGTTTGCAAGGTCGATTGCGGAAGCCACGGCGTCAAACAGATTTGTTGCGGCGCGGACAACGTTGCAAAGGGAATTAAAGCGCCCGTCGCTCTTGTCGGCGCGACGGTGTACGCCACGGGCAAGGACCACGTGACCGTAGAGGGCGTTATGACCATTAAGAAGGGCAAGCTTCGCGGAATAGAGTCCGAGGGTATGCTCTGCTCGGGCGTGGAGATAGGCGTAAACGGCGATATGTTCGAGGGCGGAGATTACTGCGGTCTGCTTCTTCTCCCCGACGGATTTGAAAACGGCGCGGACGTAAAACCTCTGCTCGGATTAGACGACTATGTGTTCGATATAGGCGTTACGGCTAACCGCCCCGACTGTCAGAGCATAGTCGGAATGGCGCGCGAGGTCGCCGCCGTTTTGGGCAAGCCTATGCGCGAGCCCGACTGCTCCTACACCGCAAAGGCAAAGGGCGAAAAAGTCAGCGTCAGCGTAATTGCCCCCGACATATGCCCGAGATACATTGCACACTACGTCAAGGACGTAACCCCCGCTCCCTCCCCTATGTGGATAAGAAAAAGGCTTGCGCTGTGCGGACTGCGCTCCATAAACAATCTTGTCGATATAACCAATTTCGTACTTTTGGAAATGGGTCAGCCTATGCACGCGTTTGACTGCGCTAAGCTTGACGGCAGGGAAATAGTCGTTCGCAGAGCCAATGCGGGCGAGGAAATCGTTACGTTGGACGGGAAGAGTTTTAAGCTCACCCCCGATAATCTTGTTATCTGCGACGGCAACAAGCCGTGTGCGTTGGCGGGCATTATGGGCGGCGAAAACAGCGAAATTACGGACGCCACGCGCGAATTGCTGTTTGAAAGCGCGAAGTTTGCGCGCGACAGCGTGAGAAAGACTTCACGGGCTCTCGGTCAGCATTCGGACAGCTCGGCTATGTTTGAAAAGGGCATAAGCGAATACACGACGGAACGCGCTATGGCAAGAGCTCTGCACCTCATCGAAGAGCTGAATTGCGGCACTGTTACCGACGTTCACGTAGATATAAAGACAGAGTACTCGCACGACGGCGCAAAGGTTATGACGGTAAGCCTTAACAAGATAAACAAGCTGCTCGGAATCGAAGTTCCGCACGACGAAGCGATTGACATTTTAAAGCGGCTCAACTTCGGCGTAGAGGACGGCGGCGACAATCTTACGTTGCACGTACCCCCCTACCGCGAGGATATAGACGGGTATGCGGACATCGCCGAGGAGCTTATCCGCGAATACGGTTACGACCGCGTTACGGGCACGTTTATGCCCAGTGCGCTTATAACAAACGGAGGTTACAGCGAGGCTCAGAAAGCCGAAAACAGATTAAAGGACAATCTTGTGTCGCTGGGACTGTACGAGATTTCAACATATTCCTTCTATTCCGAAAAAGATTTAGATATGCTGCACTTCCCCGAGGACGCGCCCGAGCGCTCATTCATACGCATCAAAAACCCCATAGGCGAGGATTTATCGGTAATGCGCACAACGCTCGCCCCCTCTATGGTGAGCACGATTGTGAGAAATTTAAGGCGCGGCAACGCGGAGGGCAGACTGTTCGAGATAGCCAAAACGTATATCGCCAAGAGCCTGCCGCTCACCGAACTTCCCGAGGAGAAAAACGTATTATGTATCGGCACGTTCGGCGGCGGAGATACGTTCCTCGATATTAAGGGAGTTTTGGAAAACGTTGCCGACAGTCTTAATATAAAGCTCGACTACGCCGTGGCACAGCGCCCCTACCTGCATCCCGGTATCTGCGCCGAAATCAGTTGCGAGGGCGAAGTATTAGGTTATGCGGGCAGGCTCGACCCGCTGATTTGCGAGGAGCTGACGATAGAGAAAAAAGTATTTATCGCCGAACTTAGCTATGACGCGCTTATGAGCCACGCTAAACCGTTTAAGTACGTTCCGCTCTCCAAGTTTCCCGAAGTTCAACGCGATTTGGCTCTCGTTGCCGACCTCAATATTACGTGCGGACAGATAGAGAGCGAGATTTACTCGGCTTGCAAATACGTGACGGGCGTAAAGCTTTTCGATATTTATATAGGTAAGCAGCTCGGCGACGGCAAGAAGAGTATGGCGTTTACCGTGAACTTTACCCCCAAAGACGAAGCGTTCACACCCGAAAGGATAGACGGATTTGTCAAAAAGATTTTGGGCAACCTCAAACACAAACTCAACATCGAATTGAGATAATAAAAAAGCGGAGCGCGCTCCGCTTTTTTTATATTTATAAATCAGAAATTCAATTTTAACGAAGGGAGAAAATCTGTTGCTTCGTCAATTTATTACCGATTAATGAGTTTTCTGATAATTTCGTCGGCTTTTTTGATATCGGCTTTACCCTGCGTTGCCTTTTTCACATAGCCGTAAAGGGCAAAAATCGCCTTTTCCTTGCCGTTTTTAAAGTCCTGCACGGCGGCGGGATTTTCCTCTACTGCCTTTCGGCAAACGTCCGTCAGCTCGCCGTCGTCCATTCCCGCCATATCCTCGGGCTTGATATACGCCGAAACAGGCTTCCCCTCCTCCGCCATTAAAGCCAGCGTCTTTTGCGCAAGCGTAATGTTGACCTTGCCGCCGTCGACAAGCTTTACAAGCTCCGCCATACTCTCAGCCGTAATGGGAAGCGCGAACTTCTCCTTATCCTCCTCAGTTTCAAGCTTTGAATAGAGCGTTCCCACGATGAGATTGACGGTATTCTTCACGCCCGCGCCGAGAGCAATCGCCCTTTCGGCGAAATCGCAGACGCGCTTATATTTGTACAGGAGTTTAGCCGTCGCGGCATTGATTTTTAAATCGTTTATATACCTTTTCAGCTTGTCGGTCGGAAGTTCGGGAAGGCTTTTGCGTATTTCCTCGACTTTTTCTTCGGGAATAACGACCGTCAATATGTCGGGTTCGGGGAAATAGCGGTAGTCCTGCGCGTCCTCTTTTGTGCGCATAACCGAGGTCTCGCCCGTGCGCTCGTCATAGCGCAGAGTTGCCTGCACGATCTGACCGCCGCTCTCTATCACCTCGATTTGCCGCTCATATTCGTAAGCCATAGCCTTTTCGATATATGATATGCTGTTCATATTCTTTATTTCCGTGCGCGTACCGAACTCCGTCGCGCCCTCGGGCATAACCGAAATATTTACGTCGCACCGCATAGAGCCCTCCTGCATCTTACAGTCGGACACGCCTATATAGCGCATTATGAGTTGCAGTTTTTCAACGTATTCCTTGGCTTCCTCGGGCGAGGAGATGTCGGGCTCGGAAACAATTTCGATAAGAGGCACGCCGCCGCGGTTGTAATCAATATAAGTATAACCGCTCTCGTGCACGAGCTTGCCCGCGTCCTCTTCAATGTGTATGCGCGTTATGCCTATGCGTTTTCCGCTTTCAAGCTCCACGTATCCGTGCTCGCAAAGCGGCTTATCGAACTGCGAAATCTGATACGCCTTTGGCAGGTCGGGATAGCAATAATTCTTTCTGTCCAAGTGCGTCGTCGTGTTAATCGAGCAGTGCGTTGCAAGCCCCGCGCGTATAGCGTACTCTACGACTTTTTTATTGAGCACGGGAAGCGCGCCCGGCTGACCCGTACACACGGGGCAACAATGGGTGTTGGGGCTTCCGCCGAACGCGGTGGTACAGCCGCAGAAAATTTTGGTTGCCGTTGCAAGCTCCACGTGGGTTTCAAGCCCCGATACAAGTCTGTATTTCATAGCTTAACCCCTCCTTCAACCTCCGCAGTCTGCGAAAGATTATTAATCTCGGCAAAATACGCCGTGTCCAGAACGCGCGCGTCGTCAAATTTTTTTCCTATTATCTGCATACCGATAGGCAACCCATTTTTGTCACTGCCGCAGGGTATGGAAATGGCTGGCAGTCCCGCTATGTTTACGGGCACGGTGCAGACGTCGGAAAGATAGGTTTCAACGGAATTACCCCCCGAATATCCCACGGCGAACGCTGTTACGGGCGCGGTTGGAGCAAACAAAACGTCGCACTTTTTAAACGCCTCCGACAACTGCGCCTCGACCGTTTTTCTGATAAGGCACGCCTTCTTGTAGTACGCGTCGAAATACCCCGAGGACAGCACGTACGTTCCGAGCATTATGCGCTTTTTGACCTCTTTTCCAAAGCCCTCGGTGCGCGTTTTGGTTATCATTTCGTCAACGCCCGTATAGCCGGAAGCGCGGTAGCCGTAGCGTATGCCGTCGTACCTGCCGAGGTTGGAGGAAGCCTCCGCGCACGCAATTATATAGTACACGGGTAAGGCGATTTTAAGCGCGGGCATACTCACGCGGACAATCTCCGCTCCCGCCCTTACGTATGCGGCGAGCATATCCTCTATCGCATTGCGAATCTCAGCCGGAATGCCGTCGAAATACCCGTCCGCCACGCCGATTTTCAACCCCTTGACGTCGCCTTTAAGCGGCGTTTTCCCTGCGGGGGTGGAGCAACTCGTGCCGTCCGCCCTGTCCACTCCGCGAATAGCGTCGTACACGATAGCGGCGTCAGTCACCGATTTTGTCATAGGTCCTATCTGGTCGAGCGACGAACCGTACGCAATCAAGCCGTAGCGCGACACCGCGCCGTAGGAGGGCTTAAAGCCGACTATCCCGCAAAACGAAGCGGGCTGACGGATAGAACCGCCCGTATCGGAGCCCAAGCCGTAAGCGGCGATGTCGGCGCACACCGCGGCGGCAACTCCACCCGAAGAACCGCCCGTAACGCGCGTTTTATCGACGGGATTTAACGGCGCGCCGTAGCACGAACTCTCGCTCGTCGAGCCCATAGCAAACTCGTCCATATTCGTCTTGCCGAGGAGCACTGCGCCCTGAGCTTTCAGCTTGCTCCACACCGTTGCGTCGTAATAGGGTTTAAAGCCGCTTAGAATTTTAGAACAGCAGGTCGTAAGCAGACCGTCGGTTGCGATATTGTCCTTTAATGTAAGGGGAATACCCGTGAGCGGCGTGCCCTTACCCTCGGCAATCAGCCCGTCCGCATATTCGGCGTTTTTCATAGCCTCCTCGAACGTGTAGTGAACGTACGCGTTGATTGCGGGATTTTGCGCCCTGACCTCGGCGATATATTTCTCGGTGAGCTGTCTGCTCGTAATTTCGCCCGAACGCAATTTTTGCGAAAGCGAAGAAATAACGCTCTTCATTTGACCACCCTCCTCACGGGGAAGTAGCCGTTTTCCGCCTCGACGTTAGAGGTGATTTTTTCGTTCGGCAAGCTCTCCTTAACCTCGTCCTCGCGCAAGTCCTCCCATTTGACCGTGCGTGTAACGACCTCGCGGATAGACGAAGCGTCGCCCTCCACCTGTCCGTTAATTCTGTTGGCAAACTCTATTATTTCCTCGAACTCCGACGCAAACCTTTCAATCTCGCCGTCCGAAAATTCCAATCGGGAAAGTCTTGCCAAAGTCTTTATTTCCTTTTGAGTTATAGGCATATCCGTCACCTTTTAAATCCTTTACTCACCGATTTAGAGGTCAAGCCCCGTAATGCGGCAAGCGGGACATTCGTTTAATTTCTTATCTTGATATGGACTTCGCGCAGCTGCGTTTCCGTAACCTCGTTGGGCGCGCCGCACAGCAAATCCTGAGCCGAAGAGCTCATAGGGAAGGCTATGACCTCCCTTATATTCTCCTCGTTTCTCAACAGCATAATCATACGGTCGACGCCCGGCGCCATACCCGCGTGAGGGGGCGCGCCGAACTTGAACGCCGTGTACAAAGCCCCGAACTTATCCTTTAAAGTCTGCTCGTCGCAGCCTGCTATTCCGAACGCCTTGACCATAATATCCAAATCGTGGTTTCTGACTGCGCCCGACGACAGCTCCACGCCGTTGCACACTATATCGTACTGATACGCGAGAACTTCGAGAGGGTCGCTGTTTTCAAGCGCTTCCAATCCCCCCTGCGGCATAGAAAACGGGTTGTGGGTAAAGCCGACCTTGCCCGACTCGCCGTCTATACCGAACATAGGGAAGTCGTTTACAAAGCAGAAGCGATAGGCGTTCTTTTCAGTCAGCCCCAATTTTTCGCCCAATTCGTTCCTAATCTGCCCCGCGTACCTCTCGGCTTTCTCCTTTACGTCGGCGATAAAGAAAATCGTGTCGCCCGCCTCTAACTTTGCTATCGCAATCAGCTCGTTTTTGAGCCCGTCGGGAATAAATTTGTCGATAGGTCCTTTATAGCTTAGATCGGGCATAACTTCAAGATAGCCCAAGCCGCCCATACCTATTGACTGCGCGAACGCAAGCAACTTTTCGTGGAAGCCCTTGCTCATTTGGCTGTGCACCTTTACGGCGCGCACGCACTTTTTCTGAAAGGGCTTGAACGTGCATTTATTGAAGAAATCGGACAAATCTATTATCCTTAGCGGGTTGCGCAAATCGGGCTTATCCGTGCCGAATTCGAGCATTGCCTGCTTGTAAGAAACGACGGGGAAAGGAGCTTTTGTCACTTCATAGCCCTCGGGCGCAAACTTTTCGAAGGTTGCCGAGAGCACCTCCTCGCCCACCTTAAAAACGTCCTCCTGCGTGGCGAAAGCCATTTCGAAATCGAGCTGATAGAACTCACCGGGCGAACGGTCGGCGCGCGCGTCCTCGTCGCGGAAACAGGGAGCAATCTGATAATACTTATCTACGCCCGACACCATTAACAGCTGTTTGTACTGTTGCGGCGCTTGGGGCAGAGCGTAAAATCTGCCTTTATAGCGGCGCGAGGGCACGATATAGTCGCGCGCGCCCTCGGGGCTGGAAGCGCATAAAATGGGGGTCTGCACCTCTAAAAAGCCCATTTTGCTCATCTTCTCGCGCAGAAAGGCAATCACCTCCGCGCGGAAGACTATATTGTCCTTTACCTTGCGGTTGCGCAAATCGAGAAAGCGGTATCTTAGACGCACGTCCTCCCTCGTTTCCTTGGACGTCATAATCTCGAAGGGGAGCTGTTCGCGCACTTTTCCGAGTACTCTTACCGACTTGCAGTTGAGCTCGACCGTGCCCGAGGGTATTTTGGGATTGTACGTTTCCTCGTCGCGCTTCTCTATTTCGCCCGTAACGGAAATACAGTCCTCTTTATTGAGTCCGTCCAAAAGCGACGTGTCGCGCATAACGACCTGCACAACACCGTAAAAATCTCTTAAATCGATAAACGAAACGCCGCCGTGGTCGCGCACGTTCTCTATCCACCCCGCGAGCGTCACTTCACGTCCGACTAAATCCTCGCCAATCTCGCTTGCCGTCTTTGTGCGGTATACAGTACTCATAAATTCTCCTTTTTCGCAGACCTGTCGCGCCTGCCCTCTTGATATCGATAAAAAAGCCGTCCCGAATATAAATAAAAAGCCCGTCCCAAGATAATCTCAGGACGAACGTAAAATTCGCGGTACCACCCGAGTTATCGGCTTAAATCATACACCGATCTCTCAAAATAACCTCTTACGCGGGTCGTTGTGCGGCTTAACCTACTTTGCGCGCGTTGTCCGCGTGTTCGGATAAGCGGCTCGGAAGGGTTATTCGCGCAATTCCTGCATACGGGGCTTTCACCTGCCCCCGCTCTCTGTAAAGCGGTGAAATACTGCCGAACGGTTCTTCGTCGTCGCCTTTAATTTAAATTATTCATATTGTATTATAATTATTCACAAATGTCAAATAATATTGCGGTTTTTTTGCATTTTTCAGTGCATATTTGTAATTTAATTCTTTTTGCCCTTAGCCGCGCGTATTTCCTTTACCCTCTGCTCGTAGCCGTGATCGCTCGGAACGTAATAAATTCTGTCCTTTAATTTATCGGGAAGATACTGCTGTTCGACGTAGCCCTCGGGATAGTCGTGCGGAAATTTGTAATGCCTGCTCTGCACCTTGGTCTGCTTGTCGCCGAACGTGTTGTCCTTTAAATACGGCGGCACGCCGTCGTCGTCGCGCACCTCCGTCGCGTCACGCTTTGCGGCGAGCATTGCGGTCTTGACGGAGTAGCTCTTTGGGGCTTCGCACACGTACACAATAGCCTCGGAAAGCGGGATAAGCCCCTCGGGATATCCGATTTTCTCGAACGCCGTCATTGCCGAAGTCGCCACTACGAGCGCGTTGGGGTCAGCCATTCCGACGTCCTCCGCCGAATGAACTACCAACCTGCGGCAGACAAGCAACGGGTCGCCCCCGCCCTCTATAAGCCGCATTGCGTAATAGAGAGCCGCGTTTGCGTCGCTCCCCCTGAGCGATTTACAGAATGCCGATAGGTAGTCGTAATATGCGTCCTCGTTAAAGGACATAGCTTTCTTCTGAATTGACTGCTCCGCGTCTGCAAGCGTTACGTGAATTGCGCCGTCGCCGTCCACGGGAGTGGTAAGCACGGCAAGCTCCAACGCGTTATAAGCCGCGCGCAGATCGCCGCCAGCCATACGCGCGATATGTCCGATTGCCTCGTCCTCGACCTGCGTACGGTAGTTGCCCAAGCCGCGCTTTTTGTTTGCGAGAGCGCCGCGCAGCGCCGAGCAGATTTCCTCTTCGGTCAGGCGCCTGAACTCGAACACTCTGCACCGCGAAACGATAGCCGGCGTCATTGCCGCAAACGGATTTTCGGTGGTTGAGCCTATAAAAATAATCGTGCCTTTTTCTATGGCGGGAAGCAGGCTGTCCGATTGCGTCTTGTTGAAGCGGTGACACTCGTCGAGCATTAGATACGTGCGCTTGTTGTAAAGCTTCAAGTTATCCTCCGCCGCTTTTACCGCCGCTTTTACGTCCGCAACGCCCGCCTGAACGGCGTTCAGCTTTATGAACTCACCGTGAGTTGTGGAAGCCACGATATTGGCAAGCGTCGTTTTGCCGGTGCCGGGAGGCCCCCAGAAGATACAGCTGCCCAATCTGTCGAGCGAAATTGCGCGGCGAAGAAGCGAGCCCTCGGCAACTATGTGCTTCTGCCCGATAAAGTCGTTTAAGTTGTTGGCGCGCATACGCTCGGCAAGGGGTTTCGCGCTCTCCTCGTTGCCGTTCAAATCGAATAAATCCATTAGTATAACCTTTTTTCTTACAACGGGCAATCTACGCATTTAACGCAGATATGCCTTATCCCTCTATCAGCTTTTTGATTTCGGGCATTTTTGCTTTTGCGGCAAGATAGCCGTCCCCGTACGCCTTTACAGCGTCCTTGACTGCGTATTGGCTAAGCCCCTTCATCTCGGGCACAATCCATACTTCGTTATCGCAACGCGTAATTTTTTTCTTCATTTCCGAGCCGTTGTAATCCATCATATCGAAAATGCGGGCAACGAGAGAAATTACGTTCTTCACCTCGGACACGCTCTCGCCCGTATTGCCGAGAACGTCCACCGCAATAACGACGTCCGCGCCCATTTCCCTGACCTGTTCGGTGGGCACTCTGCACAGAACGCCGCCGTCTATCAGCAGTTTGTCGTCCGTTTTAACGGGGGCGAATACCATAGGCATAGAGCTTGAAGCGCGCACCGCCAGAGCTACGTCGCCCTCAAAAAGCGTTACCAGCCTGCCCGAATACAGGTCGCTTGCAACGCATCTGAAGGGTATCTTCAAATCCTTGAAATCGACGTGTCCGATCTTGGAGAGCAAGAGGTTGTGCATCTTATTTCCCTTGAACAGCGCCATACGCGAAATGAACGCGCCCGAAAGGTCGACCAGCTGAATGGCTTTAAGCTTGCCTACGACCTCGAACATCTCCTCGACAGTCAAGCCTTCGGCATAGCCCGCGCCGATTACCGAGCCCATAGAACAGCCCGTTATATAATCGGGCTTTATACCCTCTTCCTCTAAAGCTTTAAGTACGCCCAGATGCGCGACGCCGCGAGCTCCGCCGCTGCCTAGCGCAAGTCCTATTTTTTTACTCATATTTATCACCTCGGTATAATATGTATTAGCATATGAAAATTAAAAGTTCGTCGTTAAAGAAGCTGAAAAAGCTGTCGGTTTGTATTGCGCTCGTCCTGTTCGGCGGAATACTGATCGCCTATCCGCAGAGATACCTTGCCGTATGCTTCGACGGGCTTTGTATGTGGGCGGAGTGCGTTCTCCCTTCGCTCTTCCCGTTTATGATTATTTCGTTGCTCCTGATAAGGCTCGGAGCTGCCCGCGCGGCGGCAAAGCCGTTTGCCGGACTGACGAAAAAATTAAAACTTCCTCCCGCCGCTCTGCCGCTGTTTATTATGAGCGTTTGCTCGGGCTATCCCGCGGGCAGCAGAATACTGTGCGAGTACCGCGACAACGGTTTTATTGACGACGCCGACGTCAAAAAGCTTGCGCCGCTGTGCTCTACATGCGGACCGCTTTTTGCCCTCGGCACAGTGGGTGCAAAGGCGTTCGGCGGGGGATATTCGGGGGTCAAACTGTTTTCGGCGTGTCTTATATCGGTTGTGAGCACGTCCGTTTTATACAGTATGTTCAGCAAACCGACAGACAATTTCAAGCCGCTTAATCCACGCGCCAAAACCGACGGCAACGCGCTCTATTCGGTGTTTTACGGAGCGGTAAACGCTTCGCTTGTGGCGGGCGGATTTATCTGCTTCTTCTACACCCTATCAAAAGTTTTTACCGATTTCAATATTTTTAAGCCGCTTGAAATGCTTTTATCGCTCATATTCGGCGACGGCGCGGCGAGTGGTGTGAGCACGGGACTGTGCGAGGCGACGGGCGGTTGCTTTTTACTTGCCGAAGCGGGCGGCTTTTTCGCTCTGCCGCTTGCGGGTTTTTTAGTCACGTTCGGCGGAGCTTCCATACTCTTGCAACAGCTTTGCTACCTTACGAAATGCAGAGTCGGCGCGGGATATTTTATATCGTTCAAGCTTGTACAGGGCGTTATAACCTTTGCGCTTCTTTGTCTTTTCGCACTGATACCGTAAAAACCCGACGCGCGTCCTGTTACGCTTCGTTTTTCGGCAAGCCGCACATATAACAGCCTATAAGCTTAAACGACTTGCACGCCTCCTCCAACCTTTTGAGCGCGGCGCGCGTTTCGGGCAGAGAGTAATCGCCCTCCACCTCTATAAAGAAACGGAATTCGCCCGTCTTGCCCTTTATGGGGCGGCTCTCTATCTCTGTCATATTTATGCCGCACGCGCGTAAAATTTCCAGCACCCCGACAAGCGCGCCTACCTTGTGCCTGCACGTAAGCGTGAAAAATATCCTGTCGGACGATTGGTTACAGTCGGGCGCGCCGTTCTCTACCAACAGGAACTGCGTGTAGTTGTTCGGCTCGTCGGAAATAATTTCCCGCGAAAGCTTATACCCCGCGCCGCCGCAGTGCTCCCCGACAATGCCCGCGTCCTCAAAGCCGTTCAGCTTGGTTATGCACTCTGCAGTCGAAGCCGTTTCGTGCAACTGTGCAAGCGGATAATTGTGGGCAAGAAATTTTGCGCATTGCCCCAACGCCTGCGGGTGCGACCATATATGTTTAATCCGACTTAAATCCGCGCCCTCCAAGGTAATAAGCCTGTGCGTGATTTTTACCGCGCAAGCCGAGCGCGCAAATATATCGGGGGTTTCCTGCAACAGGTCCAAATTTTGCGCAACCGCGCCGTTTAACGTATTTTCTATGGGAATAACCGCGGCGTCAATCGCTCCCGATTTCAGCGCCGCAAACAGTGTGAAAAACGAGGGATATGCGGACAGCTCGGCTTTCGGGCACAGCTTTTTAGCCGCAATCGAGCTGTAAGTGCCCTCGGGACCGAGGTATCCCGCCTTGCGTAAATCAGGCATAATCACACCTTATCGGCGATATCCAAAAGAAGCCTTTCGGTATCGCACCAACCGAGGCACGGATCGGTAATCGACTTGCCGTACACCTTATCTTCGCTCTGATTGCCCTCTTCGATAAAGCTCTCGATCATAAATCCCTTTACGTTGCGCTTAAAATCCCCGTCATAGAGGCGGTTGTTCATAACCTCTTCGATTATTCTTATCTGCTGTTTAAACTTTTTGCCGCTGTTGGAGTGGTTGGCGTCGATGATTATCGCGGGATTTTTAAGCCCCGATTTCGCGTACCCCTCTATGACCTGCATAACCGTTTCGTAGTGGAAATTGGGGATATCGTTGCCGTAGCTGTCCACCGCGCCGCGCAAGATTGCGTGGGCAAGCGGATTGCCGTCGGTCTTTACCTGCCAGCCGTTCAGCTTGAAAATCTGCCCCGACTGCGCCGCGTATATGGAATTGAGCATAACAATAACCGAGCCGCTCATAGGATTTTTAATGCCTACGGGCACGTCTATGCCGCTTGATACAAGGCGGTGCAACTGATTTTCGGAGCTGCGCGCGCCGACGGCTACGTATGACAGAAGATCGTCGACGTATGCAAAATTTGCGGGATAGAGCATTTCGTCTGCGGCGGCAAGTCCGCTTGCGGCAATAGCCTTGACGTTTAAATCCCTAATCGTCTTTATGCCCTTTAAAATATCCTCCGACTTCGCAGGGTCGGGCTGAGAAAACATACCCTTGTACCCAACGCCCTTAGTGCGGGGCTTGTTGGTATAAATTCTGGGCACGATAACAAGCTTGTCCTTGACCTTTTCGTTCAGCTTGCCCAATCTTTCAACGTAGTCCAAAACGGGCTTCTCGGCATGGGCGGAGCAAGGTCCGACTATAACTATGAGCTTATCGCTATTTCCCGCAATTACGTCGGATACGGCTTTGTCGCGGCTCGCCTTGACGGCTTTAAGCTCCGCAGGCAGAGGCACGTCCGCCTTTATTTCCTCGGGTTCGGGTATCTTTATCTGTTTCTCAAACATCTTTTGCCTCCAAAAGTTTCTCGACGTCGGCAACGATCTCCGACGGAATATATTTAAAATAATCTTTTTTGAATTTGACCGAACTGCGCACAAGCGACGAGCTGACGTACCTGTCCTCCTGTTCGGCGGGAAGATATACTGTTATAATATCATTCATCAGCTGCTTACTTGCGTAGTGGTTGCGGTTTTCGTATTCGAAATCTATGCAGTCGCGCACGCCGCGCACATAGAACGGCGTATTCTCCTCTTTAAGCAAGTCCACCGCCGCGCCGTCAAACGCCCGCACCTTTACGCGCGGATTGCCGCCGAACAGCTTTTTTAACAGGTCAAGACGCTCCTCCCCGCTGAACAGACATCTCTTTTCGGGATTGACCATAAGCGCTACGGTTACGCCGTCAAAAATTTTCAAAGCTTTTTCAACTACGTCCGTATGCCCGACGGTAGGCGGATCGAATGTTCCCGCAAACACGCAAGTTTTCATATAGTATTCCCTCCCGCAAAACTCGGCTACGCCATTTTAAAAAACGAAATATAGGTCTTTCCGTACTTCCTCTCGTCGTACATTTCCAAGCCATTTACCGTACCCGTAAACGCGCGGTCGCGCTCGTAGACGGCAACTCCGCCTTCGCTCAACAACCCCCTTGCGGCAATCGTATCAAGAGCGGGCACGCCGTAATCGAACCTGTACGGCGGGTCGATAAAAATAATGTCGTACTGTCTTTTCGCGGCGTTAAGGCACGCAAGATAGTCGCAGTTTGTCACCGTGCACGCCGCGCCCACGCCCATAGCCGATACGTTTTTTTTGAGCACGGCAAGGCTATCCCTCGATATATCGTTGAAATGCGCTCCCGCCGCCCCGCGCGAGAGGCTCTCCAATCCGAGGTTGCCGCTCCCGCAAAACAAATCAAGCACATACGCACCCGTCACCCGCACTGACAGAATATTGAAAAGGCTTTCCTTAACCCTGTCTGACGTAGGGCGAATGTCGTCGCCCGCAAACTCCGCAAGCTTTCTGCCCCTGTGCTTGCCGCCGATAATTCTCATTTCTTACGCCTCTTGCCGCCGTTGGTTTCTTCCGGCGTTTCCTGTATCTTCTGCTGTTTGAGCTTGCCGAGATAATAGCCGAGCATATGCACGCCGACAGGCACGGCAATCATTATGTAGTTGAGAGCCTGATACTTTTCGCCCGGATAATGAAAGGGGAAATACGCCCAGCCGCAGATATACTGCAAACAGAACATACACGCCTTGTTGTCGTAGCAAAGCTCCACCGGGCGCGCCTTCAAAAAACTCTTCTTCCAAAATCTATTATCCCCCTTTCGCACACAAATAAATCGAGAGGTTCGTCAAATTCCTGCTCTTCAAACTCGTCCGTATACTGTATAAAGTAGCCCAGCCCGCACCGCAAAACGTCGGGATTGGCGTTAAAATATCTGTCGTAATATCCGCCGCCGTAGCCCAGACGATAGCCGCGTGAGTTCACCGCAAGTAACGGCGCTATGCAGACGTCAATCTGACCGCCGTAGGCTTGTCCCGCAGGCTCGCTTATGCCGTACCGGTTTTTAACAAGCCCGCCGTCATCGCCCGAATACGGCACGGGTACGATTTTATCGCCCTCTACCCTCGGCAGAAAGACGCGCTTGTCCTCCGCCAACAGGCGGGCAATCAAGCCGTGCGTGTCCGCCTCGCCCGCATAACTGTAATATACGAAAAAGCTTTTCTTGTCTGCAAAGAGCCGCAACACGCAGTCGGAAATTGCGCCGTCCGCCACCTCGCGAGCGGAATGCTGAAAATATTTGCGTTTTATCTTATATTTATATCTCAGCCCGTCTTTCATTAAATTACCACTCGTACACGATTTGACTTCTGCGCGTAACCGAACACAACGCTTCGTACGAAATTGTTCCGCAACGCTCGGCGTAAGCCTGCGCGTCCGTCATT
The DNA here is from genome assembly GCA_910579295.1 of uncultured Christensenella sp. Lineage (GTDB taxonomy): Bacteria > Bacillota > Clostridia > Christensenellales > Borkfalkiaceae > Coproplasma. The sequence goes on along the minus strand of CAJTTC010000001.1, from coordinate 261,110 downwards.
ACGGGCAACAGCTCGCAGTCGCGCTCGCTTATGAAAGCGTCCATACACAGCGTCTTTTCGCCGAGAGGCACGCCGCGCATAAACCCGTCGGCATACCCGAGGCGGTACGTGCACAGTCTGTTATATTTTTTATCGGCGATATTGTATCCCACTCCTCCACCCGTAACGACAGTGCGTTGAGCGCGCCGCGCGTAGACCTTTAAAGCCGGTTTTAATCCCTCCGCCGAAAAACCTGCGGGCGCATAGCCGTACAGCATAAGTCCGCAGCGCACGCCGTCCTGTAAATAATCTCCTCCGCGCAGAATACCCCCGCTCGCTGAAAAATGGGCAAGCGCGTTAGGACTGTGCGCTCTTACCCGCGACAGCGCTTCCTTAAACGCGGAAAGCTGTCTTCGGCTCTCCACGGCGTTTTCGGCGGCGTACATATGGGAATATGCCCCGACTAACGCGTTTTCGGGAATGACGGAGAGCACTTCTTCAAGCCCCTCTGCGCAACAGCCGTAGCGGTTCATACCCGTGTTTATCGCGACGTGGCAGGCGCATTCGCGGGCAAGGTACGCGCTGTGCGTATCGCCAACGGAAGCCTGCAATCCGTAAAAATTAATCTTGTCCGCGTCGTCCTTCCCGAGCGGCGGGGCAAGCACCAAAACAGGCTTGGTTATGCCGCCTATCCGCAGAGCCGCCCCCTCGTCGGCAATCGCCACGCAAAAGCCGTCGACGACATCCTCCAATGCGCGGGAAACAATCTCTGCGCCGTGACCGTACGCGTCCGCCTTAACCACCGCATAGAAAAAGCGTTTGCCGATAAGCGAGCGGACGTAAAGCGCGTTTGAGCGTATTGCCGAAAGATTAACAACTGACAGCGTTTTTTGCATAACACATAAATACGCTCGGCGGCAAATTAAGGTTACGCATCACCCGATTATAGCTATACAAATATAAGTTTATCATAAAACGTAAGCGTTTGCAATGCTTTTTAGCCTGTTTTTAGTGCTTTACACAACGCTTTTAATGTGATAAAATGTAACTATGGATTTGAAGAGCGAAATTTTGAGGCGACTTGAAGAGCGCCGCGGCGAATACGTTTCGGGCGAGGAGCTCTCCGCAACGGCGGGCGTAACGCGGCAGGCGGTCTGGAAAGCCGTTAAAAAGCTGACGGACGAGGGATACATAATACACTCGTTGACTAACAAGGGGTATATGCTTGACGGCAAGTGCGACCTGCTGTCCTCCTCAGTCATATCCTCGCAGACGGGAGCGCGCGTTTACTGCTATGACGCAGTGACCTCCACAAATATCGTGGCGCGGCAGAAGCTGTATAACGAGGGCGAGTGCGTGGTTGCGGCGGAGAGCCAGACTATGGGGCGCAGAAAGGATGGACGGCAATTCATTTCACCCGATAAAAAGGGCGTGTATATGTCGGTGGCGTTGCGCCTTAACCGTACTATGGACGGAGCGGACAGTCTAAGGCGGATATGCGCGCAAACGGTTGCGGAGTGTATAGGGCATTCGTGCGGGAATATGCCCGAGATAATCGACACGGACGAGCTGTATTCAGACGGCAAAAAGGTGTGCGGAATACTTATCGAAGCCAACGTAAATCTTGCCACCAAGGAAATAACAGAAGCTATAATCGGAATAGGTATTTACACCGCGGACGTCGGGCAGACGCTCGGTTACGTAGCCTCGGCAGAGCCGCGCAACGCACTGATCGCCGATATCTATAAAAACATAAAACAAGCCTTGCAGGAATAACCCGTAAGGCTTGCTTTCATATGTAAATATTTATTACTTTATGTATTTTTTAAGATAGTTTACCAAAAAGGTTGCGACGATTATCTTAATCGCGTCGGGCAATATGTACGGATAAACGCAGAACACAAGCGCGGTTTGCAGATTATCCGCGGTTACGCTCCCCTTGTACACGACCATAAACCACAGCGTGCCGAAGAAATAGCAGACAGCCACTCCGACAACCATTGCCGCCGCCAAAACGATCAACTGCAAGATTTGTGTTTTAACCTTGCCCGTGTGCCTTTCGCCTATCAGGTGCAACCTGTCCGAAGCAAAGCCGACTATAAGCGCGGTAAAGACAAACCCTATCACATACCCCGCCGAAGCCGAGCCGAGAAGCGCATAAAAATTTTTAAAGCCCGAAAACACGGGCACGCAACACACGCCGAGCAAGACGTATGCAATTACGCACAGCGTTCCCCTCTTCCAGCCGAGAAAGCCCGCCGCCAGACAGACGCCCATTGTCTGCAACGTAATTGATATCTCGGATACGGGAATTGCTATCCACGAGCAGACGGTAAGCACGGCTACAAACATTGCCACATAGCATAAATCGCGCACGTATTTTTTGCGCCGACCGTGCTCCGTTACGCCGCCCCTTTCCTCTACGTTGTCTTCCGCGTTTTCAACATTTTCGGATTGTCCGGTAGTTTCAGAGATTTCGGAGATTTCCGCACTCATTTCTTCGTGATTGTTTTCTTTGATTTCCATACTGCGTATTATAATACACACATTTTTAATTGTCAACCAAAATAAATAAACAGGTTTACAATTAATTTGAATATTTTTACTTGAAAGGGCGGACGCACTATCGCTTGACAAGGCGTATAAAAATGCTTATACTCTAATAAAATCGAAGTTTTTGCGGTGCGATAAGTCGGGGAAGCCCGACGCGCCCAACAGGGAAGACACAGCCAATAGCTGCACAGCCCCCGCTGCCGTTTTAACGGACTGCCGCTCACTGAATGCAATTCGGGAAGAGCCGCGCGATTAAAGCCGTTGAATTTTTAAGTCGGAAGACCTGCCGCAAAGACCTTAGAACGTAATTTGAGGGGACGCAATTTTACGGGATATTGCTTAAAGCAAGTTGGCTTCAAGCGTGTTTTTGTTGCGTTTCCTTAAAGATTTAAGGAAATTTTTTTATTTTAGGGAGATATACTTATGAAAAAACTCAACGGATTTTTTGCGGCTCTGATAGTTGCGTGCGCCCTTACCTTCGTCTTTGCTTTTGCCGGCTGCGCCACCGACGCGAGAGGCGATCAGCCCGACGGTACGATTGCAGACGGTCACTCGATTGCGTACGCGTTCACCGTAAGCGAGAGCCTGATAACCGTGGACGACGGCTCAATGCTCGACTATATGAACGCGCTTAAACGGAAGGGCGAGCTTGTTTTCGAGGGCGAAGACGGAAGCTACGGTTTTTATATCACTTCGGTTATGGGAATAGGTAGCGTAGCCGTTTCCTCCACCGACAATTCGTACAGCGGTTGGGACTGGTCTGTATATACCACGGTTACCACGATAGACGGCACTACCTATTCCGACGATAAAACGACTTTTGTATACAACGGCGTTACCCTTTACAAAGCCTCCTACGGCGTTTCGGGCGTTCCCTGCGTTGCGGGGCAGTCCTACGCTCTCGTTTACGAATTTTCGTCAATGACGTGGTAATATATGAAAAACGGCGGCGTTTCAACCTCGGCTAAATATATAGCCTATATCGCTGTTATGACCGCGCTGTTGATAGGCAGTCAATACGCGCTCGGCTTCGTTGCGGGAATAGAAATCGTTACCGCCCTTTTGCTGTGCTTTTCGGCGTATTTCGGGGTTGCGTGCGGAGTACTCACCGCCGTTTCATTTTCCCTTTTAAGGTGCTTTATCTGGGGCATATATCCGTCCGTTTTGATTTTATATCTCATCTATTATCCCCTCTTCGCGCTCGTTTTCGGGTTGCTCGGAAAGGTTAAGAGCGTGACCAATGCGGGCGTTGCCATAGCCGTAAACGCAATACTTACAGCGCTTGCCGCGGCGAGCCTTTGTTGCGCTCTGTTCGACGTGATCAAGATTTCAAAGCTCTATAAAACCACCCTGACCGTCTGCCTGTACGTGATAGCGGGAATATGTATCGCGGCGTGCCTCGCGTTCAATATAATTTACGCACTCGCGCGGCGCGGAAAAATTGACGGCGAAAAGACGTTGCGACTGTTTCTGCTGACGGCGGTTGCGGCGGTGTGCACGACGTGCTTTACTCTGCTTGACGATATTATAAGCCCGCTGTTTGCGGGTATGTCGTCCCTCACCGCCCTGACGTACTTCTACGCCTCGTTCACGGCTATGCTACCGCAGATTATCTGCACTGCCGCCACCGTGCCCGCATTGTATTTTCCCGTCACGTTTGCTCTGACAAAAGCTTGCCCAAAGTCGAAATTGAATTGACAAACAGATAAAAAAGTTATAAATTGTATATGTCGAAAAAAATTATGATTTATACCGTAACGTTTAATCCCTCGCTGGATTACTATGTAAAAGTTAATAATCTTAAAACGGGCGCTGTAAACCGCACCTCTTCGGAAAGGCTGACAGTCGGCGGCAAGGGCATAAATATTTCCCTTGCTCTGCAAAAGCTTGGAGACAAGTCGGTTGCGCTCGGTTTTGTCGCGGGGTTTACAGGGCGGGAAATTTTAAGCGAAATAGAGGCGCTCGGCATAGAGCACGACCTTATAGAGGTTGCGGGACGGAGCAGAATAAACGTCAAAATAAAATCGACCGCAGAAACCGACGTGAACGGCGCGGGCGCGGACATTACCGCCGCCGACGTTGCAAAGCTGACCGAAAAACTTAAAGGCAGGCTTAAAGCGGGCGACTTCGTTGCGATTTGCGGAAACGCGCCCTCCCACCTCGGCAATGAAATTTATTCGGATATAATTTACGAGCTGAAAGCCGTCGACGGCGTAAATTTCGTAGTCGACGCGTGCGGAAAACTTCTGACGGAAACGTTGAGGCACAAACCGTTTTTGATTAAGCCCAATCTGTTCGAGCTGTGCGATATTTTCGGACTGCCTTACAAGGTTGACACGAAGATTATCGCCGAACACGCTAGAAAATTGCAAAAGCTCGGCGCGCGCAACGTCATAGTTTCGCTCGGTTCAAGCGGCGCTCTGATGGTTACGGAAACGCAACAGGCGCTGTTTGTAAGGGCGGCGCGCGGACAGCTTGTCAATTCGGTAGGAGCTGGCGACAGTATGATTGCGGGCTTCATTCACGAATATATCAAGACGGGCAACTATTTTAAATCGCTCAACTTTGCAACCGCCTCGGGTAGCGCTTGCGCATTTACGGAAAGCATTCCCACCAAAGAGCAAATCGACTACGTAGAGAGCTTGATGCTGTAACGAAAAACTTTAAAACGGACTGTACCGTTTACCCGATAAATTAATTCACGTTATAAAATAACGGCAGGGCTTGCGCCTTGCCGTTTTAAGTTTTATTCAGGCTTAACTCCGCTATCCTGAGCGGAAGCTTCCTCTTTTTCACTTTCCTTATTTTTGCCAATATACCCGAAATCAGTTGGGTTTTGTCCGAGCCTTGAATATAAGCGCCATTATAAACGAAAAAACCACCGCCGCCGTTATGCCCGCGCTTGCCGCCGCAAGACTGCCCGTTATAGCATAGAAAAAGCCCTTTTCCGCTCCCTTTATAGCTCCGTTGGCAAGCAGATAGCCGAACCCCGAAATGGGCACGGTTGCGCCCGCTCCCGCAAAATCGACAAGCGGCTGATATACGCCTATCGCAGTCAGCACAACTCCCGCAAGCATAAAATAAACAAGAATTTTACCCGCCGTAAGGTCGGTAAAATTGATTATTATCTGTGCGATTACACAGATTGCGCCGCCGACGGCAAACGCTTTTATATACGCCAAAATTATCATCAAGACTTCCTGTCCCATCTAATTGACCCCCATATATGCCTTAATCAATGTAAAATCACGCGTTAAAATTCGAGTTGCACGGCGTGACTTATGCACGGTATTGATTCGCCCTGTCCCGACGACACCGTAGACAGCAACGCGCCCGTTGCGGCAAACAGCACGCGCTTGTATTGCCCCGCCGCCATTTTTGTTAAAATGTATGAGTTGAGCACTACCGCGCTGCACCCCGCGCCGCTTCCGCCCTGAAATTCGTCCTCTACAACGTTGTAGATTATTTCTCCGCAATCGACGTGATTAGCCGAAACGTCGAAGCCCTTTTCCCACGTTAAATCCTTTAAAAGACGGGAGCCGAGCGCTCCCAGATCGCCCGACAAGATAAGGTCGTAATCTTCGGGAGAAGTTTCCGTATCGCGGAAATGACGAATGAGCGTATCAGCGCAGGCGGGCGCCATTGCCGCGCCCATATTGTTTACGTCGGTCACGCCGAAGTCCACAACTTTGCCCATAGTGCCGTTGACGATTTTGACGCCCTCGCCGCAATCGGAAATAAGGCACGCGCCCGCGCCCGTAACCGTCCACTGCGACTGCGGCGGACGGGTCGTGCCCTGCTCCAAGGGATAGCGGTACTGTCTTTCGGCAGAGGCAAAGTGACTGCCCGTAGCCGCCACCGCTCGGTGACAGTATCCTGCGTTTACCATTGCGGAAGCAAGCAACATACTCTCGCTCATTGTCGAACACGCCGAATAAACGCCCAGAAAGGGTATGTCGAAATCGCGTGCGGCAAAGCTTGCCGAAATTATCTGATTTAACAGGTCGCCCGAGAAGAGCACGTCGATCTCGTCGCGCTTAAATCCGCCGTTTTTTATCGCGCCGTTTATGACGTTGGAGAGCATTTTGCATTCGGCTTTCTCGAACGTGCTCTCGCCGTACATATCGTCGGAGAGCGCCGTTTCCACGTACTCGCCTATTATCCCCGCGCATTCCTTAGGGCCCGCCACGGTCGAGGTGGAAATTATCCTCGGCTTGTTATTGAAAAACACGGTATGCCCGCGTATTATTTTTCCGTTCATTAACGATAGTTTTTATCATTGAACGGCGTTTTATGCACTCGCACGCACACAAAAATGCCGCCTTTTAAAAAGCGGCATCGGAATTAATTATTTAGTTTGATTAAGCCGTTCTTCTGTCGGAGCGGAAGCAAAAATCACCGTCTTTAAGATCGACGGTAACGACCTCGCCTGGAAGAACGTTGCCCGCCAAAATTTCGTCGGAGAGCCTATCCTCAATCCTGCGCTGAACGGTACGCTTCATAGGGCGCGCGCCGTAAATTTCGGAATATCCCTCCTCTATCAGCTTTTCCATAGCCCCCGAAGATATTTCGAGCGAAATGTTTTTCAGCTTTAACCGCGAACGCAGGCTGTCGATTATCTTATAGCAGATTTTGCCCGCCTCCTCCTTAGTCAGCTTGCGGAAGATTATCACGTCGTCCAGACGGTTTAAAAATTCAGGGCGGAACTGCTCTTTCAGCGCCTCGTTTATTTTGTCCTTCATATCGTCGTAGCCGTCGTCCCTGCCCGCCGTAAAGCCGAAAGAGGACATTGATTTTATCTGACTTGCGCCCACGTTGGACGTCATTATGATTATGGTATTTTTGAAATTGATAACCCTGCCCTTGCTGTCGGACAGTCTGCCGTCGTCCAAAATCTGCAACAGCACGTTGAACACGTCGGGGTGAGCCTTTTCAACCTCGTCGAAGAGCACTACGGAATAGGGCTTTCTGCGCACCTTCTCCGTGAGCTGTCCGCCTGCGTTGTCGTCATAGCCCACGTATCCGGGAGGCGCGCCTATAAGCTTTGATACGGAATGCTTTTCCATATACTCCGACATATCGAGGCGCACAAGCAGCTTTTCGTCGCCGAACATATTCTCTGCAAGAGCTTTTGCAAGGTCGGTTTTACCCACGCCCGTAGGTCCCACGAAAATGAACGAGCCGATCGGCTTGCCGCTCTCGTTCAAGCCCGCGCGCGCACGGCGGATAGCCCTTGCAACCGCAGAAACGGCTTCGTCCTGACCTATAATTCTGTCGTGCAGATTTTCTTCGAGGTGCAGAAGCTTTTCGCTCTCCTGTTCGGTGAGCTTAACCACTGGCACGCCCGTCCAGCCGCTCACCACCTGCGCAATGTCGTCCGCGCCGATTGCGGGAGCCGACTGCCCGCCCCTCCACTCGTCGTGGATAGTCTTTATTTTATCCTGAACGGCGTTTATTTCGGCTACAAGCTCCTTAGCTCTGTCGTAATATTCGCCCCTCGCCGCCTTGTTTTTTTCGATTGTGAGGCGTTTGAGCTTCTCCTCCAAATCGTTGAGCTCCTGCGGGGAATTATAGCTGTTGAGGCGGGCGCGCGAAGCCGCTTCGTCGATGAGGTCAATCGCCTTGTCGGGCAGGTAGCGGTCGGTAATATATCTGTCGGACAGAGTTGCGGCGGCGATTATCGCCTCGTCGGAAATCGCAACCTTGTGATGCGCCTCGTACTTGTCGCGCAGTCCGCGTAGAATTTCAACGGTGTCCTCCACGGTGGGCTCTTCAACCTGCACGGGCGTGAAACGCCTCTCCAAAGCCGCGTCCTTTTCGATATACTTGCGGTACTCGTCCAAGGTAGTCGCGCCTACGGTCTGCAATTCTCCGCGGGCAAGCAACGGCTTTAATATGTTAGCCGCGTCCATTTTACCCTCCGCGGAAGCGCCCGCCCCCACAAGCAAATGAATTTCGTCGATAAACAGTATTACGTTGCCGCTGTTCTTTATCGTGTTGATTGCGTCCTTTAAACGCTGTTCGAAGTCGCCACGGTATTTGGCGCCCGCAACCATACTCGACAAATCGAGAGAAAAGACTATTTTACCCTTTAAAAGGTCGGGCACTTCGTTGGCTGTTATCGCCTGCGCAAGCCCCTCAACCACCGCCGACTTGCCGACGCCGGGCTCGCCTATCAGCACGGGGTTGTTCTTCGTGCGGCGGGATAATACCTGAATTATCTTGTCTATCTCCTTTTTCCTGCCGATAACGGGGTCGATTTTGCCCTCGCGCGCCTTAGCCGTCAGATCCACGCCGTACTGCAAAATACTTTCGTCAAGCTGGCTATCGGCTTTACGCTCTTCCTTGCCCTGCATGCCGCCGAACATCTTATCGAACGGCGTCTTGGGTTTAAAGCTGTTCAACTCGTCGTTGCCGTATTCGTCCGCGCCGATAAGCTTTTCGAGCTTCGCCTCCATATTTTCGACGTTTACGCCCAAAGCGTTGAGAATTTCGGTGGCTACGCAATCGGGCGTCTGGGTGACGACGTACAGCAGGTGTTCCGTACCCGTAAGCCCCTCGCCGCTGTATGCGAGCGCATAGTCCTTGGCGCGCTCCAACATATTCTTTATGCGGGGCGTAAAGCCGTCTATGTTACAGCGGCGGTCAACCGCCCTTATGAGAAAGCGTCTGAATAAATCCTCGGTAACGCCGCACATAGCAAGTATCTTCCCTGCGGTGCACTCGGGGGTGACAAGCATAGCGTAAACTATGTGTTCGGTGCCGATATATCTTATTTCAAGCGAGCTTGAAACCTCGCGAGAGACGGTGAGTACCTTTTGCAAATTGCGGGAATAACGTTTTATTTCCATATTGACCTCCTGTCTGTTGTATGCCGCGCTTTTAAATTACGCCCTGTGTACCAAACTCTTTATGCGGTTCGAGGCGTACTGCGCGCAATACTCCTCGCGTTCTCTGCGGGACAGATTTTTACCCGCCATAATATTTATGTTTGACGGCTTCATTTTGAGAGTCAGCTCGTCGATAGCCGATATGTCGTTGACTTTCAGATAGCCGAGACACGCCGCAAGCTTTATATCGGCGCAGAGCTCGTCAAGCTCCTCATGAGTCATAAGCGCGCAGTTTGTAACGACTCCGTAGGCGCGCAGACATCTGTCCTTTATCTCCGCCGCGTCCGCGCAAAATCTCAGCCGGTGTCTTTCGCTCGCCTCCGCCTCGACTATCATTCCTACCGCTTTTTCAACCTGAGAAATGATAAATTCTTCGGTCAGTCCGAGCGTCACTTCGTTGCTTATCTGAAACGTGTAGCCCTTTGCTTTACTGCCCTCGCCGTACGCGCCGCGTACCGTCAGCCCCAGCTCGTCGATTGTATCCATCAGCTTTTGCTGTAACAGTCCGCCGAGCTGTAACGCGGGCAAAAACATCATAACCGAAGCCCTTAACCCCGTGCCGAGGTTCGTCGGACACGCCGTGAGATAACCCAACTGTTCGTCGTACGCAAACGGCAGAGCGCGCGCGATGAGCGAATCCTTAGCCGACATACGCGCATAGGCGGGGCGCAGTGAAAGCCCGCCCGATATACACTGTTCGCGGAGGTGATCCTCCTCGTTTATCATAATCGAGATATCGCCCTTTTCGTTAATGAGAGCCGCCGAACGCGACGGGTGATTGATGAGCGCAGGGCTTATCAGTCTGTTTTCGACGAGATTTAAAGCCTCGTCCTCCGATATGGCGTCCATATAATACAGACGGAATTCGTCCACCTTGTTGACCGCCGACGAAACAGAGCGAATTATGGCTTTCGCCTGCCCGTCGCTTTTAAGACGCGCGGGGAAGGGATATCCGTTTACGTTGCGGGCAAGGCGTATTCTCGACGAAATGACCGTGCCGAGAGTATAGTCTACCATTGCCACCCCCTGCTTTTGCGCTCCTTTGCCGCCTTTATTTCTTTAATCTGTCCGTTCAGTCTGCCCACTTCGGCATAATCGCCTTTAATCTTTGCCTCAGCCAACGCCTTTTCGAGAGCGTTAAGCTTAGCCGTCAAGTCGCGCTCCCTCACGGCGTTCATCTGCTCGTTAATTCTGTCCGCCTCCGCATAGTCGCCGCGGAGCATTGCGCTCTCCATAGCTTCCTGTAAAGATTTCAATTCTATCCGTAAATCGTGCTCGGAAGTGTAAACGCCGCCGCCCTTTCCGACGTGCACCGTTTCGCCCTGTATGCTCTGTATGTACGGCAAAAGCTCCTCTTTAAACACGTCGTAACAGCTCGGACAGCCCAAAAGCCCGCTATTTTCATACTCCGAAAAGGACAGACCGCACGCGGGGCAAATTTTTTCCTCGCGCTTACCGTCGCCGAAAAGCCCGCTCAACACGGCGTTCTGCACTTCCTGCTCGAAGTTGCCGAACATCTCGTTGGCGCACATTTCGCAAAGATGCAACGCGCACGCCTTGCCGTTTATCGCTTCGATATGGTTTACCGTCGCTTCTCTCTTTCTACAATTCTGACACAACATTTTAATAATCCGGAAAAACTCGTTCAAGAATGCGGACGGTATTATTTAAATCCGCACTTCCCCCATTTATATTATAATACTTTTTGGCGCGGTGTAAACCGTTTTACAATCACTCGTTTTAAATTTTTGTGTTTTACGGCTAAAAATTGTGCCATATCTTGTTGAAAATTTCTTCAACCCGTGGTATACTTAACGGGTGAACGGAAGCGCATAGTTTTTTATGCGTACGAAATAATTATTGGAGGACAGGTAATGCAGTATTCAAAAGACGTCGAAAACATGATTTGTGTTGCAAAGGGTGTTTCCGGCAGGTTTGAACACGGACCCGCTCCCATTCCCGAGGAAGGGCAGTGGATTCAGGCAAAGGAAATCAAGGACATCAAAGGTCTTACGCACGGTATCGGCTGGTGCGCTCCCCAACAGGGCGCTTGCAAGCTTACGCTCAACGTTAAGGACGGCATAATTCAGGAGGCTCTGGTCGAAACCATAGGCTGCTCGGGTATGACTCACTCCGCGGCTATGGCGGCGGAAATTCTTCCCCACAAGACCATTTTGGAAGCGCTGAATACCGACCTCGTATGCGACGCTATCAACACCGCTATGAGAGAGCTGTTCTTACAGATCGTTTACGGCAGAACGCAGTCGGCTTTCTCCGACGACGGACTTCCCGTAGGCGCGGGACTTGAAGATTTGGGCAAGGGCTTGCGCTCTCAGGTCGGCACGATGTACGGCACGGCGGCAAAGGGCGTTAGATATCTCGAAATGGCTGAGGGCTACGTTCTCTCCCTCGCGCTCGACAAGAACAACGAGGTTTGCGGATATAAGTTCGTTTCTCTCGGCAAGATGACCGACTTCATCAAGAAGGGTCTTACCCCCAACGAAGCGTACGAAAAGTCCATTGGAACTTACGGCAGATACTCAAAAGAGCAGGGTGCGGTTAAGCATATCGACCCGAGAAGCGACAAGGAGGTTGACTGATTATGGCACTTTTTGAAGGCTATGAGAGAAGGGAAAAGAAAATTTTAGGCGTGCTTAAAGAGTACGGTATTAAATCTATTGAGGAATGCCGCGACATATGCCTTGCAAAGGGCGTTGACTGCGATAAAATCGTGCGCGGAACTCAGCCTATCTGCTTTGAAAACGCAGTCTGGGCATACACGGTAGGCGCGGCTATCGCCATTAAGAAAGGCTGCAAGAGAGCTGCCGACGCCGCTGCCGCTATCGGCATAGGTTTGCAGAGCTTCTGCATTAACGGCTCGGTTGCCGAAAACAGAAAGGTCGGCTTAGGTCACGGCAATCTCGGCGCGATGCTCCTCTCCGAGGAAACCGACTGCTTCTGCTTCCTTGCCGGTCACGAGAGCTTTGCCGCCGCAGAGGGTGCAATCAAGATCGCCGAAAACGCAAACAAAGTAAGAGTTAAGCCCCTGCGCGTTATCCTTAACGGATTGGGCAAGGACGCGGCGTATATCATTTCAAGAATAAACGGATTTACCTACGTTAAAACTCAGTTCGACCCCTACACCGAAACCGTTAAGGTAGTCGATCAGGTTGCATTCAGCGACGGTCCTCGCGCAAAGGTTAAGTGCTACGGCGCGGACAACGTTCCCGAGGGCGTTGCAATTATGAAGATGGAGCACGTTTCCGTTTCGATTACGGGCAACTCCACTAACCCCACCCGCTTCCAGCACCCCGTTGCAGGCACTTACAAAAAGTGGTGCGTTGAAAACGGCGAGAAGTATTTCTCGGTTGCGTCGGGCGGCGGCACGGGCAGAACGCTTCACCCCGACAATATGGCGGCAGGTCCTTCTTCCTACGGTATGACGGATACAATGGGCAGAATGCATTCCGACGCGCAGTTCGCAGGCTCGTCCTCCGTTCCCGCTCACGTTGAAATGATGGGCTTAATCGGCATGGGTAACAACCCTATGGTCGGCGCAACGGTCGCGGTTGCAGTTGCCGTTCAGGAAGCAATGACGAAGTAATTTTACAAAATATAGTATAAAAAAAGAGTTATCATACAAGATATGGGAACTCTTTTTTTGTGTTTTTGTAACCATAGGGTTGTTTTCGCTCTCTCGTCCACATTTCGTCCACGTTCGCAAAAATTGTGGACGAGCATATGAGGACGGAAATTGCGCCCTAATACCTGAAATGTGGACGAAAAATATATTCTCGTCCACATCTTTTATTGATTTTCAGTTATTTCGTCTCGTTATTTGAGCCGTTGCCGCCCGAATATATGGAAAGCCATATTTTCATACTTGCAAGCTCGCTCTCGGCGAGCAACTTTGCCATACCTTCCGTCTTGCTCTCAATGCGCGTACTGTATTTTTCCTTATCGCGGTAAGAACTTATTGCCGCATAATATCTGTCGTGTTCTTCATAACGCACATCGACAGGCAACAGCCCTAACGAAATCATTTCATAGATTAAAAGCAACCTTCCCGTTCTGCCGTTACCGTCAACAAACGGGTGCATGTTCTCAAACTCGATATGATGCTTGGCAAGGTTATGGAACAGCTCAACCCAATTAAACTGCCCTTGCTCTGCAAGCTCGGCGTTGTGCTTGCAATCGGTTTGCACTTCCGCTACATACGCTTTCATCTTTTCGGGAACTTGCGAAGGTGGGCAAGGCGTATATACGATTCTCGTCATATTGCCGACATAGTTCTGTATCGTCCTGTATTTACCCGATTCTTCGTCGCCACGCAATACAAAGCCGTGAACTTGCTTTATAAATTCCTCGGTTATAGGCTTCTTTTCCTTAACCGATTCATAGAGAAAATCGAACGCCTGTTTATAGCCGACTATATCTTCGCTCTCTCTTAAAGAGTGTGCGCCTGTAACTATTCCTTTTTCTATAAGCAACTTTGTCTCATCGAAAGTAAAGGTATTACCCTCAATGGCATTAGAGTTATGGCTTGCGCTGATAGAGAACTCGTTATTGAAATATTTGAGTTCGCCTGCCGAAAGCGGACGAACTTGTTTCATAAGCGCATAGCTGTTGTCTATCTCGCCAATGATGTCTATATACTTTTGCTGTTCTTCCATTTTTTTAGACATAGCCCGCTCTCCATTGCCTTATATTATACTCATTTTTCAACCAATAGTCAAGGTTAATTCAACCGTAAGACCGTCCTATTTAACAAGTCCAAAACCTTTTCTAAAAGTATTTGGGAAAGTTTTTTCTACATATACAAATCGTTTATCGCTTTTCTGCCACGTTCCCGCATCGTATCCGTTGTGTGCTCGTAAACGTCGATAGTGAGTTTTACGTCTGTATGTCCCAAGCGTGTTTGTATGTATTTTTGGTCTATGCCGATTTCGGCAAGCATACTCGCATGGGTGTGTCGTAAGGAATGAAAATCGAAATCCTTAAAAATATCTTTTTTGATACTTCGTGTTACGTGTTGCATTGTTCTCGGACTGATAAATGTTCCGTTTTCCCTTATACAGACAAAGTATATTGGGAAGTATTCTTCATTGTTCCCAATCTTGGTTATTCCAACAGAGTATTGCGGTTGTTTGCCTTCAAGAATTAACGGACTATCAGTGAAATAGTTGGTGTAGAAATTGCCGTAATAATCTTTTGCGCGTAACTGTCTTGTTCTTTCCCGTATAAGTAAATTGTTCAGTTCGTCGCTTATCTCGATTACGCGATAGGACTTATACTTCGGCTCTGCAAAATACTAATATCCATTCCTGCTTTCCCGCGTACCGTTCTTCTGCAATTTATCCAAAGTATCGCGGCTCTCATCCTGCATCCATTGCACTTGTCTATTGACATAAATAAGTTTCTTCTGCAAATCAATATCGTCCCAACACAAGCCGAAAACTTCGCCTAACCTCAACCCGCACTCATAGCCGAGCTTTAAGGGAATATGGCTCGGATGCCGCTCAGGGAAACGCTCGAATATCTGTTCCATTATTTCCTTTTTGATATAGACGTGTGGGGCAGAGCGAGTTGGTACTTTCGGTATTCTGTTCTTCGGCGTCTTCAAACGCACAGCCGGAGAGTAAGCAATATAATGATGATCGACCGCGTAATTCAAACTCTTGGTCAAGATTCCTTTAATGCTTGTGATAGAGTTATACGCAAATCCCTCGTCGTACAAATCAACGATAAATGCTTGCAGAATTTCCCGACTTATAGATTTAAGTTTGTATTTACCCAACTTGGGTTTAATCTGATTTTTTATTGTGTTTACGTAACCGCTTACGGTATTAGGCTTCAAATCGATTTTACAGTCATTCTCTATCCAATAATCGAGAAAGTCTGCGTATGACATTTTATCCTTTTCTACCACACGCCCGAAGTTCTCATATTGGTTTTGAGCTTCCCGTCCCGCTTCTCGTGCCTCGCCTTTGGTTTTGAAACCGCTTTTAGTTATCCACTTGCGTTGTCCGTCTACGCTTGCGATTTCAAACCTGTATTCGTATACAGCGCCACCATTTGTCTGTTCCCGCCTTCTTATCTTAATTTCCGCCATGCTTACTCCTTGTTATGCAACTAATTCCACAATGTTTTTCATATCGGAAAAATCGCAGTTTTCATATGCCGTCAAGAACTCGTCTATCGTGCTTTTCTTAATTTTTAAACCTCCGAGATTCAGCGCAGGCAAGTAACCGTTTCTTATCAGTTCGTAAACTTTCGGTTTGCCTATACCAAACATTTTACCAACTTCTGCCACCGTGAATAATACCTTGTTGTTTTCCATTCAATCCTCCTAAAATCTTAAAAATTACTACTCAAAAACGAAGGCGGGTATCCCGCTTCCGTCGTTGTTGGAGTAGGCGAAAAATCGACTTTGACGGCAGATTGAGCCTACTCCTTATCCTGCTCACCTTTTAGGGCATTTTTAGCCTATTTTCTTACATTTGAATCTTTACCTCCGTAACGTACTTTTTTGCAAAATTCCTTCACTATAAATTGACACTTACCTGTTGTTTTTGGGGTATGCCATTTGATTTGCCGAGAAAAAATTCCCCTTCACTTATTAGAGAAAATTCGCTATATCTGCACCCACCTTTGAGAAAAGTTTTTGAAATTTATTTTTAGGTCGGCAAGGAGCGCACAAAATATATCCTCACTTATTAGAGAAAATCAGCCTGTTCCTTGCCCACTTTTAGGAAAATTTTTTTAATTATTTTTTGCGCACAAAAAGTACCTCTCACTTATTAGAGAATTTTTAGGCGTTTGTTAGGGTGTTTTTCCGAAAATAGTTTTAAAAAATTTACCTCTACACTTATTAGAGAAAAATAAGGGGATACTTGACGGTCTAATTTAAAAAACAGCACAAAAAAATGACGAGCAATTTTTGCTCGTCATTCAGCAATATTAATTATTCAAATTAATTCAATTTATGGAAATGGTAAAATTTAATTTACTCTATTATGAATTTATCCAAAGCTTGCAAATGTTGAACTGATTTTAGCGTGGGGAATTATTCGGTAACGGAAAGATTATGGTCATCAAGGTTTATCAAATAAAGATAAATTTTATATAATGCTTTTTGATTTCACCTTGCTTTAATATCGGATTTTCGAAGCTCTGCATATTTATCGCGTTGGGACAAAATTGCGGTTCAAGGCAGAAACCTGCGTGCTTGTTGTAAACGCCGCTTTTGCCTTTAACGTTATTTAACTGTCCTCCGCTATAAAATTGCAAACAGGGCATATCGGTGTACACATCCATTCTTATACCAGTTAATTCGCTTTGGACGTGCGCGGCGCATTCGCCGTTTAGTATAAAGTTATGGTCATAACCGAGAGTTGCTTGCAATTCCTCCGCGCCGATTTCTTCGCTTATTTTCTTCAATTGCGTGAAGTCGAAAGGCTTTTCTTTAACCGACTTTTTTTCTCCCGTTGGGATAAGCCCGCTATCAACGGGCGTGTAGTAATCTGCGTTTATTTCAAGCATATTGCCGAGGCAATTGCCTTTCTCCACTCCGTCCAAGTTAAAATATGCGTGATTTGTGGGACACCACAAAGTGTCCGTATCGCTCACCGCTTCGTACTCGATTAACAGCGAATTGTTTTTAATCGTGAATTTAACGGTAAACCTTAAATTGCCCGGATAGTTTTCCTCACCGTCTGCGCTTAGATATTCCATAGTAACGGAGTTTTCGGTTTGTTCTACAACGATAAACTGCTTTTTATCAAAACCCTCGGTTCCGCCGTGCAGGTGGTTTTCACCGTTGTTTGTATTGAGTTTATATTCCTTGCCGTTAAGCATGAACTTCCCGTTAGCTATACGGTTTGCAACCCTGCCTATCGTAGCGCCTGCGTAGCATCCGCTTTTATTATAGTCCTCTACCGAATTAAAGCCGAGTACTATATCAACGCCGTTTATTCTTAAAGCATTTATTCTTGCGCCTACGCTTTCGATTTCGGCTTCTATATTTCCGTCTTTTAAAATTATTATCATTTTTTATACCCGTGCGGATTTTCGCTGTGCCACTTCCAAGCGGACGAAATTATGTCTTCCATAGTCTTTTCGGGGTTCCAACCAAGTACTTCCCTCGCCTTTTTATTAGACGCCGTAAGCACTGCGGGGTCGCCCGCTCTGCGCTCGCCGTAAACAACCTTTATGTCTTTTTTTGTTAACCTTTTCGCCGCGTCTATTACTTCCTTTACGGTCGTTCCCGTTTCCGTTCCGAGATTGAAAATATCGCTCTTGCCGCCGTCCAAAAGATACCTAACCGCCGCAACGTGCGCTTTGGCAAGGTCGTAAACGTGGATATAGTCCCTCACGCAAGTACCGTCGCGCGTGGGATAGTCCGTTCCGTAAACGCTGATACTTTCCCTTACGCCTGCCGCTGCTTGAAGTATTATAGGAATTAAATGCGTTTCGGGATTATGCGCTTCGCCTATTATTCCGCTTTCGTGCGCTCCGCAGGCATTGAAATATCGCAAAGAAACAAATTTAAGTCCAAGCGCGTTAGACGTCCACTTGAACATCTTTTCCATTGAAAGTTTTGTTTCGCCGTAGGTGTTGGTAGGGTTGGTTTCGTCCGTTTCCAAAATGGGAATGCTCTTCGGCTCGCCGTAGGTCGCCGCCGTAGACGAGAATACGATTTTATCAACTTTTCCTTCAACCATTGCTTCCAGAAGTTGTTTTGTACCGTAGAGATTGTTCTCATAATATTTCAGCGGATTTACCATACTTTCACCGACAAGAGAATACGCCGCAAAGTGAATTATTGCCTCGATTTTTTCGCCCCTTAAAACCTTTTTAACGTTTTCTTTGTCGCGTATATCAACCTTGTACAGCGGAATATCTTTACCCGTGATTTTTCTCAAACGCACAACGCTCTCTTCGCAGGAAGTAGAAAGATTATCCAAAATTGCGACATCGTACCCGTCCGCGCAAAGCTGTGCCACGGTATGACTGCCAATGTATCCCGCTCCGCCCGTTACTAAAATTTTCATAATATCAATCCTTATAATTTTTCTATTATTATTCCGTCGGAAACATCCGAATCATAGAATTCGGCTTTATAACCCGTAGCTTTCAGATACGTGTTATATGTAAATTCCTTGAACTCATCCACACAATTTGATTTAACAAGCGATATGGTACACCCGCCGAAGCCTCCGCCTATTAGCCGCGAGCCTATGCAACAACTTTGACTTTGCGCGGCCTCTACAAGCGCGTCCGGCTCTCTGCCCGTTACTTCATAATTATCCTTTAAACTTGCGTGAGATTTATTCAGAAGCCCACCGAGCATTTCCATATTGCCCGCCTTTAATGCAAGCGTCGCCACTCTAACGCGCTCGCACTCGGAAACAACGTGTTCCACTCTCTTTCTTACCGTCTGCGACAACGACGAATAATACGCTTTGTATTGAGATTCGCGCAACTCTGCAAGACAGCTTATATTTAACTTCTGTTTTAATATTCTCAACGCCTCGTCCGTTTCTTCGCGCCGCTCATTGTACTTGCTTTCGATAAGACTGTGCGGCTTATTGCAGTTGGCTATTACGATCGAATAATCCCCCAATCTCAACGGCAGATACTCGCATTTTAAAGTGTTGCAGTCCAGAAGCATTACGCCGTCCTTTTTGCCGCAAGCAGAAGCGTATTGATCCATTATCCCGCAATTCACGCCCGCATACTCTCTTTCGGCCTGTTGTGCCTTTAAAGCTATATCCACTTTATTGAGCGGCTCGCCTGCTATGGTCGCAAGCGCGGCTATGGTTGAAACCTCTATCGCCGCCGAGCTTGATAGCCCCGAACCGAACGGCACCGTGCAGTCTTGAAGCATATCGCAACCTATAATCTTATGTCCTGCTCTTTGCCACATAAGCGCCGCGCCCGCCTGATAGTTGCCGTACTTTAAGCCCTTATAGCTTTCAAGTTTATCTATATCCAAGCTCACCTTGTCGGGCAAAGTAGTCCAGCTTAAATTTATGTAATTCGTGCCGTTGGGGCGGATATATACCGTGTTCTTTAAGCTTATTGCCGCGGGCATTACCTTGCCGCCACAGTAATCTATATGCTCGCCTATTAAGTTTATTCTGCCTGCTGCACTTACTTTATATTCGTACTCTTTCATATCTCAAAACCCGCTTCCGTTAGAAATTTCAGTAAATCTTCTTCCCTTTTAAATACCGCCGTGTTTTCCAAAATCCTGTAACAGATACTGCCCAACTCTTCCTGCATTGCCTTATGAATATCCGCATATTTTCCGCTCTCGTATAACGCTTTGGTTTCGTCGTAAACTAGCTTAAACGCGGCATATTCGGGGGGCAATTGCGTTTTTGAAGTTATAAAGCACTCTATTTTATTGAGTTCCTCTTCCAATCTGCCTGGAAGTATAAACAGCCCCTGCGCCTCTATCAGCCCTATGCTCTCTTTCTTTATTGCGTGGTATTCGGGGTGAGCGTGGAATACGCCGTCCGGATATTTTTCGCTTATTACGTTTGAACGAAGTATTATGTTCATTTCGTAGCCGTGCACCGTCTTAATTACCGTGGGGCTGATTGCGTTGTGCACTCCGTTACTATCCTCCGCAATTATGCCGAGGGCGGGGTTGGAATAGTTAATCCAAGCCTCGCGCAAGCTATCCGCTATGTCTATGACCTCGTTGCGCTTGTCGCTCTTTATTCTTATTACCGTTCCCGCCCAGTCTAATATACCGACGGTTACATAAGGATATTTTTTGTCCTTGATTTTCGTCTTTATCTTTGCTCTATGTAACGGCAGAACCTCTCCGCCGCCCTGATAGTGGTCGTGGGCTAAAACGCTTCCGCCTATCCTTTCCAAAGGCGCGTTACAGCCTATAAAGTAGTGCGGGAATTTGTCTACAAAGTCCAACAAATTTTCCAACGTTCCCCTGTCTATATGCATAGGGATATGTTCGTAGTTTACCGCTATCCCGTGCTCGTGGAAATAACCGTACGGCGAGTACTGCCAGAACCAGGGGTGCGACCCCAGCGATAACGAAACTGTGCGCAAATTCCTTTTATTTCTCGGTGCGAAGCCCTCGTTCTCGCGGCAGATTACGCACTTGGCAAAGCCGCCGTCCACCGAGTTCCCCGCCTTGGCTTTCTTCGGGTCGCGGAATTCGGGCTTGGCTTTATTGATGGTTATGGTTAAACCGTTTTCGGTATCAAAGCGCGGATTTTTATCCAGCACGTCCTTTTTAACATACTTATTATTTACGCAGTAATTATATAGCCACTCCGTCGCCGCCTTACTTCCGCACTCTTTTAAAATTTGAGCAAAGCGTTTGTCTATCTCGGACGGCAACAGAGAAAGCTCGCCGAAAACAGCGTCCTCTAATTCCGCCCCCTCCAAACCGCTTTGCATTATTTCCAACAGACGGTTAGACTTATATTCTTTATCCCGATCGTTAAGTTCTAACTTCTCTTTTGCGTAGGTTATTAAATCTTCGATTTCATTCTGTAACATAATTAAAGCAATGATTTATACAAATTTATTATATCTTCTTTTGTGGGGTCTTTGGGGTTGCCGGGACGGCAGGCGTCGTCCATTGCGGACTGCGCGAGAAAATCGATATCTTCCGCTTTAACTATTCCCTTTAAGTTTTGGGGAATGCCCACGTCCTTGCTTAGCTTTGCAACAGCATCACAGGCGGCTTTTCTTGCTTCCGTTAAAGTCATATTATCTACGTTGGCAACTCCCATAGCCTTAGCTATATCGCGGTACTTCTCGCCCGTTGCTTCGGCGTTGTAAGCCATAACCGTGGGAAGTAAAATCGCGTTTGCCACGCCGTGAGGGGTGTCGTACACCGCGCCCAAAGCGTGCGCCATAGAGTGAACTATGCCCAAACCAACATTCGAAAAGCCCATCCCGGCAACGTACTGACCGAGAGCCATTCCCTCTCTGCCTTCCTTTTCGCCGTTTACCGCGCCGCGCAAGGAGCGTGAAATTATCTCTATTGCCTTTAAGTGGAACATGTCGGTCATTTCCCACGCGCCTTTGGTGATATACCCCTCGATTGCGTGAGTTAATGCGTCCATACCCGTTGCGGCGGTCAAGCCTTTGGGCATTGTGCTCATCATATCGCTGTCAACTACTGCAACAACGGGAATATCGTGAACGTCCACGCAGACAAACTTACGCTTTTTCTCAACGTCTGTTATAACATAGTTAATCGTAACTTCCGCCGCGGTACCCGCCGTGGTGGGAACTGCAATAATGGGAACGCTCGGCTTTTTGGTGGGTGCAACGCCCTCCAAAGAACGCACGTCCTCGAACTCGGGATTATTTATGATAATGCCTATCGCCTTTGCGGTATCCATAGAAGAGCCGCCGCCGATAGCTATGATATAGTCCGCGCCGCTCTTTTTATAAGCCGCAACGCCCGTCTGCACGTTCTCTATCGTAGGATTGGGCTTAATGTCGCTGTAAAGCTCGTATGCAAGGTTTGCGCCCTTTAATACGTTTAAAACCTTATCCGTAACCTTGAATTTCACAAGGTCGGGGTCGGAACATACGAAAGCCTTTTTTAATCCTCTTCTTTCAACTTCACCTACGATTTCCTTAATACAGCCCGCGCCGTGGTAGCTCGTTTCATTTAATACTATTCTGTTGCTCATAAATTTTACCTCTTATTTAATATTCAAAAAATCCTTGCGGTAATTGCACTTAAACAGTTCTGCAAGCTCCTGCATCTGTTCATCTTTAATGGTGTTTATTCTCGGCAGATGCGCGGTAAGCATATAAATCTGCGCCGCTTTTTCAACCGTCTCTATTAAGCCGAACGTTTCGTCCATTGTCTTGCCCGCGCCGTATATGCCATGCATAGCCCAAATAACGAGTCTGAACTCTTCCATTTTCTTTGCAGTTGCTACGCCTATTGTGTTCGTTCCGCACAGCATCCAAGGAAGAATGCCTACTCCGTCAGGGAATACAGCTATACACTCCGTGCACATTTCCCATAAGGTATGCGTGAACTTCTTTTCGTCCAATTCGTGAACGTAGTTCATTGCAAGCGTGTGCGTAGGGTGAGAGTGCATTATTACCCTGTTTTCGGTATCTGCTTTAAGCCTTGCTATGTGGCACATAAGGTGCGCAGGTAATTCCGACGTAGTTCTTCCGCCATCCTTATATCCCCATAAAAGCTCCACGCCGTTCTTTGCTATGCGGACAATGCCGAGATTGGTTTCGGGGTCGTCCTCTACGTTCTTGAAATATTTGCCCGTTCCCGTTACAATAAAGATTTTACCTAAAAGCGGCGTTACGTCGAAGTCCGCGGCGTTTACCCCCATTAAGGGAATAGTACGGATAACTTTGGTTAAGTCAAGGTATTCTTCAACTTCCTTTTCGTTAAGTAAATAACTTATATTGCCGCCGTTTCTCTCATCCCAGCCGAGCCTATACATATTAGCCGTAGTCTTACACATTTCAACGACGAAGGGCGCAGTTAAAATATCTTTCATCTCTTGCTTAACACCTCTTTTTCATATTTCTTTATTTCGGTTAAATAGTCCTCGGATAAACCTTCGCGTCGAAGATACTCTTTCCACACTGCGCCGAAGGGGAGCGTTTTGTATTCTTCCTGTTTAACCATAAGCGTTGTAAAGTCTGCATTGTCCTGCAACTTTTTAAGTTCTTCGTGGTTTGTAAGCAGTGCGTACAGTAGAGCCTTTTGCATTGCTCTCTGCCCCGTTACCCAAGCCGAAAGTCGGTTTATACTTGCGTCAAAGTAATCAAGCCCTATCTTTACTTTATCCGTAGCGTTGTTGCGCACTATTTCTTTCGCTATTTCTTTGAGTTCGTCCTCAAATAAAACGACGTGGTCGCTGTCCCACCTTACGCCGCGCGTTACATGAAGAGCAACGGTATCGTAGAAAGCTAAAAGCGCGGGGATTTTATCCGAAACGTATTCGAGCGGGTGGTAATGTCCGTTGTCGAGCAAACAGCAAATATCGTTTTTCGCCGCATAGTTCTGATAAAACTCGTTACTGCCGACCGTATAGCTTTCCACGCCTATTCCGAACACTTTGCTCTCTACCGCTACTATTACGTTCTTCTTATTATAGCCGCAAGCGAGTATTTCGTCAAGGCTTGCTTTCAGTCTCAATCTCGGTGTTAATCTGTCCGCGGGGACATCCTTAAAGCCGTCGGGAATCCATATATTGACCAGACAGGGCGACTTAAACTCGTCCGCGAAGTACTCCGCTATATGTAAGCACGCTATGCAATGATTGACCCAGAATTTGCGAATACTTTCATCGGGTGAAGATAAGGTCAAGCCGTCTTTCACGTTCTTATGCGAGAACATTGTGGGATTGAAGTCTATGCCGTCAAGCCCCAATTCCTTGGCAAAATTCACCCAAGCCATAAAGTGCTGCGGCTTATATCTATCCCTGTCTATGGGGTCTCCGTTAAGCACCGCATAGCTTGCATGAAGATTTAAACGCTTTTTACCGGGC
The DNA here is from genome assembly GCA_910579295.1 of uncultured Christensenella sp. Classification (GTDB taxonomy): domain Bacteria; phylum Bacillota; class Clostridia; order Christensenellales; family Borkfalkiaceae; genus Coproplasma. The sequence goes on along the minus strand of CAJTTC010000001.1, from coordinate 237,160 downwards.
ATAAGCTCAAAAGCCTTTTTAATATCGGCTTTGAGTTCGACGAAATCCCTCGCTCTGCCGGGGTAGTTGCCCGTCGTCTGAATACCGCCCGACAAAGCGCCGCCGCCGTCCAGACCTATTACGTCGTCGCCTTGCCAACAATGGATTGACACGGGTATTTCTTTTATTTTAGCTATTGCCGCTTCGGTATCGACACCGTATTTTGCATATTCCTTTTTTGCAAGCTCGTACATTTACTTTACCTCTTTGATTTCAAAAGATTTCTTTATAATTTGTCTGGCTTCGGGCAAGTTTTTTATTTCGCCCGTGCCAATCATCTGCATTATTAAATTGCCTATCGCCGTAGCTTCAACGGGACCCGTAATAATCCTTTTACCCGTCGCTTTCGCCGTAAGCTCGTTTAAAAGATTATCCCTGCTTCCGCCGCCGATTATGTTCAGCGTTTTGTATTCCTTGCCCGTGTTGCGTTCCAGCTCGCTCAGCGCTTCGGCGTACGACTTTGCAAGACTGTCGTAAATTATACGCATTATACTCGCCGAATTAAGACTTTTGCCGAGAGCTTTATTTATTTCGTCTATCATACTTTTAGGCGATAAAAAGCGGTTGTCGTTTACGTCTATTATTCCGCAATTCTCCTTAACCCTCGCCATTTGCGTCAAGGTTTCAAACGAAAGATTGCCGAGTTCCTTTTTAACGCTTTGAATAAGCCATAATCCCATTATATTTTTCTGATAGCGGAAGTCGTAATTTATGCTACCCTCGTTGGAATAATTGGCTTGTCTGCTTCCCTCGTCCGTGTGCGCCGTATTTTGCTCTATACCCAAAAGCGACCATGTTCCGCTGGATATATACGGACTTTCTTCCTCGATGGGTGCGGCAAGTACCGCCGAAGCCGTGTCGTGCGTTGCGGGCAATATTACCGTCGCGTTATACTGCGGTTGTCCACGTCGGACTGCAAGGAATAATTCTCTATGCCGTCCTCACCGAAAAACTCTATCCATACGCTGCCCCATATGCCGGAATTAGGGTAATAATAACAGGTAAATTGCTCGCCCGTCCAACTTTGTTTTCCGCGCGGAACTGCAGTTTCCAAAGTGTCTTTGCAACGCACAACTATTTCGTTTTTCTCGTCTTTTAAGCACTTCGTAATATCCGCTTTAAAAGGCGTAAAGCCGCCCACGTGCTTTATTGTGTGATAACCGTTTATCCATACGTCCGTTTCATAATCAGCCGCGTTAAAACAAAGCAAAACGCGTTTGCCTTTATTCACCTTATCTATCGTAAAAGTGCGGCGATACCAAACGGTATCGTGTACGGAAGTGTCGCCTATTCCGCTTGCCTCCCACTGATAGGAAAAGGGCACGTTGATTTTGCGGTTTAACTGCAATTTACCCGCATATATGCCGCAATTAACAGGTCTTTCGCTATTTTCGAAATCAAACTCCCATTCGCCGTTCAAGCTTTGCCAGCTATCCCGTCTGAACTGCGGACGGGGATATTCGTTACGTTCGTTTCTCATTTATTCAATTCCTCGAAAAATTCATTTTATTTATTAATATAATAAGTTTGAGTATATAAGATAGGCGCGTCCGTTCTACTTTCAGCTGTTGGATATGAGACAATCACCGCATATTTATCACCGAAATCTTCCACATAAAATACTTCGCCATTGATTTTTTCTTTAATTCTGTTATAAGTTACGCCTATAACCAAAATTTGTTCGCCTACAACGGGAACTACTTTAACGTTACTATCGCCTTTTACAAAAACATATTTTGTTGAACTGTTGCTAACAAATTTATCTGCCACGTTTGTGGTTAAACCCGTGAATCCTTGCGATAAAGCCTCCGTCATATCAGATACCGTACCCTTTCCTTTACCCCTATAAACTTACCGTTTAACATCTATATTCTCCGCTTTCCCGTTCAGATAAATATTTTTTACCGTAACCCGTTTCACTTCTTCGGGCAATTCGGGATTGAAGGTAAAACCCTTTTCATCGAACCCGATATTCAAAAGTCCGTCCGTAAATACCCGACAGAAAAGTCCGCTTTCCGCCGAAAGATGCCGCATACCGCCCTCGGGATATGCTTCTACCGCATAAGGAACATGTTCGCCCAAAAGACGGGTGTTGCAGTATTCTTTCAGCCTTGCCCATGCCTTTTCTTTTTCGCCCACGCGGAACAGCGTGGCAAGATAATATAACGCACTTCTATCCCAAAGTATTTTCTCTCCCTCGGTGGAACGGCAACTGCCGTCCGTCCACAGTTTTTCGTCTATGCTCTTTAACGTATCCTTCGCGCGTTCCGTGATACCCATATAAACGGGCAAACAGTTCCACGCACGGATTTCATTGCATCCTTTATGGTAATGATAGGTCTGATACCCCGCCACTTCGCCGCCGAAATAATTTTCTATGCCGTTCTTTATTTTGCTCTGCAACGCAAATACGCTTTCGGCTTCTTCCTCTTTACCCATGCGCTTTAATAAAATTGCATAGTTGCCTAAACCGCCGTAAGCAAGCGAGGAAGTATTCAGGTTTACGCCCGAAGAAATGCGATTTTCCAGCTCGTCGCTGTCCGAAAATACTACGCCGTCCTCGGTCAAATTTCTGCGGATATATTCAACGCACCAATCGAGCGCCTTTTTCTGCTCTGCGTTCGGGAGTTTACCTTGCGTTAAGAGCACGCGGGAAAGTCCGTACAAATACATTTCAGCATCGCCCCTGTCGCCCGCGCAACCGAAGTTATCCGTACCGCCGCATATAATACTGCTTGGTATGGGCAGATAGCCGTCGTTGAAATAGGGATAATACCAACCGTATATATTGTCAATCGCTTCCGCCTCTTTTTTATCGCCCGTGAACGCAAACCACGGAGCGACGTATTCGCATTGGTCGTTGCACCATATCGCCGCATAATACGCAAGCCCGCCGGGGTTATGGATTAATCCTTTGAACGTTCGGCACAATCCCTCCGCCGCTCTGAGCTTCGCAAATGCAAACATAGTGTCCACGGTATCATTTCCCATGGTAATATCGCACTGCGATAAAATTTCTTCCACGCGCGCCCGTCTCTTTTCAAGCGGGGCATTTTCGCGCGGAATATCCCCGTTTGCATATCTCGCCGTGTATGAGAACGTAAGCGATAGACGCTCCCCTGCCCTTATCGGACGGCAAGGCGTATTACAAGAACATTCAAAATAAACGTAGCCCTCGCAGGTAAGGCGCAAATCAATACGGGTGAGTGTTTTCCATTCAATCGAAACGGATTTCGTTCCGCTGTTGCAAAGCTCTACATGCTCGTAAAAGACGGGCAATCCCACGGACGGAAAAAATCTGCGCGCAACCGTCAATTCACCCGCATGTGAATACACCGAAAGCACACCGTCGAATTCCACCCGCTCGAACGTTTCATTTGTTTGAAGCGCAATAGGACTTTTATCCGTTTCGGGATAGTAGGTTGCACAAGTGTTATTCGGTTGCATGCGGAAATTAGGAAACGCAAACTGCCGTTTATAATACGGCTCGCCACACTTTACGCCGTAGGTTACGGCGCAGGAAACTTGCTCTCCGCCCATTTCGATACGGTCGGAATGCCCCTCGAAATCTTCGCTTGCGATTCTTTTTTTGTTTTCGGCAATATACCAACGCATAAGCTACCTTATAAATAAAATTTAATTTCGTATTCTTTGTTTACGTCGAGTACCACAGGAACACAAACCACGTCGCCGTCGGAAGCGCAGTCCGATGTGTTCAGAGGGAACGCCGAACTTTCCTTTTTCGTCTTTTTATAGCCGACTTCTTCGCCGTTTACCGTCACTTTCCGAACACTTTCAGCGTCCTTTAACAGGTGATATTTAACGGTTATTTCGCGCTTATCGAAACACTTTTTACCCTCAAATTTGCCCTCTGCCGCGTGGAGCTTTATTACAAAGGCGTTGCAATCTTCACAATAGTACGCCTCGTACGCGCTCTTTCTGTACTGTCCGAGCTTATACGCCGTGGTTTCGGTATCATCTTCGTACAAATAGCCGCTATCCGACGCATCTTTGCAGGGGTAGAAATCGTAAACGAGCTTATCCCACTTTTGTTCTTTCGTGTTATGAGCCTCGTATGCCAAAGGCAACAGCGCGCCGAGCCTTACGAACAAAGGCGATTCGTGCAAGCCGTATCCGCGCACGACCGTTTTACCGCCCGCATAAATTTTACCGCTGAACGCGTCAACCCATTTGCCCGCGGGCAGGTAGGTTTGGTGCCCGTCGGTACGCTCGACAATCTTTTTAGCCAACAATTCACAGCAAGCCTCGCCTCCCGCTTGGAAGTACTCGATTTCAACCTTATACTCTCTGTCCGCTTCAAGCCGTTTTAAATCCCAGACCCACGCCGCGTGAAGCGTCTTGTCCTCTAATACCTTTTCACCGTTTATCCATACGGTTGAGCCGTCGTCGCAGCGGATATACAGCTCTACGGGGTCGGCAAATTTCAAAACGGTTGAAAACCTTGCCGAAAAATCGTAAACGGGCACGCCTTTTTCGGGCGAAGTGTGATTTAATACCATATCAAGAACATTGTATTCGGCGGTTGCAATCGGCTCGCCTTTAAGCTCTCTGCCGTTATAATATGTTGCTTTTACTTTCTCTGTATAACATTTTTTATCTATTGCCAAAGGTCGGTTGCCGCCCATAGGCGAAATGAGAATATCGTTGCCGAGCATATACGCGCCGTTGCACTTTAAAGCGCGTTTATCTGAGGGATATTCCCAGCCCAATCCCTTAAAAATCGGTAAACCGTTTTCATAGCTTTCGTATGCGCTTTTATAAATGACGGGGAGCAGACGGTAACGGAGATTGTTGTATTCCCTGACTATATCCTCTGTTTCCTTATCGAAAACCCAAGGCTCGCGGGTGCGCTCTACGTTATTCGTACAGTGCGGACGGAATACGGGGGATAACGTGCCGTACTGCATCCAGCGGATAAACAGCTCTTTATCGGGGTTGCCGATATGTCCGCCGCAATCCGAATTGAGATACGGAATACAGTTGTTTCCGCATTTTATAATATTGTCCACTTCCTGCGAAATCACACCCGCCTCCGAGCCTATATCGCCCGTCCACTGAATGGAATAGCGGTGTGACGCGCTGTCTTTAATCCCCAAATAACTGCCCGTAGAAACGTCTACGGCATTGCCCATTATTACGGGACGGCGGTAAATGTCTTTGCTTCCCGCTTGTCTTTGCCAAAAATTGCGTGTAATATCTTCAAATAAATACAGTCCGCAGGTTTCATAAGGCAGATTTTTAGACGGCGAAACAAGCTTTATCCCCCAATTTCTGTCATACCACCAAATATCCAGCCCCTTTTTCATTAAAGATTGTAAATTGCTTTCGCGGTTGGCAATCTCTTCGGGCTCGAAAACTTGCTTGCCGTCTACGGGTTCGGGGTGGTCGTTGAACATAACCTCAACGCCGTGCGCGTGCGCAAAGTCTAAAAATCCCTTCATATCGGGGAAGAGTTTTGTGTTGATATCGTAACCCCAGCCGTGTTCGCAGCTGCGCCAGTCGGTGTCTATGACCATAACGTCAAGGGGTACGTTATGGTCTTCATAATCGAGGATAAGCTGCTTCGCCTCGTACTCTGTATATGCGTAATATTTACTGTTCCACCCGCCGAGCGTGGAAAGACGCACCAGCTCGGGCTTGCCCGTAAGCTCGACGAAGAGTTTGCGGAGCTTTTTCGCGTCCTTTTGGCAAAGCAAAAGATATATATCCTGAACGTTTTCTTCTATCTTATATTCGCCTTTTCTGTCCACGGAATAGCCGCCGTCGGGCACGATAACCCTCGGCGTGTCCGATATTGCGAAAACCTCCGGCGTCTTATCCAAAGGAGGCAGTTCGCCGCTGTTTTTAAGTTTCTTATAAGTATAAATCTTTTTCCCGTCTTTTTCAAGTCTTACGCCCGTAAGCGATTTGGCGTCTTCGGGAATATATAATTTGTATTCTCCGAAGCATACTACGCTCTCTTCCTGCGTATATGCAACTTCGTTGCTTTCGTAGTTGGTCTTGTTAGGAATTAAAAAAGTATTGTCGTCGCAGAATTTTCCGTTTTTACTGCATTCGATTCGTATAATATCTGCACTTAAAAGCTGTACTCTTAATTTACCTGATATAATTTGTTCCATAAATTCACCTTAAAATATTTGATTGCCCGCCCTATTATATGGGACGGGCAGCCGTAAAACTTATTATTGTTCGCTGAAAACACAGCGGGGATTTGCAATGCCCCAGCAAATTTCGCTCTTTGCCGAGGACTGCGTCCAACCGTTTACTTGTTCCGCCTGTCCGAAAGCAAAGCGATAGAGTGCTTCGTTCCCGTCGAAATGTGCGTTCGTGGATATAAGAATGGGGATACCGTATTTGTCCTCGAAGTAGAACGAACAATTTGTGCCTTGGCGCACGACGCGCACCCATATGCCGCCCTGTTTCACAAATAAGTCCGTAAACTCGGGCGCAACCTTAGTGAGATTGCCCGCCTCGAAGTTTTTATACTGCAATCCGTCCGCCTTATTGTATGCAACGCCGAAATTGTACCAGCCGTCCCCCGTCAAGGTAATCTTTCTGTTCAGATTGACGTTCACCCAAACGGTACCGCTGTCGGGAAAAGCCGCAAAAGTCTTGCCCTCTTCATTCGTCCAGCCGATAAAGCAACGTAACGTAAAGTCGCGGTTTTCCGCATTTGCACCCGCGGAATCCGTCCAACCGTTGGGAAGAGCCACAGGCGTTACGGAATTATCCGCAAAATTGCTGTACGGTATCTCACTGTTTCCTGTAACATCCTCGTAGTATCTGCCGCAGCTATTGCAAAAATAGTAACCGTTATAACTTCCTACCTGCTCTTCGTAGCGGTGCATATCGTGCCGCAATTTTTCTATTTTGGCGTCTTCCAAGGTAGTGGGCCTTTGCGCGTTTTTGTCGCTGAACAGCTCGCCGCATTCACACCGGTAATAGGCGTAGTTGCCCTCTTCATAACAGGTTGCGTCCTTGCCTTCTACCTTTGTAAGATTTGTATGTGTACAAACGGGAGGTTCGTCTGTTTTGCCGTCATTTCCGCCGCCGCATCCGGCGAAAACACCCATACACATTACAAGAGCGCAAACAGCGTATACAAGAGCCTTTAATTTTTTCATAATTTGCTCCTTTCGGTTTGAGATTTACGGGGCGGCGTTACGCCGCCCCGCTTAAATCCGTCCAATTAAGTTATTACTGTTTTTCGCCGCCCTATTCGTCGTTAGCGGGAGTATTGCCGATACCCAAATCCTGAACCGTTGCGCCGTACTTGAAGGTAACGAGAAGATTATCGGTTGCCGCTTCTAATGCGTTTCCGATTTCGATTTTGTTAATCGACTTGTTTGTAAGCGTGCACGTTCTTTCGTAATCCTGCGCGGTCGCCGTTTCAAGCGTTGCACCCACGTAAGTCGTCAGCGCACCCGTGTCCTTGTTCAAATCTACAACAATCCAAAGTCCGCCGGCTACAAGAGTATCCCATTGCGCGGAAAGGTCAAGTCTTTTTGATTCATCAAACCAATTTCCGCCATCGACTTTGTCATAATACGCGAACTGAATCTTTTTGTTCTCGCCGCTTTTTTCAATGTGGAAGATGACCCAAAGGCTCTCGTCGTCATTTCCGACCGGCATAGTAACCGTGGCATTTACGTTTCCGCCCTCTTGCAATTTGGTTTGCACGCTATCGGGAAGCGCGAACTTAAATGCCATCGCTCCGCCCTCTACAGCGTTAGCAAGCGTGATTTTGTTGTGGTAGCCTTGATTTGTGATAATCTCAACCGTGCTTTCGTTAATATTCGAGGAAACGATTTCTTTCTCTTTCTTCGCCCACATAATGCCGCTTGCATCTACCGTAATGTTAGCCGCACCGCTCTTGTCTACCGTCGTCCAGCCGAGGTGCAATTCATAACCGCCGAATTTTGCCGTCGTTTTCCAATCACCCGTCAACACGTCGGTGAGCTTGACTTTTCCGTCCGTAACAGTCGCCGTCTTTGTAACGTTGCCCTTGGTAAAGGTAAGTTGTGCGCCTTCGGCAACGAACTTCGCGCCGTCGCCCGTTTCGCCAACCGTAATTTCGCAGTCTACGGTCTTGACGTACAGCGTCAATGCGATTGCGTTCGCCGTATCTTCCGTAATTACAACCGTGCCGTCGAAATAGCCCTCCGCGCTTACGGTGTATGTAGATACGTAGACCTGTTCGGTGAACGTAACCTTGCCGTCTGCGCCGACCGAGCCCGTAAACGTATATCCCGCGTCCGCATTGGTCAATGTGATTTGGGTATTTTCTGCAATATCAGGCGTTTCGGTCGAGCCGTACTTCGCGCCGGAAACCGTAATATCGGGCGTTACCTTGGGAACGGGAATTTCTTTTAGGTGCGCGACGACCGTCGTATCACCTGCGAGCGTCAATTCGTATGTATAAACAAGACCGTTTTTCATCCACCCTTCGGTAACTTCGGTTTCGCCGATTACGAGTTTTTCGAGCTCGTAGCCCTGACTTGCCGTTATCGTGAGGATTGCCTTGTCGCCCTTGTAGTAGTTTTGAATATCCGTTGCGATCGAGCCGTATTCACCGTTGTTGACGCTTGTCGTGAGATTAGCCTTTTCGGACTCCGCAGGAAGCGTAACGCTGATATCGGAGAACGTCCAGTGGTCGCCGCCGCCGAGGAACTTAATCTCATTGAGTACGTTGTTCGCGATTGTCAAATCGCCGCCCGAGGAAGGATTCTCGTTTGCTGTTCCGCCATTATTCTTATTCTGTTCATCCTCGCTCAAAAGCACCCAATTTTCGCCGTTCTTCGCATACACGCTGATCACACCGTTCTTGCGCTCGACTTTCATCTGCAAGCCGTTCTCCGAGAATGCCGCTGCCGTGAGCCATGCCAACGCGGTATCGTCGCCGTGCCACTTGTGTTCAACGCCGTTCATGCCCAGAGAATTTTCGGGAAGTTTTACGATATCCGCCGCAGTAGGCGCGGAATTGTTGCGAGCGAACACGAAGAATCCAAGTGCGCCTTCACCAAGCTGAACGCCGAATCTGCTTGCCGCCCAGTCGTCGCCGAATCTGTTGTCCTTCTTCGTACCCTTTACGGTGAAGGTGAGCGTCAGTCCCGTGGAGTTCTTCTGCTCGTCGGTGAGCTTCAAATCCGCCGAAATCGCGCGATCGCTGTTTCTATCCGCAATGCCGTTGCCGTGGATCGTGATCGTCTTATCTTCGTTTACGGTGATTTCATTCCCGGCATTTGCCGAAGGGGTCGCGATCGGCTCGGATAAGTTTACCGTGATTTGACCGTTACCGGCTTCAACTGTTACCGTCGTTTCAAAATAGCCGTTGCACATAACCTTATAAGTGCCTGCGTACATCTGCGTGAAGTTCTCCACGGCTCCAACCGTGTAGGTATAATCAGCAAATCCTTTCACATCCGCGAAAGTAATTTGTGTGCCGTCCGCAAGCGTTACGGCTTTGTTTGCATAATCGGTTGCGTTGATTGTAAGCGTAACTCCAACGAGTTGAAGCTGTTCAAATTCCGCAACTACCGTAGCGTCTTGAATGGCAATAAAGGTATACTCGTTATCTACTACGGAAGCGAAAACCGACTGACCGTTAACTTTCAGGTCTTTGATCCTGTAACCCACGCTCGGCGCCAAGGCGACCGTAACCTCTCCGCCGGTTGTAATCTTGTTTCCAGTCGTACCTGTAATAGTAACCGTTCCGTTCGTATCCGTGGTTCCGTTGGTTATCGTAACTTCGTGCTTTTCGCCGAGCACGGCAATCGCCGCAACCGTCGTCGAGCAGTTGCCTCCGATTCTCAAAGTAAAGGTCTCCCCGTCTGCGCCGAATTCGGTTGTATCGACGTCGAACGTAACGAGGTCGGCACGAGGATTATCGCCGCGCGTGTGAAGGAACGTACCGTTCCCGACGCAATGGCCGTCTGCGTTGTAAAGATTGCAGGTAATGGTTTTATCCCCGCCGTCATAAGTTCCCGTAAACACAAGGATTTGTTTTGCGTTCTTGGGTACTTTAACGGTAATATCTATATATTGTCCGTTATTAAGGAACAGACAGTTCGAATTCGTGGTTCCGTTGGCTTTGAAATTGATGTTGCCGGTACCGCCGTTGAAATCGTTACCGTAACGGGTAATGCCGTCAAGACCGTTCCCGATCAAACCGCCGTAAGAGGGCACGTCGCCCGAAGCGTTATAACGCTTGTAGCCGAGCACCAACATATCGTTTACGATATACGAATCAAAGTCATACGTTCCCTGGGGGCATACTTCGTTGCTTGCGGTGAAAGCCGACTTTACAAACGTTGCCTTCACTTCCACGGTAGCCTTCGTAAGCGTAACGGTAACCTTTCCGTTTGCGACTCTGTCCGCATACTCCGTGCCGTTCACCGTGAACGAGTCGACCACGTAGCCACTTTCAGGCGTAACGGTAATCTCAACCTGTTCGCCTACCTTGTGTTCGCCTTCGGGAAGCGTTACGCTGCCCTTTGCGCCCGTTTCGGTGGTATCCGTGATTGTTACCGCCTTAAAGAAATCGTCATATGTTCCGATGCTGAACGTTCTTTCGCTGTTTTCCATTGCGGTGGCGTCCGTACAGAACAAGCCTACGTAGCACTCTTTGTCCGCATAATCGCTAAACGTTTTCTTGTTTATATATTCGCCGTCCACAAAGAAATAAATGTCTGCGCCGTCACGGACAAGCGTTAGTTCATACCCGTCCTTTGTAAGCGGCTTAATATTATCTTCCCATTGAGAAATTGCGCTACCCCTATAATCCGATTCGCCGCCCATGGCGCACCAGCCGATTTTCTGTTCGTTTTCTTTGGATACCATAACGTATTTATCTTCGTCGTAAGTTTCGCCCTTAAAACGGATAAACACGCCCTGACGGAAACCGCCCTTTCCTACCGTTGCCGTAATTGCGACCGATTCATAAGAATTTTTGCTCGATACCCATTGAACGTAACCGCCCGTATGCTTAATCTTACCTTCGTTCTGATTGCTTAAATCAACGGAGTCGGCATTGCCCCAAGTATTTTTAAGGTTTTCCATAAGGTCGTATTCGAGAGCGATTGCGGTGGTATATTCCGCGTCTCTCGGTATAATAATCGTCGCCGCTACGTAACCGTCCACCTTTACGGACCAGTTGTCGCCTGCGATTTCGTCTACTTTAATAACCAGCTGGTCGCCCTCGGCTTTAATCTTCGTAACAATATCGTCCCTGCCCGTTGCGGAAATGGTAACTTCTGTTCCCGCCGTGAGAGAGTTGCCCGTAACGCCATATTTTTTACCGCTAATCACCGCGTTGACGGAGCTTGACGCGATTTTTTCAAATACGGCGATTACCGTCGTATCGTCGGAAACCTTAAATTCGTATGTATTGCCCGTCATCACACCGAATACGTTGACGCCGTTTATAGTAAGAGATTTAAGCTGATAGCCCTCGTTCGGAGCTACGGTTACCGTTACGGAATCACCCGTCTTTCCCGTCGTTTTGCTGAGCGTAACCGTGCCGTTCGTATCTGTCGTTCCGTTTGTTATGGTTACGTCTTTAACGGGTTGAGATTTACCGCATTCGCAAGACCCGTCGATAAAGTTGTGGTTTGCCTTACTGCTCTCGTCAATCTCGTTGTCATCGGGACATTCCTTCCAGTGCTGGGTTTCATTATAACCCCATTCCGTGTAGCTGTGTTCATGACCGCCGCTACACCCTGCCGCAATGCCGCATGACAGGGCAAGTACCGCAAAAGGAATTGCCCATTTGGTTTTTTTGTTCATAATTTCCTCCTTTTTTATTTAACGCTTTTCAGCGTAAAATTCTTTCATTTTTTCTTATTTGATTACGTCTCCCGTGATCGGATCGAAGATATATAAATCTTCCGCAGAAAATCTTACTGCGATTTTATCGCCCGAATTCAGTTTATATTTCGCATCGAGCTTGCCGACCATATTTCTGCCGCAGAACTCGAAATGCACGTTGTACTCGCCTCCCAAAAGTTCGGTTAAAGTAGGCTCTATCACATAACAGTTGTCGTACTTCTTGCCCTCTTCCGCCTTTTCTACTTCGAGGCGTTCGGGACGGATACCGATAAGAACCTTGTGTCCGTTTTCTATGCAGGATTTAAGTTCTTCGAGCTTTTCCTTGGCTATCGTTCTTTCCTTTAACCAAACGTCCACCTCTTTTTTCTCTTTCTTCTCAAAGAGTTTTTTGAAAAAGTCGATAGTACGCATTATGAAATTCCGCTTTTTTGCCGAAGCCGCTTTCTGCTTATGCTCGCCGAGAACGGAGAGAATTTTAAGAATTTTCTCGCGGGATGTCTCGTCGAAATTTTCATTGATTTCCTCGAATTCCCTGCATTTGGTTTCATAAAAAGTTTCGTATTTAACTTTGAAACCTTTTTCCGCAGGGATATCGAAACCGTCGTAAGAGAAAGCGTTCTTCTGCCTGTCGTAATCCATTTCAAACATATTCATAGACGGCGAGCCGATAAACTTTGCCACGAATACGTTTACGGGATGATTGTAAATCTCTTCGGGGCTGCCTATTTGCTGAACGAATCCACGGCTCATAACGACTATGCGCGTAGCCATGGTCATAGCTTCTATCTGGTCGTGCGTTACGTAAATCGTCGTAGCGTTAATGCGATTGTGCAGTTTTACGATTTCGCTGCGCATCGTAAGACGAAGCTTAGCGTCGAGGTTGGAGAGCGGTTCGTCCATTAAGAATATGGGAACATTCTTTATTATCGCTCTACCCAGCGCGACACGCTGCATCTGACCACCCGAAAGCTCTTTGGGCAGTTTATCAAGGTAAGGCGTCAAATCCAGCTTATCGGCAGTTTCGTAAACCCTCGTCTTTATTTCGTAGCGGGTGAGCTTTCTCATTACCGATTTTTCCGTGCCGTCCTCGTTCAGAACGTGGAAATTCTCGTTCAGCTTTACGTTTTCGGCTTTGAGTTTGACCTTTTCGGCTTGTTCCGCTTCGGCAATTTTCACCTTCCACGCAGACAAAATTTCGTCTGCTTTTTCCGCGATTGCCCTCTTGCTTTCCCTATCGAGAGAGTTGTAAAGTTTTACAAGCAATTTTGCCGAGCAGTATTCGATATCGAGAAGTGCCGCAAGGTCATCGGTAAATTCCCCGAATTTGGGCTTCTTTTCCGTAACCTCGGCAAATGCCTTAGCTACCTTTTCAACGCCGATACACTCGATCAACTCATTAACCTGCGCACAGCTTAAAAGAGTTTGGTTAACGACGGGCGCGGAATAAGAATTGATTACGAGCGGAAACGCGATATTCTGATAGACGTTCATCTGCGGATACAAAGCGTAACTTTGGAACACGATTGCCATATGCCTGTCTTTGCACGGCTTATAGTTCAACAGTTCGTCGCCGAGGTATATATTGCCGTCCGTAATATCTTCAAGCCCCGCAACCATACGAAGGGTCGTTGACTTACCGCAACCCGAAGGTCCGACGATGACGATAAATTCGTTTTTGGCTATTTCGAGATTGAAATCGTAAACGGCTTTTTCGCCGTTGGGATATACCTTTACAAGATGGCGCAAAGATAAAAACGTTTCTTCGCTCTGTGTATTTTCGTTTATCATAATTTACCCCTTTACCCCCGTTGCCGCGAGTCCTTCTATCATTTTGTTTTGCGTGAATATGAATATTATGAGTACCGGTATCATTGAGAATACCGCCGTCGCCATAGACACGCCTTGCGCGCCCCAGGCGGAGCTGCCGCCGTAGCTTTCGGCAAGCGCAACGGTGATAGTTTGGATATACTGCCCCTCGCCCGCCATCAGAAGCTGCGGCCCTTGCAAATTGTTCCAAGACGCCGAAAACGTGAACAGGACGATTACCATCATCGTTGATTTTGCAAGCGGACAAACAATCTTTCTGAATATCGTAAAATGGCTTGCGCCGTCGCTTTTTGCGCTCTCTATAATATCAACCGGTATGGTCTTGAAAAAGTTGCGCATCAATATTACGTTGAACACGCCCGTAATCCCCGGTACTATCATCCAAAAATACACGAGCGCGTAAGTGCCGGCTTGCGAGCTGACGCCGAGCGCGTTCCTGACCGTCTGGTATATCATAAGTCCGGGTGCGGTGCCTATCACGGCGGGAGCTGCCATCCAAGCGAAAAGCGCCTTCATAAACACCTTTTTACCCTTCCAGCGTAGGAAAACTACGACGTATGCCACAATCAGATCCGTCAAGAGCGTAAGTCCTACGGCAGCCGCCGTACTCCATATGGAGTTGAGCATCCACTTGGGCATATTGTCGAGCTCTCCGCTATGGGTGATAAAGAAGCCGTTATAATGCTTCAACGTCCATTGACCGGGAGAGGGAAAAATCTTATCGGGGTGCATCTGCAAATCGAAGTCCGATTTAAACGACGTGCCCAACATATAAATTAACGGAAATACAAACAATAACGCGGCAATCGCAAGGACGATAAACGCCACAGTCTTTTCACGGCGGGCAGTAAGCTGAGATTTTGTAAGCCGCTTTTTTGTTTTCGGACCGTTCATCATTTTGTACCCCCTTTATACTTAACGCTTTGCGCCTTTAAATCCGAGTATTTTGCGTAAGCCGCGCAATATTTATCGCCGTGATTCCTATCCGCCATAGCTATGCGCTGAATAAGACCGAGTACCGCGGAGATAATACCGAGCACCAAAGCCGCCGCGCAGATATAGCCCGTAAGCTTTGCATATTCAAGTCCTGCCGTTAAGTATTTTTGTATCCACATCATAGGACCGACGAGAATATTCTCGTTTTCTATGGTGTTCAACACATACGGCTGACCGTATAAACTCAGCATACCGACGATTACGCCAAACATCGTAAGCGAAAGCGTGGATTTCATACCCGGAAGCGTTACGTGCAGAATTTTGCGCCATCTGCCGCCGCCGTCCATTTCGCACGCCTCGTACAACGATTTGGGAATATCTTTCAAAACGCCCGCATAGATGACGAAGTTTCCGCCCGTGCCGAGCCATACGCATACGATAAGGATAATCACCCACCTTAAAAAGTCGTCCTGAAAAGGTTTGCCGCCCAACCAATCGATATTCGTGCCGAACCAGGAGTTCAGAAGCCCCGATCCGCTCGGTCCGAAGATATTACAGAATACAATACCTGCAATAGATATGGAGACAAGGCTGGGGAGATAGATACACGCCCTGAAAAATTTGTAGCCGGGAGGGCACATATTGACAAAATACGCAAGTACAAACGCCACTATAGTACCGATAGGGAACGTGCAGAGCGCGTACACGGTAACGGGACCGAACGATTCCCAAAACTCTTTGGACATCGAATTTTCAGTGTTAAACAACGTCTCGAAATTCTTTAAGCCGTAAAATTGCGTCGCTTCTAAGTTGTAAGGGTCGTATTTCATAAACAAGTACACAAACCCCATAACGAAAGGCAGCAGCGAAAAGAGCACGAAAACGATAATAAACGGAGACAAAAGCGCGTAAGCAGAGACTTGCTCTTTGGCTCTTTGACGCCGCCTTGCTATCAAATTTTCGTCTCTCACGCTATTTTCAAAATACTTCATTTTCCCAACCTCTTAAGTTACATTTTAAACATATCTATTCGGGAATTGAGCGCGTTCTGTTTTGTCTTTATCAATTCCAGATAAGCGGATTCCGTGGGGCTATCCAAAAGCAGCGATTCGGACAAAAGCGTTTTTAAATTTTCGCTGACGGTTGAATAATAAGGCGTTATCCCCATCGTCGTAAACGAGTCCAAATGAGGATACCAGTTATTGATAAAGTTGACGACGTTTTTGTTTTCCGTATACGTCGTTGAGGTTGCGATGGTATTCGACAGAGTAACGTGCCCCGCTTCCGCCCATTGCGCGCCGACGTCGGCATTTTGTGTGAACCATTTTACAAACTCGCAAACAGCCGCTTTTTTGTTAATGTCCTTTACCGTTTTTGTCATTGCGAACATATGCGAATCGCCGAAAATCTTTTTGGCGTTTTCGGACGTTTCGTTTTCCATAGCAAACCAACCCGACACGCTTGTGCCGCTTATTTTTGCTTCTGCCTCTGCTACGGTTATCTGATTCATTGTAGCGTAACCGCTGACAATATTTTCACGGTACCAAGGCATGGTTACGTAGAAAATCGATTTGTTTTGCATAAAATCCGTCGCGCCGGCCATCTCGTGAACGCCCTTTTTCGCATAGCCGCTGTCGATATAAGAACGCACGGATTGGATTGCATTTTTGTAAATACCGCGTTGCGTTTCATTGTTGTACCAATCTGCGTACAAATCTTCCTTATACAGATAACCGCCGTTCTGCAAAACCGCCGTAGGCATTAAATACTGACAGAAGAAGTCTCCGCTCATTTCCCAGGAGATAGGGTAATTACCAGAATTCTTGTCTTTGAATTGCTTGCAAACCGACAAAAGCTCGCTGCGCGTTTGAGGCACCTTATCCGAACCGGTAGTCTCTTTCAACAAATCTTTATTGTAATAAACGACCATGCCCGCCGCGTCAAAGGGAACGCCGTACTGATATTCGGTGCCCGCTTGGGCGTATTGATTGACTCCTTGCGCAAATGCGGTCAAATCAATCTCTACACCCGTTTCCTCCATAGCGAGATCGTAAGGCTGAATTACCTTATAATCCAGAAACCCCTTCAGAGATTCCTGATGCAGCATTACGATATCGGGGGCGTTATTCGCATTTTGCTGAACCTTCATCGTAACGTCTTTTTCAAAATTATCTCCCTGAAGATAGATGACATTGATATTGATTTTCCCGCGGTATTGCGCATTGAACTGCGCGATTATATCGCCGAAAGGCGTTTTATCTACCCCGCTTACAATCGTTGACATGCGGAGACTTACGTCGTCAAACACGATGTCTCCATTTGCGTCTTTATTCAGTTCGCCAGTGGTTGACCACCAGGTACCGTCCTCATTTAAGTCATCGCCGCCACCGCCGCAGGCCGCAAGAGGAACGGTTAAGGCTAACGCCAATGATAAGCAAAGTGCACCTAAAAATTTCTTCTTCATAATTTACCACCTTAATTTTATTCTTTAATTTTTTCTATACCCTCCTCTCAACGCCCGCGTCCGTTTACACGAGCGTAGGCGTAATCGAGGAGAAAAAACTTTACCCTTTGGGGGTAAGACGAATTGCAAACCCGCCGTTTTTAACCATTTTGATCATTTCTTTGGATTGACTTGTAATATCTACGACTCTTCTGATAACCTTTTGATTATCCGATGCATCGTTAATGAAAATTTCCGCTTCATACGTCTTTTCGGGATCGAGGAAAGAGAAGTCCACCGTAACCGTCGTTTCAAGAATGGTGTTGACGCCGCCGACGAACCAATTTTCGCCCGAGCGAACCGCGCCTACGTAATAGCCGTCGAGCTCCCCGCAAAGGAATTTCGTGTCGTCGTGCCGTGCGGGAATCGACTTATAGAATTCAGAAATTTGTACCTGCGTATACGTCGTTTCCCAGTCCGCCATAGAGGGTGCGCCGCTTTCGAAAAGAACGGCAAGCGCCATATTCTGCGCCATCGTCATACTCGTAGTAAACGGATAAACGACGGGGGTGAAATCGGTAGGCCCCACGACCGCACGGATAAACAGTTGGTTTACGACTTTAGAAGCGCTTATACCGGTATTTTCGTTGCCGAGCACCGCTTCGCGGTTGATGACGTTGGGGTATACCCTTCTCTCGCCCGTGGGCTTGTTACTGCCATGACAGTTGACGATCATCTTACGCTTCGCGCACTCCTGATATATGGTTTCGTACCATTCGATCGTACCGGTATCCTCGCCGTAGAACTTGGGATTTTCCGAATTCTGTCCGTCGAAGAAGTCTATCTTAATCCCCGAAACGCCCCAGCTTTGCCACATATCGAGCTTCTGTTCCAAAATATCCTTTCTGCCGAAGCCGAAGCTGGGAAACGAGTTGCACCACACGAGAATTTTTACTCCCTTATCGTTGGCTTCCTTTACGAAGTCAATGAAACCGTCAACGTTGAGTCCCGAGTCCCAGCCGCCGTCCACGATGACGTACTTCCAGCCCATCTCCGCCGCAAGATCTACGTAGCGTTGATGCATTGCATAATCCTGCTGGGAAGAAGTACCGAGATAAATCAGCCAGTCCCACGCGGCTATGCCGGGCTCTACCCAATCGTAGTCGTAAATTTTCTTTTCTTCGGCGGAAAGCGTATCGTAGTTATCCGGTTTCCAGAATTCCGCGTCGTCGTATACCTTTTCGACAAGCTCGCTTTCGACTACGGTTGCAAGATCGCCCGTTATGCCCATTCTCCAAGGAGAAGTAAAGGGATAGCTTATTTGATCGTCGTCTATTATAAAGCCCGCGGGAGTCTGCACCGCCTGTAAAATGCCCGTGCCCTCGTTCCCATCGGCTTCCTTTAAGAAAGAGCCGTAGTAGCCGCTGCCGATAAGTCCCGATTCGGTGACGAGCGAATACGTATCGCTGCCTTTCAGCTTATACAGCATAGGCATAGAGATATAAGTTTCGGCAAGTTCATCGAAACGCATTTTTTGATACTCGCCTTCGTATGCGTAGAAATTATCTCCGTTACCCGTTTTGATACCGGAAAAAGGCATCGCCCATACGGTTGTGTTTGCGGGAAGCGCAAATTCCGTATTTTCGCTTACCACCGTCATCGTGCCTTCGCTTCCGTCTACGGCGCGTATTCCGTATCTGAACGCATAACCGTCGTCGTAAGCGCGCATCGTAAGATCGAAATAGAAATCCCAGCCCTTGAACGTAACAACCGTTTCATTGCAATCGTACGTTACCGTTTCGTGTTTGCCGGTAATATTTTCGTAACTGCCCTGAACTCTCTGCGAATTTACGCTGTCAAACGACAGGAGGCGGAAATCGTCCTCTTCGATGGTAAATCCCAAGGCGGATTTCTCGACTACCGTCAAATCGCCTTTTTTCACCGTGTAAGACAAGTTACCGGCATAATCCATTGTTATTTCCGATTTGATGCTGCCGTCGGGAGAAGAAACCGTCCAATTACCCTTATCGGACATATCCGGCTCTACGTTATCCCCGTTGCAGGCAGTCATAAGCGTTATTCCGCCGATAAGACAACCTGCGCATGTAATTCCTGCCAATACTGATAATAACTTTCTCATTCCTTCCACCTCAGTTGTTGATTTCAAAACCGATCGACTCGGTCATTTCGGCTGTTCTCTGCGCAAAATTCAATTCCTTTTCCGACAAGACGGGAACGATATATTTTTCTGCGCAAATCGTATTTACGATTCTCTTACCGTTGTTGTATCCGCTGAACGTGTAGAAATTTTCGGGAGAGCCGACCTTTTCTAGAATATGTTTGTATTTAGCGTCGAATTTAGCCGTATCGCAACTCGACTTACGGACGGGATACCAGCAATTCTTTGTAAACGCTTCCGAATGCTTACTGCAATAATCCGCAAATACTGCTCCCGCGGCAAGTTGGAGATGGGATACGCCCGAAGCTTTATAGAACGCAAGCCCGACCGTACTTACGGGGATTAACTCGGACGCCTCGTCCGTGTTGTCGGTAAACAGTCCCGAAAGCGGCATAATGCCGATATTCAAATCCTCGGTTTCGGGACGGTAATCCCACATATAATTTATAAGGCACATCAAAGATTTCCCTTCTTTGACGCCGGTTATCAATTTATTTGTTTCCGTAGTGCCGCCGTGACAGACGCCGTATTCCGAGAACAAATTATAAACGTTACTTAAAGCGTTCTGCGCGCCCGTCTGCACTTCCTCTTTATCCCAATCGTTCATATACATTGAATTGTCGGAATCGTAATAATAATATTCGGCTCCGTTTTGCAGGAACGCCGCGGAGCTCGTACCCTCCTTAAAAGTCCAGGTTACGTCCGTTAAGAAGGATTTGAAATCCGCGGAGGACTTTTCGCCCTCGTACGCTTTTTTAAGCAATGCGGAAAGCTCGGAATAGTTTTGGGGAAGATTTCCGCCGTTATATTTTTGCATCAACGCTTTGTTATATATAACGTAAGGCACGCTCGCAAACATAGGCACGGAGGTCAATGCACCCTTATAAACGCTGTCGCGCACGGCGCCCTCGTACCAGTCGTCGAGCGAATAGTCGATATCCGCCATAGCATAGATATCCGATACCGAATAATACGTATTTTCGTTTACGCTCTTTTGGGGCGTTGACTGCATTCTGATAGAAAACGAACTCTGGGACAGCAACTCCGTGGTTGCGTTGACGCTGATTTTACTGGCATATTCTTTATTGAATTCTGCGGCAAGCTCTTTAATTATATTTGTATCACGGCAACTGTTGTTGTCCATCCATACGTTAACCTGTACGTTATCGTATATAATTTCACCGTTCGCGTCGCGCGGGATATCGTTTTCCGGTGAATATCCGGCGTAGAGCGTCATTTCGGAATCCGCCGTATCGCTTGAAAAATCCCATTGCTGCGTGCAAGCAGAGTCCTTATACCATCCGTTTAATTTCATACCCAAACGATTTACGTCTTCGGCGGTAGGCGCGTACCTTTCGGCTACGGTGCCGTGCTTGTCTACGCTGACGGTAAACGACGAGCGCGAGCCGGGGTAATTGTAATTGAACGTTACGGGAACCTTACCCTCGTACACAGTCCAATCGGCATAGAGATTGAGGTTTTTTGTAACCTTTTCCGAGAAGTCGTACTTGTTTTTGCACTCCTTGTCGGTGTACCAATCTTTGATTTTGAATCCGTCGCGCGTTGCGTTCCAATCCACGGCGGTCGTTCCCGTGGGAATTTCCACCTTTCTCTCGCCGGCGTCGTTGTAATTGAGATGATATACAACTTCCACCTTCGGACCGCTCTGTCCGCACGCGGTGAGCATTCCTGCCGAACCGACTGCGAAAACCGTACTGAGCAGGATTGCCGCAATTCTTGATTTTTTCATAGTTTTCCTCCTATCTTTATTTTTGATTTTATTTTAACGTCTTTACAGGAAGCTCCGACGATAATTTCGTAAACGCCGTCCTCGGTTTGCCATCCGTCGTTTGCAACCGACCAATATTCGAACGCGCGCATATCGAGTTTTACCGATACCTTTGCGCTCCGTCCGGCTTTTATAAAGGTCTTTGCAAAACCTTTCAGCTCTTTGTAAGGGCGATATACGCACGAGCTCAAAGCTCTTACATAAATCTGCGAAATTTCTTTGCCGTCAATATCGGATACGTTTTCTATTTCAAAACTAACTTCAAGCGATTTTCCGTCCCGTTTCAGGTTTAAATCTTTGTAAACGAACTGCGAGTACGACAACCCGAAACCGAACGGGAACAATACGGGAACGCCGTAAGTATCGTAGTAGCGGTAACCGATATCGAGTCCCTCGTCGTAACGGGTAATTTTGCTGTCCGCATAACCCGTTGCCGCGGGAGTATCTTCGAACGAAAGAGGAAACGTTTCGGAGAGCTTGCCGCTCGGATTTACCTTTCCCGTCAAAACGTTCGCAATCGCCTCGCCGCCCTTTTCTCCGGGGAACCCGACGTACACGACAGCCGCGACTTCGTCTATCCAACCGCTCATATCCACGGGCGCACCCGCGAACAGAACGACAACCGTATTTTCGTTGACCGACGCCGTATCGAGAATCGTTCTCGTCTGCGCATCGGAAAGCTTCATAGTCTGTCTGTCGGAGCCCTCGCTCTCTATGTTGGCGCCCGTCCCTGCAAATACGATATTTATATCGCTTGCCGCGGCGTTATCGACTGCATTACCCGGTATCATAAACGAATCGTCCGTTCCTCTATCCGAAAATGCGGGCTCGAACAGGATATTTCCGCCGTGTCCCCTCCGCATAATTTCAAGCATATCGAACATAGGCGTCAGGCGTTGCACCTTGCCCGAGCCGCCTCCGCAGACGAGATCGGGGTTCTTCCGCTCATATGCGCACGGGCGCGCATACCAGCCGCACATCGCAATGCTTTTGCCCTTTTTTAAGGGCAGAACGCCGTCGTTTTTGAGAAGAACGATCGCCTCTTCCACGACTTCCTGCGTGAATGCAATGCGCTCTTCCCTTGTATATTTTCGTTTCTTTCCTTTTTGTAATTTGTTACTGCGGTATACAAACCGCAAAACGCGCTCTGCGCATTCGTCTATTTCTTCCTCGCTTATTTTTCCGCTGTTGTAATCACTGACAAGGCGCTTGTAATTTTCTTCGTTGAAAGGCATTTCAAGATCGAGTCCCGCTTTCGCCGAAGCCGTTCTGTCATGCACCGCGCCCCAATCGGAAATTATTATTCCGTCAAAGCCGTATTCCTTTCTTAAAATTTCAAAGCCTTTTTTATATTCAGAAGCGTATACGCCGTTTATGCGGTTATAACTGCACATTATCGAAACGGGCTTTGCTTCGAGGGCAATTTCAAACGGTTTACAGTAAATTTCGCGCAAGGTGCGTTCGTCAACGTCGCTCGACTGCTGCAAACGGTTATACTCTGAATTGTTTGCACAGAAATGCTTTAAGCACGCCCCCGCGCCCTCTGCCTGCAATGCAAGGATATACTCCTTCGCCATAACTCCGGCAAGATACGGATCTTCCGAAAAATACTCGAAATTTCTTCCGCAAAGCGGATTGCGCTTGATATTTACTCCGGGGCCTAAAACAATATCCGCGCCCGCGTCCAGACAGTCGTCGGCAACGCATTCCGCATACTTTTTGACAGTATCCGTATTCCAGGTATTTGCAAGCATTTGGAGCGACGGATAAGCGACCGACGGTTTACCGTTCCAATCGTTGCTTTCGTCGGGCATTCTTATACCCATACTTGCGTCGGTCATATGGAGGCAAGGGAGTTTGCCGTCCAAATCCTCGTTATGCCAAAAATCTTTTCCGCAGACAAGGCGCAGCTTTTCTTGAATTGTTAAGTCTTTTACCGTTATTTTCATTTCGTCAATACCAAAACTTCATAGGGTGAAACGTCGTATTTGCCCGAAAGCTTTCTTCCGGAAATTATGTCGGTGTATTCCTCTTCGAGGATAACGTATCCGCCTTTATTTTCTGTTTCTATTACGATTATTCCGCTTTCCTTGCCGCTTCTTTCGACGAGAATTACGTTCTCGCTTGCCTTTGCTATCGGCTTGCGGTTTACAAGCCGCAATAAATCGCCGCCCGTTATTACGCTGCCGACAAGTATTACCCTGCCTTTTCCGACTTTCCGTTCGGTAATGACGGACAACGGTACAAAATCGCCTTCAACGTATTGGGCAAGGCTTTCCGTGCCCTCCTTGCATTCGTAAGCGTCGAAGCAGACCGAAACGCCGCACTCTCCGTCGTTCGTCCAACGCGCCTTGTACACGTCGTTGTCTATCGGCTTCTGATATTTCGTATATACTCCGGCAAGCTCTTCCAAAAAGCCGAAGGGCGCGGAAGTATACTTGCTGACGTTGGCGTCCATGATATCGCTCATAGGTCCAACTATCCAGGTTCCGCCGCCTTCTACCCACTTTGTTACGCGTTCTTTTAATCCGTTCTCGTCCGCGGTCGTAAGAAAAGGCGAAATAAGAATTTCGTAACCGTCCAACGAATGCGGAGTATCTATTACGTCCACGTTATAATGATGAAATGCAGCGTAATAATTTTTTAAGAGCAACCCGCGGTAATCGAGGTCTTTTACAAACGGAGCAACGCTCAGGGTGTTGCCCGCCGTGGACGAATAATGCAAAGCGATTTTGCTTTCGATTTTGCTTTCCGTAAGAAACTTCTCGCATTTTTCAAGGTCGGTGCAAACGCGCTTAACCTCCTGCGAAACGCAATACGGTCTGCCCGCCGTCGTATAAAGCGCGCCGTGCGCCAATTCCTGTCCGTTTGCGGGCGCACGGAAGAGCCAATAAAGATTCATTTCACCGCCCTTTGCTATCGGCAGAAAGGTATTGACGTAACAATTTCCCGCGGGACGGAAGCCGCAGTCCGCGTATTCGCTTCCGTTCCAACCCACCTGCGTTTCGGCGACCCAGAACGGTCTGTCCTTTACGCAACGCAGAAAGTCGTAAGAAAAAGCGGTGTCCGCCAATTCGCTTGCGGGATTATAATGATTGAACTGTACCGTATCCAACCTTTCGAAAATGCTGTAATAACTCAGACAATTGTGCGCCATCATATCCGTGCCGACGTTTATGCAGTCGTAACTATGTAATATATCAGCCTGTTCGTCCACATACGTTTTTATCTGGCGGCACTGAAAATTCCACCATTCTTTTCTAAGCGACGGATGTCGCCATTGCTTGGGATAGGGCGGTTCTATCTCGTCAAAATCGGAATAGTTCAAAGACCAGCGCGCCATTCCCCAGGCTTCATTCAATGTATCTACCGCTTTGAACTTATCTTTCAGATAAATACGGAAAGTATTTTTGCATTGCTCGCAGAAACAGCCGTCGCCGTAAGGGAATAACTCGTTATCTATCTGCCAGCCTATTATGCCCTTTTGCCCTGCGAAAGCCTTAGCCATTTCCGTAACGATTATGCGTGTCTTTTCGCGCATTACTTCGGAAGTCTTACAAGAATGCTGACGCGAAGATACGCCTGCGCGTATCAAATCATTCATTACCTTACGGGTTTCGGGATATTTATTGAATAGCCATCTCGGAGGTGTTGCCGTCGGTGTGCACATTACCGTATAAATTCCGTTCGCATATAATTTTTCGATAATATCTTTCAGCCAACCGAACTCGAACTTCCCTTCCTGCGGCTCCATTTTGCTCCAAGCGAATTCGCCTACGCGCAAAGTATTTATTCCAAGGCTCTTGCATCTCTCTATATCCTTATCTATTTCCGAATCATCCCACAATTCCGGATAATAAGCGGCGCCTACGTATAATTTTTTCATATTTTTACCTTCCCTTTGTTGCTACAAAAATTGAGTGTGACTTTTAATAAATACCGCTATCCTCTTCCGGCTGTTCTTTCTGCACCGCTTTCTCTTTGGCACTGTTTGTAAGATAGAACACTGCGCATCTTAAAAGAAGAATTAATGCAAAGATAAGCGGCATAAACAAATACAATTTACGGGCAAACACGAAAAATGCAAGGATAAAGGTTGTAAGCCCCGTAAGAAGAGCCGAAACCAACGCAAACGAGTTTACCGTTTTGTAACAGTCCACAAATTTTTGCCCGAACTGTTTTTTAGCCGCTTTACAAATTAAAAACAATATGAACCCGACAAGAACAGGAACAAGAATATAGCCGGGAGCCATCTGTATTGCGCTCGTAAAATAGGACGACATAGAGTAACTTACGGAATTATAGTACACATCTTTTACAAATGCGTCCGCCGAGGTTTCGTCAAGCACGCCGCTTGCGCATCCCTTGTAATATCCCGCAAACGCCGCCGGTATATCGGTATCGGTTCTGAAAGAGCCCGTGCATATATCGTCCAACAAATAGAGATAATTTGAGTGATCTCCAAGTATGAAGTTCAGATAATAATAATCGCTGAGCACGGGGGCTTTCGCGCTCATAAGCACGGATTGAACGTTTGAAAAATAATACTTGACGTACAGGTAATAAATTTCTTTGCCGTATTCATCCCCCGTCAGATTCTTTTCTTTCAACTCCTTATACGCCGTAGCCGCTTCACGGTTATAGCTATCCGTTCCTTCCTTGCTTATTCCTTCTAAATAATTTTCATAAGTTACAACCTTATCGCCGGTTATTTCCAAAAACTTGTCGGTATAACGGGTTTCGATAGCGTACCCGTCCTTACCTTTATCCGTAAGGTTAAGATATTCTTCGTAACTTATTTCGGCGTCGCCCTTTACCGCAACCTGCGAAAACTCTATCAGAGTATCCGATTTTCTCGTATCTACGATAAGGTTGTAGCCGTTTTTTACATACTTTTCTTTATTGCTTTCGTTTGTGTACGTATTTACCAACGTATCGCATTCAGCCAACCCGTCTTTTATTTCCACCCGCAATTCACTGTCCGAAAATGCGTTATGCACAAATTCCTTATATTGCCCTGCGTTATCGTAGTGGGTCGAAAACGGAACCACATCCGCCGCCATAAAACCGAACATAAAAAAGACGAAAGATAATACGATAGTCAGAAATACGGATACAAAGCCGTATTTCGCCGATTTAGCGGCAAGCCTGTCGTTAAAAAAGCTGAGAAAATAAATTTTTAACCATTCCGCCATTCCCGTACCCCCTTATTACCTGAACAGCATACCCTTTTCCTTTATCCAGATAAACGGGTCCTCCGTGCTTCCGCTTTTTTTGTACTCCTGCGGCGACATACCCTTTATATTTTTAAACACCCGCGAAAAATAAGCCTCGTCCTCGAATCCCGCCCATTTTGCGACCTCCGTCATGCTCGGATTCCATAATTGAATACCTTCGCACGCCACGGAAATACGGTAGGCGTTCAGATATTCAATCGGAGTCATATCGAGCACTTCTAAAAACAATCTGTTTAAAGAGCGCACCGACATGCCGTGCAATTGCGCTATCGCCTCCGTAGTCAAGGACGGCGACATATGGTTATTGTTAACGTAAACTAGGATATTTCTAAGTTGCTTTTTATTTCTGATATCGCGTTGCGGCGTTTTAGCGGCAAGCTCATGTTCGATAAACTTTCCGCAAATAAGCATTAAATAAGCCGTACACCTTAACGACTGCACTTCGCTTGCGTCGTAGCTGTCGTACATATTGCGCATAAGCATAACATAATCGTTAAAATCGACTATATGCTTTTTGATATTATCCTTATCGAAACCGCAGAGCGACATAAAGTCGTCTATTCCCGTGCCGCCAAACTCCACCCAAATATACGACCAAGGATCCTGATTATCGGGAAAATAACTGTACCTCTCATCTTTATATAATAAAAACGAGTCGTTTTTTCCCAATTCGTATCTTTTGCCGTTCCCGTCTATAAGCGTACCTTTGCCAAATAATACAAAATGCAACGCATAACAAGGCCGCAGACAGTTCGTGGCTTTTTTCTGCGGGTTACAGAATTCCTGTCCGACCTTTTCGATATTCAATTTCAAATTCATATTGTCCAAAAAATCAATGTGTAAAGCTAGTTCCATCTTCTGTAACTCCCCCGTTTCAAACAACCATTTTCCGATAATTATTTTCATTTGTAGTTTAATAATATAAAAACTGTCCGTCAATACGGCACAACTATTTTTGTCCAAATAATCCAAATTTATTTTTTGGTGTAGAAAAAAGATGCCGTTTCCTTGCGAAAACGACACCGCAGAATATACCGTTCATCGTCAGTCGCCAAACCAATTTTACACTCTCATTGAGATTGTAAACGATTACTGAGCAACCTTTGCAGAAAGAACAGCACTTTGTCCGAGTTTATCGAACGAATAACTCTCTTCTGTAAGAGTAAATTCGCCCGAAAGCTGTTCACCTTCCGAATTGCCACAACCAGCAAAAGCTATTGCAGGTTACGGGAATAGCTAATCCGATCAAGACCGCCACTCCTTTTACTAAAATCTTTCTCATAACAATTCTCCTAACTACTCGTGAAAGAAATATCTGTGTGCGAGTTCCTTGCCGCCCTGCTCTTTTACCGTTCCGTCCGCAATGAGTATTGCCCTGTCGCACAAGGCTTCGGCGCAACGCATATCGTGTGTAACGGTTATCATCGTATTGCCGCTTCTATCGTGAAGCATATCGAGAATTTTTACAAGTTCGCACAATCCCTTATAGTCCTGCCCCACCGTCGGCTCGTCCAATAACAGTACTTTCGGGTTAGTTGCCGCCACCGCCGCTATCGACACCCTGCGTTTTTGTCCTTCGCTTAAAGACTGCGGGTGGCGTTTGCGTAAATGTTCCAAACCGAACAAAGAGATCATTTCGTTTGCATATTCCTTGCTTACCGCACCGAAAGCTATTTCCTGTTCGACGATCGGCATAAACAACTGATAGTTGGGATTTTGATACACAACGCCGACCGCCCTAAACCATTTTTTGCCCCGATAGCGTTTGCCGAATTTCGGGTTAAGCGTCTGCCCTATTTCGCCTTTCGTCGGCTTATACAGCCTTGCGAGTAGCCGCATAAGCGTAGTCTTACCGCAACCGTTCTCGCCGAGAAGCAACAGCCGTTCACCCTCGTAAACTTCAAAACTTACGTCCTTTAATATCTCTTTTTCCTTTATCGAAAACGCTACGTTCTTAACGTCGAAAATCTTTGCTCCTCTTGCGTGGTCGTCGCTGTTATCTTCGATAGCCACCGTCTGCGACAGCAAATATTCCTGCTTGTTTTCAACCTTTGCAACCTCGCCCACGCGAATGTTCCAAACGCTGTCAACGAACGGCAACACCATATCAAGCCTATGTTCCACTATTAAAACGGCGTACCCGAATTTAGCAAGTTGCCGCAAGGTATCCATTAATTGATTTGCGCTCTCGACGTCAAGATTTGCAAGCGGCTCGTCAAGTATCAAAATACGTTGTCCCGTCGCAAGCGTGGAAGCGGTTATCAACCGTTGCTTCTGACCGCCCGACAGCGTTCGCGTCCCTGCCGTTTTATCGAGTTGGACTATCGTGCATACCCTATCAATCTGCGCCCCGATTTTATCTGCCGCAAGCGCTAAATTCTCGCACCCGAACGCAATTTCGTCGTCTACCGTTTTATGTATTATCTGACTGTCCGCGTTCTGTAATACTACGCCTACTTTACGGCAGACTGCCGCCAACTTTTGCCCTATAATGGTTTTACCGTCAACAAGAACTTCGCCCGTTATCTCGCCTTTTACGATATTCGGTATGATACCCGACGCAATCGAAAATAACGTACTTTTCCCCTCGCCAGACAGTCCGGACAACAGCGCAACTTCGCCGTAGTCAACGTAAAAGTCCACGTCCGACAAAACCTTATCGGTAAAACCGTTATATGAAAAACTTACATTCTTTAATTCGATTGCTCTCATAACACCACCGCCAAAACAACGCCTGCAATCAGGCCGAGAATATACGCTACGTCCATATAATTGATTACTTCCCTTTTATAGACCGTGTACTTCGATTTGCCGAGCGTAAAGCCGCGCGTTTCGATTGAAAGACTGAGCGTATCGGATATATCGACGAGCCGTGTTACAAGCGGAATTAAAAACGCACGGTAAAAAATTTTGGGATTGAGAATACTGCCCGCTCCCCTTGTTTTCATCGCTTCGCGCACGCGCTTTATCTCACCGCGCAACACGGGCACGAACGACATAGTTATAAGCATACCGAGCGTTATCGCTCTCGGCGTATGTAACTGCGATAGATTGCGCGTCATAGCAACCGCCTGAATACTCATACCGGGCGCTATCGCCAGAAACACCGCCCCGAAACGGTTAGCCATAGCAAGCGCGGCAAAAAGGTTGTTATTTGCGGCATAGTAGGCTATCAATGTGAAAATTCCGCCGACGGTTATAAAGAGCGGCAACGCTTTTAAGCATTGTTTCCAACACCCGAATATGAACAGCCAAACAAACGCACCTGCCAAGAAATACGAACACACAACCGTCCGCGCCATAACAAGACCGAACACCATAATGATAAGCGCCGACGCTATCGCTATAAGCGGATATAGATTTCTTTTGTATCTAAAAAACGCCATTTACTTCAACTTTCCCGCTTTCTTTAATTCTCTTGCAATCACCATACCTATGACCGAGCCGACAAAGCAAACGGCAATAACGGCAATGGTAATACCTATTATAACGCCCGCATTGCCGCCGCCTATAAACATAGACACCGCCGCCTTTTCTTCACCACTTACCGTATAGAACACGTTGTAATACATATACAAAAGCGGCAGAGTGAGCGGCATATACAGCGTTCCTGCAAACACGCACGCCCAATCGTTTTTATAGCCGCGGAATATAAGTAACGTGAGCAACTCCGCAACGAGAGCGCACGCAATCAAAAGCACCATAGGCGGGAACATAAACACAAGGAATACCGAAATAAACAACGACTGCAATAAAAGAGCAAACGGCTTTCTGACTTTCATCATACCGATTACGGGGAACAGCGAAAACTGAATGCCCAAGCCGAGCTGTATGATGCCGAACAGCGGCACGTTTACAAGCAGCGGCATAATCGCGCCCGTAACAAGCGTACAGCACGTTATGATTGCAAGGAACACGATGTTCTTTATCATATACTTTTGAAAGACTTTCCGCTTACCTTTTCCACTCTCTCCGTGCTTTTCGGCTTCATCCGCTATGCGCTGTTCTTCTTCACTCAAACGCACAAGTTCGAGTATTGCTTTTTCTCTCGGCGTCATACTTTGACCTCCGTCATTTTGCCGCCGTCTACTCTGTAAATCCTGTCGGCTATTGCCATAGTACTCTCTCTATGTGACACCAAAATAATGCTCTTTTTGCTCTTTTGCTCTTTTAACGCCTTTAAAATTATGCCCTCGTTTATACTGTCAACGTTGCTTGTCGGTTCGTCCAAGAGTATGAGTTCGCTACCCCTCAAAAACGCCCTCGCAAGTCCTATGCGCTGTTTCTCGCCCGCCGAAAGATTGTCGCCGAGCGCTCCCACCTGCGTTTTATAACAGTTAGGCAACGTCATAATAAAGTCGTGAACGGAAGCAAGTCGGCACGCCGCTTCGAGTTCTTCTTGACTTGCGTTAGGCTTTGCAATTCGCAAGTTGTCCTCTATCGTTTCGTCGAACAGGTACGTCGTCTGACTTACCATTGTTACGTTGTCTAAAAGATTTGCCGAATTGATTTTATCTATATCCACGCCGTTGTACGCTATCTCGCCGCCGTCCTTCTGCCAAAAGCGGAGCAACAGCTTTAAGAACGTTGATTTGCCGCAACCGCTCTCGCCGACAATGCCTATAATCTCGCCTTTCCCTGCGTGCATTGTAATATCTTTCAAAACCTCCGTCTGCCCGTCGTAACTAAACGACAAGTCGGAAGCGTTCAAGTTTTCGTATTCGATATTCTCGCCGTCCTTCACTTCGGTTACGGCGGGTTTTTCGGCAAGCAGGTTGAGCACTCTGTCGCCGCTTGCAAACGTTTGCGTAAGATTGCCGGGCAACGCAGATATCGCAATAACGGGACCGAACGAGCCGAACACCGCCACTACGCCGATTACCATTTTGCCGACAGTCAGCATATCGAAGTGCACAAGCACGACGCCGACAATGAGCGTAGCTATTATAAACAGCGAAACGGTAAGTTCGGTTGCCGCCGTTGCACGCGTGATATTGCGCTTCATTTTCTTTGTTTCTTTCAAGAGAATTTCAGACCTGCGGTTGACTTCCTTTTCCCTTTCCTCGCCGGCGTTATTGAGCACAACGTCTTTTATGCCCTTGATACTGTCGAGGAAATACGCATTGAAGCTTGCGAACTCCGCGCGATACTTTACTCCGCTCTCTTTAAGCCTGCCCGAAGAAATCATAGGGACAACTATTCCTATCATAAGATAGCCCGCAACCGCAACGAGAGCAAGATACCAGCTTGACGCGAAGCCGACGAACAGGAACACAGCCGTAGATACCAAGACGGCTATACATATCGGCGAAATGGTATGCGCGTAGAACACTTCGAGCGTTTCTATGTCGCTTGTTATCATTGCAATGATACTGCCCTTTTGCTTGCTTTCGAGCTTTGCGGGGCACAACGTGCGAAGCGCTCCGAATATCTTATCGCGCAGAACGGCAAGCAATTTAAAGGCGATAAAATGGTTGGAATACTGTTCGAAATATCTCAATAGACCCCGTAATATGCCGCAACCAACGGCTAAACCGACTATTAAACCGTAAGAGAGCGCAACCGCTTCGCCGAGCGCTTTCGCCACGCCCACCGCGCCGAACACGGTGACGCCCATAGCGCATATAAAACCGATACTGCCGTTTATTACGGCTAAAATCATTACAAACGCAAGGCTGCCGAGAAGAAGTATCAGGCTCGCCATAATCTTCGCGCCGCTTCTGCGTAATTTTTGCTTCTGCCCCTTCATAGTGCGTAGCCCTCCTCCAACTGCTTCTGCGTGGTAAACAGCTTTTCATAGCCGCGCTTATCACTCATCAGAACGGTATGCGCTCCGCTCTCTTTCACTTCGCCGTTTTCCATAAAGTAGATATTGTCGGCGGGCACGACGTTCGCAAGGCGGTGCGATATGACGATAACGCTCCTGTCCTTAGACAATGCCTTTATATTCCGCATAATTATAGTTTCGCTTTCCCCGTCGATATTGCTCGTCGCCTCGTCGAACACATAGATATCCTTGTCGGCAACGAGATTTACCGCAAGGGCAAGCCTTTGCTTCTGCCCGCCCGAAATGTTGTTGGCGTCCTCGGTGATTACTTTGTCGAGCCCGCCGTTTTCACGGATAAATTCCGCAAGATTGACTTTTTCAAGCGCGGAATAAATCTGTTCGTCGGTCGCGCTCTTGTTGGCAAGCATAAAGTTTTTACGTACCGTTTCGTTAAAAATGTAAGTATTGTAGCTTACCGCCGCAAGGTGCGAATAGTAACTTTCCCGCGACAGTCTTTCGAGCGGAACGCCGCCGACTGTTATATCGCCGCTTTTAGGACGGAACGCTCCGACAAGCATATTGACAACGGTTGACTTTCCGCAACCGCTTTCGCCGACGATTGCCGTCATTCCCTTTTCGGGAATAGTCATAGATACGTTTTTCAGCACGTCGCGCTCGCCGTCGTAAGAGAACGTAACGCCATTGAGTGCAATCGTTTTTCCGCTCACCTCCTCACTCCCCCATACGGGGTCGGGCGTGTTGAGAAGGGATATTATTTTTTTGCCCGCGCTTGCGCCGTTCATCGCTATGTGGAACGCCGAGCCGAACGCACGGAGCGGCAAGAAGAACTCAACCGCAACAAGGCACATAAACAGCGCATATATAGGGGGCAATCCCCAAAAAGCCGCTCCGCATACGCTGAGAGCAATGCCCGCGCCCGCGCCGCCGTATGCAACTAAATCCATTATCGTCGTACTTGCAAGCTGCATAACGAGGACTTTCATTGTGATTTTGCGGAACTCCTCCGCGCTCTCGTTCATTTTGCCGTGCTGAGCTTCGTCCGCCCTGAATATCTTTAATTCCTTTAAGCCCTGCACGCTGTCGAGGAATTTATCGCCCATCGACGTGTACTTGCCCCAATACTTTGCGAATATCTTTTTCGCGTACTTACTTACGGCAATTATCGAAACGGGAATGAGCGGCACGCACGCAAGCAAAACGAGCGCGGTGCGCCAATCTATCCACACGCATATAATGAAAAGAATTATCGG
Source organism: uncultured Christensenella sp. (assembly GCA_910579295.1). Taxonomy (GTDB): domain Bacteria; phylum Bacillota; class Clostridia; order Christensenellales; family Borkfalkiaceae; genus Coproplasma. The sequence goes on along the minus strand of CAJTTC010000001.1, from coordinate 203,825 downwards.
CGCGAGCATAGCAAAGAAGAACTGCGGCAGATAGCTCGAATAATACAAATCGAGTTGCTCCACCCCCTCCATACTCACCTGCGTAAGCCCCGCCATACTCATACCGTCGGTTGATTTTACGCCCAGCCTGACGATTTTGTTGTAGGTGCGCTCGCGCAAATCCTTTTTGACCTTTCTGCCGAGCACGTCTTTTATATCGCCGTTAAGCCTTGTCATAGTATAGCGTACGGCAATTCCGACAACCGCGCATATCGCGGGATACAGATACGTAAGCGGCTCGGCTTTCGTTATGACAAGGTATATCGCCCAGCAAATGCTTGCCGTAATGCCCACGTTAGCCAGAAGCCCCAAAACCTGCAAGGCAACGGAAATAAAGATGTACTTTTTATTCTTGCCTATCAGTTTGAATAACTCTTTGTCTATCATTGTCTTTTGCCTCCGATTTCAAGCGTTTTTTGTATTTAATCATTTGCACGACGTGCGAGATTGCAAATATCGGATTAGTAAAGAGCATACGCGGTCCCGAATACTTCATAACCGCTTTTATCTTTTCGCGCATTTCGGGTTTATAACAGTGGATTTTGCAAAACGAGCAAAACTTCTTATTTACCTTAAACGGACACTTTTCCAAACGGAACAACGCGTATTCGGTAAGCTCCCTACATTCGGAGCAGACGCCGCCGCGCGGAACGCTCTGAGCTTTTCTTTCAGCCCTGTGTTTGCCCCTGCAATATTTTTTTATCATAACGGGAATAAGCTTCTTTTCCTTTTCCCACGCATAAAGTTCGTTTTTCATAAATTTAAAATCGGTCGCAAACATTTGTTAGCCGTTGCTAACTCACACACAAAAAAATTACGGAATACTCTTCTTATTCCGTAATAAATTATAACTTAGGTTAAATTTTATGTCAAGCAAAAGTTAGATAACGCTAACCGTTTTTAACGTACATTTTTAAGATTTCAAACAGTTCGGGCGTTATGACGTGTTCGATACGGCAAGCGTTTTCTTCGGCTATCTCTCGGGTTGCGCCCGCCATTTCAAGCAATTTCGTTATGACGGTATGGCGTTCGTAAATGCCCTCCGCTTTTATCCTCCCCTCTTCGGTAAACTGTATTTCGCCGCCGCTTGCAATAGTTATATATCCCTTTTTAACGAGCAGTCCCATTCCGCGCGAAACGGACGGCTTGGAATAGCCGAGCTCCTCCGCAACGTTAATCGCGTGGACGTTTGCGCTCTTTTGCTTTAAGAGCAGTATCGTTTCGAGATACATTTCTTCCGATTCCTGATATTTTATCATAATTTCCCCTTGCGTTATCCAATACTTGCTTATATTATATAAGAGTTGATTGCGAATGTAAAGATAGCAAGAGAAAAAAGCCGAATTTTTTATTCTTTTTTTGCTATTCCGCGCCCTTTAACGCTTCCCGTGTCCGTCGTGTTCACAGTGCCCGTCGTGTTCAGTAAACTCGATAGAGCCTATTCAACTTCTGAAAACTGATCTTTACCGACCAGACACAGCGGGCACTCGAAATCTTCGGGCACGTCTTCCCATTTCGTACCGGGCGCAATTCCGCCTTCGGGATAGCCCTGCTCTTCGTCGTATTCCCAGCCGCAAACGTCGCAAATGTATTTCATTGTTTATTCTCCTTTTTATTAACGCGATTTCAGTAATTTTCCGCGTGAATTTCAAAATAACTCTTCGGGTGAGCGCATACGGGGCAAACTTCGGGCGCTTTCGTGCCGACGACGAGATGACCGCAGTTGCGACATTCCCATACTTTAACCTGGCTTTTTTCAAACACTGCCGCCGTCTCCACGTTACTTAACAGCGCGCGATATCTTTCTTCGTGCGATTTTTCGATAGCCGCAACCATACGGAATTTAGAGGCGAGCTCCTTAAACCCCTCGGCTTCTGCCGTTCTGGCAAACTCCTCGTACATATCCGTCCATTCGTAGTTTTCCCCCTCTGCGGCGGCGGCAAGATTTTGCGCGGTATCACCGATACCCTGCAATTCCTTAAACCAAATTTTGGCGTGCTCCTTTTCATTTTCCGCAGTCTTTAAAAACAGTGCGGAAATTTGCTCATAGCCCTCTTTTTTTGCAACCGAGGCAAAGTAGGTATATTTATTCCTAGCCTGCGATTCGGCCGCGAAAGCCGCTTCGAGGTTTTTTTCGGTCTGCGTTCCCTTGTATTTAATATCCATAGTATCTCCTTTTTTTAATTATTTATTTTATTTCTGCATTCGGAACATTCGTAAAATACTTTTAAATCATACTTGAAAACGTCCGAATGAAGTTGCGCGGATAAATTTTCCGTCAGATCACCGAACTCGAAGTCGGCAAGCCTCCCGCATTTGCGGCATACGAGGTGGTCGTGCTTTTTAATCTTGTCGTACCTGTCGGCTTGCCCGTCAAGACTGACTTTGCGGATAAGCCCTTTTTCCGTGAGCGCGTTCAGATTATTATACACGGAAGCAAGCACAATCTTCGGCTCTGTCTTTTTCAATTCGAGAAAAACCTGTTCCGCAGTTAAATGATTGCTCGATTCGTTTATTAAGGTGAGTATTGCATTGGCGTAGCGCTTCATATAAAACCGACTATATTTAGAATTATTCTAATTATAAGATTTTACCGATTAAATGTCAAGCAAAAAACAAACAATATCGGCGGAATAATTTCCGCCGATAATTATGCGCAATATATTGTCTTTTATTCGCCCGAGCTCTGCAATTTCAGCATTTTCGTATACGCTCCGCCCTTGTTTTTAAGCTCCTGCGGCGTGCCTTGCTCGACAACCCTACCGCCCTGCAAGACGACGATTTTTTCCGCGCCGTCCACCGTTCGCATACGGTGCGCTATGCTAAGTACGGTTTTGTTTTGTATGAGCGCGGACAGCGCACGCTGTACTTCCGTTTCGTTTTCGGCGTCGAGCGAAGCGGTGGCTTCGTCCATAATAACTATCGGCGCGTCTTTGAGCATAGCGCGCGCTATGGATATTCTCTGCCGCTCTCCGCCCGAAAGCATAGAACCGTTCTCGCCTATTACAGTATCAAAGCCGTTAGGCAATTTGCTTACAAACTCATCGCATTGAGCTTCCCTTGCCACGCGCAGAACTTCCTCGTCGCTCGCGCCCGCTTTACCTATGCGTATGTTTTCCATTACCGTATTATTGAATAACGTTACGTCCTGGAACACTATCGAGTAGGCTTTCAGCAGTTCTTCGGGATCGACACACCGATGAGCGCGGTCACTTCGCCCTGCTTAGCCGTAAACGACACGCCGTCTAAAACCGTTTCGCCCGAGTTATACGCAAATCCCACGTTTTTGAACTCGATGTCGTACCCGTTGGGCTCAAACTTGTTGACGCCGCCGAGTTCGGGAGTATTTTCCATATCGTTTATACGGTCGATATTGACCTGCAAACTGTTCATCGCCGCAAGGTTTTGCAATGTGCCCGTAAGCGGCTCGTAAATACGCGATACGACAAGCAGGAACATAAAGAACGTTATGAGCGACAGAGTTCCGTTCATTAACAGCGTGCCGCCCACAAGCGCAACTGTAACAATACCGAATTTGAGTATCATCGAACAGGGAACGACGAACATAGCCGAACCGAGCTCGCTTTTTATATGTCTGCCTTCCAGACGGTCTATTTTCTTATTCAGCCCCTGCAAATATTTCTTTTCGGCGTTATTCGATTTCAGGTCGCGCACGGTGTCCAGACATTCCTGTATTCCGTCCTGCACCGCTACGCTCGCTTCCGTCTGTTTGCGGGTGAAATACGTCTGCGCCTTTTTAGACAAGGCAACTATTATGAGCGTTACGGGCAGTACCCACAGCGCGGCGAGAGCCATACGCCAATCGAACGCGAACATACTTATTGCAATCAGGCAGGTTGAAATGAGCGAGCCCCAGAACTGAGGAACGTAATGCGACATCATCTGTTCGGTGGTAGCGCAATCGCCCATAACGGTATTTGTCAAGTCAGCCAAATCTTTTTTACCGAAGAAAGACAGCGGCAACTTTCTTAGCTTTTCGGCAAGGGATACGCGCTTTACGCCCGATTCGCGGTACGTCGTAAAGTACGTCGCGTTGTATTTCCAGAACGCCGTGAAAAATATCAGCAGCAATGCTCCCAGACAGCCGAAACCGTAAAGATAATAATGCGATGTCGGTATAGGATTTACGCTTATAAAGTCGTTCACGAGAAAATACAGTAAACTGACGGGCAACATAAACGCAAGGTCTTGCGCGACGCAAGCGACAACCGCCCATATAAAGCCCTTTGCACCGTCCCGCGAAAGAGCAAATTTTTTCATTAAATGCTTAATCATTTCGCACCTCCCACTTTCCAACCGATAGAAGTCTGATAGTCCTTCCACATCTTTGCATACAGCGAGCCGCTCTTTACAAGTTCGTCGTGCGTACCCGCGTCCTCGATTTGTCCTTCTTTAAGTACAAAAATCCTGTCTACGTTTCTGACGGTGGTGAGCCTGTGCGCTATCATTATGACCGTCTTATCTTTGGACAGTTCCGAGAACGCCTTTTGTACCAACGCTTCGTTTTCGGGATCGGCGAACGCCGTCGCTTCGTCAAGTACGATTATGGGCGAATTTTTCAGCATAACCCTTGCAATAGCAATTCTCTGCTGTTCGCCGCCCGACAGATACACGCCCTTCGTGCCTATGACGGTGTGAATACCGTACGGCAATTTTGCTATTATATCGTCGCACTGAGCTTTATGCAACGCATTCAAAACTTCGATTTCGCTTGCGCTCGGATTGGACAGGCGCACGTTTTCCAATATAGACGTTTTCAATAATTTGCTGTCCTGAAACACATACGACACGTTGTTCATCAATTCTTCGTGTTTTATGTTCTTTACGTTTACGCCGCCGATTTTCACCGAGCCTTCGCGCACGTCCCAAAACCGCGAAATAAGCCCCGCAACCGTCGTCTTTCCGCCGCCGCTCGGTCCGACAAACGCTACCGTCTGACCTGCGTTTACTTTGAACGACACGTTAGAGAGTGCGTCCGTTTCGGCGTTAGAGTAACGGAACGATACGCCGCTAAACTCTACCGAATTATCTTCGGGCGTTTCGCCCTTTACCGCTTCGGGCAACGGCTTTAAGTCGAGTATAGAGTGAACACGTTGCAAGGCGTCGGCAACCACCATACCGTTCTCGCTCATATACAAAACTTTCATAAGCGAAGTTGTTAGTATAGGCGTGAATATAACGTAGAATATAAAATTCATTAGCGTGTTCAGCGCAATCGCTTCGCCGCCTGCAAGGATAAGCGCAAGCGAGATTAAAAATGCAAACGTGCTGTTTATGAACATTGTAAACAGTATCATTGACGGACGGCATTTTTTACAGTAGGCAACGCAATAATTATGATAGTTGTCTATCGAGCCTTGAAACTTCTTAAACGAGCGCACCGTCTGACCAAACGTCTTGACTACGGGAACACCGCGTACATATTCCACCGCTTGATTATTCATATCTTCGAGCGCATTGTTGTAGGCTTTCATATCCTGCGCCATTTTCGGTCCTGCCATTTTCCACATACAAACAAATGCGAGAAGAACGGGCAATAAACTGATAAGACCGAACCGCCAATCGAACAAAAACAGCATTATAATCATTCCGACAGGCGTTGCAACCGCGCCCGCCATATCGGGCAGTTGATGCGCGAGGAACGTTTCCGTCGCCGCACTGCTGTCGTTTACGATACGGCGCACCTTTCCGCTGCCCGCTTCGCCGATAAAGCCGAGCGGCAATTCGGATATATGTTGCATCGTCCTTTTACGCATATTGCCCGCAATTCTGAATGCCGACAAGTGCGAACACATAAGCGCGCCGAAATAGACTATTATAGAAGCGACGGCGAATACTACCGCCATCCAACCGTTTAACACTATATGGCTTGCCTGCGAAAAATCGGGAGCTACCTCTATCACTTCCCTTATGATAAAGAAAATGTAGACGAACGGCACGAGCGCAAGCGCCGCGCCTATGACCGACAACGCCCACGACGAATAAGTCAGATACTTGTGCTTGCCCGCGTATTGCATAAGTTCGGCAAGATTACCTTTCTTTTTTCTCATAGATTACTACCTCCCGTTTGGATTTTCATTTTCTTATAAAACCTCCTTGAATTTTTAATATCGCATAGTTAGCATACGCTAACTCATACCCGTTAAAAAAGAGATTATTGCAATCTCCGTTTAAATTTATTTAAGCGAGCTTTGCCAATCCGTAGGCAGTCCGAGCAATTTGTCCCACCCAGCGTTGAAAAAGTCCTGCACTTGCTTGATATAGCCTCTCGCTTCTTCTTTCGGCAGATCGTGCGCAACCACCTCGAATACTCCGTTGAACATTGCGCTCGATAACATATGGCTCAAATCCGCGCGCACCTCGTTCATTTTGATGCCCGCGTCGTTTAGCTGCTTGATAAAGCGCACGGTATTTGCCGTTTCTACGTCTATCATCTTGTCTATGTAGTATTCAAAGCCGCTTCCCGAACTCTTACAAACTATAAGTTTGAATGCGTCGAAGTTGTCGTAGATAATATCTATCATCACGTCAACCTTAGCCCCGACATAGGTGTGCATTTCGTTGTACTGTCTTTCGGGCGGGAACGTCGCGAACTCGTCTTCCGTATAGGAAAAGAAGTTAAACAGTTTATCCGCCGCCTCGCTTACAAGCTCTTTGAACAGTTGGCTCTTGTCCGCAAAACGCCCGTACACCATTCCCGTCGTATATCCCGACTTCTCGGCAATCGAACGCATAGACGCGCCCTCAAAGCCTTTTTCCATAAACTCCTCTCTGGCGCATTCCAATATCTTATCTACGGCAAGTTCGTTTTTTGTACGCACGTCATTTGCTCCTTTATTTGATAACGTCGTTATTATAACACTGTTATTTTATGCTGTCAACTGTTTTATAACAAAAAAAATTACTTTCTTCTCAACAAGCGACGGGCACAATATTACGGCGCACATAAGCCGACTTCCAATAAATAAAAATCTCCTGAAACCGACGGGGGTTTAGGAGATTTTTTTGGATTTTGAGCGATAATTTACAGGTTTATATTGCACGACTTCATTACGCGGAGAGCGCTTCTCTGTCCCTCTGCACTTGCCGAAGCGCAACAGCCGCCGTCCACCGCTATATCGGCGAAGGGCAAAACGGTAATCGCCGCAAGCACGTTTGTTATTACGCAGATATCGGTGCAAACGCCGACAAATTCCACCCTGTCGGGACTTCTCTGTTTGAGATAGAGCATCAATTCCTCGCAACCGTAGGAATGCTTTTTAAATGTCTTACAGCTCCCGCAAGCCTCGGCGATTGCCCCGTTCAACTCACCGCCAGATTTATCAGAGGTCATTACTATTTCATAGCCCTCTTTTCTTCTGCTGACGATTTTGCAGGCGACTTTCGGAACAATATATTCCGCGCCTGTTTCCTCTATAAAATTTGCTTGCATATCGACAACGACAAGAATTTTACACATATAAATTATTGTCGGCAATATTTTTGTTTTAATGAATTAACGCGCCTTATTGCGGTTTTTTGCCGTCAAACAACGACATTTGCGTCGGGGCAGGGTCGGCGGGCTTGCTCTCCTCCGCACGGTATGCAAAGACGTCGCCGTCCCAATCCACGGTGATGGGAATGGCGTTGCGCTTAATCAATTCCTTGTTGCCAAGATACTTTTCGTTATCCCAGCAAAATTCCGTACACCAGCCGTGGCGCAGATTTTCGGTTGCTCCCGTCCAAGTTCCGCCCTTGTTTAAATCCGACCTCACAACCACCGTCCCGACCGATTGCGCGTAAATATAGCGGTTGCGCATCATTGCTATTCCCGCATTAAATCCCGCGTCGGGCTTGACGACGGACAACAGCAACAGCCTGCCGCCCTGAACAGCCTGCACCGTCGCACCGTTCTTTAAGCGCCGCATAAGCGAGTCCGACAGGAACGCTATTACGGGACAGCCGAGCCTTAGCCCCTCGGCTTCGGAAACGCTGTCTATTCCCCTCGCGCCGCCCGTCACTACGCCAAAGCCCCTTTGCGCCGTCTTTGCGACAATTTTTTTAGTAAAATCCGCGTCGCATTCGTCGACCGTGCGCGACCCCACGTATCCCACGCACTGCTCGCTAAGCAACTGCAAATCGCCCGCGTAATAGAACAGCGGCGGGCATAAATTGCCAAGGGTCTTTTTTAAACGCAACGGATATTCCGAGTCCGCGCGGGTAACGACTCGCACGCCCATATTTTCGTATTTACCCAATTCGAACGCAAGGCTCGCGCTCCTGTCAATAAGCCGAATAAGTCTTTCGGCGAACGGGCTGTCTATCTGTAAAATATTTATAAAATCGTTTAACGAATAGTCGAGAATATCGCTCGGCTCCAAGTTTTTGCCGTGAAGAAGCTTTGTAAACTCGCCCCATTCCGACGGCTCTAACGGCGAAACGCCGCCGCCCACGCACAGATGACTGCAAAATATCTTGATTGCCTGAGAGTTTGTATTCATAAATTATATCCCTTTGCGCTGTTTGCCAATGCGAACGGGTAAACTTCGACGCACCCGCCCTCCATCAGTCGGTAGCCGCACACCGCAAGCGTCCACCCCGAATCGACGATATCGTCTACAAGAAGCACCCTTTCGGGTATTGCCGAACGAGGTATTAAAGTAAACGATTTGTAGGCGTTTTCGCACTGATAAGAGGAGTTCTCCATATACTTTTGCTGTTTCGTATCGGCTTTTTGCAACAACTGCACAAACGTAACGTTGCACGTATCAGCAATTCTCTCGGCTAAATCGGCAACGATATCGCTCCTCAGCGACGGCACGCAGGTAATGAAGCTTATTCCGTGCTCTTTTAATACGGGCTTGATTACTTCGACGCTTCTTTTAAGCAGCTCGTCGCAGAATTTTTTACCCGCATATTTGTCGCGCTGAACAAGCTCGCCGTAGCCCGCTTCCCCGTACTTGGCAAGATATATGCCCGCACGGTTTGAATATTGCATTTTCTCGTATTTTGTAAGGGAGCTCTCCGCCCACATCTTTCTCGGCTTGATCTCCCCCGTTCTGCCGTTGATATACTCTGCGGCTAACTGCTTGATTTCAAACGGCACCTCGCTCGGAATTATTGCGCCGCCCGAACAGTTGGCGCAGCGTCCGCACGGCTTGGCGGTATAGTCGTCAAGGCAGTTTACTATAAACTTGCTGTAACACTGCGACGTTTTCGAAAGCTCTTTCATCTGCTCCGTTTCTCTGCGCCTTATTCTTATAATTTCGTCGTAGTGCTCCCTGTCGTAAAAGTATTTTTTCGGAGAAGCCGAATACACTCCTCTATCCTTAATCACAAAGCCGTCGTTGACTAAAAAGGTCAGAGCTTTTTCAATGCGCCGCCTCTCGATATTCAGCTTAGCCGTAAGCGAGCCGATTTTCATACCGTTGCTGTTGAAAAGCAGTTGCATTATCTGACCCGTTTCGCTCTCGGAGGGGAACGCCGTGTCGATGAAATATTTGATAATTCTCTCGTCCTCGTCCCCGCACATCAAAACGGCATAGGCTCTGTCAAGCTGTCTGCCCGCTCGCCCGATCTGCTGATAATAGGCAACAATGTTCGCTGGCATCTGAAAGTGTATGACAAACGCTATATCGCCCTTATCATAGCCCATACCCAGCTTTACCGTGGCAACTATTGCCTTTATCTTATTGCATTTAAACAGCTCCTCCGCCTTTCTTATCTGCTCGTCGCTCAAATCGGAATGATATGCTAAGGCGGAAATTCCGTTCTTGACTAAGAAGTCCGCAAGGTACTCGCAGTCGTGCTGAGTAAGGCAATAAATTATGCCGCTGCCTTTGAAGTTATTTAAATTTGCAAGTATCCAACCGTAACGCTCTGCCTTGGTTTTCATACGCAGAACCTGAATGGAGAGCGAATGACGTGTGAGCGGTCCGCGCGATACGTATACAGAGCCGCCAAGCTGTTTTTCGAGGTCGCGTATCACCCTGTCGTTAGCCGTCGCCGTAGTTGCAAGCACGGGCACGTTGGCGGGCAAAACGCGTATAACGTTAATCAGATTGCCGTAATCCAGACGGAAATCGTGCCCCCAATCGGAAATGCAGTGCGCTTCGTCAATTACAAACAGCCCTATTTTTACGTCCTTTAAACGGCTCTGTACGTCGTTGCCAAACAGCGTTTCGGGCGTTATCAGCAACAAATCGAGCTTATCTTCAACCAACTTGCCGAGAATTTCCTCCCGCCGCTCCTTAACCCGACTGTTCAGAACGTCGCAGTTAAGACCGAGCCTTTTAGCCGCTTCCAGCTGATTTTCCATAAGTATCAACAGTGGGCTGACGACAAGAGTTACTCCCCTGCGCTGTTCGCGCAAGAGCTTAGTACAGGCAAAGTACACAAGGCTTTTACCCCAGCCCGTCCTCTGCACGACTAACACCCTGTTTTTTGTCATTACCGCCTCTATGGCTTCGTACTGACCGTCGCGGAACTCTGCGTTTTCTCCGTAAAGCGTTTTTATAATTTTTTCGGCTCTCGTAAAAACGTCGTGATTTTGTATCTCGGGCATAAGCTTCTCCTGTCCGACCGCATAATTGCGGCTCAAAGCAATGTTACCACTATATTTACAAATGTCAACTGTTTTTTAATAAATCGTTTTAACCTTATCCCTCATTCGTCGCTTGTTTCTTCTCCTTGGCGTTACCTTTCTTACATCAAGGCTTTTATCCCTCATTCGTCGCTTCGCGCCACCTTCCCCATTCCAAATGGGGAGGCTCTGCGCAAGCAGTGGTGAGGGATATTCTTGCGCTTTTTTACCATAGCATAAACTTTACGCTTCACAAAAAATGAGCTCATTTCACGCGGAAATAAGCTCAAATAATTTTTTGTTTTATCGGAATTCCGATATTCGCTTAAATCTCCCGATATCGGCGCAATCACTTAACCTCGATATCTTTTATGTTCATCTCGTTACCCGTTACAAGATAAGTATCGCTCTTCCCGCAATACGGACAAACCTTTGCATACTCCGTGGTTTTATATGTGCGCTGACAATCATTGCAAAACGAAATGGCTTCCAAGACGATAAGATTTAATTGTGCTTCACGCATAAACTTTGTCTTTTTCTTAGCCCAATCGAAGCAATCGCGAAACAGATCGGGCACGATTGAAGAAACCTCTCCGACTTCCAGATTTAAAGCGGTTACTTGTTCAACCTCATTCTCTTCGGCTACGGCTTCCACCTGCTTTATTACGTGCATTACAATTCCGAGCTCGTGCATTGTCAGTCCTTTTTCTTCTGCTCTTTTTTGTACGCCTTGCGCTTTTTTGCAAGCAATCTTGCCTCTTTTGAACCCGAATGCATTATAATCTTAAACGAACGCTTTGCGGCATAACCTAAAAGTCCGCCCACTTTCTTCTCGGCAACGCGCATATTTGTGCACTTGGGGTGATCGCGCACTAAGTGAATGGCGTCGAACTCGCACTTCGTCGTGCAAAGTCCGCAACCTATACACTTGTGAGGGTCCACATATGAAGCGCCGCAGGAAAGACACCTGTTTGTTTCGGCTTTGACCTGCTCTTCGGTCAACGTGCCGTGTGCGTCACGGAAGGAGTTCTTGCAATCAATAGTTTTGTCGTCCTCTTCGACCTGTCTGGGCGTCTTATCGTAAGAGGGATAAGTCACGTCCTCTTTATCGAGAGTTGCATAGTATCTCCTGTCCCTGCCGATTGTCATATGCGCCTTAGGACGAACGTGACGGTGAAGGCTTTCCGCCGCCTCGTGCCCCTGAGCTATGGCGTCGATTACAAAGCGGGGACCGGTGAATACGTCGCCGCCGACAAACACGTCGGGGTCGGCTGTCTGATAGGTAAACGTATCGGCTATGGGATATTTTCCTCCCCTGAGCGTAACCGCAGTCCCTTCCAGAAGATTGCCCCACTCCACGGACTGACCGATAGCAAACACTATCTTATCCGCGGCTACCTCAACCGTCTGCTCTTCGTCGTATATCGGCGAGAACGCCTTTGTCTGAGGGTCGATAGTCCTTAAACACTTCTTGAACACTATGCCGCAAACTTCACCCTTATCGTTGACTTTTATTTCCTTAGGTCCATAAGAGGTATTTACGACAATATTCTCTTCCTCGGCTTCCCTGACTTCTTCACGCGAAGCGGGCATATCTTCCCTCGTTTCGAGGCAATACATACTCACGCTCTTCGCACCCAATCTGTGCGCGTTACGGGCGCAATCGATTGCAACGTTGCCGCCGCCGACGACTACAACGTTACCCTTAAACTGCTCTTTCTTATCGAAGCTGTTGCGAAGATATTCAACGGCAATTTCGCAGCCGCTCGCCGTATCGTTTGCAACGCCCGGACGTCTGCCGCCCTGACAGCCTATCGCTATATAGAACGCCTTATAGCCCTGCTCTTTTAGCTGAGCTATGGTTATATCCTTGCCCACCTCGACGTTGCACTTGATTTCGACGCCGAGCGCTTTAATGACCTCTATTTCGGAAGCTATTACGTCCTTTTCGAGCTTGTAAGTAGGAATACCGTACGTAAGCATACCGCCTGCGACTGGGTTCTTTTCAAAAACCGTCGGCTTATAGCCCATCTGAGCAAGATAGTACGCCGCGCTCAACCCCGCAGGGCCGCCGCCGATTATGGCTATTTTTTCGTCGAACTGACCGTGAACGGACTGCACTATCTTTTCGGGAACGTAGCGCTTATCCGACTTTATTTCAAGGTCGGCGACAAACTTCTTTACCGCGTCTATGGAAACGGGAGAATCGACGTCGCCGCGCGTACAGGCAAGCTCGCACCTCTTATTGCAAACTCTGCCGCACACCGCGGGGAAGGGATTTTCCGTCTTTATCATTGCGAGGGCTTCTCTGTACTTTCCGTCGTGCGCAAGCTTTAAGTAAGCCTGAACGGGAACGTGCGCGGGACAAGCCGCTTTGCAGGGCGAGCTTCCGCTTTCATACGTGTTTGAAAGACGCGCGGTATCGCGATATTCCTCGTCCCAGGCGTACTGCCCCCAAATATTGTTGTCGGGCAGAGGCGCATGAGGATATTTGACTTCTTTTCCGCCCTTATGACAGAGCTTTTGCCCTAACTTGACCGCACCCGCGGGGCAAACCTCAACGCACTTGCCGCACGCAACGCAATTTTTCCTTTCAACCTTGGCGGTATAAGCGCTGCGCGAAAGGTTGGGCGTATTGAAGAGCAAAGAAGTTCTGAGCGCGTTACATATTTTAACGTTGCAGTTGCAGATATCGAATATCTTGTTTTCGCCGTCTATATTGGTTATCTGATGAACATAGCCGTTCTTTTCAGCCAACTCCAAAATTTCGAGAGCGCGCTCCTTAGTTATGTAATGAGCGCGACCCGTTTCCACGGTATAATCCGCCATATCGCCAAGCTGAATACACCAATCGTCCACGTCGTCGGTACAGCCGTCGCCGAGCACGGCGCGCGAAGCGCGGCAGGAACAAATACCTGCGGAAATGTGCCCCTCGTACTTTTTAAGCCAATAGGAAATATGCTCCAAATCCACCGACTTGTTTTCGGCATTAATAGCCTTTTCGACAGGAATTACGTGCATACCTATGCCGTCGCCGCCGGGGGGAACCATCTGTGTGATACCCGCCAACGGAATGAACGTCATTCTTTCGAAAAACGACGCGACCGCGGGATTTTTTTCTATACGGTCGACAGACGAATTGAACAGCTCTGCCGAGCCCGGCACAAAGAAAGGCACGCGATATCTCTTTATGCGCGGCTTATCCTTGAGTTCGCCGTAGTGGTCGTAATTGTCGCCGTAATCGTATTCGAGAATACCTATATACGACATTTCGTCGAGAAGCTTTTGCAAAGCAGTCGGCTCATAACCCTTATTCTTTTTAAGAAGCTCTTCGAACGTGTAGAATTTGCGAAGCTTCATTTTGTTCGCCACGTCGCACATTTCGGGCGTTAAAACTTCCTTCAATCCCCAATATTCGGGGTCGTCGGACTTAACCCCGAAAATTTTATGCGGCACTACGTCGGTTATCTTTTTACCTAATTTTATGTAGCGCTTATCGGGATTTTTATCGCCTTGATGCTCACTGATAATTTTATCGTTCTGCTTAGGCATTATATTTTCTCCTTGCCGTTTATTAATTTCAGAATATAATCTGACAGTTCTTCCATTCCCTCGCCCGTCTTAGCCGAAACGGGGAATATCGCCGCGTGCGGATTGCGCAAAAGGATATTTTGCACACACGCCTGCATATCGAATGTAAAATAGCTTAAAGCGTCAACCTTGTTTATTATAACAAGATTGCACTTTTCGAATATAAGCGGATATTTAAGCGGCTTGTCGTCGCCTTCGGGGACGGAGAGTATAACCGTATCGAGATGCGCGCCCGTATCAAACTCCGCGGGGCAGACAAGATTTCCCACGTTTTCGAGAAAAATCAAATCCAGATGCTCCTCCAAAGCGTCTATCCCCTGCTTTGTCATACACGCGTCGAGATGACACATTCCGCCCGTATGCAGCTGAATTGATTTACAGCCCGTCTTATCGGCAACGCGCACCGCGTCAATATCGTAATCGATATCGGCTTCCATAACGCCTATATTCAGATATTGTTTCAGGCGGTTGATGAGCCGCACAAGCGTAGTTGTCTTACCCGCGCCGGGCGACGACATTACGTTTATCAGAAAGGTTTTCTGTGCGCGTAGCTCTTCCCGCAGCTTATCCGCTTCGGAATTATTGTCGTCGAAAACGCCTTTTTGTAAAAGTATTGTCCTTACCTTACCCATAACCGCCTTTTTTTGCCGAACTTATTTAAAAAATCTTCCTACGAGGTCGCGGCTGTATTCAACGGTCTCTTCCATATCGCCGAACGCCATAACTTCGCCTGCGTAATACGTGTTGTCCTTACCCTGCATTGCTTCTACCTTATCGTACCAGCCGTCGGCGTAGTCCGCAGAAGATACGTGAGGGAAATAATACCAGTCGTCAATGCGCTCGGTAACTTCAACGGGCAAGCCGCACTTGGTCATATCGGCAAGCGTTGTGTCGCGCGCTTCTTCGAAAGGCACGTCCTCCATACCCTCGTGATTTCTCAGCGTAAACGTTACAAGGGGCTGGTCGGTAATTTCCTCCTGAGGCCAACGGTGGTAGAATACCATAAGATGTCCGCGCGTTTCGTTAGTCATATTCTCGAAGAAGTAGTAAGAAATTTCGGGGCACTTGCCTTCGGCAGTCCTGACCGCCATAGTAAAGTATTCTTTATGTACGATCTTCGAGAACAGCTCTTTCTCTTCCTCTCTGGGATCGCCGTATTTTAAGAACAGTTCGAGCGGCGTGCAGATGATGAGCTTATCGAACTCTTCAACCTTGCCGTTTACTGTAACGAACACTTTGCCGTTTTTACGCTTTATACCCGTAACTTCCGAATTGAGGTTCGCGGGGTGTTTGAGGTGATTGTTTACGCCCTCCCAAATGGACTGCGTACCGCCTCTCCACGTCCACAGCTTACCCGTGGAAAGGAACTGCTGAACGGTAAACGCGTCGAGATATTTAAGCACGTACGCCGCGGGAATTTCGTCAAAATAGCCGTAACCGAAAGACGTGAAAGGTCCTTTCCAGACGAGGGTCGCGTCCTCGCACTTGTTCATTTTAAGGAATTCCGAGAAAGGCATAGACAAGTCTTTGAGGTTGGGGTTAACTCCCTCTATGTGCTTTAACTTCATCTTGGGCGACGGGCACAGACCTTCATATCTGCCCTGCGCAACGCCACGGTGTCCGTTTACGTCATAGCCGTAGTATTTTTTTGCGAGAAGCTTGTTGAGCTTTTTCATCTTCATAAACTTCTTCAAAAGCGCAATCTTCGAAGATTTCTGCGGTGTGCCGTCCGTCATCATAAAGCGGCGTCCCATAGGAGGACCGTCGTGGTGAGTAGTACCGCCGAACTCTTCGCATTCCTGAACGGCGAAGTAAGTATCGCAGCCCATTACCGCGCCCATTTCTATCGTTCTGTCCTCCCACTTGCCGTCGGACGTTTTGCACTTCATCATAGGAGAAAAAGCCTTGCCGCCGACGCGGTCGGTCTTTTCGTATATGACGTAGTTGTCATATCCGTTCTTCTCGAGATACATAGCCGCGCTTGTTCCGGCAGGGCCTCCGCCGATGATACAAATTCTGATGTCTTTATTTTCCATAAATACTCCTTATCTTACAGTAAAACTGTATTTATTTTTTTATTTAATTTACTATTGAACCAACTTAAAAATACTACTTTTAAGCCGAAATGCAAATGCCTGTCTGCAAATTCATTTCTTTTTACTTTTTTTCTGCAATCCGAGGATATAATGCTCGGCGTTGTCCGCCTTATAAAAAACTTCGAAGAACTCGTTTAGCTTAGCTCCTTCCTTTTCGGCGGACAGAAGCGATACGGAAATATCCGAACGCCCCGTATGATATCCGTTTATGTGCTCACGACTTTCATCGAACATTATCCACAGCGTGCCCGTTTCGTTTAAAAGCGAGTTTGCTTTTGCCGCGAAAGCCTCTTTATCTATGAAATGCGGGTAAGCGTCAAAGACGACTATGGCGTCGTAGAGCTCTTGGTCGGTAAATTCGTAAAAATCAGCCACGTAATAGTTGACTTCGGGATTTTCCGTCCTCGCCTTTCCGATCATCTTTTCGGATATATCCACAGCGTCGACGGCGCGGCATACGGATTTAAGATATCCGTCTATAACGCCTGTACCGCAACCGACGTCAAGCACTCTGCCGTCAGCGGGAAGATTTACCTGCGAGAAAAGCGCTTCGAGAGCCGACGTGTCAATGGGAGCTTCCTTCCTCCAATTTTCGGCAAGACCGTTGAAAAATTCCTTTTGCTTTTCTATGTTTTTTCTGTGATGCGAAGAGTCGAGATATCTGTCGCTGTCACGAATGAAGCGGTATTTTTTAGCAATAGTAACGACAGTCGGAATAAGCAAAATCTGAATGACTATTGCGGGCAGGCAAGTTACAAAGTACCCCGTCAGAACCATCGGCAACGAAAATGAGGGGCGAGTTCCGCCGAGGAACAGCAGATAAGCCACAAATCCGCCGACTATTCTGCCGAGAAGCATACTGCATACAAGCGTTATTACTACGTCGGGAATTATTTTTCCCGTTTTGATTATGCGGAAGAAAATGCCCGAAGCCGTTCCGTAAACTAGCAGTTCCGCCATCATATTAGGAAGAAACGCAACGGACGGCATTCCCGTAAACAGGCAGGACATAAGCGGGCATACGAGCCCGACTATCGCGCCGTACATAGGTCCGCAGAGGAAGCCCGTAATAAATACAGGCAAGTGCATCGGTGCAAAAATCGTTCCGCCGTCGGGTATCGCATGGAACGCCATCGGTAAAATAATGCCCACTGCAAGCATTATCGCCGAAAAACACAGTCTTTTGGTATTGTTCATTTTTTAACTCTGTCTATCTCTTTTCTGAGATATTCTTCAAGCCCGTCAATCCCCTCCGCCGTCTTTCCCGAAGTTAAGAAAATCGGTGCGGTAGAGTTGCGCTTTTTGATATTTTCAATTGCACGCTCGGTCGAAAAATCAAAAATTTCGCAAACGTCAGTCTTTGTCACCGCCACCGCCGAAGCCACCTCGAACATTAACGGATATTTGAGCGGCTTGTCGTCGCCCTCGGGTACGGACAGAAGCACAAGATTTTTTGTTGCGCCCGTATCGAATTCGGCAGGGCAGACAAGATTTCCGATATTTTCGAGGATAACCACGTCCAGCCCGTCGACGCCAAGTGCGCAGAGGCTCTCGTAAGACATTTGACAGGTGATATGACAAGCGCCGCAAGTGTGCATCTGAATTGTTTTGACGCCCGTTTCGGAAGCTATCCTTTCCGCGTCGACAGCCGAATCGACGTCGGCTTCGATTACGCCTATCGTGAAGTCGTCTTTAAGTCTTTGAATAAGGTTGATTATAAGGGTAGTTTTTCCGCTACCGGGCGACGACATAACGTTGAGAAAAAAAATCTTCTTCTCTTTCATCTCTCGCCTTATATCCTTTGCCTGTTCGTTATTCCTCGACTTTATATCCTCTTTAATCTCCACAATCTGCACGCTATTCATAGCATTATTTTACACCCAAACCGCCTTTTCGTCAAGGTCTATTTTAAATTTTTTGCGAGCCGACAGAGGCACGGCTATCCCCGTTTAATCAATTAAAAAATTGTAAGTGAGCCCAAAATTAATCCGAACTCACTTTCAAAACTTTATGTTATTGTATTTCCCAGATTTCTTTTGCGTATTCCTTTATAGTTCTGTCAGACGAGAAATATGCCGAATTTGCCGTGTTTTTAAGCTGCTTTAAGGCAAACGCGCGCTTATCGGAATAGTCGCGGTTGATTTTCAAGATGACGTCTATAAAGCTGTCCAAATCGTAAAGCACAAAATAGTTGTCGGGATTGTGCCAGCTTGCGCCTACCATAAGGCTGTCGTACAGCTCTCTGAAACCGCCCGTGCCGCCGTCGTCGAACGTTCCGTCGATAAGGCTTTCCACCGCCTGTCTGTGAGCGCCTAAATAATCCTCGGGTTTGTAACCTTTATTTTTAAGCTCCTCGATTTCTTCGACTTCCGCGCCGAAAATATAGTTGTTTTCTTTCCCCGCGAGCTCTACGATTTCAATATTCGCGCCGTCCATTGTCCCGCACGTTACCGCGCCGTTCATCATAAACTTCATATTGCCCGTACCGCTGGCTTCGAGTCCCGCCGTCGAAACCTGCAACGACACGTCCGTTCCCGCAACGATTTTTTCCGCGTACGATACGTTATAGTTCTGTATGAACACAACCTTTAAAAGATTATTCGTCTGAGCGTCGGAATTTACCTTTGCGGCTATTTCGTTTATAAATTTGATTATAGCCTTGGCACGCTTGTATGCGGGAGCGCTCTTTGCGCCGAACACAAACGCCGTGGGGATAAATTTCTGTATTTTGCCGCTTTTAAGTCCGTTATATATATCGAGAACGGCAAACGCCGTCATAAGTTGGCGCTTGTATTCGTGCAGTCTTTTAACCTGTGCAAACACAAGAAAATCGGGGGATATTTCCACGCCCTCTTTTTCTGCAATATAGCTTAACAGCTGTTCTTTCTTGGTACGCTTGACTTCGATAAAGCCGTCTACCATATCCGAAATCTTACCGTTTAAATCGTCCAGACGGGTTATGTCGTCGCGCCAATCCGTTCCGATAGACTTGTCTATTAAATCTGAAAGCTCGCTGTTACACAGTTCAAGCCAGCGGCGGTGAGTAATGCCGTTTGTCTTGTTTTGCAACTTTTCGGGATACACCTTGTGCACCGTCTTAAACAATTGATTTTTGAGTATTTCCGTGTGGAGCTTTGCCACTCCGTTTACACTCTTGGCTATATAAACGGCGAGGTTTGCCATATAGAACATGCCGCCGCGGTATATTGCCATCTCTGCCGTTTCCTGCTTGGTACAGCCCGCCGCTTCCTGCTCGCGCATTGCCACGACGCTTATTTGTTTCATTGTTTCCGCAATTTCGGGAAGTATCTTGACTACGTACTCCTCTTTCCAGCACTCCAAAGCCTCGGGCAATACGGTGTGATTAGTATACGCAAACGTCTGCTTTGCAAGTTTTAACGCTTCGGGGAAACTGTACCTGTACTCGGTCGTAAGCAATCTTATAAATTCCGCCACCGCTATCACGGGGTGGGTGTCGTTCAACTGAATAACGTTGTATTTAGGGAAGTTATTTATATTCCTGCCGTGTACTTTTACGTAATTTTCCAACAGGTCGGCAACGGTTGCCGCAGAGAAGAAATACTCCTGACGCAATCTCAACAGCTTGCCTTCTTCGGTGTCGTCGGCAGGGTATAAATATTCGCTGATTTTTTCAGCCTCGGCGCTGCCCTCAGCCTGATACAGACGAAGTCTGTTAATACTTTTGCCGAACACAGGCATATCGTAAGGCACTGCCGTCGCTTCCATATCAGCATATTTGATTATACGCTTTTCACTGTCGCGGCGTATGCTCCACGGGTCGCCGAAGCGCTGCCAGTCGTCGGGCATTTCCACCTGAAAACCGTTGTTAATCGCCTGTTTGAACAGCCCGTATTTATATCTTATTCCGCAGCCGTGCAACGGCAATCCAAGTCCTGCCGCCGAATCGAGGAAGCACGCCGCAAGCCTGCCCAAGCCGCCGTTACCGAGAGCCGCGTCCTCAATCTCTTCGAAGACGTTTATGTCTATACCCTTTTCGGCAAGTATTTTGCGCGTATCTTCCAACACGCCCAATTCCATCAGGTTGTTAAAGAAACTGCGCCCTATCAAATATTCCATAGAAAGATAATAAGCGTTACGCTTGTTTGCCGTCGGCATTATCCCGCCCGCGCAATCCATTGCGAGCACGGATATATCGTTATACAACGTTACTACGTCTTTATCTTGCGTATCCAATTCCTTTAATTTGCGTAAAAATAAAACAGTATTCATATTTTTTTTCCTTTAATTAATCAACGTATTTCCACAAATTTCCTCAACAAAAAGCGGAGACAAAAGTCATCCGCTTTTTTTGGAGAAAAATAAGGGAGTGAACCATTAAATAATTCTTATATTGTTGTTCTTTTGTATTATTGATAATTTTTCCGCTTCGGGCAACAATTTTATGCTGCCTGAAACTTTTTCGTCACACTTGACGTAAACGGTATTTTCCCCCACTTTGCAAACAGCGAACATTTCAGCATCGTAATCGGCAACGCTTACAACGTCAGCCGCAATGCCCTCGTCCGCAATTTTTAAATCGTACGGGGTACATTCATAGGTAAGCTCTTCGGTAAAAGCGTGTTTAACGCCCATTGCAGTTATAAGCTTGTGCGCCACAGCTTCGGAGCAAGGTAATCTGCAACCCTCGACGTCAAGGAAGAATTTTATTACTTTCTTCTTTTTCGTCTTGCCGTTTACCTCAACTTCGTCAAGCACCTTCTCTTTAACAAGCTTTCCTGCAAAACTCATAACTTCGGGCATCTGAGCCACCAGCGTTTCGCCGTTGGAAATAATAGATATCTTCTTCATATCGATAGAAATCTTTGCTTTACCGCAAGCCACTTCTTCGGGAGCCACGGCGAAAAGACGTCTGCCCGACAACTCAAACGATATAACGACTTTGCCGTTAACGTCCTCGCAACCGACAACCTGCACTTCGACGTCGTTTCCGCCAAACGTTATACTGTCTGTGGGGATAAGAAGCTCGTGCTTGCCGTCGGGACATTCGATTGCTTCGGGTAAATTGAGAGTAGTGCCGAGGAAACTGAGCTTCCCGCCCTTGACTTCGCAGTCTACGTAGTTGTATTCGGGTATTCTCGGACGAATGCTCAATTCGGTAGTCTTATCGAACAGGTGCACTTTTTGAATATTGAGTGCGACGTCCACTATGTCGCCGGGAGCTACATCGCTGCCGCCCTTACATTCTATGATTATTCTAGTCGAGCTTTCGGTGTAGCCGTCGCCTTCCATATTGATATCGCCGTAGACGAGAGTCTGGTTGCCGAGCTCTTCCTTATGCGAAATTCTTACCTTAACAATCGAGGTGCTTGTCTTTACCATATCGGGATTTTTGGGATTTAAAGAAACGTCCTCGGCACGTATACCGATATAAACCTTTTCCTTACCGTTGAGATAAGAAGGCTTTGTCTTATACATCGTCGAATAAGGCACGGTAATTTTAGCGTCGGAATAATCGAAGTTAATTTCAACCTCGTCGCCCTTTTTCAAAAGAGTGCCCTCGAAAAAGTTCATCTGCGGAGTGCCGATAAACCCTGCGACGAATTTGTTGCCGGGATAGCAGTAAAGGTTGTGCGGCGTATCAATCTGCTGAACGAAGCCGTTTTTCATAACGACAATTCGCGTGCCCATCGTCATAGCCTCTATCTGGTCGTGGGTGACGTAAATGAAAGTCGTATTTAATTTTGCGTGGAGCTTGGCGATTTCGCTTCTCATCTGCGTACGCAGTTTTGCGTCCAGATTGGAAAGAGGTTCGTCCAAAAGCATTACCTTAGGTTCGCGCACGATAGCACGTCCGAGTGAAACACGCTGTCTCTGTCCGCCCGACATTTCCTTAGGTTTTTTGCCGAGATATTCGGTAATTCCGAGGATTTCGGCGGCTTCGGTAACGCGCCTGTTGATTTCGTCCTTGGGAAGCTTTCTTAATCTGAGTCCGAACGCGATATTTTCGAATACCGTCATATGAGGATACAGCGCGTAGTTCTGGAACACCATTGCTATATCGCGGTCTTTGGGCTCAACGTCGTTTACAACCAAATCGCCTATAGAAAGTTCGCCTGCGCTTATATCTTCGAGCCCCGCTATCATTCTGAGCGTGGTTGATTTGCCGCAACCCGACGGACCTACGAATACGATAAACTCCTTATCCTTAATTTCCATATTAAAGTCGTTTACCGCTTTTGTGCCGTTGGGATATACTTTGTAAATATGTTTAAGACTTAATCCTGCCATAATTTTCCCCTTTTTTTAAGTTAAAATTGCTATTGAATATCTGGGCATTTTAAGCGTTGTACCGCTTTGTTTGATACTGCCCGTTACGCAAATGCTTTGTGCAAGCGTACCCTGTATTCCGTCTACGCTGACGCTTTCAGTACCGAGGTTGATAACTACCGTAAGCGATTCACCGTTATACGTGCGTTTGAAAGCCACCGCTGTGGGAGCCGTCACGGTTATCTGCTCGGAAGCTCCGCGCATAAGCACGGGGAACGCATTACGTGTGTTGTTGCAAAGCTTGTAATAATTGAGAATGGAATCGGCGTCTTTGAGCTGGGCTTCCACACTGCCGAACAGATATTGCTGTTCTGCGCTTGCACCGGGAGGATTTTTACCCATTCCTGTCTTTTTATCGTCCCATAAAATACCTACGCGCAGATCGGGATCGCTGTTGTTGTTTACAACCGTCATTCCTATTTCGTCGCCGTAATAGGTGAACGTGTTGCCCTTGTACATCGAGAGCAGACCGTAAGCGAACTTAATCTTTTCCTCTTCCCTGCCTACTCTGCCGGCAATTCTGCCCATACCGTTATCGTGGTTAGAAAGGAACGGAGCGGGAATATAATCGCCTGCCGTCTTTTCAAGGTTTTTGACCGAAACCCAGTATTCCGCGCCTATGGCAGAATTTATCGAAGCCGTCACGTTACCGGGGGTGTCGAAATAGAAAAAGCTGTCTACGCCGCTTGTATAGAAATTCTGTATCGAAGCCCTGCCCTGCCAGTTCTCGCCGACGATATACACGTCCTCGTTATACTTTTCAGCCGTTTCTTTAACCCATTTACAGAAGCTTATGCTCTTGTTCGTATCGCTATAATAATACCTGCACCCGTCAAGACGGAAGCCGTCCGTTCCCTTTTCAAGCCAGAACTTCATTATGTTTTCGATTTCGTTGCGTACGCCCGTACTGTCAAGATTTAAGTCGGGCATACCCGCGTCGAACCACGATTCGTACCACACTCCGCCGTTGGAGTTATAGCCCGAATTGTTGGGATCGGTTTTGGTGAACGTATACCAATCGGCATACTGAGGGTTGCCGCCCTTACCCTGCGCAACCGAGAGAGCGTTTTTAAACCACATGTGATTGGACGACGTGTGATTGACGACGAGGTCTATAATCACGCTTATGCCCCTTTCGTGCGCGGCTGAAAGAAGATTTTCGTAATCTTCCATTGTGCCGTATATGTCTTTAACGTCGTAATAATCGGTTACGTCATAGCCGTGATAGCTCGCACTGGGCATTATCGGCATAAGCCAGATACCCGTATAGCCCAAATCACGTATATAGTCCAACTTGGACGTGACGCCGTTCAAATCGCCGTAGTTGTCGCCGTCGGAGTCGCAGAACGAATACACGAAAATCTCGTAATAGTTATCGTAATTATCTTCTATTATGTTCTCTTCGAGGAAGTTAAGCGATTTTTTGCACCCCGAGAAGCTGAAAACCGTAATGCACGCGAATATCAAGCAAAAGAAAGCAACAATTTTTTTCTTCATAGTTTACCCCTTTACCGAACCGCCGGTAACGCCCTCTACGTAGTACTTCTGTAACCACATAAACAGCGCCGTTATGGGAACGGATACAAGCACTGCCGCCGCACAGAAGCGCGTGAAGTACTCGGAAGCCGTTTCTCTTTTAAGCATATCTTTAAGTCCTACCGCTACGTTATAATAGCTTTGGTCGCCGAAAGCCATCAGCGAAGCGAACATATACTCGCCCCAAGGCGCTAAAAACGCCGTAAGAACCGTGTATATGATTATGGGCTTTGCAAGCGGAAGAATTACCTTTATAAATACGGTATGTCTGCTTGCGCCGTCGATAAGCGCGGCTTCGTCAAGCGATTTTGGGATTGTGTCGAAGAAGCCTTTACAGATATAGTAACCCATACACGAACTCGCCACATATACAAGTATAAGTCCGACAAGTCCCATATTCTGAGTTAATCCGATAAGTTTCAGGAGGAAATACACCGCCGTCATAGACATAAAGCCGGGGAACATTCCCAAGACAAGCATTAAGTTCATAAGCGGTTTTCTGAGCTTGAAACGAAGCCTTGAAAGCGCATAGCTTGTAACAAGCACGAAGGTCGTCTGTATAACCGTTACGAAAACAGAGATGATAAGCGTCGTGCCGTACCACTTGGGGAAATTGAAAACCGAGCGGTCGGTGAACAGCTTGATATAGTTGTCAAACGTCCATTGCTTGGGCCAAAAGTAATCCGTCGCAACACCCATTTCGCCGCGGAACGACTGCAATATGAGATAGAAGAACGGGAAAAGCCAGACTACGCTTATCAGTATTAGTACAATATATATGATTGCCAGACGGACGCGCTCAGCGCCCTTTTTACTGCGGAGCTTCTTAGCCATTACATGAAATCCTCCTCATTCTTAACCGAGCTTGACCTGTTGTAAGTTATCAGCGATACAACTGCGGTGATAATAAACATAAGAATGCTTATTACGGAAGCCATACCGTATAACTGTTTATCCATAACCAATTTATACAACCAGGTTATGAGAAGGTCGGTTCTGCCCGCATTGCCGGCAAAGTCCAGCGTAAGGGGCGCGCCGCCCGTCAACAGATAAATAACGTTGAAGTTATTTAAATTACCTATAAACTGCGTTATCAGATAGGGCGCGGTTACGTGAAGCATATACGGCAGAGTTATCTTGAAGAACGCCTTGACAGGTCCTGCGCCGTCTATCCTTGCCGACTCGTACAAATCTTCGGGAATATTCATAAGTATACCCGTAGTCATAAGCATTGTGTACGGAATACCTATCCATATATTGACCAATATAATCGAAACTTTGGCTAGAGTAGCGTCGGTTAAAAACGGTATCGGCGAATCTATCCAACCCCACGACATTAATATCTTGTTAAACGCACCCTCAGTACCCAACATCTGCGACATTAATAGCAATGAAACAAACTGCGGAACGGCTATCGTCATAACAAGAATGGTACGCCAGAGCTTTTTAAAGCGAACGCCCTTTTTGTTGATTATTATGGCGACAACCATTCCCAGAATATAGTTTGAGAAAGTTGCGAAGAACGCCCAGAGTACCGTCCACAACAGGACTTGCGCAAACGTATATCCGAACGAAGCCGCACCCGACACGTCGCCGCCGAAAACAAGCTTGAAATTATCCCAGCCTATCCAGGTAAACAACTGCGTGGGCGGAAGATGCTCCTGATCGTAGTTCGTGAACGCAAGGAATACCATAAATATTATGGGGATTATGGTAAATATCGTAAGTCCCGCAAGGGGTATTCCGAGCAACGTTTTGTGATATTGTTCGTTTAAAAGCGAAGCCATATCCTGCTTTGCGGTTGCAAGACGCTGCCCCGCCTCTTCGATCTGCTGAGCAATATAAGACGATTTGATA
The DNA here is from genome assembly GCA_910579295.1 of uncultured Christensenella sp. Classification (GTDB taxonomy): domain Bacteria; phylum Bacillota; class Clostridia; order Christensenellales; family Borkfalkiaceae; genus Coproplasma. The sequence continues at coordinate 177,815 of CAJTTC010000001.1, read as the reverse complement.
TTCTTATACCAGGCATATACAAAGCACACAATAAAGGCTATCGTCAGTATTCCGTATAAAAGAATAAGCAAGCTGTTGTCGCCGTCCGTATATGTCCACAGACCGGTTACGGGGTCTTCCACTTCACCGCGCTGTACTTTACCGAGCGAGCCGAAAAGTCCCAGATACTGTCCTCCGAAAAGCGCCATATACAGTATAAAGAGCAATTCGAACACGAGATACAGAATACCCCTCAGCCACTGTTTGCGGGCAAGCTGTGAAAAGCCGAAAACAACGAAAGACGTTCTCGTTTTCCAGTCGCCGTGTTTTGCCGCGCCGCCTATCGTCAGCCCCCAACCCTTGATTACGTTCCATATCTTTTTGAAAAAGCACGGAATTGCAAGGGTGAAAAAGTTTAAGAAAGCCCTTGGAAGTCCCTTAAAAAACATAACGAATTTATAGCTAAACTTCTGCCAACCCGTCAGTTTAAGGTACTCAAGTTCGGAAATTTGTTGCGTCATATTTTCCCTCCCGAATTACCGCAATGCGGGGCAAAGACTACTTTGCCCCGTATGTGATAAAATTACGTCAGATTTTATATTACTCTTCAAGCGCTTCAATGAGCTGTTGAAGTTTCGTAGCAAGGCTATCCTGCGTGAGTTTGCCTTCGCCGCCGTAGATATCAGTGCCAAGCGCGTCGAACGCGGACCAATATGACGAGGGAAGCGAACCCTGAACCTTGGAGAAGCTGCCCTGCGAAAGCAGTGCGTTTAACGCAACGTTTTTCTTAACCGATTCGGCTGCCGCAGCGGCTTTATTGGAAGGTCCGATACCGAGAACGTCAAATCTCTTCGTCTGCGCCTTTTCGCTCGTAAGGTAAGCGGCAAGCTGATGAGCCTCAGCCTGATGCTTGGAATAACCGTTTACAGCCATAAGCTTGAAGCCCTGGAAAGGAACGATCTGATAATCGTCGTCCGTGAGCGAGCTGTGATAAGTGGGAAGCTTGGTAGCGGCGTAGTTCTCGCCGAGATACTGCTGCATAAGCGAAGCATTCCACGTACCGGAAACGCACGCGCCTAATTTACCACCCGTAAGATAAGTGTTGATAATCGTATCGTTACACGTTACATAGTTTTTGTTTGCGCGCAACTCGTTTAATGCGGTTATAGCTATCTGACCGTAGCTGTATTCGCTTCCTTCGGCTTTCTCGCCGAAGTTGCAGCCTGCCGAAACTACTACGGAATTTTCATATTCTACCGTGTAGTCGCCGCCCGCGCCATAGAAGAACGAGCCGAGATACCAGCTGGGCTGGTCGTTCATATTGAACAGGAAGTATTTACCGGCTGCTTTGCAAGCTTCGAGAACGCCCTCGAGAGTCTTAGCCTGTGTTTCCGAAACGACGCTCTTGTCATAGTACATAAAGAAGCCGTTGTCCGCGGCGTAAGGATAGCCGTAATAATAATCGGTGCCCGCCTCGGTGATCATACCCGCTTCGACAGCGTTCACTTCGTTTTCTTGTTTAAGCTTTGTAACCGTATCGGCAGGGATACGCGAAACGCCGCCTGCCTTTCTGAGGTTGATAAGCTGATCGTTTGCAAAGCCGTAGACATCCGCGCTTGCCTCAACGTCCTTGCTGAGCTGTGCATAAGCGTCGTTTTCGCCGCACACGCCAAGCTTGATTTCAAGACCGAAATCGGGATTTTCGGTTTTAAAGTCGTTGATAAGCTCTTGTAAAAGAGTCTGCTGATTGTTGGGAGCCCATACCGTAAGCGTATTGTCCTTCTTTCCGCATGCGGCAAGCCCCATAGCCGAGCCAGCAGCTAAAACACCGCCGACTATAAGTGAAATAATTTGTTTCTTCATTTTAACCTCCGTCGTCTTAAATTTATTATCAGCGGTTTCCCGCTAAATTTTTCATTTTTTTAAGTTATTTATCGTAAACGCAGTTCAAGCGTTGTCCGTCGCCTTTATTCTGCCCGTCTTTTCGGCTTGGCTCTTCAAAAACCCGAAGCCCTCGTCGGTAAAGTCGCTTTCAACGAAACGCCAGCTCCAATTCTTTTCGGACACGGTCGAAGGCAGGTTCATTCTCGCCTCGCCGCCAAGTGCGTACAAATCCCAGAGAGGAATTATAACCGTGTTGGCTTTGGAAGCAAACGCAAGCCGTATTACCGTATTGCAAGCCTCTTCCGAAGAAGACAGCCTTGCCTCCACGCCCAGATAATCGCATTGAGTTTTTATATCGTTATAATAAATCTGCCTTTGAGAGTCGGACAAATCGTCAATATACTGTTTTAAGGGCATATTGTCGTGAGTGCCCGTATAACATACGAAGTTTTCGGTATAATTCGAGGGCTTGTGCTCGTTATCGTAAGAGCCGTCGAAGGCGAACAGCAACACTTTCATTCCGGGATAGCCGACGTTTCTCATAAGCCGTCTTACGCCGTCGTCTATCACGCCTAAATCCTCGGCGACAATGTTGTATGAACGCAAGCCGTCAAACAGCTCTTCCTTAGGTCCGTCGCACCAAAAACCTCCGCGGGCAGTCTTATCGCCCGCCCGAACAGCCCAGTATCTGTCGAAGCCGCGGAAGTGGTCAATTCTCAGGATATCGACAAGCGCTAAGCAACCGTCGATTCTCGCGCGCCACCATTTATAGCCGTCGGCGCGGATTTTATCCCAGTCGTACACGGGATTGCCCCATAGCTGACCGTCTTCGGTGAACGCGTCGGGCGGACACCCCGCAATAAACTCGGGGCGGCGCTCCTCATCCATACGAAAAAGATTATTGCCGTACTTCCATACCTCCACGCTGTCGTACGCGACGTAGAGCGGAATATCGCCCATAATATTCACGCCGTGACCGTGAGCGTATTCTTTAAGCGCGTTCCATTGCTTTAAAAATATGAATTGAGTAAACTGCCAGAAGTCTACTTCGCGCCTGTTTTCGCTTATGAAACGCCCGATTACGTTTTCGTCGTAAATGCGATAGGGCTCTTCCCATTCCGTCCAGCATACCTGCCCGAATTTGCATTTGAGCGCCATAAACACGGCAAAGTCGGAATAGAAGCCTTTTTTTATAAATGCGTCGAATTCCTTTCCGCCCTTAAACCGCGAATAAGCAAGCTTTAACAGCGATATTTTCTCTTTAAACTGTTTGCCGTAGTTCACCCTGCGCGGGACGTCGGAGAGCGCGGAAACGTCTATTTCGTCCCTCTTTAACAGCCCGTCCTTAACCAGCAAATCCAAATCTATAAAATAGTAATTCAGCGCGTCTGACGAACAGGACTGATACGGGCTGTCGCCGTAATTTGTGGGGTTGAGCGGCAGTATCTGCCAAACCGTTCCCCCAGCCGCCGACAGCTTATCGACAAACCGATAAGCCCACTCGCCAAGAGTGCCTATTCCCTCGTTCGACGGAAGTGCTGATATCGGCATTAAAATTCCATAATTTCTGCTTTTTTCCATATCTTTAAATCAATACACGCATTTTCGTCTACTACTCAATTGTTACGCGCATTTTTTTGCCTACGAAAATATATTGTTTATTTTCGAAAATATTATATCACAATTTTCGTAAATGTCAATAGCAAAATGTAAAATTTTGTATAAAAATTGATAAAGTTTTACACATACTCCAACTTGACACTATTATAATAAATGTCGTATAATTTAAATAAGGCTGAAAGTGATAAGGAAATGAATGGAAAAGGCAAATGACTATAAAAGAAATTTCGGAAGCGCTAAACGTTTCCGTGAGTACGGTATCGAAAGCGCTTAACGACGCAACCGATATTGCAGAGGACACCAAAATACGAATACGCGATTATGCCAAAGACGTAGGCTATCGCTTAAAGACCAAACATTTGGCGCCGAGAAGAATTTGCGCTATGTTTGAAAGAGTCGATTCCGACACGCGCAACAATATTCTCAACCATATTGTGACCGCGTTTAACGACGTTGCTATCGCAAACAATTTCGAAGTCATTATAGATTACGTAATGTTAAAGCCCGAAAACTTCGTTTTAAACGACTATCTTATTAAAAACAACTTCTGCGCCGCCTTTATAGTCGGTATGAATTTTAAGAGCAGAATTTATAAGCAGATAAAGCACACTACCGTACCCCTTGTTCTTCTCGACAACAGAATATCCGACGCGCCGCAGATAGCCTCTGTCGCCAGCGACAACACAACCGCTATCGTCACGGCAATCAAGTATCTTACAAAGCGCGGACACTCAAAGATAGGTTTTCTTATGGGCGAGAAAGACTCGCAGGCTTCGGCAGAACGGCTTGCGGGCTATATTTCCGGATTAGCGCGCGCAGGCATCGAATTCAACAGCGAATATATTTATTACGGAGATTTTACCAAGTCCGCGGGCGAAGAAGCGGCTATGTTCTTTACCGAAACCGACGTCACCGCCGTTATCTGCTGTTCGGACATAATGGCAATGGGGCTTATCGACGGACTTAAAAACTGCGATAAAACCGTGCCCGACGACGTTTCTGTTATCGGCTTCGACGATTTGAATTTGCTGAAATTCACCTCCTACAACCTCACCACTTTAAAACAGGACTTCAACCGTTTGGGCGAGGAAGCGTTTAATCAGATTATGGATATGCTTGACGGCAAATCGGCGCACCAGATTATGCTGAACTGTAAGCTTATCGAGCGCGGAAGCGTTAAAACTCTCAATTAACTTATAGGAATTAAATAATAAAAGCCGCCGCCCGATCGTCTTATCCGCGTTATCGGGCGGCGGGCTTTTTTTACGCCGTCACATAAAAATATGCTTAGCACAGCGAAATCAGATATTCGCTTAAACTTTTAAAGTTGTCGGTTGCGAAATCCGCATACGGTTTAGCTTTTTCAAGGCTGTCTTCGGTCGGCGAAAGATTGCTGAGAATATACGCCGTATGCAATCCCGCGGCTTTTGCCCCGAGCACGTCGGCATTTATATCGTTGCCCGTAAACACAGTCTGCCCGACGTCAAGATTGAACTTTTTGAGCGCATAATCAAAGATTACGGGCGACGGCTTTTTCTTGCCGACCTCCGACGAGATAACAATTCCGTCGAAATATCCCGTCAGTTTTAGCTTATCCAGCTCTGCAAGCGTAAAGCACGCCTGCGCGTTAGTCAGCAAATAAATAGCCGAACCCTTTTCTTTAAGCGCCGTTAAAAGACGTCTGACGCCGCCGTACAGCCCGAGTTTGGAACGCGACTTTCTGCGGAAGTACCCGGCAGCTTTCAGAATTGTTTCACCGTTATCGGTTTTCAGCAATTGCCCGAACACGCGCGACAAGTCTGTTTCGTCGTCCTCTCCGCCCTGCTCCGCCGCACAGATACGCTTATATTCGGACATAAAATCGCCCGTTTCGGGATTGAGTTTTTTGAAATATACGGAAACGGCTTTGATAAACCTTTTGCTGTTTTCGTCGGTGTGGATATCGGCAAGAGTGCCGTACAAATCAAAAATAAAATTTTTCATAGTCTTAATCTTTATCACTCCTACTTTACCCCCCCTCCTAAGGGGGAAGGCAAGGGGGCTTTCTCCCTTTCCACGTTGGCGGTGGTGAGAGGGCTTTCCACTCTCGGCGGTGGTGAGGGATTTTCTTTTAAAAAAAAGCGCGGGAAAAATTTCCCGCGCCGATTTTTTTAACGTGCCGAATTATTCAGCTGCTACAGGTGTTACAGTGTAGCGCCACTTGCTCGTGTCAATAGTGACAGTATACGTACCCTCGTGAAGGAAGATATTAGCACCGCTATCAGCAACGCCCCAATCCTTAATGCCGAGAATAGTGCTGCCCATTACGATCTGTATTGCAAACACGCCGTCTTTTCCTTGAGTTGCTATCCAGCTGAACGCGTCCATACCCGTTACGTCGGTTGCCGTTACGGTTGTAACGTAGTTGCCACCGTCTTTTTCGAACTTAGGGTGTACGCCTGCAATAATTCCCTTATCGCCGAAGTTTACCGGAGCGCCCTCTGCGTCTACAAACGTACCTACGAGATAGTATTCACACTTCTCGACTTGTACAACGCCTGTTTCCTGATCGAAACGGAAAGCGTAGTTGCCGGGCTCGGTTATTTTAATATTCTTGTCGCCTTCAACATTTTCGGGAGTTGTATAGTATGTGTTGGTAAGCGCGTTATAGAGCTTAAGCTCGGTTGCGGCTGCGAAATATTGAACCGTAGACCAAATGTTGTCTGCTTGCTTAAGAGGGAAATTCTTATATCCTTCGCCATAACCCCAACCGTAATCATCTTCGTTTTCGGGATCAGCGTACCAGCCGCCTATAAGATACATATCGTGCGTACCCAAAGCAACAACGACTTCGTTGGTCTTCTGATCGTAAGTGATCGTATAGTTGCCCTTGGGAAGAAGCATATAATCCGAACCCTCGATTTCGACCACTTTGTAATCTTCGCTGTCGGCAACATAGGTTGCGTGTGTACCGTTGGACTCTATTCTGTTGTAAACCTGAACGGCTGCATATCCAACCACGCCTGTTCCCGCATTCTCGCCTTCTTTCGCATCCTCGCCTGCTCCCGGATCCGTGGGCAGAAGTGCGCCGTTAGCGTCTCTTACAAGGTCTGCGTCGGTAACTTTAACCTGAGTGGTCCAGGTTATATCATCGCCTGAAATTACTTCTTTCATAGGATATTTATCCGCGGTAGCGCCCCAGCCGAAGTTGTTAACGTCGCCGTGAATCCACATATCGTGCGTTACTTCGATAACCTTTGTCCTTTCGAACTTCAAAACGGGATCTTTAGCGTCGCCGCCATTTCCGTCGGGATAGGTTGTGAGAGTAAATTTGTACGTTCCTTCCCAACCCTTTTCCAGATAGAGGTTATGAAGGTTAGAGCCGCCGCCGGTGGTGAATACTGTTTTACCGTCGGACTTTAATACTGCGGCTTCACCTTCGCCCTCGACGCCTTCGAAATTGTGAATACCTATCTGACGCGCCCAAAGATCGTCCTCAATGATAGTTTCCGTAGCGCTTGTCTTGTAAAGGAATTTAAAGCCGTATCCTGCGCCTTCGTCGCCTGCATAAATGTCCATTGAAAGCGTAAATACGTTTTCGTCGGTTACCGTGGTATCGCGTACAAACGTCAATTCATCGTTAATAGTCTGAGGCTTCCACCCGTTCACCTTTGCCGTACCCTTCGAATCGTTTCCGACGGCATACCAGATTCTTGTATCCTCTACAAAGCCCCCGCCGCTGGGAGTTTTGTCCTTGCAGGCAGCCATAAGAGACGCGCCGCCGACAACCATTGCCGCTGACATACACAGAGCAACTAATTTTTTTGCCTTCATTGTTTCCTCCATAAAATAAATATTTATTAACTCCCCATACAGGGTTAAGTTTGAATTACTTACGCAAGCTTGTAAACGTAACAGCTTATTGCCGCAATGCTCTGCTTGCCGCCTAAATTGCTTTCAATTGCCGTTGCGCCCGCCCGCGTGCCGTTTATATACAAATTCCACTGACCTGCGGGAAGTGTATATTCGTACGCCTTATCGCCCGCATTATAGATTACGAGAATCTTTTCGTTCGTATCGAGATTTGTCATTGTCAATGCTACAAACGCGCCGTCGCGCTTGTCGATTGCGCATACGTATTTGCGCAAACGCTCGTTAGCCGCGTAAGTCAGACGAAGCGTGTCACAGCTCTTACGGAATTCGATAAGACCCTTGTAATACTGCATCATCTTGTATTCTTCGCTCGTCGTCGAAAGCAAATCCCAATTGATATTGTTTACGTCGTCCGGAGCGTTATAGCTGTTCTCGTTATACGTGCCGTCGGCGTTCTTTTTACTGCGGAGCATTTCCTCGCCCGCCTGCATAAACGGAATGCCGAGCGAAGTCTGCACGATAGCGGCGGAAAGTCTGTTCATAGCCGTGCGCTTTTCAATCGTATTAGCTTCTTCACCGTATACGTGGCAAATTCTGTCCCAAAGCGTATTGTTGTCGTGAGCCGACACGTAGTTTATTACGTTCGTGGGATTGTATGCGTACCACGAAGCCTTGTACTCGGAGAAAGTATTGCTTGTATTGTAGCCGCCCGTAACGCCGAACAGAACGTTATCGAGATATTTGCCCGTCGTGCTCGTTGCAAAGCCCGTATCTTCGATATCGAATACAGAGCCCTTTACGCCGTCGCGGATTACGTCGCTAAACATTGCAATTCCGTTTACTTTCGACGTAGTGCCGTCGTTGAGCTTCTGTATGTTAGCAAGGGTAGACTGCTCGGTCGCGGGTAAAGTAGACGTGCCGCCCGTCCAGCCCTCGCCGTATATAAGCGCGTTGGGATTAGTCTTGTGTACTGCCTTTTCGATTTGTTGCATCGTTGTAACGTCGTGCAACGCCATTAAGTCGAAACGGAAGCCGTCGAGATTGTACTCGTTCTGCCAATAGGTTACGGAGTCAACCATATACTTGCGTACCATTGCGCGGTCGGAAGCAAGCTCGTTGCCGCAACCCGAGCCGTTTGACAGCGTGCCGTTGGCATTGTAACGGTAATAATAATAAGGTACTATTTTGTTCAGGTTGGAATCAGCCGAAAAAGTGTGGTTGTAAACGACGTCCATTACCACGCCTATTCCGTTTTCGTGGAGCGACTGAACCATTTGCTTGTATTCGTTTACGCGCTTAGCGCCGTCCTCGGGGTCGGTCGAATAACTGCCCTCGGGTACGTTGTAGTTCTGAGGGTCGTAACCCCAGTTAAAGCCGCCCTCCTTGCTCTCGTCAACCGACGCATAGTCGAATGAAGGCAACAGGTGAACGTGGGTTATGCCAAGCTCTTTAAGATAGTCGATTCCGACGGGTATGCCGTTTTTGTTGGTAAGTCCCGTTTCGGTGAATGCAAGATATTTGCCCTTATACTTTGAGGACGTTATCTTGTTGGAGAAGTCGCGGATATGCACTTCCCATATTTCGGCGTCGGTGTAGTTCTGCACGTCGGGATTGACGAAATTTTCATTCGTCCAGCCCTCGGGGTCGGTAGAGTCGAGATCCAAAATCATACCTCTCGCTCCGTTTAAGCCCGCCGAACGCGCATAGGGGTCAACCGCTTCCTGCGTTCCGACCGAGGTCGTCACCGTATAAGTATAATATGTGCCGCTTAAATTCTCGTTATGCGTATAAGTCCAAACGCCCTTATCCCCTCTCGTCAACTCCACGGAGCTAGACGCAGAGCCGTAGTAGCCGTCGTCGAACAGATTTAATTTTACAGTCGAAGCGGTAGGAGCCCAAAGACGGAATACCGTTGAATTTTCCGTAAGCTCTACGCCCAGCTCACCGCTGTAAGAATAGGCGTTGGCGAACGCCTTACTCGAAAAATACGTCATAGGAACGATACCCACGTCGTCAAAGCCGTTGACTTTAAGGGTATACGATTTCGAAAGGTCCAAATCGGATTTAAGCGTTACGACGTTGCCGTTAACCGAAGCTATTGCAACCTCTTCGCCCTCTCCGTCGACTATTTTTACGTTCTCGGCGGTGACGGAAGAAGAATCGCTTACGCTTATTTTAACGTGCTTCAAATCCTGCATATCGGCAAGAGATATAAAACGAACCACTTCCAACGTTGTGCCTCCGTCGTTGCTTATATAATTGTTAGGGTCGCCGGACTTGGTGTAGATAACCGTTCTTTCGCCGTCCAGCTTTATTTTACGGTCGGACTCGCTGCCGTCCTTGATTGCCGAACCCCAGCTCGAACTTCCGGGAACGCAGTTTAATCTGATAATGTAGCCCACTTCCTCTATCTCCTGAGGAACGTTGATTACCATTTTCGCACCGTAGGCGCAGGGGTGGAATTTATAGCCCGTGCCCTCGACGTCGCCGTACCACAGCCAGACGTCGCAATCGTCATAGCCCGCGTCGCGGTTATAATATATGGTTAACTGTCTGTAACCGCTTTCCAATTCGAGCTCGTACTCGCCCTCGGGCTTTTTGTTACAGCCAGCGACGACGAAAACCATCGAAAGTATTAAGCTGACAACAAACGCAAACACTTTCTTTTTCATATTTTCCTCCTCAATTTTTCCAGCTATTATTTGCTTATTAAATATAATTCCTGCAAGTTTTTCGAAAATTATTATATCATATTTTCGAAATATGTCAAGGCTTTTGTGTGTTTTTTTCAAATAATGTTTGCTATTATGATTTATCACATACTTTTTTAGTAATGTTTTTTACAATAGCATATCACTTCACCCAATAACGCAAAAAAACTTCCGCAATCAGTTCCGCCGCAATACGTAACGGCAAGACCGTTCGTTGCGCGTTTGGCTTTGCAAGCGGCAAGCCCGTTACCGCCGTCGCGCATACGGCTGACATATCAAAACGCCGCCCGCGGAGAGCGGGCGGCGTTCGGCGTTTGAATTCATAACTTTGCAATAGGGGTTGCCCTTAATAGTTCTTTTTCCTTTACAATATGCTTTGAGCAAGTTTTAAAGCTTCCGATATAACGTCGTCCATATCGAGATACTTATACAGTCCGAGCCTGCCGCCGAAAATCACCTTTCCCTGCCTGTCGGCAAGCCGCTTGTATTCGCAGTAACGGATATTGTTCGTAGCGTCGTTAACGGGATAATACCTTTCGTCGCCCGCACCCTGCGCAGCGGGATATTCGTAAGTTACAATCGTGTATGGCAAATCGTCGTTACGCGCAAAATGCTTGTGCTCTATAATCCTTGTATACCGCACGTTGCGCTCGGTATAGTTGATTACGGCGTTGCCCTGAAAGCTTTCCGTTTCAATCCTCTGCGTTTCGAAGCGTAGCGAGCGGTATTCGAGATTGCCCCGCGAATAGCCGAAAAACTCGTCTATCGCGCCCGTATACACAACCTTGTCGGCAAGAACGTCAAGCTGCTCTCTGCACGAAAGATAGTCAACCCCCGTGCGCACCTCTATGCCTTGCAGAAGATTGTCGACGAGCGCCGTATAGCCGCCCTCGGGTATGCCCTGCCACACGTCGTTGAAATAGTTGTTATCGAACGTAAACCGTAGCGGCAAACGCTTTATGATATCCGCAGGCAATTTGTCGGCGCTTCTACCCCACTGCTTTTCGGTGTAACCCTCGATGAGGGTTTTATAGATATCCGTCCCCACAAGCGCAAGAGCCTGTTCGCGCACGTTTTTCGGGTTTTCGCACGGCACTATCTGCTGAGCGATTTTTTCCCTTGCCTTTTGCGGCGTAGCCGTTCCCCACAGCTCGTAAAAGGTGTTCATATTGAACGGCAGGTGGTACAGCTTGCCCATATAGTTTGCCAGCGGGCAATTGATAAACGGATTGAAATGCGCGTATTTATTTACGTAATTCCAGACGGCTTCGTCAGAGGTGTGAAAGATATGAGCGCCGTACCTGTGCACGGTTATGCCGTCAACGACCTCCGTATAACAGTTGCCGCCCACGTTGGCGCGCTTTTCCACCACAAGGCACTTCTTTCCGCGATTATGAGCCTCACGCGCGAACACTGCGCCGAAAAGCCCCGCCCCGACAATGAGAAAATCGTACTTCATAGACACCTCCCGTATCAGACGCCGAGCTTTACGTGCTTACACAAAAACCTGTACGAACGCGTAGTAACTCTGCCCTTGACTCTCCAACTCAGCCTGTCCAAAATCCAAACCATAGGCATACGTTTGAGCCGCCTGTACAGCTTGGGGTCGCTTCTTTTAAGCTCCTGCCACATAAGAGCAAACCGCTCGCGCCTGTCGGGCTCGTCCTTGGCGGTAGTAAAGAAATAGGTATTCATCAGCATTACGTGCAGACAGTGATACATAAGACTGCGCAACGGCTTGCACATACTTTCAATCTCGTCGTAGCTGTACGCTTTAAGCATAAGCCGCGTAATATTTATCTGTTGGTCATACCTCTTCACTACGTTGTCCATATTGACCGACTGATCGCTTCTGCCAATGTAATAGCGGTATAAATCGACGTCGAGATAGAACAGCTTTTTGACGTACGGCAACGGCTGATATGCGAACAGATTATCCTCGTAAAAGGTGTGTTCGGGCAAGACCATTCCCGTATCGCGCAGCATTTGGGTGCGATACACGAGGGCGTGCATTAGATACATTTGCCACAGCTTTAACGGTTTAGTACTGTCCCATTCGGAAAACCGTCCCGCAGGCAGAGCTTTGTCGTACTTGCTTACGTACCTTGTTCCGTCTATAATCTTTTCGTAAACGAAGTTAGTCACGTACAAGTCGGGGTTTACGCCCTCTTCAACGTGTTTGCGGATAGTGTCCAACAGAGTTAAAAGCGCGTCCAAATCCAGCCAATCGTCCGAATCCACCACCTTATAATAGAGCCCCGTCGCAAGCTCTAACCCCTTATTGACTCCCGAACCGTGCCCGCCGTTCGGCTTATGCACAGCCCTGACCTGAGTAGGGTACATACTTTCGTAAGCGTCGGCAATATCCCGCGTTTCGTCGGTTGAGCCGTCGTTTATTATCAAGATTTCAACCTCGTCGCCGCCGCTTAGTAAGCTGTCGATACATTTATTTAAATAATCCTGCGAATTATAACACGGTACGGCGAAAGTAATGAGCTTCATATCATTAGTTTCCTTTATTAAAATTCAATTAATTATTTACTTTTTAAGAATTTTCTTTTTTCTTATTTTTTTCAGCCTTTTTTAATTGGTATTTAGCTTCCTCTGCCTCGAAATCAAGTCCTTTCTTTTTGCATTTGGCTTTAAGCTCGGCAATGCGCGCCTCGTCGGCAAGCCTGTCCGCCTCTTCCTCTTCGCGGCGCAGCCTTTCCTCGGGCTCTATCCACTCCTCGCCGTTTGCAAGCGCCTGCGCTTTCTGCCTTTCGAGAATTGTTACCCTGTCGCCCTTTAAAAGCTTTTCTACCGTAAAGAAGAGCATAAGCGCTAAACATGCGCCATAAGCTATCGTTTCTATCCATATATAGCTTATCGTGTTTGCGAGCGTGTTTGCGCCGCCGCCCGATATTGCGTTGAAAATGCCCGTAGCTATGGGCGTTGAAGCCGCCATTATCGAGCTGTATATGGACATTGTAAGTCCGTCGCAGCGATATCCGCACTTTGCCTCGATATGGTCGAGAACGTCGGCAATGAGCGCAAGTATCATATAGCACGCCGGTGAAGAACCAAGGCTCTTTAACGCAACTCCGACCGCAACCAGATAGAAGTTTGAGGGAAACAGACCCGCGAGTATGCCGCCGGCAAGCCCCACTACGCAACCGATTAATACGACTATGCGCTTGCCGAATTTAGCCGACAGAGGCCAGATAAACACCATTGCAACCGCCATAGGCACAGCGCCGAGAATATTGATTATAGCCATTGCTCCCGAGCCGTCCGCGCCGCCTATCGCCGTTCCCGAAAACTGATCGGAGCAGAAATATGTAATAGAAAGATTTTTGAACATTCCGCCGAATTGGAAGAGGAAATAGAATATTATTACTATCCACCAAAATCTGTCGGTTGCAACGGCTTTGAGCTGCTTTTTTACCGATACTTTTTCTTTGACTGCCGCCGCGGAATGCAAGCTCTCTTCCGTTACCCTCTCGCGCGTGAAATAGTACTGCAAAACGGTGAAGAGAAAGGTTACTAAGCCTATGGCTATAAAGGCTATCATCCACGCGGTTTTGTCGGGAGCTTCCCAGCCGCCGAGAAACCACGCGATTATCATCGGGAACACCATTCCGCCCGCGCCCATTACGCCAACGCTTGCAAAGTTTGAAAACGACGCGAGCAATCCGCGCTGATTGCCGTTTCTCGTGGAGACGGGCACCATTGTGCTGTTTGCCGTATTATAGAGCGGATAGGCAACCGAATAGTAAAGATTGTACGCAATAGCCGTTAAAACCATTGTAGCTACGGGCGCGTCTACGCCGTTTCCCATAGGCACAACAAACATTACTACGCAGGCAACGCCCAAAAGTACCGACGAAAGCAAAATCCACGGTCTTGCCTTGCCCGCTCTGGTTTTAGTGCGCTCAATCAGCTGACCGGCGATCAGATTGCCCGCCACGATAAGCACGGCAGACAAAAGCGGCAAAAGCGTTAAAAACAGGTTTATATTACTCGGCAACGCTCCGTCCGTCTTATAGTTCGCAAACAGGACGTCCGTCCAATATCTGTTAAGAAAGCTTGTAAAAATCCCGCTTGCAAGCAACGCTCCGAACGGACCTAAAAAGTAACCGAAAAGCATTTCGGGAATTTTTACGTTTGCGGACTTTACTTTTGTTGATAGCAGCGGCTTTTCAAATAAACCCGTATTTTTTTCTGACATAAATTCCTCCACAGGGATTTAATTTTAGCCGATTGGGCCGCATATATGCCTTAACCAAGCTAATTTTTGCGCCTTGGCTCCTTGGCAGAAGACAGACAGCCGATTACTCGACTGCCTGTCTTACCAGAGAGAAAAAATGAATGAATAATCTTGCTTAGTTTATATATTATTCGCCTTTTTCAGCTTCGAGCATTTCTGCAAAGTTCGAATTATAGTGTACTGTGCAGTGACTTTCATTAGGGTCAAGATTACCGCGGCTGGTATCATAAGTACTATCTGAATACGTTATATTTTTATATTGGTCTTCGGTACCGCTGTAATAAACCACTATCGATTTGTTTTTTCCTGTCCACTGTGAACCAAATGCATCTTTTGCTATATCAATTATATTAGAGGGCAGCCATAACTCCAAATCAACTTCACCTTTTTTCTCTAAAAATGACATTCCCCAAATTTTAGTCATTTTAGTACTGAGAATTCTTATTTTGGTAAGAGAAGGACACATTTCACATACCGCATCTCCCACCCCCTCAACGTTTACAGGGATAGTTATTTCTGTCAAAGAAGGACAACTTCTAAAACAAGCTTTACCTATTTTATTTAATGAAGTCAAATCAGTTAAATCAATCGTAACGACTGTACTTTCACTAAATGCATACCCCATTATATAATTGAGATTTTCACCGCAGATTACAGTATTAAGAGAAAGGCATTTTTCAAAAGCTCTACCACCAACAACTTTTAAATTGTCGCCCAAATAAACTGAAACAACATTGGAAGCCTGGAAGCCGCCGCCGTTCGGGTCAAAAACAACCTCGTCCGCCGTGTTTGCACCTTTAATGTGCGTTACGGGAAGATATGCGCCCTCGCCCTCGTTAGCTTCTTCGGAATAGCGGTAGCCGGGGATATAAACGTCGGTAGAAGTTCTGCCCGCGCCGTCGGAAACCTGTACGTATTCGTATGCGTTGCCGTCCGCGTCTTCCGCGCTCAGCGTTTCATACGTTAAGCCTGCGGTTGCAACTTCAACGGTCAATTCCGCCGTCTTTTCGCCGTCGGTCAATTCCACAACGGTTTTACCCGTTTTAACCGCGGTCACGGTGAGTTTGCCTTCAGCATAGCTTGCGGTTAAAATTTCGGGATTTTGGGGAGTCGCGGTTATGTCGCCTTCGCCGTCGTAAATTACGTCTACTTCGGCGGTAGCGTTAGCTCCGCTGTCGTCGAGCCCTACGTATTCGGCAACCGTCAGATTAACTTCCGCCGCCGCGAACGTTACGGTGTATTCGCCCGACTTGCTTGTATCTACCGTGGAAGTAGCCTTAACCTTTACTTCGCCTGCCGCGGTTGCCGTCACCTTGCCGTCCGCGGAAACTGCGCCCTCGCCCGAAATCTTGGTCCACGTTACGGTCTGCGCGGGATTGCCAGTGCCCGTAACCGTCGCGGTGAGCTGAACCTCTTCGCCGACCTTTGCCGTAGTTTTACCGTTTACCGCTACGTTCGTTACCGTAACTGCCGCGGGTTTAACCGCGTCGCACTTGGTGCATTTGTCGTTATCGCCCCAGGTATGGTCCTCGGTTATCGTGGGATCTTCGCAACCTTCTACATTGCATTCGCCCTTATGCTGCGTGTCGCTTACGCTCGTGTATTGATAGTTATGGGTATGAGCTCCGCCATCTTCGGGAGTTGTACACCCCGTAAATGCGCCTACGCCTGCAACTACCGCGCTTGCGCAGAGAATGGCAAGCACCTTGTTTATTTTTTTCATAAAATCATTATCCTCCGTATATTTTTATTTTTTTGTTTTATGAAATAATTTTTTTACACTTCAGTTTTGCTGTCGGCGGTTTGGTTATCCTCCGCCTTTTCTTCCGATTTCTTTTTGCCGTTACCGAAATAGCCCCAAACTTCCATACCTACCCAGAAGATAATGCCGATTACGAAGAACGCCGTTATTACGGGGATTACTCTTTCGAGGTAATACTGCCATTCGGGCTGGAAGGTTATGATACGCGTGTTCGCGCTCATACCGTTCATCGCGTTGGAGTGAACTACCGAGTACAGAATGTTGTGAGTTGAATTGCGCATTGCCCAGACTATGTTGGAATAAGCGCGCGTGTTGTACCTGCTTTCGTTGTCTTTAAGCGTGCTTGCCGTACCGAGAGGCAAATCGTTGCCCGCCAACAGACAGGAAGGAAGATTCATATGAGGGTTGCCGTTGTTTTCGGGGAACCAGCTGTCGGTTACGCAGTAGCCTACCATACCGAACTCACCGCGAAGCACGTTGTTTATGAACATGTGGTGAGGCGCAGATACGGGACCTAAGCGGTTGAGCGAGGTCATAACGCCCTGCACTCCTCCCTCTTCTATGGCAATCTGGAAGGGTTTTAAGTATACTTCCCTTATAGTTTGTTCGTTCGCCCAGCTGCTTGAACCTATACGTCCCGACTCCTGTTCGTTGAGTACGCAGTGTTTGAGGAGCATAAACGAGCCCTTTTCTTCCATTCCCAAATTAATCTGAGCAACGCACTTGCCCATTAACACGGGGTCTTCGCTGTAATAACCGTAGGTACGTCCGTTGTAAGGCGAACGGTGTATGTTTGCGCCCGTGCCGTACAGTCCCACGTAGCCCGACCACAGACAGTCCTCGCCCCATTGCTTGCCGTATTCGAAAAGCAACGCCTTATCTCTTGTCGCCGCGACAATACCGTTGTCCGCATACGCCGCAGGATGCTTGTCCTTGTCGGGGTCTGCGTTTCTGCTTGCAAGCCCGTGGGCGTCTGACGAATATCTGCCGATTACGCCGAGGTCGGAGTCCTGATCGTAGGTACGGGGTTTGGAAATGTTGGTCATTGCCGCAGTAAAGCCGTAGCCGTTGAGAAGCAGGTTAGCCATATCCTGATAAGTGAGCTGATTTAAAAGCTCGTCCCACTTGGGGTCGTCGTATGGTATGGGGTTACCCTCGTCGTCGGAGAGCATATCAATAAGCTGCCATGCGGTTGCCGTAGAGCCCATAGTAGGCAAGTCGCCCTCGACGCCCTGCGCCGTCTGCGTCATATCGGCGCGCATTTCGCCCGTCATCGTCACTTTGTAGTAATTGGTCCAGTAATCGCCGTTTATTTTACTGCCGTCCGCGTTGAAGCCCATCTTTACAGTGCCGTTCCAGTCCTTACGTGAAACGTACTTGATATTCTTATCCGTTTCGGATGAGTGCTCGTAGAGCTTTAAATCAACGTTGTCGAACTGATTGGTTATTTCAGTACCGTTTGCAGAGGTCGAATACGCCTTGTAGAGGTTGTCGGCTTCCGTTATTTCAACGCTCTTTACAAGCGCCGCGTTGCCCGTTACGGCGTTACCCTTTACATCGGTCATTCCGTTAGCCTGCTTTGCCGCCAGAACGTTGTTTACCGCGTCGTGAGCGTCAGTGCCGACTGCGAAATAGTAAGTGCCGTTTTCGAGTATATAGGTCTTTTCGCCATAGCTGTCGTAGCTTGCAAGCTCGCGCCGTGCAACGGTGAATTTAACCGTTTCGCCCTCTCCGTCAACCGCAAGCTTTTGAGTCTTTGCAAAGTCAACGAGCTCGACAGCCGCTTTCTCTATTCCGTTTTGCCTGTCGTAATCGGTGTAAGGCTTTTGCAGGAAGAGTTGAACGCTGTTTCTGCCCTCCATACCGCTTACGTTTTTAACGTTTACCGTGATTTCATAGTTGTCGGTTTCGGCGTCGTAGGCGAGCGACATATCCGAATAGCTGAACTCCGAATACGAAAGTCCGTAACCGAAGGGATAAGCAACGACGTCGCTGTATTCGTACCCCGAATTGTTAGCCGTTCCGAGAACGTTGTCCTCGTATCTCGTTTCGGTGTAGCGGTATCCGACGTAAATGCCCTCTTGATATACCACCGAGCCGTAGTCGTTTCCGCCGTTAAAAGGCACTGCCGAATAGTGGTTTGCGCTTGAAGCGTTAAAGCTGTAACCGCCCCAGTTGGAAAGTACGGGGTTGAGATAGTGATTTTTCCAGAACGTGTCGGAGAGCTTGCCCGAGGGATTTACCTTGCCCGCAAGAATGTTGCCGACAGCCGCCGTTCCCTTACTGCCCGTAGACCCCATATATATTAGCGCGTCTACGCCGTACTTATCTTCGAAATCGCAGGCGACCTGATTGGTAGTGTTCATTATTACGACTATCTTGTCGAAAGTGCCCTTTACTTTTTCCGATTGAAGATTTTTCAAGACGTCCTCTTCGTTTTCGGAGAGAATGAGATAGTTGCCGTTTTTGCCGTCGAACGTTGCGTGCGTGGTATAATTCTTTTCGCCCAAATCCCTGAGCTGTACGTCGGAGGCTTCGCCGCCCACGCGTGAAATCACAAACACCGCCGTGTTGAACCCTGCCGCCGTCTTGCTGTCGGGAAGCGCGCTCCACGGAGCTTCGTTTATGGCATAGGCGTTGCCGAACGACGTACTGTTAAAGAGCGATTTCCTGCCGTATGAGCTTTGCGAATACCAATCGTACAAATCGTCGTTTACGGTAATGCCCGCCTCGTTAAGTCCTTGCCTGAACGACCACGCGTCCTCCGCCTTGTCCTGACCTTCGCGATAGCCCGATATTACAGGCTTTGCCGACGAAGCCGAGAAAAGACTTACTTTATCGTCGGGTTGCAGGGGAAGCGCGTTATTGTCGTTTTTAAGAAGTACCGCACCCTCTTCGGTTACCGTCTGGGAATACCCGAAGCCTTTCTCTCTGACTTCCTTTACGGAATTGTAATCGGACTTGTAAAAGTCGGAAGCAGTGGAAACGGTGCCGTCGTCAACGTATACTATGTTGTTTCCGCCGCCGCCCAAAAAGTTTGTAACTTCGTTTTCGTTGGCGTTTGCAAGCGTAGAGCCTACCGTAATTACGCCGAACGCCAGCGTAAAGGTGAACATCATCGCTCGGGATATAGGAGTCAGAATTTTTCTTGCCAATTTAACTTTCTTATTCACACGCAACCTCCTGCGCTTCCGCCTTTACTTCCGTCTTATTTACCTTTGCCTTTCTGTACTGGCGGCAGAAAGACGCCGCAATACAGATTATTATGTTGATAAAGAACGCCACTAAAATAAAAGTGAAGTTGTTCCCCATTTTACTGAAAATGCCGCCTATGCTTATATCGCCCGCCTTAAACAGCTTGTCGGCTACGTCATAGTAAACCGTGTTTACGAACGTAAGCAATCCGCCGAGATTAAATGCAAACATTGCCACGCCTGCATATTTTGCCGTGTATCCGAAAAAGCACATTGCATACGCCGCGCTTGCAAGGAAGGGCAGAGCAGTGACTATCGGCTCGTAATAGCTGGGCTGATTGCCGTATTCGGCTACGTAGACAAAGGGAATGACAAACGATAAAATCAATACGGGCATAAGCAGGTAGAAGCCTGCTCCGCGCGACTTTAAATACTCCCATACTTTTCCGAAGAACATTTTAAGCTTATCCATTTGCCGCTCCTCCCTCCGTGACCGTTATGTTGATTGACACTCTTGCGCCGCCGTACGTTATAGTTATCTTCGTATCGTCTTTCGTAAGCGGCTTGTCGCCTACGCTGTACTCGCATTTATCCAGATCGACCAGCTTGCCGAGGTAGTACTCTTTATCGTCCACCGCATAAGTAGCGTAAATTTCCATTCCCGTGGGGTCGAAAACTTCGCCTGCGGCATATTCGGTCTTTACGGGCTGTTTATCTATATCGAGCTTCTGAACCGTGCCGTAGGTATAGAACACGCCGACAATCTCTATCTTCATAGGTCTTGCGCTACCGTTTCCGAGTTCGCCGTTGGTACTGTTGGGATTGCTCACCTTTACGTATTGATTCATAACGTTTATGTCGTCATGATTGCCCGTAAGATTGAGCAGTCCGATTTCTCCGGGTGCGACGGTTACGTCCGCCCAGGTATTGCCGTCTACGCACCAGCTTACCTTTATGGGGTCGGTGTAATATTCGGGGTCGGTTATATTCTTTATAATGTAGCAAACCTTTCTCTCGACGCCCTCTTTAAAGGGAATAAACAGAGGGAAACGCTGATACGAGCCCCAGCCGTGCGCCCAATCCCATTCTCCGTCTTTCTGATATATAAGTCCCTGCCCTTTGTGATTGTCTATATATTCCTGATCTTTCGTGTAGGTAGGAGCGTTAAGCGAGATAACGTCGTTCTCTTTTGTCTTGGCTTTAAACGATATCTGCGTATAGGGTTTACCCGCGCCCTTTTCGGTCGAGCCGTCCTTACCGTACAGATATGTGCCGTTATACGCCTGCGACAGACGGCCCGCTTCCTTTTTGAGGTTGGGGGCTAATATAGTTGCAAGCTTTTCGTCGGGCATTGGCATTTCCGCGTCGCACACCGCGCACTTAGTCTTCACTTCGAAGTCAAGCACGGAAGTTGCGCCGTCCTTTAATTTTACGTTGAATGCGTCGGAAGCTACGTGGTTGCCAAGGGGCAGCTCTTCGGCCTCGCTTATTTCGTACAGCCCCTTCTCGGTCGTGTACGCAAAAAGCTTATTGCACTTTTTACACCTGTAGGAATAGCCGTGGCCGTGCTCGATACAGGTTGATTCCACCTTCTCGATTACGTCAAGCTGATGAGCGCAATAATTACATCCTGCCGCACCGATACAACCGATAACGAGCGTCGCGACCGCCACAGTTGCAGCAATGATTTTTTTAATCTTGTTTTTCATCAAAAGGTCTCCTGAATTTTTGTTACTGAATTTTAATTTTTTTAAAATCTACCCTTGCGGGCTTTGGCGCTTTTCACGCCGCGCAACTGAAACGGTTTTATCTTTTACCTTTTATCCTCCTTATTAAAATCAAATACAATTAATTATTATTATCCGTGCGCGGAGCGCACGGATAAGGGGATATCCCCTTAAATTTGCCCTTTTCTTATTTGACATAAGAATATCACGGAATTGAAAATTTTGTTGAACAATTACATATTCTGTTAGATTTTGTACACTTTCTGCATTTTTTCTCAAAAAATAACAATTAATTCCCCCGACCGTTCGGTCGGGGGAATTAATTGTTGATAGTGTTGTTTAAATCTGTACGGGAATGACGATTGCAAGATTGAACATACCGTCCGTAACGTTGTATGTAACCGTTCCGCCGTATTTTGCGGCAATCGCCTTTATGCTTTTAACGCCGTACCCGTGATTGAGTTTTTCGTGTTTTGTGGTGAGCAATTCGCCGTTTGCCGTCCTTAACTTTCCGTGGAAGGTATTTTCACACTTGATTATAAGCAAGGCGTCGTTTTTATAGACGGCAAGCTTTATTAACTTCGCCTCTTCGTCGGTCACCCCATCGAAACTCTCGATTGCATTATCGAGAGCGTTACCGAATAGCGAACAGATATCGGCGTCGCCCAGAAAATTTAGCGCTGTTCCGTCGGCAACGCAGGTAAAAGTAATCCCTCTGTCTACACACAGAATACTCTTGGACATCAGAATAGTATCTAATATGTCGTTACCCGTCTTATAAACAACCTCGTACAAACGAGTCTCGTTTTCTATTTCGTTTACCAGCTTTTCCGCCGCGTCCGTATCCTTTTCACGCAGTAATGCAACCTGATGCTTTAAATCGTGATAGCGCCTGTTTACGGAATCAATAGCCGTCTTGGTCAGACAGTATTGCTCATACTGTTTGTCAAGGAGCAATCTGATCTGAGTAAGCTCTGCCGCCGCCACGTTTGCCGCCTTCATTTCGCGGTTGCTGTACAGGACGAGCAGTCCGCACAGGTCGACGAGCGTTCTTATATAAAATATTTCCAGCGTGTATTTTCCCGAAAGCGGAGTGTTCCACGGCATAAAGCTTATATTGCTTATAAGAAACGCCGTTGCGACGATAATAACCGCGGTTATTAAATCCTTTGTGTAAATTACGCCCAGACCGCGGCGGCTGAAATGGCGTTCGAGAAAGAACAGCAACGTAAAGAATATCGCATAGATACCCACCGCAAACAGCGCGCTTGCAACAGGCGTGTTAAGCGAAGAGAAGTTTGAATAGAAGTAATAATACAGCCACCACTCTACCGCCGAAATGAACTCCGCCACTATAAACGCCTGCACGCCGAGATAACACGACGTTTTTACGTTCTTTTTTGTTGTGCACCAGACGTTCAGGCACATCAAAAGCACCGCGAAAATCATACAGGGCACCCAGAAGCCTAACGGCAACGTCCCGGCAAAAATGTGAAAGACTATAAAGACAATGAGTGACGAAACGCACAAAACTACAGTCTGCAATTTGTTGAATCGCTTTTTTGCGTTGAGTATAAACAGCATGCACGCCAGCCATTCCGACACCGCCGTATAGATACGGGGAATATCGGGCAATACGGTTTCAGGAGGCATATATCAACCTCCGCAATAGAAGCTTGCAAGCTTCTCCATAAACTGCTTCTTGCGCGGACGGCTGATTTTAAGCTCGTACCCACCGACGCTTACCATATCGTCCTTTACGCCGTTTACCATCATAAGGTTTATAAGATAGCCGCTGTTACAGCGGAAAAAATTACTCTTTTCGAGTCTGCCTTCGTAATCGCGCATCGTGCCGAAGATCTCATAATCTTTATCCTTTGTATGAAAAATGATTTTATGCTTTACGCATTCGACGTATATTATTTCGTTGAGAGCAAGCCGCACTGTGCTGTTGCGCAAGGAGATAAGAATATACGCCTCACGCTTTTTTGCAACGGAGGCTATAAATCTCTTTGCTTCCGCACTGAAAACCGTATAGCTCATAGGCTTGACTATATAATTGAAGGCGCGCACCTTATAGCCGCCGATTGCGTATTGCGTGCAGTTTGTTATAAAAATAATTTCTACGCGCTCGTCGAAGCGCCGAAGATACTCCGCCGCTTTAAGTCCGTCGACGCGCTTCATCTGAATGTCCATTAAAATTACGTCGTACTGACACTGGAAGTTTTCGCAAATCTCGTCGCCGTCGGTAAATTTACTGATTGCAAATTCGACATCGGGATTTTCCTCCTGATAGCGCTTTAAAAACGCCGTGAGCTGCCTCATCTCCTCCTTACTGTCCTCTACGATAGCAATATTTATAACCATTGCGTTCCCCCCTTCGGAAAATTCAACGGCGGCATTTTAACCGCGCCTTGCACTCCACAATATCAGTTTATCACTTCGTGCAAAAATTATCAAGAAGTAAAATACGAAATTGCCTGCGCAAGCCGTTCGTTCGTACTAAGGAGAAAAATAAACTATTCTATCGCCCGAACTTCTGTTTCAGTCGCATTCACTTCTGCTTCAACGGCGTTTATTACGATTTTTTTCTTGCGTTTCTTTTCCTTTGAACAGAAGTAATGCAGTCCCTTAAAGAAGTGCCCGTTGAATATAAGGAGCAACCCCTCCATCTGTCGGCGGCTCATATTGCCGTATTTTGCAAGCCCGCGTACAGGCTGATGCAGAACGCCCATTACAAGCGTGTTTGCCTGCGTACGCATCCCGAACTTCCCGCAAAAGCCTATGGCGAAGCGTACTATGCCCGAAAACGCTCTGCCCACCCAGCGCTTGGAATATCTGAGGTCGTACACCGTACTGTTTTCGTCGATTATCATACGCCTCTTTTTATAGAAATCATAACCCGACTTAGGGGGCTTTCTGCCGAGAAGCGCTTCAAACTCCGCATCCTTTACCGCCGCAACCTTTCCGCTGAAATACGAAGGGAGCTTTTCAACGTCGTAAGGATAAGCTTCGGTCGTGCTCTCCCTGTTTACCGTACCCTTCAAACGCACGTCGGCGCTGTCCGCGCACACGAAAACCGTATATTCGCCTCCCTCAACTTCCCACTTGTCCGTCGCCGTATTGAAATATCTGAAAGTCTTGTCGTCAAATTTTATAGTGACCCGCTTGCTTTCTCCCGCTTTTAAGAACACCTTTTTAAAGCCCTTTAATTCTTTTACGGGACGGAAAATTTTAGCCGAGCTTTTGCCGATATACATTTGCGCTATTTCCGCGCCGTCGCGTTCGCCCGTGTTGGCGACAGTAAACGACGCACCATCGCCGTCAATCTGCAAATCGGAATATTCGAATGTCGTGTAAGATAGCCCGTAGCCGAACGGATAAGCCACCTTAACGCCCGCCGTATCGTAGTAACGATATCCGACAAATATACCTTCGCGGTATTCTGCCGTCATTTCTTTACCGGGGAAATAACTTGACGAAGCGCAGGGCTCGTACGGGTCGGGGAAAGTTTCCGCAAGCTTCCCCGAGGGATTAATCTTTCCGCTGATAACGTCGAGGACAGCGCCTGCTCCCGCCTGACCGGACAGACCGCCGTAAACAATAGCGTTTGCCCTCTGCGCCCAATTTGTCGTGACCGCACTGCCGCAGGAAAGCACAAGCACGATTTTTTTGCCCGTCGCCGCAAGCGCGTGGAAAAGCGCAGTCTGATTGTACGGCATTTTAATGTGCGCCCTGTCAATACCCTCGACTTCGCTGAACTCGTCAAGTCCAAGATATAAAAGGACGGTATCGGCGTTAGCGGCAAGCTTTACCGCCTGTTTAATCAGCCGCTTGCTATTGCCGCCGTAACGTTTAAAGCCCTTGCAATAGCCAACCGCGTCGTATCCGTATTCCTTTATAAGCGACAGCGTGTTATCGAGCTTTATGGGATTGACCACCGAAGATCCCGCGCCCTGATAGCGGGGCGTCTGAGCAAAATCACCGACAACGGCTATGCGCTCGGTTTGCTTTAAGGGCAAAACGCCGTCGTTTTTTAACAGCACTATGCTCTCCCGCGCGCACCTTCCGGCAAGCGCGTGATGCTTTTCGCTGTCGAACTGTCTGCACTTTTCACCCGATGTCGTGCGTTCTACGAGTTGAAGCACTCTTCCCACGCACTCATCGACTAATTTTTCGTCAAGCTCGCCGCTTTCTACGGCCTTTACTATATCGTCAGCGCCGTACTTACAGAAGGGCATTTCCAAATCGCCGCCCGCTACCGTGGAGGCAACCTTGTTGTTACAGCCCGCCCAATCGGAGATAACAGCGCCGTCAAAACCCCATTCGCCGCGCAATATGCCGCGAAGAAGGTGCGAATTTTCATCGGCGAACGTGCCGTTTATCTTATTATAGGAGGACATTATCGCATACGCGCCGCCCTCCTTGACAGCTATTTCAAAAGCCGTAAGGTAAATTTCGCGCAGAGTGCGCTCGTCTACAACCGAATCAGTGACCATTCTGCGTTCTTCCTGACTGTTGCAGGCAAAGTGTTTTACACACGCCGACACGCCGTTTTTCTGTATTCCGCGCACATATGCGGCTGCCATTTTACCGGCAAGATACGGGTCTTCGGAAAAATACTCGAAATTTCTTCCGCAACGGGGATTGCGCTTAATGCACACGCCCGGTCCAAGCAACACGTTTACTCCCTGAGCAACCGCTTCTTCGCCCAACGCCTCGCCCATCTCTTCGCCAAGCTGTTCGTCCCAGCTGTCTGCCATAGCCGCCGCGGTTGGGAAACAGGTTGCGGGAATGCTTGCGTTAAAACCCAGATGGTCAGCCTTAGCCGCCTGTTTGCGCAATCCGTGAGGACCGTCCGAAAGAAATATCGAAGGTATATCCTCCTCTTCAATATCGCGGGTTTGCCAGAAGCCTTTGCCTGTCAAAAGCTCAGCCTTTTGCCGAAGAGTTAAATTTTCCACCTTTACGTTCACCATTACAGTCCCCTTAATCTACTTAAAACCAAAAAAATCACAAGATTATTTATTGTGATACAGTATATATCAATTTTTGATTTTTCGGAGACATTTGACACAAATTGCCGTTCTTTGAACACAAATTACATTTTAACCGCGTTTTTTAGAGTATTGCGCGCAAACCGACTCGTTGTATTTCAACTATATACGCCCGAGGGCTCATTTTGCTAAAAATAATAAGCAAGCGACTAAAATTAGCCACTTGCTCATTTATTATATTTAATTTCTCTCATAAATCTAAATTGAAATATCTCGGCTTTTTTGTTATTAAAAAGTATATTCAAGTGAGCCTTTTTGAAATATGTTATCTTCGGCATAAAAATAAGGCTTACTCCTCTTGGGAATAAGCCTTAAATTGTTAAACGTTTTGATTAACGCCTCAACGAAACGCTAAATATCCTATACAATTACTTTCTCGGGTTCTTGATATTCGCCTGTACCACCGTGTGTATTCGGGGGTCGCCCACTTTTTGAATGTTAATAACCATAACGTACTCTAATCTATCAAGTATACGCATAGTTTATCAAAAACAACATATTAAAATCAAGCGTTTTAGTACGATTGCCGTGTTAAACTTAAATTCAATTTACATACAACCACCCGGAGTTAAAATAACTTTTGTATACTTATATCCCCTATTTTCACGGCTACATTCCATAACAATGAAATAGTCATCATCATTCTCAGCTTTTATGACAATGCCCTGAGAATAAGCTGTTTTCCAGAGCGGCTTAACTCCATAATAAGGCGCAACAAACTCATTTGTCGGATTAGGAGCATCCACATTAAACCCGTTTTCGAATAACCACGCGTGGTAATTCTTAATTGCGGGAGGCGGACCCATTACCTGAAAAGACATCATTATCGCAGCTTGGAATTCTATTTCCGATTCAATATCAACTACATATTTTTCGGTCGGATCAAGTTCATAACCGTCATTTGAAAGCCGACTGTCTATACACTCACTTAATTTTATCTTTTTCATATATTATCTCGACTCCTATTCTTGGTCTCACATCAGAATACGGCTGATTTTTTGAAACAAATTCATCCACAGCTAAAAATGCCCGACCCAAATCATTCAGACTAAGTATCATCATATATTCCGCAACTTCTCCTGAATGATTAATACTTCGCATGGGATTTAATTTTTTGCGAAACTCTTCAAATGAGTCTCCGACAACTAACCACTTATCTTCCTTTTTATCATAAAAACAGTTATAATCCTGCCAGCATTCTTTGTCTTCATCCTCAAAGAAATCCTCATCGGCAGCAAAATCAGCCCACGGAAAAAGTCTTGGAAATACCATTGTGTAGGGAGTATGCGGAAACCAATATGGATATGCGTATTTTTCAACACCGTTTCCGTCATCGACTATTAACTCAGTATCACCTCTTCCGCAACTTTTATTTACCCATTCAGATGAATGGAGTTTAACAACTCCACCATTTTGAATAATCTGCATAAATTTTTTCTGAGACAATAAGAAGTTATAATTGACAATATGTTCAGGTAAACTTGTAAACGCAAGAAGTTTTTCATTTGATGCAGCATCCAAAAAAACTTGATTCAATGGTACCTTAACGAAGAAACCTTTCCCTTCGCCTCCTCTGGTTCTTTCTATAGTTTGATTGGTAAGTTTTTGCCAAACACATGTGCCATCGTCCGGATTATATAAAACCACTATACACGGTAAAGAATTCATAGTCCAGTAATTATATTGCCTTTCGTTAAGATCACGAAAAATTACACAATCATCTTTTTTCTCCTGGAACCAACTCGCCCCTGATTTAATTTGCTACGCAAGAAGTCGTTTCGGCTTTCCTGATGAATCGACAAGCTCTATATGAGCATCAATACCAATATCATTTATTGGTTGCTCTCGAAACATCCAGTTATTACTTTCCGCAATTTCACCACAGTGAAGCACTCCTATTCTTTCTTTTGAATTTGCCATAATAATCCTTTTTGTAAACCAACCTTAATATTTGTTGTAATAAACTTTGTGTTTATTGTTAAATTTCAAAATAATCCCAATCATTTCTTGAAAATCTTGTTTCATTAAAATTTCTGACTTTAGGCATAGCTACAACTAGTAACTTCTTGGGGCGAGTCATTGCAACATATGCTATCCTCATTTTTTCATCAGTCAGATCACCTTCCGCTAAGAACTTAGGCGTTAAAGTAGACCCTCTGGTGCTTTCAACTACTAGCATAAGTGCGTCGTAACTCTCCCCCTTTACTCCATGAATAGTTGATAAAGTGAAATTATTGTGTATCTCTTTATTCCCGAAGAAAGAACTCAATGTTTCTTGCTTAAAGTTCGGAGAATCTTTATCCCGCTGTTTTATTTGTATAATAGTGCCACATAAAGTGTTAGGAAGTTTCTGTATAACCGTATTCGAAGCAGCAAAATCACAAAGACATTTCGTAGCTTCCGTTACCCATACTGATAATGCTATCGCCGCCAAAGGAAGCGAAGTCAAAATGTGCACAATTGTATTTTTCCAGTCACTGTATGCAACATATTTTTCTACTTCGTTCTCTAATGAAATCTCTATATCGTCTAAATCTTTTACAGTTAAAGAAAATATAGCCTTTTCTAGCAGTTCAAACGCCGCTCTACGGCTACCATAAAGAAAATTATAGGTAGCTTCCGCTATTTGCTCAGTTTGAGAATTTTTCCATAAGTTTTCAACATGAGTTTTTGTACTGATTCTTCCACGAGAAACAACTGCTGATTTATCTAAATCAATATTATTAGTTTCACAAAAATACTTGAATTTTGAAATAATCTTTTCGCGTTGAGTGTTTAGGTCATAAAATAAAAGAATAGGTTTAATAGGAAAATCTTTATGCTTCGCTGCAGATTTATTAGCAGGTTTATCATGATAAGTTTCTGAAAAGGCTTTTGTAGCGTTGCATATAAGCTGAGAGCTTCTAAAATTATGTGTTAAATACAATGCACACCAATTAGGATCGTTTATTTTGTCTACAAAACATTCTCTTTTCGCTGTTCTCCATTCATAAATTGATTGATCGGGATCACCTACTAATATGATTTCTTGTAAACCAGCATTTACCAGTAATTCAAAAATCTCCATTTGATCTTTTGAAGTATCTTGTGCTTCGTCAATGATTATGACAGGAAATCTTTCAACAATTGCTTTGGCAATGTCTGGGTAGTTCTTCAATAGCAGCGATGATTGATATGGTATTTCGTTTTGAAAGTAACTGTTTTTGCGATGCATTCTTTCAATATAAGACCTGCACGGAATTACACCTCTTCTCTCCTCACATATAACTTTTTGTTCTTTAAAATAAGTTTCTCTATTTTCTAATACTTTAAATTGTTCTATTCTAGAAACACAACCCTTTTGATAGCAATCATTACGCCAAAATTGATATGTACTTGGAGATGTAGCTTTTATTTGTATTTTAGGACGAACATTATTTATAGATAGCAAGTGTCCAAATCTCAAAAAAATATAATTATCAATAAAACTATCAACTGTACCTATAAAATGCGGATAATCATAAATACACACGTCCCCATCTTCCTGAGCAATCTTATTTTTTATTTCATCACACGCTACGTTTGTAAAAGATAAGACAGCTATGCCCGAATGCGCCTTATTCCATTCTTTTTTATATTTAAGAAACTTTGTAGCCACTATGGACGTTTTACCACTTCCGGGACATGCACAAAGAACAATTTTTCCATTAGCATCTAAAAAAACTTGCTGCTCGTTAGTTATACCCATTTTAATTTTCTTCCCTTGTTACAGCATAAATCGCCTTTTTAATATAATCTGGAATTATAAAACTGTCTTTATTTTCTTCAATCTCCTTACTTAATATTTGAGCGAACTGCGACTTATCATACGAATGCGACCGTATAAATAACCATATCCGGATAGTTTTATAAATCAACTTATCATCATTATTTACTAATTCTTCAAGCCTTGCGCCCGAGGTTGGATGTAGAGATTTAATAACATTTAAAATAGTCTCTATATTTTTCTCTTTTGAAGCCAGCTCAAATTCTAATGTTTTATATGCAGTATTTATATCAACGCCGCTCTGTTCGCATAAAGTCATTGTTTTTTTACATCTATCAGATTCCTTTCCTTTTGACAACCTATCACAGATATCGTCCAATACCGTTTTATCACAGTCATAGTCGTGATCTAAAGAAATATAGATATCTTGTTCGCTTTTGTTTGTGCATCTATCGTCGTCAGTAACTATAGAACATTTTATAATTGTGCCATCAGCAGTTGCATTACATAATACATGAACAAACGGCGAAAAAGCCGTGCCGTCAACATTTACAACCTCAACAGCATATGTAGTCAAATTCCTATTTAATATTTTTGCAAAAGCAGGAATTAGTATAGCTTCACTTATGCCCTCAACTAGCAATGCACCTCTCGAGAAAAGCATCTGCGATTTCGTTACATCCAAGTATTTTTCTAAATAATTCTTTTCTGGACTATTTAACTTAGAATCAACCAGGGAAAAACTTTGCGTTCTACGATTATAGTTACATAAAATATTTACATTATCAATTTTTAGCTGTGAAGTTAATGTGGGAGAATGCGTTGTAAATATGATCTGCAATGTTGAAGATTTTTCAATTTGTTCTTTAAAAAATTGATATATCAAAGATTGCAATTGCGGGTGTAAATGAGCTTCCGGCTCCTCAGCCAAAAGCAAATTCAACAATATATCCTCCTGGGTTAAAGACATATCCCCCAATACAGTAGAAATAAATAGTAAATTATTATACCCTAGACCATTTTGAAATAAATCAAATGAAAACCTACTTATTGCTTTTAAGTATAATTTTTCTTCTTCATCTATTTCTCCAAATATTTCGGAATATTTTTTTACATCTAAAAAAATACCCTCTGCATCTTCATCAACTAAATCTTTATGCGTAGAACAACGCTCTTTTATCTGGGAAAAATATTTAGAAGTTTTATCGACAAAACTCCATCGAGGTAAAATCCATGTTCTTAATGATGACGCAATCGAATCGAACTTTGGGTCAATAAAACCTATATCAATTTGTTGATGCAATACTTCATGCTCGATACTGACCAAATTTTTATTGATTATTTCTCTTATTTTAGATATAGGCTCTTTCTGTAAAAGCGCATTATTGGCTTTTACTAATTCATTAACTAAATCTTCTTTTAGCTCAGGCGTTGCGGCAAGCGCACCTAAAAGATTAGCTATCTTACTATTTCTATTAGGTCTCATTTCATTTTCTGCATCTCTTAACGCACCAAGATAAACAAGATTGATTGCTTCTAATGTATCTGCGGAAAGTTGATTCCCTTCAGCTTCGCCGCCCCAAATTGAATATTTTATTCTTTCTTTACCCGCTTCATTTTTAGTAAGGAAAAATCTTATATGATATTCGCCTTCATCTGTACCAGGCTTCCAAATTTCTATAAGATATTTCGGAACGTCTGCTAAATAAATATCAAATTGCGCTTCATTTGCAAGAACGCCTTTGGCATCTATATGAAAATCTGTTTTTGTGAAATAAATATCCTTTTTATATTGTATTATGGACACCGCAATTCTTAGAGCGGAAATAATTGCTGACTTACCGGCATTATTTTCACCTACAATAGCATTAACTCCTTGATGAAATTTTAATATAATTCCCGCATCATCAAAATTTCTAAAATTTTTGATTCGGAATTCTTTAATATACATTATTTACCTCCATAAAATTGTTCAAAAAGTAAAGAGCCACTCTTTCTTGCGCGCATGCAGTTTTCTTTTTAGAAAACGGCCCTTGAATTTGCAAAAACTTACTTACATACAAAATAGTTATAATTATAATCTTTTAATTTAAGCGATTCTCCTTATATACTCTTTCACACAAGAAAGAGATTTTGACACATTACTTTCACCAATTTTTATAATATTTGTTCCGGGTTTTCAAGTAAATCTTCAATAGTGCATCCAAGCACTCTTGCTAACTTATAAAGTGTATGTGCTTGCGCCTTGTCTATATCGTTTACTTTCTGCTCAAAGAGCTGAATGGAACGAAGTTTGACGCCGGAAATTTTAGACAACTCTCTTTGTGATAATCCTCTAACCTCACGCAAAGAACGAAGTTTTGTTTCCACTTCAATTTCATTATAACGTCTATCAATAGACTCCACAAATGCAGTAATATCCATTTCATGAAAAATTTTGTACATCAAAACAATTTGCGAAAGCGGTATTCTTGCAAATATATCCTTAAAGCGCTTTGCGCTATACCATTGGTAATATGCAAGAGCCCAGCCCGCCCAATATTCAGGGCTCCTATCTTGACTGAATTGCGACTGCGGGAAAAAATCGACTGTCTTAGCTAAAACAACCTTAACCAACTCCACCCCCGATTTGCCCGACACAATAGCAGGATCTCCGCACTCGAACTTCTTTGCGTAATCAGAACGCGCAAATATCTGGCCAAAAATGTCAGGTGGCTGTTCGCAAACATTTATCGCATAATCGAAAGCATTTGCTAAATTCGTTTGTGCATCACTCAAGTATAATTCGTTGAATGCGCGGATCGTCATTCTTGATTTCCTCCCTCAATATATCCATAACAAATATATCATCTTTATATGGTTTTTTCTTCTTAATATCTTCTCTAAAAGACTTTCTTGCTTCAGAATCTCTTGCCAAAAACTTAGGATAATATACCTCTTTAGGAACAGGTTCTGCACTTTGGAAAGAAATTTTTTCAAATGCCTTTTGAGAAACAAGTACAGTTTGTTCCCCAAGTTTACCAAGTTGCAATGCACGAGATAAACTTCTCATCGGCAAAGCATTACTAACAAAGGATTGTGCAAACGAAAAATATGAATCATCTGCTCTATATCCTATTATTACATCATAGACGGAAGTGTCGATTAAAAAATTATCAATGATATATTCTCTCGCATCTCTTGCTATTTCATCTTGAATAGTAAAAGTACGATGTTGAAGCAACAGTGCAATCCAGTTGAGAACAGTATGATTTCCGTCCATCAAATTCAGATACTTTAAATCATCGTCATCTAGAATATAGCGGTTCATAAATCCATCACGATTATCTTTACAAGCCCACTCCTTCGCCATCTCTGGAAGCAACGTACAATAAAAACCTTGTCCATAATCATTCGTAGTTTTACCAAGCTTAAGCTCGGGTTTCTTAATAATAAACTCCGATCCATGTAAAATTTCTTTCTTCATACAAACCTCCAGAGTATCGCCACAACGATACTCTAATCAAAGTATATCATTGCAACGATATAATGTCAAGCATTTGGATATGAAAACTTCTTATTTCCGTCTCCGCTGATTTTACAATGGCGTTTACAGTGGCATTTTGCCTTTGTTCTTAATATTAAGTGAAGCATTACCCTAGTACGGGCTTCCACTCTATTTCGTTTGTATTTTCGTTATAAGAAGCGACTAGCATTCCAACCGAAACGAGTTCAATTGCAACATACCCACCTTTGGTAAGAATTTGAGTACCCGCAGGGAAGCAAGACGAGAACAACCCATGCATAAGCATAGCAGTGAATGCACCCGTTCCCGCAGAAATTAATATATCCTGCCACGATCCGCCATCTACTGCTGTTAGGGCTGCACTTGTCAAGCCACCAACCGCACCTGCAGCGAGATAAGGCATAATCCCAGGACCGCAAGGCACCATTGCACCTAACGCTCCGCTGATTGCCATGATACCCACTTTTGTCCAGTTGACATCAGAGAATTTTTTGCCCTGAATGACTGTCTGGCTGAAATACTCTATACCCGCTCCAAGAACAGCTCCTGCGATTACACCACCAGCAGGGCCAAGGAAAGTAACGCTAACTATCGCAATTGCTCCTGCCCCGACAAGTATGAGCCCATCAATCAGCCAGTCAAAAATGGTTTTGTATTCCGTGACAGGAATTGGCGGCAAATCCTTAAGCGTAATCGTGCCATCCTCATTGAAGTTAATATACTGCTTTGCACTGTCAAACTCAATGCTGTTCAGAGCATCGAATGTATATCCATTCAGTGTATCCCCTTGTGCCAAAATGCCTCTTAAGGCATTAAGCGTATCAACAGAAAGGAAAGAGATTGTGATTGTTTGCACCGAATATCCTTTTTTTGTTTGCTCCTCAATAAGCTGATAAAGGCTAGCCTTTATTGCAGCATAGTCGATATTTTCTGTAAGCGGAACAAACTGGATCGGCGACGAATCAATTTCGTCAAAGGGCATAAACGCAATATCGTTATTATCATAATCGTATAACGTTCCAAGACTGATATCGTAGTTTTCAGGAAGGTTATCTATCGCATCAATAGAGACCTTGCCGTTTACAACGGAATATTTTATATATTTGCCGCTGACGATAAAATGCCCAGCAGGAATGCCGTCCTCGATGCACGACACTACTATCGTCTTTTGATCGAGAAAATTATTACTGTGTGATTTGTTGTATGCCATTACGCCTTTATACACCGTATTACGCAAGCATCTGGATATTCTCGTAACGTCCCATTCCGTTGTTCCTCTGGCATTCTTTTTCCTAAGCCTTATAAGCTCGTTGCGAATCGCCTGCATTCCCATTCCCGAGTCATATAGGTTGTAAATAAGCTTCACGGTTTCTGCTTGTTCTGGATTGATAACATATGTGTCACCCACTCTGTCATAACCGAGTATATTTCCGTTTCCGTAAAGCACACCGTTTTTACGGCTGATTGCCTGTCCCGCCTTCACTCGCTCGGACATCTTTCGGCTCTCTTCCTGCGCAACCATTGCCATTATAGTTAATACCATTTCGCCACTGTTATCCAACGTCCATATGTTTTCATGGACAAAATACACCTCTACGTTTAATGATTTAAGTTGTCGCGTAAACTCAAGACACTCAACGGTATTTCTTGCAAATCTCGACACCTCACGCGTAACGATTAAATCGAATTCCCCTGATTTGGCATCATTGAGCATACGCATAAATTCAGGACGTTTTTGGGCTTGTGTTCCGGTTACACCATCATCGATGTAACGGTCCACTACGCCCCAATTAGAATACTGCTTTCGAAGTTCATCATACCATTGCATTTGATTTTTCAACGCATAAGTCTGCTCTTCGTGTTCGGTGGAAACCCGACCGTAGAAGACAACTCTTCTCGGGCGGTCAAAAGACTGTGAATCTTTTTGGGTTGATAAAATTTTGTTAAACATAGTTTAACCTCCTTAAAATAAGTTCCTTTTACAATGAGGAAAAGCCATGTTTTTGTCAAGTAAATTATGTTATTGCGTACCTTGCAGCAGTATCTTCCAAATGTAACAGCAAGTCTTGCAATCTTTTTGTCAAAAAGATTGCTATTTTGTCGAATTAATAGCAATTGATACAACTGCAAGGGGGGGCAACAAATTTCCTTTTTCGACAAAAAAACACCCGATTTCTTATCGAAATCGGGTGTTTTATGATTTATTTTGTCAAATTACTTGCGGGGGTTTTTGATATTCGCTTGTGCGGCAGCCAATCTTGCAATGGGCACGCGGTAAGGCGAGCAGGATACGTAGTTAAGTCCGATTTTGTGGCAGAACTCGATAGACGAAGGATCGCCGCCGTGCTCGCCGCAGATACCTACGTGAAGCTCCTTGCGGGTGCTCTTGCCGAGGGTTACAGCCATTTCCATAAGCTTGCCCACGCCTACCGTATCTAGACGGGAGAACGGATCGCTCTCGTAAATCTTGCCCGCATAGTACGAAGGCAGGAACTTGCCTGCGTCGTCACGCGAGAAGCCGAACGTCATCTGCGTTAAGTCGTTCGTGCCGAAGCAGAAGAACTCCGCTTCCTTTGCAATCTCGTCTGCGGTGAGCGCCGCGCGGGGAATTTCAATCATCGTGCCGACTTCATATTTGAGGTCTACGCCCGAAGCTTTGATAACAGCGTCAGCCGTTTCCACAACCGTCTTTTTAACGAACGCAAGCTCTTTAATCTCGCCTACAAGGGGAATCATAATTTCGGGAACTACCTTCCAATTCTTGTGACGCTTCTGAACGGCAATAGCCGCCTTGATAACCGCGTTGGTCTGCATAACCGCGATTTCGGGATACGTTACGGTAAGACGGCAACCGCGGTGACCCATCATGGGGTTGAACTCGTGGAGGTCGGAGATTATCTGCTTAATCTGAGCAACCGACTTGCCCTGCGCCTTAGCGAGCGCCTTGATATCTTCCTCGTCGGTAGGAACGAACTCGTGAAGAGGGGGGTCGAGGAAACGAATGGTTACGGGCTGACCCTCCAACGCCTCCATCAAGCCCTCGAAGTCCGCCTGCTGCATAGGCTCTATCTTAGCGAGAGCCGCCTGTCTTTCTTCAACGGTGTCGGAGCAAATCATTTCGCGGAAAGCGCCTATTCTTGCGGGATCGAAGAACATGTGCTCTGTACGGCAAAGACCGATACCCTGAGCGCCGAACGCCGCCGCCTGTTTAGCGTCTGCGGGAGTGTCTGCATTGGTTCTTACGCCGAGAGCCTTATACTTATCTGCAAGAGCCATAATTCTGCCGAAATAACCGGAGTTGGGGTCTGCGGGAACGGTGGGGATAAGGCAATCGTAGATGTTACCCGTAGAGCCGTCAAGCGAAATGCCGTCGCCCTCGTGATATACCTTGCCTGCGAGGGTAAAGCACTTGTTCTCCTCGTCCATTTTAATGTCGCCGCAACCGGATACACAGCAAGTACCCATACCGCGGGCAACAACCGCCGCGTGCGAAGTCTGTCCGCCGCGTACCGTCAGAATACCCTGCGAGTACTTCATACCCTCGATATCTTCGGGAGAGGTTTCAAGACGAACGAGAACGACTTTCTTGCCCTTCTTTCCCTCTACAACGGCGTCCTCTGCGGTGAATACGATAGAGCCTGCCGCCGCGCCGGGGGAAGCCGCTATGCCCTTGCCGACTACGTTCTTTTTGTCGGCTTCTTTTAAAGCCTTGGGGTCGAACTGGGGGTGAAGAAGCATATCGAGCGACTTAGCGTCAATCTGCATAATAGCTTCTTTTTCGGTAATCATACCCTCGTCGATGAGGTCGCAAGCAATCTTGATAGCCGCCGCCGCGGTACGCTTGCCGTTACGCGTCTGCAACATATAGAGCTTACCCTGCTCGATAGTGAACTCCATATCCTGCATATCGCGGTAATGATTTTCGAGCGTGTCGCAAACCTTCAAGAACTGCTTGTACACGTCGGGGAGCACTTCCGCCATTTTAGCTATGGGCATAGGAGTACGAACGCCTGCAACGACGTCCTCGCCCTGAGCGTTCATTAAGAATTCGCCCATAAGCCCCTTTTCGCCCGTTGCGGGATTACGCGTGAACGCAACGCCCGTGCCGCAATCGTCGCCCATATTGCCGAACGCCATCATCTGTACGTTTACGGCAGTACCCCAGCTGTAAGGGATATCGTGGTCCATTCTGTATATGTTTGCGCGGGGGTTGTCCCAGCTGCGGAATACGGCTTTGATAGCCTCGAAGAGCTGTTCCTTGGGGTCGTCGGGGAAATCCTTGCCGAGCTGAGCCTTGTACTCCGCCTTGAACTGATTTGCAAGAGTTTTAAGGTCGTCCGCGTTGAGATCGACGTCGAACTCCACGCCCTTCTTTTCCTTCATCTGGTCGATGAGCTTTTCGAAATATTTCTTGCCGACTTCCATAACGACGTCGGAGAACATCTGAATAAATCTTCTGTAACAGTCCCAAGCCCAGCGGGGGTTGCCCGACTTAGCGGCGATAGTGTTTACAACCGTTTCGTTAAGACCGAGGTTAAGGATTGTATCCATCATACCGGGCATAGAAGCGCGTGCACCCGAACGAACGGAAACCAAAAGAGGATTTTCCTTGTCGCCGAACTTCTTGCCGCAGACCTTCTCCATCTTCTCGATGTATTGCATTATTTCTTTCTGAATACCGTCGTTGATTTTTCTGCCGTCCTCATAGTACTGAGTACAAGCCTCTGTTGAAATTGTGAAGCCCTGAGGTACGGGAAGACCGATGTTGGTCATTTCGGCGAGGTTTGCGCCCTTGCCGCCCAGAAGCTCTCTCATCTTTGCATTACCTTCGGTAAAAAGGTAGCAATACTTTTTTGCCATAAAGTTCCTCCTGTTGGTTAATTATTTTAATTAGTTGCACTGCGCGGACATAGCTATTCTGCGCACAGTGTACATTATAAATCATTGCGCAATATTTTTCAAGTACTTTGCGGAAAAATTTTACAAAACAACAAAAAAATCCCCCGATTGGCAGGGGAAGGTTTTCATTTTCAGTATTCGTCTGTAAGTCCCAGGAAATAGTCCGCAGGGACGTTAAACGCAATTGAAATTTTTTTTAGAGTATCGTACCCGGGCTTGGCTTTCCCTCCCAGCCATTCGCTTACCTGGCTGGGCTTTACCCCAACAGTCTTTGCAAACTGACTTACCGTCAAGGCGTTTTCCGTTAAAAAATCCCTTAATATCTGTCTGAATTCCACATATATATTATATAGAATTTTCTATCAATATACTTGACAGGTAGAATTTTCTACATTATAATAATTTGTAGAATATTCTACAAAAGAGGACTGTCAATGGGTGTTTTTCTGATAGCAATTAGTATAGTAGGAATTATAATTTTTCTTGTTCTTGCCGTAATTCTGATACGTTTTCTGTTTACAAGCTTTGTTTTAAGCCGTATTTTGTGCTTTGCGGCGGCGATAGCTTCCTTTGTACTTGCATTCTTTATTATCAAAACACCGGATGATTTTAACTGGACTCTGGTCATTGCAACAACGGCAACTACCGCTTTTTCATGGATGTTTTTCATCGGACCTATCATTTTTGACGTCGATTGGGACGGCTCGTTTACGCTGGATTTTGACACAGGCACGCTGGAACCGAATATGGTTGGCGGCTTTTTTATGAATACCATAGGCGCATTCGGCGTTAGCGCTTTGCTGTATATGCTACTCGGACAAGAGTTTCTTGCGATTTTCTTTATACTGCCTATTCTGCTATGTATAGCCAACATCGCTTTTATAATATACGCCGCAAACAACTGATGAAAAATTTTTTATGGAGGATATATGAGTAAAGTCAGATACATATTTGCAATGATTTTAGGGCTTGGCGCTCTGATAGCGGGCATAACGATGTCATGTATATACAGTAAGGGTTACCTCATCGGAATATTGGAGGGTTGCGTTACGAGCTACGCCATTGCCGCTCTGATAGCAAACCTGATTTGGTTCGACGGACCTGTTATCAGCGTAGGCGCAATCGGCTTCGGAATATGCGGAACAATTTTGAGTTTTATCGTGGGTTTGACGGGCTCGTTACTCGGATGGCTGCTTCTCGCTGTGATAGGTATGTTCCTGCTCTCCGCTTTAGCCGCCGTTGCCGCGTTTACCATAACGGCGGTTCTGGTTGTCGCCTGCGTAATGTTCCCCATTAACGCCATAAGATTTGCGACCGACCTCGATTAACCCGACAGAAACTTATTGCACAATTTAAAACTAACAAGGCTGAACTTACCGTTCAGCCTTGTTTTCTTTTTATTTTTATATCAATGCAATATACTCCGACAGACTGCGGCATTCGGCGTCGGTCTTGTACGCTAAATACTCCCTTAAAAGCCTTAGCGCGCGCTTTTTGCCGTCCGCAGTTACCTCTTCACCGCTTCGCCCCTCGGCGGCGCACAGGGCGGCGTACGTTACCCCGCTCACTCCCGCGCCGGTCCCGCAACCCCAGCACGTGAACGCGCCCGTATCCATATCAAAGCGCATATTCTCTTCGACCGACAGCGCCGCACCGCATTCCGCACACCGCTCGTTGTTTATGCCGTAGCCTGCAAGTCTTAACGAGGCAAGCAGAAATCTGATTAATGCAAGCCCTTCGTCGCCGTTGCACATATCCGTGAGCGCTTTGACGCATATTGAGAAAATTTCGCCGCTTCCGTCACCCTCGTATGTGAGTGCGGCTGCCGTTTCGCATACTGTGCAAGCGGCGTAAAATTTATTTATGTCGCATCGCAAATCGTAAAAGCTTTCACACTCGCTTGCCTGAGTTACGGTGTATCTCTCGCCCCTGCCCGCCAGAATATATTCGGCAAAACAAAAGGGCTGAGCGGCAAATTTCAGCTTTGCGCCAGCCTTTCGTACTCCCTTTATACCCACTGTCAATTTTCCGTGTTCGGCAGTCAACAGCGTCAGAATTTTGTCGTATTCAAGATAATCGACCGCGCGCAACATAAGCGCGTTGACCTTTACGTCGTTCATTGGTTGGTTTTACTTTTTACCTTTAAGCTCTTTATAGAGCATATAGTAGCTTACAGAGCCCGTCTTTTCAAACATTTTCCAGGCAAGCTCGGCAGCGTCGTTGTCTCTCTCTTTCATAGCGACCTCCGTTAAAAATAGAGTGCGCTATATTGACGAAAATATTACGTCTTAACCCGATTAAGATTTATAAGTCCCCGAATTGACGTCTGTCGTCAACTGTTCTTTTTTCCGTAGCCCATTCCGCTTAAAAGCGAAGGGCGGTCGCGCCAATCCTCCTTGACCTTAACGTAGGTTGTCAAAAAGACCTTTGCGCCCAGAAATTTTTCCATATCCTTGCGGGCAAACGAGCTGACTTCTTTTAACGCCGCGCCCTGCTTGCCGATAAGTATAGCCTTGTGATTTGCCTTTTCACAGATAATATCGAGGTTTATGTCGTAAACGCCGTTATCCTGCTTCACGAACGTGTTGACTATCACCGCTACGCCGTGGGGAATTTCCTTGTCGAATTTGAGAAGTATTTTTTCGCGCATTATTTCGGCAATCATAAAGCGCTCGCTCTTGTCCGAAACGATGTCCTCCCCGATTACCTTTTCGCCCTCGGGCAACCGCTCTACAATGGCGTTGACAAGCTTCTTTAAGTTTGTTCCCTTGCGCGCCGATACGGGATACACGTCGCATGTAACTCCCTCGTCGTACAGTCTTTTTACGTCGGCGGGAATATTTTCCTTTGGCATAATGTCAATCTTCGTGTAGGCGATAATCATAGGTATCTTGCCGTCGGAATAGCGCTTTACCGTTTCTATATCACCGTCCGTTACGCCCGCGTGCCCGTCCAATACGAACAGAATGAGATCGACGCCCTTTGCCGTTGTTTCAGCCGTCTTTGCCATAACCTGCGACAGAGCGTTTTTCGCCTTGTATATGCCCGGGGTATCGATAAAAACTATCTGATAGTCCGCCTCGGTTATTATGCCCATAATCGCGTCGCGCGTGGTCTGCGGCTTGGGCGATACGATTGCCACCTTTTCGCCGACAAGCACGTTTACGAGCGTCGATTTGCCCGCGTTCGCTTTACCTATTAATGCCACATATCCGCTCTTCATTCATTCCCTCGCAAGGTTAAGTATCTTTAACACTCTCTCTTCCTTTTCACGCATTGCCGCCTTGTCGGTTTCCGTCATATGATCGTAACCGAGCAAATGACAGACGCCGTGAACGGCAAGATAATAGAGCTCCCTCTCGTACGTATGCCCGTATTCCTCCGCCTGCTCTCTCGCAACGTCGGTACAGATTGCAATCGAGCCTAAAAACAGTCTGCCGTCCTCGTCGACGTCGTAAGGGAAATCGGCGGCGCAAATCTTCTTGCCGAGAATGCCGTCGAGCGCGGGGAACGAAAGCACGTCCGTCACCCTGTCGTTTTTGCGGAACTCGCTATTCAGCCGCCTTATCTCCTGCCTGTCCGCGAAAACTATTTCGAGAGCAAGCGGGCAATCGGATTCAGCCTCGGCTTTAAACGCCCCTGCAAGCGCAGAAAAATCGTGTTCGTCGCAACATATATCGAGGTCAATCATAATTTTTTACCGTCAACCCTTTTTGCCGATTTTGATTTTCGGATAGGAAATACGCGAATGGTATACGCCCGAAAGCGACTGCGCTATCGTATGGCTTATAACCGTCATATCGCGCATAGTAATGTTACAGTTTGCAAACTGTTCGAGGTTGATACGCTCCTCTATAAGACTGCCTACAAGCGCCTCGATGTTAGCCGGCGTTCTGTTTGCAAGCGAGCGCGTCGCCGCCTCCGCCGCGTCGACTATCATTATTATCGCCGCGATACGCGTCTGCGGCGTAGGTCCCGCATAGGAGTAGTTTGCCATACTTATTTCGCCATCGGTCATTTTGAGCGCCTTGGCATAGAAGTATTTTATAGGCAACGTGCCGTGGTGCTGTATAGCTACGTCGGCAAGGAACTCGGGCAGGTGCTGTTTCTTTATCAGCTTTGCGCCGTCGCGGGTGTGAGAGCGGATTATGTCCGCGGAAAGCTCGGGCGAGAGTTCGTTATGAACGTTATAATCCGACTGATTTTCGGTAAACATTTCGGGGTTCATAAGCTTGCCCACGTCGTGATAATACGCCGCCGCACGCGCAAGCTCGCTGTCCTCCCCTATCGCGTTTGCGCAGGCTTCCGCAAGCTGTGAAACGACTACGGAGTGATTGTAAGTGCCGGGCGCTTCCTCTTTAAGCTTTTTGATTAAGGGGGCGTTCGGCGAAGTTATCTCGCGCAGACGGAACACGGTAAGATTGGCGAAAACAAGCTCGAAAATCGGCAGAAGCACCATAAACAACAGAATGCTGAACAGTGCTCCCATAGCGCCGTAGCCGAGCAATATCCAAGGCATTTCGGGCTCCTGCGTGAACAGGATTTCCATTATGCCGATAATCAGTTCTATGGGAATGAGAAGTATGAACACAAGCAGAATGCTCTGCAACCTTGTCTTGATTTTGTGCGAAACGAATACTACCATAGTACCCGAGCAGAAGGTCATTAAAAGTCCCGCGCAATACGTCCACATCTGGTCGGAAGCGAGGTTGACAAGATTGATATTTATATCCATTACGAATATAAGCAGAGCGTTGATAATATTTAAAAATATTGCCTCGCGCCTGCCGAGAAGCGTTGCGCACATTACGGCGAAAAAGCCGAACGGGCGGGCGTTGGGGTCGATATATCTACCGAAAATAAAGCTTAAAAACAGCGACAGGTCGAGCAACGTAAACATTTCGATGAGTTGCGTTACGTTTGCGAGCACCGACATACTCTCAAAGTACAGATAGCCGTAGTTAAGCACGGACAGGAACAACACGGTTGCCAC
Organism: uncultured Christensenella sp.; assembly: GCA_910579295.1. Classification (GTDB taxonomy): domain Bacteria; phylum Bacillota; class Clostridia; order Christensenellales; family Borkfalkiaceae; genus Coproplasma. The sequence continues at coordinate 134,638 of CAJTTC010000001.1, read as the reverse complement.
AACGAAAACAACCTTGCTTGGATTATCCCGTATATAGTCGATAGCGTGCGTGGTTTGGTTGAGCTCTATCATAAGAAACGCCAACGCAAGTAAAATTATTACGTTGAACACAAACATAAGCAAGCCCAGAAACGCCGCTTTTTTAGTCAGTTTTTCTTTCAATTTTATCTCTCCCGACGTTTTCCTTATCGTACGCGCGCACTATGCGCATAACCAAAGTATTTCTTACAACGTCTTTATCAGTAAGATTTACGACCGAAATGCCCTCTACCCCGTTTAAAAGCTTGGTTGCGTGTTTAAGTCCGCTCTGCTTGCCCTCGGGCAGGTCAATCTGCGACACGTCGCCCGTTATTACCATTTTACTGCCGTCGCCCAAACGCGTGAGGAACATTTTCATTTGCTCCTTAGTCGTATTCTGCGCTTCGTCCAATATTATAAAAGCGTTCGAGAGCGTTCTGCCGCGCATATACGCCAGCGGCGCTATCTCGATTGCTCCCCTTTCCATAAGTTTGGTGTAGCTCTCAACTCCCAGCATTTCCTGCAATGCGTCGTAAAGAGGTCGAAGATAGGGGTCAACCTTTGTCTGCAAATCGCCAGGAAGGAAGCCGAGCTTTTCACCCGCCTCCACCGCGGGGCGCGTAAGTATGATTTTTTCCGCCTGCTTCTGCTTCATTGCCTGCACGGCAAGACAGACGGCAAGATAGGTTTTACCCGTGCCCGCCGGTCCTACGCCGAAAACAACCGTGTTGCGCTTTATCGCGTCGACGTACGCCTTCTGCCCGACCGTCTTGCACTTGACGGGCTTGCCGCGGAACGTGACGCCTACCGTGTCGGATGAAAGCTTGGTTATGTCGGAAGCTCTGCCCTCTCTCGCAAGCTCTATGCAATATACGACTCTGCCGCCGTCTATGCGCTCGCCGTTTTCAACGAGAATAAGCAGATTTTTGAGCACCTCGCGCGCGATATGCACGTTTTCGTCCGCTCCCGATATTATGAGGTCAAGCCCCTCTACCCTGCAAAAAACCTGTAACTCGCGCGATATCGAATTAAGATTTTCGTCGAACGTGCCGAGCAATCTCGACAGCTCCTCTATATTGCCTGCGGTAACTCTTCTTTCGATGTCCAAATAGCACCCCTCTTATCCTATTCCATATTGACGGTAAACGTCTTTATGTACGTAAAAGTAACCTCGTACTGTACCCCGCCGTCGCACGGATTCACCTTGTACGATTGCTCTGTAATGCGGTCCGAGTATAGCGCCGCCGCCTTTAACGCCGCCTGCGTGTTCTCCTCGTTCTCCTCGCTATAAAACAGCGATATGCTTGCGTGAGCGGAAATTTCGGCAAATCCCACCGCCGCGCATTCCGTAGCCTCGCCGTCCGCGTTGAGCTCGTACGCGCCGATAAGCACGTCGCCCGCGCTCACCTTATCGCCCGCCGCCCTTTCAGCCGTGCCGCAGATTGCGACTATGCGGTACACCTCGCCGCCGACGTCCGTCTGCAACGGCTTGTAATCGAGTTTAGCCGAGTGCTCCTCTTCCGTGCGGACGTCGATAATGAGATACGCGCCCTCGCGCTGAACGGAACAGAAGCTGACCGACGGCAACGCCATTACGCGAGACTGCAACATCGGTGCGTCAAGCCCGCGGCAGAACGACCATTCGCGCGCGCCGCATTCGTTTGCAACGGCAACTATGCGCTCCTTCAAATAACTGCCGCTACCCACGACCTTTATGCGCATTACCATATTTCCCGACGAAATCGCCGCAACGGTAAAGAGCGCCGCGCCGATAATCAGGCAAAACCTTGTGCTTAAAAAGCTTTTAAGGCGCATTTGCGGACTTTTCCGTCTTATGACAGTATTATAACACGGGTGCGCGAAAATTGCAAAAACTTTTTCAATATATTGTGAATTGACTCCGAACGACAGCCGCGAAGCGCGTTTTTTAAGCCGATATACGGCAATATCCGCCTTTGCAAGCTTTTTAAGAGCCGCCTCGGGCGTGGCTGTGACCTCGAATATGACAACGTTATTCAACCGTCACCCCCGTGATAGAGCCGCGCACCAATAAATCTTGTTGAAAATACTTATCTATTATAAGCTTTTCACCCGTCACTGTCAACCGCATTTTTGCGACCGTGAGCACTATGCGCTGCGGCGAATAGTCCTCAACACGCTTTACCGATTTGAAATAGCCGCCGAATGCGGGCACTATCGTAAAGGACCTGTCCAAATCCGCGCCCGCTTCCCTCAAAATTTGTTGTATAAGGTTCATACGATAGTTTATGCTTTATACCTTAATAATATTAAAGCGCGCGGATTTTAACCCGCGCGCCAATACGATTATTAATTTTTATCACCACTTCATTTCAACGGAAATATTGCCGCTCACGGTTGTGTCTATTGCTTCAAAATCTTTGATATTGTAATTATATAATCCCCACTTGGAAAGAGTAATTGTTGTTTTGAGCACGCCGTCCACATAGAAATCTGCTTGCTTGCCCGCCGATTTTACGACGTAGACGGTCTGCCCTTCCAATATCTCGAAGCTGTTAGAGTAGGACGTCTTTGACGATCCGCTTACCCCGGCGAGAGTATCGCTTACCTTCATTGTAAAATTGCCGCTGATTTTGTACGTTAAGGTAAATATCGACCGCATATAGACAACGGTGTTTTCTTTGGAAATTCCAGTAACCTCGTTCCAATCGCCGTCGTACCACTTGCCGTTGCCGCTTGCGGGTGCAGAGAGTGCGTTGCCGCCGTAATTAATTTCCGCGGAAACCTCTGCTCCGATCTTGCTTGCGCCCCAGATTGCATAATACACGGCGTTCTCTGCGGGAGTTATAATCTTCTCCGCAAACTGCATACCGCCGTTGACCTCGACAGCCCAGCCGAGGAACGCATAGCCGTTATCGGACTTAGGCTCGGACAGCTCCACCTTGCCGCCGACAACTTTTGCGGAGACGGGAACGGTCGCGCCGCCGTCCTTATGCACTCCGTTATACGTAAAGCCGCACGCGCTGTAAACGCTTATTTCCGCCGTGGCGTGATAGCTTACGTTGTACGTTACCGTAATCTTGTTGCCGTTCTGCGAAACGCTCTTATCGAACGAGCAAGCGTACACTATGCCGCCGCGCATAATTTCAAATTGCGTGAGAGCGCTCGTCAACGCCGTTTCAATTTCCGCCGCTTCAACGCTGCCGTCAAACTCGCCGTCTGTAACGCGGGGGAAATAGGGAGCGAGAATGTCGCTTACCGCACTTTCGGTGAGCGTACTGCCCGCCACGCCTCCGAGGTCGACGTTTACATTGTAATCGACGTACTGCCAAGTACCCGCGCCGTGCAAGCCGCCGCCGTTTTTGCCGATATAGAAGTTGAAAGAGAATACCTTGCTTACATATCTGAAATGAGTCCAATCGCCGCCGTTTGCGACAATGTTGTTGTAGTAAACGTGCAGGTCAGTAATTTCGTTGCCTGCCAAACCGTCTATTTTATCGGCGGAGTCAGTAACCGAACAGCCGTAGAAGGGCATCGTCTTGGAGTTTCCGTCTTTACCCTCGAACGTTACCGTTTCCGCAAGGAATACAGCCTGCTCCATACCGAAATTGTCGCTGAACGCATTAGCGCCCACTGTTACGATATTTTCGGGAACAATCACGCTCTTAATGGGCTTGCCGTCGGTATTGGCGAACGCGTTTGCCGCAATAGCCGTTACGGGATAGCCGCCTATTTCGTTTTCGAGCACAAGCGTGTTGCCATTTACCGAATAGTAGTCGTTGAAGCCCGCCGCCTTGCCCGCAGCCGTGTAAGTGAGCGTCTTAGCGTTGAACTCGTAGTTGACGTAGTTGACCGTAGCAACCGTCTGTACGAACGTGCCATAGATATGGAGTGCCGTCTGTTCGCCGCCGACCTTATCGTTTTCGCCTACGGGTGTGCCGTCTGCGTATGTAGGAGCGGTTATCGCCTGCAAGCCCTTGACCGTCGTCGGCACTGCGTCGCCCGCGAACGAGCTGAGCTCTATCACCTCGCTTCCGTTGTGAACGTAGATTGTGACAGCCTTGCGCTTAACCGCGTATACAGTCAGGTCGCCGTTCATAACCGCGCTTGCCTCTCCCACCTCCGTAGCCGAAAGCGAATAAAGTAGGCGCATCGACTTTCCGTTGTCGGTATATACGGGCAAGTAGTTGTCGTAGAAGTATACGGTTGAACCGTGGCGCACGTTGCGCTTTTCCTCACTGCCGTCCAACCCGACTACCGTAAGCACGTGAGTATAGAGCATATGTGAATACTCGGTTGTAAATTCGTAGCCGTTACTGCCGTTAGTAACCGACAGACAGCCGAACTTTTCGTCGTAACCCTTTTCGGGCATCTTTTCGTAGTGGTCGAAATCTACGGTATATTTGCCGTCCTCTGCCGCCGCCATAGCCGCGTTGTAAAAGCTTGTCGCCGTTACGTTTTCGCCGAGAGCCGTACCAAGCTCGTATTCCTTCGTCCAATCCTCCCGATACTGCAAATCCGCGTTGAACGTTACGTAGCTCTGAATTGCGCCCGCCGCCTTTATGCCGCTTATTCCGCGGTCGTTGCGCAGGATAGCCGCGTGAAGCTCTGTGAGCACTCCGCCCGTGACCTTACCCGCGTTTAGTGAGAAACCGTAGTAATTATCGGATATGCCGAGCGCACTTTCAAGATTTGCAACCTTGTCGCCGAACACCGCGGTAGTATTGCCGTTGATTATTACTTTGAGAGCGTCGACAAAGTCGCCCATCGAAATTTCCTGCTCTTCCTTGTCCGCCGTAGCCTTATACAGATACACGTCCTGCGTTGTGGTAAGTCCCGAACTGATATTGAGATCGCTCCCCGCAAGGTTGACTACGCCCATCAGAATATTCCAACCGTCCACATTTAACAGCCATTGAAGCACGGAGTCGTTTTTAGTCAGCATATGGTCGATGAAGTAATCGAAGGTCATTACCTTGTATTCGGGATTAGCCGTATCCACGTTTCTCGCAAGCGTCAACAGTCCGTTTTGATAAGTTATGCCTATCGTGCTTTGCGGTATTGTTACCAGCCCGATTACGCTTACCTTTTTAACGTGCATTATCGCCGAGAACGTTAACCCGTCTCTTTCATTGACCCCGACTGTCATAGTGCAAATGTCGATTGTCAAATCGAACCTGCCTATAATATTTGCCGTTACAGTGCCGCTAAGCGTGAACTTTTCGTGTACGTTGCCGTCGTCGTCTGTTGCGAACTTTACAATGTCGTCTATGAGCGTAGGCAAGAACTCTATACTTATGTATTCGTTCCTGTCGAATTTCGAATAGTCGCGGCGCGCCGCAAGCTCGGAGGAGAGCGAAATCCACTCCTTTAACTGCGTATTGCCGTCCGCGTCCGTAACGTAGGTCTTGCCGCTCGTCTTCATAGAGTGACTGCTGTGATTTATAACCGCCTCTACCGTGCCGAGCGCGCCCGTATTATAACCCAACTGCTTGACGATATTGTCAAGGTCGATTTTTGCCGTGAGCACGCCGTCCGTTTCGGTCGCTACGACCGCGCTGCTGAAATTGAAGTCGAGAAGCTTTGTCAGAACGCCGCATATCTTGTCGATAGCACTATCCGTCATAACGGGCTCTGCGGGAGCCGCTTCGCCGTCTGCGTGAGCTTCCCCGCCGTTGCTTGCCGTCAGCTTGCCCAACAAATCGAGCACGTTGGTATTATTTATCGTGTTAAGCAGAACCCTGAGCGTTTCGTACAGAGTGTCCTGCGTAGCCATAAATTTGAGGTCGGGAAGCTTGATATCGGCAACCTGACTTAAATCCATATAGAAATATGTTATATTGCCGCGACGCTCTGATATTACGTTGAGCTTTACCGTAACGCCCGCCGCGTTGATATCGAGGTCGGCTTCGGCAAGCTTGCCCTGCTCGCCCTTTTCACCCGTCACGTAAATGTTGGCGTCGATAAACACGCCCTCTAACCCGCTTATGTTGCAGTTGTCGCCGTTAAGCGCGAACGTTACCGTATACGTGCTGTCGCCGAGAATATTTTCAACGCCTATTGCGTCGATAGCTTCGAACAGGTAATCGTATGCAAGACGAATGAAGGGCGCGCTGCCTTCGTCCCTCGAAGAGGACATTTTACAGCTTTCGAGCTTCGCCTCTATTGCGGGGATAAGCTCGCCCGTTACCGCGGTTGCGACTATGCCGCCGCCAAACGAGAAGCGTTCGCCGTAATTGCCGTCGTAGCAGAGCTCCAACGCGCCGTCCGCCCTTATCTCCACGCCCACCGCGTTTTCCGAAAGATATTCAAGTGCGAGTGACTTGCCGTCCGTTTTAAGCGTTAAGCGGCTGAGCGCTTCCACCCAATTATCAGCCGAGAGCGCTTTGAAGATAAGGCTCATAAGCTTATCGTTATTCAGCTTATTGCCGTCGGGAAGCGCGGAAACTCCGTTGCCGACCGCCTTATCGCCGCCCTCTTCGGACGTATCTCCCACACCGAGGAGCGGAGCAATCTTTGCGTAGATATCCTTAAACCCGTCGGTTACGCTGTCGATGTCGTCCTTGTAAATATCAATGCCCACGCCGTTGAGCGCAAGTCTTACGACGGGCTTGTCGGTTGCGTTTTTGTCGTATATAAGCTTGACCGCAACCTGATCGGAAGCCCTTTCCGTGATAGCCGCGCACAGGTCGAGTGCAACGTACTCGCGCCCGCTCTTCCAACTGATTTCGCCCTCGCCCCAAAGGTCTACCGTTATGCCGTCGAGCGCAAGGAAGGTCTTGCCCTTGGCTATTTCAAACGAAATACTTTGACTGTCGATTATGCCGTCAACCTGTTTCCATACCGCGTCAACGGTGTTTACAAGCTGAGTCAAGTCAAGTATGTCGCTTGACGAGGGCTTATGAAGCTCGCCCTCAGCGCCGTTTACCTTAACGTTTAAGCCGAGCGCGGGCGCGTTTGCAACGAGCATATTCTCGCCCGAATGGCTGTAAGCAAGGCTGACGTTTCCGAACGCTATGCCCGTTTTTACGCCGAAGATATTCAGAAGCTCATCGGCGTTTACGGCAAGCCGTAAGCCGTCCGCGTCCGTTTCGAGCGCGGGCAGTAGCTTGTCGAAATCCGCGCCGAGTATCTTTACCAAAATATCGTCCAAACCCGCGTTGCCGCCGCCGATTTCAAACGGTTTGAGCTGTATGCCCGCGCGGTTTAAAAGCGCGGTTACGGCTTCCGCAAGACTGTCTATATTGCAGTAAACGTTTGCGTTTAACGGAGTGTTGTTTATGCGCGTAAGGCTCAAAATCAAATCGCCGTACTTACTCTCGCCCTTTTCGTAGTGCGCCGTAAGCTGAGCGGAAATGACCTGCTCTTTATATGTATAGGAGAAATCGACAGCCGCCGCAACAGCCAAGCCGTCGGGGTCGAACTGCACGCTCAAATCGGCTTTTATGCCGCTGAGCTGCGTTAAGGTTACGCCCTCCGCGCCGCCATCGAGAGAGATTTTTGCCTCGAACAGCTCTGCATTCATAAGCGACTTAACGTCGTCTATTGCGTATATCAGGTCAAGACAGCTGTCTTTGTCGGGCGTTTGGATTGCGCCACCCTCGCCACTAATCCCGAGAGTAAAGCCGAGCGCGGGAAGCTCCGCAGAAAGCTCGCCGCCGTATACGCCGTCGCCCTTCTTATAAGTGAGCGCGCACGTGCCGAACTTTACGCCTGTATTTACGTTGAACATTTCGAGGAGCGTGTCAACGCTCACCTTAATCTTTATCTGCGCCTTGTCTGCGTACATTTCGGAAATGAGCGAAGCGAGGTCGGCTGAAAGAGCGCCGTTGATTATGTCGGCAAGCCCGTCCGTTGCCGAACCCGCCTCCGCGCCGCCGAACGTCAGAAGCGTTGATATTGCGTCGTAAACTTCCTTAATATCACACTTCAATCTGACGTCGCGGGGAGAACCGTTGAGCTCGGTCAGCTGTAAAACGGCTTCGCCCCATCCGCCGTTTGCCGCCTTGTAGTCGTACCACACGCTGACAGCCGCGGAAATCCTGTGCCCTTTATATGTATAGGAAGCGGCTACGTCCGCGCCTACGGTCAAGCCGTCAAGGTCGGTATACGCAGTCAAATCGAGGTCGATATCCTTTAAAGCCGCAATCCCGACAAGCTCGTCACTGCCGTGCAAGCCCGCCGTTATCTTAATTAAATCGCTGCCGAGCAACGAATGGACGTCGGCTATGTAGTCGGACAAATCTGCACATTCGCCGTCGGGCATTTTGATTTCGGGAGCTGTAGTCGTGCGGATTGTCAAGCCGAGGTCAACCGCCTCGCCGCCCATCGAAAGCCCGCCTACCGTAGCGCCGCGGAAGATTATGGCTTTATTGTTGATACCGAATACAAGTCTTGCGTTTACGCCTATGCCCAACCCGAGCAAATCATCGGTATCGAGCGTGAGCACGGCTTGCTTTTCACCCGAAGTGAGAACCATACTGTCCATAAGCGCGGTCAGAGGGTCGCTCCCCTCCTGCTCGCCGACCAAACCTTCCGTCTGTTCGGGCGCGGTTTGTTCGGGCTTGGTAAATACCGCCTTTATGCCGTTGATAATATCTTCGAACTGCCCTACGGCAAGCTTGACTTCCGCAAGGTTTGCGCCGAGAGCAAAATCCTTACCGTAGTAAGCTTTTACGTCCCCGTCGCCGTATTCGAGGAAGAAATTCTGATTTTTAAGCTCCTTACCGAGGCTTAACTTCAATTCGAGCGTTTCGAGAGGGTCGGCAAGGTCGAGAGAGATGAAAACGTAGCCCGAATAGGTGTTTTTGCCGAGTGCCGCCGTTATTTCGAACTGCGCGCCGCCGTTCATTATCTGCGAGAAGCCGTTTGAAAGTACGTTGGTTACGTCCACGACAAGCTCTTCGTCGCTTGATCCGCCGGGCTCTAACGTGCTGTCGCCTATATACTGTTTATAATAGCTGTCATAATAGGCGTAGTGAGCGTCGTCGAAATGGTCGTCGCCGTACCAATACTCCGTGCTGAAATCGGAAACGGAGGTTACTACGACGCCCTTGTTTACCTTCGCAACCTCGCGCATGTCGGCGGAGAGTATGCGCCAATCCCCGTCGAACGTGACGGAGAACTGAATGCTCTCGAACTCGGGGTAGCCGCTTAAACCGCCCCTCGTCTTCATACCGAACTGATAATAATAGGTGGAAGCTACGGGGTCGAGCGTAAAGCTCTGCGTATAAGTGCCGTCGGGATTTGCCTGCACGGGCTGACTGTCGATTATGTTCTGCTCGTTGACTATATAGTTGAAAAGCTCGGTCGGAAGAAGTCCGTACGTGTAGTGATACGAACGCTCGTTGAAAATCAGGGGAGCTTCCTCGCTCCAACTCGCCTCGGAGGGAAGCGTGTTCGCCTCGGGTGCGCCGCTTACGCGGAAGTATACTTCGCTCTCTCCCTCCTCGTTGACTACGGTACAGGTCTGCGTACCGTTTTTAACCATTGACGAATACGTCAGGTCGGTAGTTATGAGAACTCCGTCTTTGTAGTCGCGGAAGTTGCGCGTAGTCTGCGTGGCGATTGAGGCCGCCGTTACGCCGTAGGAATATGAATGATACTGCGTTTGCGAGCCGAACACGTATGATATGTACGCGAGATTTTCCGCGCAGGTGTGCGCGGTGGGAAGGCTTCCGTCGTCGGGCGGCGCAAGCTTTGTAATCTCTACGTTATCCGGCTCGGTTAAATCGGTGGACTTGGGCGCGCAGCCTGCCACACCGAGGGACAGCGCCGATAACCCAACCGCCGACAGAAGAACCGCAACCGTTTTTTTGATTGAATTTCTTTTCATTTTTAACTACTCTCTGCCGTTATTGCCGCCCGTTACAATAAGTGACAATAACTTATGATAAAATTATTATAATAGTAAAACAGAGCCTTGTCAACAAAAAACGAGTATAATGTCATAAAAAAGCATTACTATATGCCTTAAAATATTACAATTAACAATTTTTTATGCCAAAATGTGACTTTAACTATATTATATAATGGCAAAAAACATTGCGGGAGGAATTTTGTCATATGGCGGAAGTAATGTATATGACGGGTGCGAGAGGCGGTTCGGGAGTGACGACCTGCGCCGTAAATCTTGCCGCCGCGCTGTCTGCCGGGGGCGAGCGTACCCTTGTGATCGACGGGGATAGCGACTGTGCAAGCGGGCTTGAATTATGCGGTTTGCTCGGGCTGAGCGTTTACACATTAGCCGACGTCGAGGAGGGCGCGTGCAGAGTTAAGCAGGCGATTTTACAGCACCCCTCTTCACCCAATCTTTACATACTGCCCACGCTCGGCTGTAAGAGCGCGGAAATCGTCGAGCGCGCCGTAGAGGAATGCGCGCCGCTGTTCGATTACATAATCTGCGACAATACAGGAGCACGGGCGTGCAGCCGTGCGGCGCTTGTGTGCGACCCCTACTCCCCGTCTTTGAACTGCGCGAAAAAGCGCGGCGGAGAAATTAAGGACGGGAGCTTTAAGCAGTCGGGACTGATTGTCAACAAGGTGAACGGCGGTTTGGTTTTCGACGGCGCGATACTCACCCCGCAGGAGATTGCCTCTATCGTGCGGTTGCCGCTTTGGGGAGTCATTCCCGAGGATTTGACTTTGCCGCTCGGAAAGATTAAGGCGGGAACGCAGAGGGCGTTTGCTATGGCGGGCGAGTTTGTTGCGGGCAAAAGCGAAAAGCTGTACGGGGTGGTCAAAAGCTATTTAGGCGTCGGCGGAATGCTTAAACGTAAATTGAGGAGCAGAGTATGAACGACGTGCTTACCGCTGACAGGGACAATATAACCGAAGAGGAAAAAGAGCTGTTTTTGTGCGATTTGAAAAACGTGTGCTCGGAGTACTTTGAAGCGGACGACAAATACACTCTTGACGTAACGCGCACGGAAAAGGGATTTTCAGTCTGCATAATTTTCGACGCCGTAAGAATTAAAAAATTCAAAAAGCCGAGGTAGACCGAATATCGCGATAGCCGATTACGCGAAAGCTTTTGCGCCGTCGCTTATAAAATTACGTTCAATATAAAAACAACCTCTCCCGTACTATCCGTAGTTCCCATAGGGAATTTTACCACAGGAACAGAATATACGTATAGGCGCACTATACCTTGCAAGCAAGGCAAGTGCGCTTTAGCTTTACATTTTAAATTGATTGTTGTATAATAACAGAGCGTTAAGCAGTAATTTAACGGAGAATTGACTTCTATGAAAAGAGCATTTACAAGTATCGTGTTTAGCTTAATTCTGTGTGTTACTATCGGTTTTACGGGTTGCGGTAATGAATTTGCTAAACAGGAATATAATGACGACGAAAAAATAGTACAAATTGCAGACCGCTACGCAAAGAGTAATTCGGTATTTAATCCCATAGAAGGCGGCTATTCACTTAATGCTTCACGATTTGACGGGCGCGAAACTTTATGGGAGAAGACGCTTGAAGATAGCGCAGAGATAGAAATACAAATCGATTTGAATATTAAAAGCGGAAATGCAAAAGTTGTATTTATTGATAGCAATAATGACATAACCGTCTTAATAGAACGTTTACAAAACAATTCCAATGAACTGACAACGACAAAAATCGTTTCTTTAACTAATGGACTAAATAGGTTAAAGATTGTTGGATATGATTGCAAAGTCATAGACTTGAAAATATTATTTGACGAGCCGCACGTCGATAGCAACAACTAAATTTCAATTTAGCTTAATTAATTACAAACATAAAGAACTCTCGAACAAATTGTTTGAGAGTTCTTTATTGTTATTCGTTTTTTATTCCCAATGGGAAGTGCGTTTATCCGGGAGAGGTTGTTATTTTCGGTTAAATTTTAATTTCCGTAAATGGCGGCGGCGGCTTTTTCAAGCTGTGTATCTCCGTACGTTACGCTCCATTCCGTCTTAACCGTCTTACAGCCGACTGCGGTAGTCAGCCCCACGTCGTGTATGCACGTTTCGCCCTTGGGCCAATAGATGCGCGCCGTGGTAAGCTTTAACGCCTCGTGCGTGAAGGGGTGCACGAACGTTGTCTGCATTATACCCTTACCGTACGAGCGGCAGTTCTTTTCAGCCGTGCCCGTCACTTTTAAATACACGTCGGAGAAGTCGGAGAGATAGATATCGCCGTAGCTTATAACCCCGTTGTCTATCAGCACGCCTATAAGCGCCTCGGACGCGCTCGCCGTTCCGTTGTCCGCAAGCACGCTGATTTTAGTACCCGCCGCAAGCTCGGATTTAGCCGAATACTTATCGTTCACCGTAAACGTTTCCCTTGAACCATCCTTATATATAGCCTGCATTGCAATGCGGTTGCGATTTTGCAATTGCCCCGTATATATGTCGGACATATCGCACATTACATCGACGTATCCGCCGCCGTTTCCGCGCAAATCGAGTATGAGCGAGGTGCAGTTTTCGGCGTTGTATTTTTCAATGAGCGCCGCCATTTCGTCAGCCGCGTCGCCATAGAATTGGTCGAGTTTCAGATACGCCGCGCCGTCGGGCAGATAACTTATTCCGCCCTCGCTCTCGACTATCTGCATTTGGTTGCCGCTGTACGTCACGTTCCACCGCGCGCTGTTTGTAGCCATTGTGCAATAGGTTGCGCGGTACGCCTCCTTGGAAACCTCGTGCTCGCCCAGGTCGGTTACAATCGTGAATTTTTCGCCCGTATCCTTGCCGTCTACAAAGTCGGAAAACGCATCGGCGGAGGTAATCTCCACCCTCTTTTCGGAGTCGTATACAGCCGTCATAAACTCACCCGCCTGAAGTCCGCCGTAATATGCGGGCGAATTGCCGACAACCAACTCTACCAATGCGCCGCTCTTTCCCTGAGGGTGCACGCCTTCGGACAAGTACATATACGCAACGCCCACGCCGCTCATATTGCCGCTGCCGGTATTTAAAAGTTCGGCGTATTCCTCGGCGGTATAGTATGCGGAATATCTGTCGAGACAGAGCGCGGCAAAGCCCTTTAACGAACCGTTGAGGATATCCTGAGTAGGAATATCTTCGTAATAGTACTGCTGAACTGTTTTAATAGCCCATTCGTACGAAGCGACCTCGCTCTTGCGCGTAAGCCTGCTTGTAAGAAACCCGCCGAAAAACGACGCCACAGCAATCGCCACCGCCACTATAACCGTAACGGCAATTCTCGTAGTTTTATTTTCTTTCATTTGCTCCTTCCCTCCCGCAATAACTGCGGTATAATATAATAAATGTAACGGCGTCGGCAAATCTGCATACGTCGAGCCCCGTCAGCCTTTTCAGCTTTGCTATGCGGTAAATGAGCGTATTTCTATGCATATACAGTTCCCCCGCCGCGCGGCTGACGTTCAGGTCGTTTTCAAACAGACAGAAGCACGTCTTTACAAGGTCCTCGTCTGCGAACGCCTTCGCATATGCGGACAGCTCCGCGCCTGCGGGAAGCTCGGGCACGCGGCGGTTTACCGCGTCGTCGAGCAATTCCGACAGCAACATTCCGCCCGATAATTTTTCGTTTTGTTTCAGCATATTACCGCTCCAATAGGCAAAAAGAGCCGCCGCGCAAGGCTTTAACAGGGCGCGTTTCTATCTGCCGCTATCATTATTATATACTCTTTTTTCAAAATTTTCAACCGCTGAGCAATAAAAATGAATTTAAATCGGACAAAATGTCAAAACTTATAGTGCGCGAGCTTTTACGTGTTGCCAACCGCGCGCTTTTTTAAGCCTTTCGCGCCGCTTATACGGTGGCAAAAAATTCAATTGCCCCGCCAATATGCGCCAATCAACGCAAAAACGACGGTAACCTGCTTTCGGTATGACGCCGTTTAAAGCGGCGTGGAAGCGATTTAACCGGCAATCGCCGAAAAAGTCGTTTGATTATTGCGCAGAATAACGGCGGCGAATTAAAAAATTAGAACAAATTACCATTATACGCCTTGACATACGCTTGCATTTGTATTACAATTATATAAAGCTAGAAATTTTGGTTTACGGGCGCTATTAAGCGCATAAACCTATGGAGATATTCTTATGGACGAAAACGTAACAACTGAGGAGCTCGAAGCGACGGAATTGTCCGCGGCAGAAAAGAAAAAGAGGGACAAGGAGCAGAAGGCCAAAGAAAAAAGCAAGAACAAGACGAAAAAGGTCATCATTACGACCACCTATTTCATCACCGTTCTCTGCCTTCTTGCTGGTTTGCTCGTTCCGCTTTTTAACTGCGTGTCCGAGGGCACGGGCAGTGTAGTGACCCAAAGAATGATGCTGCAATACATTCCCGCTATGTTCAATAACGTGTGCGAGTTTATTGCAAAGAAGACCGTATTGCCCGCGCCTACGGGTTGGTTCCTGGCATACCCTTGCGATACTCTCGTCGATTTCTTCATTTCGCTCGTCGGCGTTCTGTACGCGGTAGTTTGCGTGTTTGCACTGTTAATGTGCATTCCCGTATTCCTCGGCAGTAAAAAGAAAAACACAAGCGCCAACTGCGCGCTTGCGGCGGAAGTGCTTACCATAATCGTCACCGCCTGCTATATCGGCTTCAAGACGTACGGACTTGTAAACAAAGGCACGCTGACGTGGACGGACTACAACTTCTTAATCCCCTTCGGCGGCGCGCTGTTGATGGGTATTATCCAGTCTATCACCTCCAAGGGTAGCATAGGCGTTTCAAAGACCTTTGCCGTTCTGCTTTCGGCTCTCGGCGTCATGGCAATTTTAGACGTCACGCTGTTTATTAACGCGCTCAAACCTTATCTCATAGAGCTCTCACAGCTGATTAAGAGCGGCGACAAGCTCGGCTTCATTATCGGATTGGGCAGCGACCTCAATTTAAGCGAACTCGGCGTCGACGGCATCAATATTCTTGTATCGATAAAAGAGCTCTACGCTCCGATATTCAGCTCCGATCCTATGACGATAGTCGTTTACGTGTTGCTCATTCTCGTTTCGCTGTTCACCGTACTCAACCTTATTGTTGACATTATCGGGCTCGGCACGGGCAAGAAATACAACAACAAGCGTGTACCTTGCGCCAACAGAGGCTCGAACACGTACGCGCTTGTAAGATATATTCTTACGTTCTTATTCGGCGGCGGCATAATCGCGCTTTCGTTCTTTATCGACGGCATAACCGCAGGACTCTACCTCTATCTGCTTGAAGCAATTCTGTTTATAGAAATTATCAACGCGGCGGCAAGAACGGCGTGCGACAACGCAAGAGTAAAGAAAGGTCAGCCCGCGCCCGCTACGGGAGGACAGAACGATTTCGTTATCGGCGACCCCGACTTCGTTATCCCTGTTGACGACACGGTCGCTTACAGCGAGACCCCCGTTTACGGCGAGCCCGCTCCCGCGGCGGAATATACGGAGGCTATTCAACAGCCCGTATACGACCAGCCCGTCTATGAGGAGACGGGTTACGATCAGCCCGTTGATCAAAACTACCGGCAACCCGATTACAGTCAGCCTGTCGACCAGAGCTATCAGCAACCCGATTACGGGAACGAATACGCTCCCAACGCTTACGCCGACAACGGTTACGGTCAGAACGGTTATGAAGAGCCCGTTTACGAGCAACCGTTAAGCAACGAGTATCTCGATGAATACAACAGCGCGTATAATCCCGCCCCCATAGCTCCCGTAGAGGAGCAGCAGCCCGCTGAACCCGCTCCCACCGTCTATATCTATGGCGGCGCGAGCGACGAATTTATGAATACGCTTACCGATACCGAAAAGGTTGAGTTTGTCGAAGTATTCATCAAGAAGAGCAAGGGCGTTGTTAAGGGCGTTCCCGATTACGTGATTGATGCGGACAACTCCGACTTCTTCCCTGCGGTATTCGTTCATATCAACAGATATCGCAACATCGTTTCCGACGCGCTTATGAGCAAAATGTACAGACAGCTCGGCAACCTTTAATTAAACAAAAACATAATCGGCGACGGAATTTTCCGCCGCCGATTTTTTTATGAGAAGCAAACTCGGCAAAAAAATAACCTTCCCCCCGCAGAAAAGGAGAAGGCTTAATGCGCAATTCCCATAGGGAATAAAAAACTAAATTTTTTAGAGTTGCACTTTCAAGCGAGGACAAAAGCTCTCGAACGATATGTTCGAGAGCTTTTTAAATACGCATTATTTTAGAAAAATACATTAAAATTTAGCTTATTCTGATTTCTTTCGTTTTGTGAAAGGAAACTTATCGTAAAAGCATAGCAGATACAACGATAAAAGCACGAACATAACAAATATTAAGCAGACACACACTATTCCCCAAGCCAACTGTGTTTTTGCGTTTACATCTTTACCGTAACTTACTGCCCAACAAACACCTTTATTACCGTGTCTTACTTCGCCGATATAAATTTCGACTTTTTCACCTATGCGTTGTTCATCAAACGCTGTTTGTGTGTAGTCATAGTAATCTCCTGTTCCGCAAGCGCATTCGTATATTATTCCGTTTTCGTCAACGTAGCGACAAATCAAGCTATAAGTTCCTCTTGATAAGCTATGTTTTTGAAGATAGACTATTTCTGCTTCTACCGTAACGCCACCGTCTATTGCCTTTTGAATTTTTAAGCAGTCTGAATAGCTTACAAACATAAGAGTAGCAATAAATATGAAAATTAAATTTACGATTGTAAACAATATGATACCCTTTATACTGAGCGGTGAAATTCTTTTGTTAGACTTATCTTTCATAACTTACTCCGCTAAATTACTGTTTATCGTACAATCATTATATCACGAAAAATGAAAGAACGCAACCGATTGAATTTTGCGTGCTATATAAAACATATCTATATCTCACTAGGCTACGAGTAGCCTAATTCGTCCACGAAAAAAAGTACAGAAAAGGCACAGCTTAACGCTATGCCTAAACCTTTTTATTTGCGTCTTATTATATTCCCTATGGGAATTACTGTAAAGGCAGTCCCTTTTAATTGAGGTTTTATTATTTTTTAAGAGCGCCGACAACGCCTGCCGCACCGCCGAGTATTCCGAAAACGGTCAACAGCCATGCGCCCGCCGCAGGAGCCGTTTTGCCGGAAGCAATCTGACCCAAATCGCTATTGGACAAATTACCGCCGAAGCTGAAAGTCGTGGCAATGGCAACTATCGCACTGATTACAAGCAACAGGGAAACGGCAACAAGCGCCCACTTTAACACCTTGACGTTAGCAAACTTGGAAACAACAAACACGATTGCCGTAAGCGCCGTAAGCGCAAGAGTTATGTACGCGAACGCAGACATAACGCCGAAGCCGTCAATTCCGTCCTGTGTTTTCCCGTTGAGTTCCGACCAATCGGCAAGCGTGTTCGACGAAACGCTGTCATGTCCCAACAACGTAGTCGTTGTCGACGTCCAATCAATACAAATGCCAACGATTACCATTACGACGGCGAGTACCAGCACGGCGAAAATAACTATGCTGAACACGTCAATCTTCTTCTTTGATTTTCCCATAAAATATCTCCTCGTTTTTTATATATTTATTATAGTCTTTCTAAAATTTATTGTCAAGAGTTTTATTATATTGTCATTAATTTTATGACAAATAAACGCCGCTAAGCGCACGTCAACACATTTATAAAAAAGCTTGCCGACAACACGCGTAGCAATTATCTTTCAGTATATGCAAAATAACTTGACAACCGCCACTGTCTTTTGCTAAAATACTCTGCGTTGACATAATTTATGCAGAGATGGCAGAGCGGTCGAATGCGGCGGTCTTGAAAACCGTTGACGGGCAACTGTCCGGGGGTTCGAATCCCTCTCTCTGCGCCAAAAAGGACGTAAGCTGAACTCTATGTTTGGCTTACGTCCTTCTATTTATGAAAAAAAACTATTTTTGCACGTTATTCAGATAACAGATTAATCCGCCTCTGTTTTGTATTGAAAACGAATTAGTCTTCTTCGTGTATCCATTCGCCGAACACGACTGAAGTTTCGTTGTCCAAGTCTTCAAGTTGAACAGAAGAAACGCCCTTAATATCGGTATTTTCGTTGGATAAGTATGCGGCAAAGTCCAAAGAATATCTGTTACCCGTATCCGTATAAATTACATTTATAAAAACGAAAACCCAAATACCCACTTCATTGCCGTCGTCATCTTTTTCCGAATCGTAACCCAAAACACGGCAATCGAATCCTTTATCCTCTTCACCGTACGTTCTGTAAATTCCGTCTTCGCGTTCGGTGAATAACGGGTTGCCATTGAACAGATTGAAAGCGGCTTGAATTTTTTGGTCTATATTTTCCGTGTTTGCCGCGCGTTGGCAGAGTAAGGTTTTAAGCGTATCAGAGTCTTCGCTTGCAAGCGCTTTTATTATTTGCGCCGAGAGAACCCCGCATTCCCTGTCGTATGGCGACGTCCATCCGCAACTGACGTGTATTCTTTGAATTTCTTCCCTGTCGTTTTCAGCTATGCCGTATTGCGTAACACCCTTAATGCGTTCGTCTGTAATATACCTGTCGTGAAACCAAAGCCGATATTGTCTACCCGTATCGGTCGTTATGTAAATATCGTTGTAATAGTCGTATTCGGTTACTGTGCCATAGTCATTTGAATAACCTTCGCCGCCAATATCTCCCGAAATTTTGTAAGACTTTATATTGCCTTCCATAAAAGAAAAGGAATTTATTATTTGCCCGTCAAGGTCGCTGAGCTCTTGCGACATAGGACACATTAACGCTTTTATCGGCTCCGCGTTTTTCTCTTTATATGCAGAGATAAACGTTTCGGACATTTCGTAACGGCGTTTATTTACGCGCTCTCTCACCGAAGATATATTGTTTTCACCGAACAATATGTTGCATCCGGCAAAAACGACAGTCAACAGTAAACAAAAAACAGTTGCAAGCGAAAATAATATGCGCTTCTTCATATTGCTCCTCCCTTAATCAAATTATACTCTTTTAAAAGCGCTTATGCAAGACATTTTTGAATAAAATAACGGACGGGTAAAAACTTGCCCGACAGCCCTTGAAATGCGGTTTTATTTATGCTATAATAAGGCATAGCGTTACAAGAGGTAATTATGGACAATAAGAAATTAGTTGTCAACGATAAAGAGTTTAATATAGTTAAACTATTGGGGAAGGGCAAGGGCGGATATTCCTATCTTGCCGACGACGGTGAAAAGAAGTACGTCTTGAAGCAAATTTATCACGAGCCCTGCGCTTACTATCAGTTCGGCAACAAGAGGGGGATTAAGTATTGGTCTAAAACTCCCGAATTTCTTGATTACGTCAAAGGACATTCCGAATAATACTTTAAAGCGCGGCGGCGCTATAAATATCGAATATAATTCAGGAGGAATATCTATGGATAACAATAAAACGGCGAGCAGCGATAAGGAATGCGATAATTCCGTGAATATTTACGAGAGTTGTCCCGTTTTGCAAAACGACAGATTTGTATTGCGTTTGGTGCGTGACGGCGACCTGAACGACTTGCTTATGATTTACAGCGACGAGAAGTCCGTACCCCTGTTTAACAGCGATAACTGCCACGGCGACGATTTCCATTATACTACGCCCGAGCGTATGCGCGCGGCGTTGGACTTCTGGAAACAGGCGTACGAAAACGGCTGGTTCGTCCGTTTTGCTGTCGAAGATAAAGACGCAGGCGCCGTCATCGGCACGATAGAGGAATTCCGTCGCGACGAAAACGACTTTTTTACGGACTGCGGGCTTCTTAGACTTGACCTGCGCAGCGACTATGAAAAGTCCGCGGAGATTGAAAGCATTTTATCGCTGATAGTTGCGCCGTCCTTCCGACTTTTCGGTTGCACAATTGTCGCTACGAAAGCCGTACCTGCCGCCGCCGAACGTATAAAAGCGTTGGAAAATTCGGGATTTGTAAAATCGCAAGAGGCGCTTATTGGACACGACGGCACAAAATATTACGATTATTATGTGAAGTACAATAACAAATAAAATCGCGTTGCCGTCTGTAAGATTGCCGCGATATAAGGTTGCCGCCGCTCCGCCGTTATATAAAGACGGAGCGAAAAGCAATCTTTTTTTATTGTAAAAAACGCCGCGGCGCTCGCGCACAAGCCCGACTAACCGCTTCTCCGACTTTAAATTAACAAATGCTTATCGAGAAGAATTTTACCCCTCCTCACCTTTTCCCACGAAAAACAGTCAATCAGCTCTTCCAAAGAGGCGGCGCGATTGCTCTCTATAATCCCCGCGCAGTATGCAAGATAGCCGAGCACGCGCTCCCGCGGATAAGTCCCGACAAGGCGAGCCGCGCTGTCCCCCTCGCTCTTGCTGAGTTTGCGCCCGTCGCCGTCGCACACAAGCGGTATGTGATAGTATGCGGGCGGAGTATAGCCCAAGAGCCGCATAAGCCATATCTGGCGCGGAGTACTTGAAAGCAAATCGTTGCCGCGCACGACCTCGGTCACGCCGCTCTCGCCGTCGTCGACAGCAACCGCGAACTGATAGGCGTACACCCCGTCGCTTCGGCGCAAAATGAAATCTCCGCATTGCCTTTTCAGATTTTGCACCGTTTCACCAGCCAGCAAGTCGGTAAATACGATTTCCGTATCGGGAACTTCCACACGGTAACACGGGCGGCGGCTTTTACTCATTTCGGCAATCTGTTGCGAAGTCAGACGTCTGCACGCGCCCGAATAGATTACTCCCCCGTCGCTCAGTCTGGGGGCTTCGGCGGCGTGAAGCTGCGCACGCGTGCAAAAACAGGGATAAACGCGCGTTTTACGTCCGAGCTCGTTCTCCTTTTCGCGGTACACGCTTGCCCGCCCGCTCTGCCAAATTACAGGCTCGTCGCTTGTCAACCCGAGCTCGTTTAAAACGCCTATAATTTTATCTGCCGACGAGCGCGGACACCTGTCCGTATCGAGGTCCTCTATGCGCACCAAAAATCTGCCGCCCTTGCTCTTTACGGACAGATAGGCAAGCAGAGCGCACAGCAGATTGCCCGCGTGCATTTCACCGCTGGGAGTAGGCGCAAACCGCCCCGTGGGAACAGTCCTTTTACTATCTTTAACCATATTTTGTAATTCTGTTAATTCCTTCGACAGTTTAATTTATCTTATCATAAAGCCTCGGCAATTGCAAGTGTTTATTTTTACACTTTACGTTTTTATATAAATCCGTTAAAAAGAGCGGGCTGAACACAGCGTAACCGACGCTCGATATCACTTGCGCCAACGTTCCTTTTAACCGACTGATTTGCGGAATATTTTCACGCGCGCGTGCGCACTTTATAGTAATTGACAAAATAATAATTGACAAAGTTTTTAAACTGTGATAAAATTCGCGTGCTTATAAAAGTAATAAGCAGTTAAATAATTAAAATATCTTGTAATACAAGGAGATTTTTTATGGCTGAAAAAGACACTAAGCCCAAAACGACGGCTAAACCCGCCGCGACTACGGCTAAGCCTGCGGCAAATACCGCCGCGGCAAAGCCGAAGGCTACGGTTACAAAACCGGCTGCCAAGCCCGCGGCAAAACCTACGGCTAAACCCGCCGCCAAACCGACAACCGCGGCAAAAACCGCAACGACGGCTAAACCGACAACGACGGCTAAACCGACAACTGCGGCTAAACCGACAACTGCGGCTAAACCGACGGCTACTACCGCGTCGGCAAAAACCGCGGGCAGTAAGACAAGCGGCAAAGCGACGGTTATAGACGCAAAGCCCGCCGGAAAAACGACGACTGCGGCGACGACTAAGCCTGCGGCAACGAGCGCAACCAAACCTGCGGCTACCACCGCCGCCAAACCCGAGCAAGTAAGTAAACCTGCCGCCGCGGCGGCAGATACCGCATCCAAGGATGCGGCAAAGCCCGCTCCCGCAACTTCCGAGCAAAAGCCCAAGAAAGTGGCGACAACGGCGGCGACGCCCGAAAAACAGACCAAGGCAAAGCCCGCCAAAGAGAACGGCGGCAAAGCAGTTGCCGTTCTGTCTTCAAAAAAGGTTCGCATTATACTTATGTCCGCAGTGGCGTTCGTGCTTATACTCGCGCTTATAATCGGCATAGTAGTCGGCACGAAGTCGTGCAATACGAACAAGGGTCCCACTCTCAGTGACGATCCGCCCGACACTTCCAATGATTACGTCGCAGTTCCCACCGATAAACCCGTTTCGAAAGATACGCTTATCCTCAACCACGTAGACGCCTCCGACCCCGCTATTGCCGATTGGATTGCAGACCAATACAAATACGAGTACGCGGCTACTACGGCGGTGGGCTATTCGGCTGAAATCCTCGAAGAAAACATTGAAAGAGTTAAGCCCGTTGACGAAATCAAGGACGAGCGCGAGTTATTCCCACTCGGTATTGAAACCGCAGGCTCTGTAAGATATCCCAAATACGGCTCCACGATGAGCAGCGTAGTCGGCTCCGACCCCGACGGTCTGAAAGCCGCAGCCCGTACGGTGCTAATCAATGAATCCGACTATCTTACCGCTTACGGAACGCGCAACAATTCGGGCAACGGCAACAACAAATACGACGACTTTAACGCCACTTATAATAAGATAGACGCAGAGGGTAAGCTGTGGTTTGTCAATAACGGCACAACTACGCCTGCTGAAAACCCCGACCATTCTCAAAGACGGCTTTACAAGCACTCTGCGGCGGAAGGAATGTATCTGGAAGGTTTCGGCGACATCCCGATGATTTCCGATACGCAGCCGTCGGTTATAAAGCAAATCACCGTACGCCCCCGCGGCTATTCGAGTTACAGCATTACGGGACTTTACGCACCTGCGGGCGAGGTTATTAAGGTTGAGATGAGCGGAGCGGATATGGACGCCTCGGGCGGTATTACCATACATATCGGTCAGGCGCTGTACAACGGTCAGTCAAACAACATATGGACTGCTAAGGGGCAGATGCAACGCTTCCCCAATATCCTGAACACTATGGTCGTCAACAAGTCCACGGCAACCTATGACGAGAGCAGGGACGTCTGGACGGCATACGTCGGCTCGTTTATCGGCGGACCTATCTATATCCGCAACACGAGCAAAACGGTTACGGCAACTATTACGGGCGGACTTGAATACGTTCACTTTGTTCTCGGCTACACGACCGAAGAAGAATTTAACAGAATTAAAAATTACACAACCGTTCCTTACTTCGATCTGGAAGTATGGCAGTACGGCGTGCTTCACTCCGGTCCGTTATATTACGCAAAGAACTTCACCTATGACGAATTGTACAAGGCGGCGATACTTTGGGAAAAGGTTTCGCTCGTTACCACAACCAACGGAACAAAACAGGGCATAGTATTCCTCTACGACCCGTTCGTTGCGGCGGGCGCGGCGGTTGCGTTCCCCGGAAGAAGCTCTGTAAACTGCCCTGCCGGTTGGATGACAAACTCGCTCAACTACAACGGCATAGTTACTTCCGGCGGGTGGGGTAACTTCCACGAATACCACCACAACTTCCAGAATTTCGGTATCGGTTATACCGGCGAAGTTACCAACAATGCGCTCAATCTCGTTTCTTACAGCCTGTTCACGAAAATTTCTTCGTACAGAGGCATAGCAAGCTACGGCGCGGCGGGACTTTCCGGCTGGAATACTTACACCAGCGCGACGTGGGCGTTGCAGAGAGTCAAAGACAATCAGATCGCAGGCACTAACGGTCTTGCCGTTTATTCGACTTTACTGCACAATTTCGGACAGGACGCATTCATAAAAGCGAGGGGAGTTTCCGGCGTAAAATATTTCAACCGCTGGGCTGATATAACCCATCAGAATATGTCTTATTTCGCAAAAATGTCAAAGACCTATGCGGGCGTTGACTATTCGTCGCAGCTTACTCCCAACAACTACAATATGTTCGTTCCGGTATCCTGCGTGTATCAGACGGGCAGAGGATATATGTACGACGGCGCAATGAGATATTCCCAGACGATGCGTCCTTACGTTATTCCCGCAGACGGTGAGTTCCTTGTGGATTTATCAAAATACAACGCCCCCGACGGTCAGTACAGTAGCGGCAGTATAGTCATTCCCGACGGTTTCTCTTACAGAGTAAAGAGCATAACTCAACCTGCACACGGCAGCATAGAGCTTGTCGATAACTTCAACTTCAAGTACACCCCCGCAGCAGGCGCCAAGACGGGCGACACTTCCGGTCAGATAGTCGTAACGCTTGAAATTGTAAAGGACGACGGCGCGTTCAAGGTTGACGACGTTGATTTGGTGCTTGAGTTTGAATTGTCGCACGAAACAAATAAAACTACGCTTGAAAGAACGACCTACACCTATACCTCGGACAATATGTTCACCGACGCGGTGGAGGCATTCACAGCAAACTTCGGCAACTATGAAACGGTTGGCACTATCGACCACTCCAACCCCGTACAGAATGCCAACACCGATATCTGGTACTATCCCGATACGGAAGCAAACCGTGAAAAGTACGGCGACGCGCCCGAACACTATTTCATACACGATAATATGATTGACGTTATAGACGGCAAGCTGCATTTCAGTGAAAGCGGTAAATACCGCGTGTATTTGCGAGGCAGACTTAACGCGGCGGTTTATTTCTCGATTGACGGCAATGACTATAAGCTGGGCGCCAGAATAAAAGATACCACCGTTCCCTCAAACAGCGCCGCGTTCAGGTTGAACGACAGCAATACTTATTTCGATATAGAGATGAATGACGACGGCGACGTTACGGTTACAACCTACACGGGCGGTGAGCAGACTTATAATTACAAGATGACGGGCGAACGTTGGCTGTATGTAAAGGAAATTCTTATAATGCAGTCCTCGCCCACCGTCAGCTATATCGGCTTGGGAATCGGAGCATGGGTCGAACCGCAGTACACAGCGGTTGAAAAATATTACGACGCAGACGGCAACGAGGTCAGCTCGCCCGAAGACGAAAATTACCACCATTCGGCAACCGTATACTACGACAATGCGGGTAACGTGGTTCCCGAGGAGATAGTCAATGCGGCGGAAAAGACTCCCCCCACTTCCGCGACCTATGCAAACGCTTACAGAAGCGACTATGAACTCCCTACAAATACGAACTTCGAGTCAGAGTACTTCTATACTCAGGCGTACAACTACAACTATGTGGACAATAAAATTCTTGGTTCGGACGAAAAGAATGTAAAGAATGCCAAAAATATGGGTCTTAACACCAGCTGGGGTACGGATGTGAACCACCTTGACGTTATTTTGGACGGCATAAGAGATAAAGGAGACAAATTGCAACTTCACTCTTCAGGTGCGCCCAGCGAGACAAGACCTTTCATTTTCGAAATCGACCTCGGCGAAGTTTGTTCGGCAAACCGCTTTATCCTGTACACCCAGAGCAGATCCGATCCGCAATACCCCAAGAACATGAATTTATATTCGAGTCTTGACGGTGAAAATTACACACTTATCGGTAATTACACGGATCTTGCGTTATCCAACGGCGCCGTAACGATAAATTTCGACGAAACTGAAATGAGGTATTATAAAATCGAAATGACAAAATCGTCCGGCGGTTACATAATTTTGCGCGAACTTGAAATGTGGCACATAAACGAAATACACGGCAACGGCGCTAATTTAATTGCTCCGACCAACGATCATCTGATTTTCAGCAAGAATTGGAGCAGTCAGATTGCGCCCTCAACGTTCGGACACGTTCACGTAGGACACGCAGGCGACAAAGCCGTATTCGAATTTAAGGGAACAAGACTTGCAATTTTAACATCGGATGCGTACGGCAAAAATTTTGACGTTTATATCGACGGAGTGAAAGTTTCTTCAATCGACGTTGCAGAACACAGCGGCGCGTACGGTATTACGTACCTTTCCGAAAAGCTGGAAAGCGGAACGCATAAAGTTGAAATTCGGTGCACAGGCGAAGCAAATATAGATTCGATAGCAATTTATAACGAAGCGTAAAAGTACTACAACAAATCAAAGAAGCCCGCGGCGAAAGCCGCGGGCTTTAAGTTTATGGTTTAATATAAATGCGTTAAAAAGAGCGTGCTGAACACAGCATAACCGACGCTCGATATCATAGATATAACCGAAAATTAACCGAGCGATTTAATAGTCTTTGCCACGTTTATATAGTGGTCGGCTATTCTTTCGGCGTTAGCCGACAGCGACAGATATTGCGTTCCCACCTCTGCCGTACATTCGCCGCCGCTCAACCTCGCGATATGGTTTTTCGCCATATTTTCGGTAATGCGGTCGACCTCTTCTTCAATTAAATACGCCTTTTCAAGCGCTTTTTTGTCGTTATCCCTATACGCGGTCATTGCCTCCGCGTATAGTTTTTGTATAAGCTCTTTTAAATCGGTAATTTCGCTCACCGCCGTTTCCGAAAAGTATTCGTTCGCCTCCTTTAATTTATCGGCGTACTCGACGATATTTTCGGCGTAATCGCCCACTCGCTCCAAGTCGGTAATCGTGCGGATTGCAGAGGTAAGATAAATCCTGTCCCTTTCCGCCAAATCTTCCCTTAACAGCTGTACGATAACCTTAGCCAGCTCTTTATTGAGGAAGTTGAGCTGATTTTCACGCTGACGGAAGATTTCGATTTTACCGTAATTGAGCGTGCACACGATTTCGCAGGCGGCATTGACGTTTGCGATAGCCGTTTCCGACATATCCATTATTTCGTTTTTAACCTGTTGTACGGCAAGCGGCGGAGTGCGCAGCATATGCTCCTCGATAAAGCGGAAATGCGGCTCGCCGACGTTCTCCCGCGCAACCTTTTTATCGGGCAATATTTTTGTTACAAGCCTGACTAAGATATTCGTCAGCGGCAACACGATAACGACCGTCAGAATGTTAAATACCGTATGGAACATAGAGAGCTGAATTTGCGGCGTATGCGGGAACAGCTTGTCGAATACATAACCGAAATCCACCCCGCCTATGCGCATAAACAGCCCTATCAGCATAAATACCGCCACGCCGCTGATATTGAATATAAGGTGAATGAGCGCCGTCCGCTTGGCGTTCCGCGTGCTCGTCATACCCGCAATGAGCGCCGTAACGCACGTGCCGACGTTTGCGCCCATCGTTATATATATGCCTTGATTGAGGGATATCAGCCCCGTAACCACCATAGTGATAGCCATTGAAGTCATTACCGAGGAGCTTTGGACAACCGCCGTCAGCGCCGCGCCGATAACGACGAGCAAAAAGGGATTTTCGAAGCGCGCAAGAAATGTCTTTACCTCCTCCAACGCCGAGAAAGCCGACATAGCGTCGCTCATCATCGACAGCCCGACGAACAGCATACCGAAGCCCGCGGCTATTCCGCCGATTTTGCGCGCCTTGTCCCTTTTGGCAAAGGCGAGTATGAACGCTCCCACGCCCGCAAACGTTGCGAAGATTACGGACGTCGATATGGCGTCTGAGCCGAACATACCGAGAGCCACAAGCTGACCCGTAACGGTCGTGCCTATATTCGCGCCGAATATGACCGTCGCAGCTTGCGCAAGCGTCATAATGCCCGCGTTGACAAAGCCTATTACCATTACGGAAGTCGCGCTCGAACTCTGTATGACGGCTGTCGTAGCCGCGCCTACTCCCACCCCCAAAAGCTTGCTTTTCGAAGCCTTTGAAAACAGCGATTTCAGCTTTTTGCTCCCCAGCGCTTCGAGGTTTGCGCTCATCATAGTACAGGCGATAAGGAATATGCCCACGCCCGCTATTAAAGTAAGAATCGAGGTTGCTACAGTTTTAGCGTCCATAATTAAAATTGCACCGTAAATTTGCTTCCCTTGCCAAGCGTACTTTCAACGCCTATCTTCCAGCCCGATTTCTGGCAAATCTTTTTGGCTACGGCAAGACCCAACCCGAATCCGCCGTTTTTGCCGTTGTGTGATTTATCCACCGTAAAGAACCGCGAGAATACCTTGTCTAAATTTTCTTCGGCTATGCCTATTCCCGTGTCCTCGACGGTTAACCCCTCGCGGTTTAAAGTTACCGTAATGCTTCCGCCGTCCTTATTGTACTTAATGGCGTTGCGCACAAGATTGCCGAAAATTTCGCTCAAGCGTTCGTGGCGTGAAAGCACGGTCACGTTATCGTCGATAAGCTCAGTTACGGTTATATTTCTCTTATCCGCTTCGGGCTTCAACGCGCTCAGCGTTTCCCTCGCAAGAGCCGAAAAGTCCACCTCGTACGACGGCAAATCGTCGCTGTCTATTTCGCTGTAATTTATTATGCACGCTATTAAATTTGTCAGCCGCTCGCTCTGCGTAAGTATCGTCTTATACGCCGTCCTTTGCTGTTCGGCATTCATTCCTCCCGCGTTCAACAGTTCAGCATATCCGTGAATGGACGTGAGCGGCGTGTTCATTTCGTGCGTTACGTTGGATATAAATTCGTCCTTGGATATACGCGCCCTTTCTACAATCTCCTTTTCAGACTGCAACTCCTCCATCTGCCGCGTTATATTGCGGTTGCGCTCGTTTAAAATATCGGCTATGGGCTGAAGCTCGGAATACTTTGTTTCCACGTTGGGATTAGCCGTAGCCTCCGTAGCGAGCTTTTTGACGGGCGTCACTATAAAGTGCGTTGCGGCGAACGCTACCGCCGCGCTCAATGCAACCATAACCACCGAAAACGTGGCGAACGTAGGCAGAATTTTAACGAAAATCATCCAGTCGCTGTCGGTAAAAACAGCGATACGCACCAAAAATTCACCGTCGAAATTCCTGCAATAGTAAACCATATTTTTACCGAGGGTCGAACTCGAACGAACGGCGTAACCGCTTTTGCCGCTGACTATCGCGTCGATTACTTCCGTTCTGTCCGAATGACTGGCGTTTGCGTTTTCGGCGTGGCTGTCGGCGATAACTTTTCCCTGCGCGTTCATAAAAGTAACTCTTGCGCCGTTCAGTTTTTCGGAAAAGGCTTTTGCGCCGTCTCCGTCAAGCCGGTATTCGCTTTCGTCAAACTCGTTCATATAAACGTTAAGATACTCGTAGCTGTTGTTCACGGACGAATTATAATAAACTAACGTCGACGTAATACCGAAAACAAGTACGCAAACGAGGGTTATGCCGAGCGATAACAGCCATATGCGCCACCTCATAGCTTATACCCCACTCCGAACACAGTTTCTATCTTTACACCGAGCTTGCGCAGACGAGCCACGTGATTGTCCAGCGTCCTCGTCTCGCCCGCGTCATAGCCCCATATTTCGGCAAGAATTTTTTCCCTCGATAAAACTTTTCCGTGATTTTCCATAAAATATTTCAACAATTCGTATTCCTTTCTGTTGAGGACAATTTCCTTCCCGTCCATCTTGCAGACAAAGGTTTCGGTATTCAGAGCAATCCCGTCGACAGTCAGAACGGCTTGCTTTTGCTTTCCGCGCAACCTTGCGTTTACTCTTGCGGTAAGCTCTAAAACGGAGAAAGGTTTCGCCACGTAGTCGTCCGCGCCCATATTCAGACCGTTTACTTTATCCTCCTCTTTGGAGAGAGCGGACAGCATTATACAGCTGACTTCGGGATATTTTTCCTTTATGAATTTAAGCGCGTCCAGCCCGCTTCCGTCGGGCAACATTATGTCGAGCAACGCCACGTCGGGTTGCTCCTCGCCGAGCGCGGCTATAAACGATTTTAACGTCGAATACGCCTTAAACTCCAAGCCGTTCATCTCCAACGCAACCCTGACAAGCCCGCAGATGCTTGCGTCGTCCTCTAAGATAAATACTTTCCCTTTCATAACTCTCCTATGCCTTTTCCGCAAGAATCTCTAATTTTTCTTTTCATACTTATAATATCACATATTTATAATATCACATACTTATAATATCACATATTTGTAAAACGTTCGACTTTAATATGTAATAAAATTGTAAAAAACGCACTGTTGATACAGTGCGTTTGAATTAAATATCAATTGAATTAATCTGTCTGTCTATACTTTTGCAAAGTCTGTAACCGCACAGCTTATCTATAAAAATTATTAAATAGAATATCAGCACTCCGAACGCCGCCACTATCATATCCCATACCGTGTCGGTTAGCGGATTATAATTTTTAAAAAATTCGCGCACGGTCATATCCCCCACTTCGTCCATAACGGGCTTCCAATTCTGCGGGTCGGAGTGGAATATTGCGCTCAGCGTGTACTCGAAAATCTCCCACAAAGCGGCTAACCCCAGCACGCACAGAATTATCGACAGAAAAAAGCACCACGGCTTTAACTCTCTTCCCTTTCCGTGCAACAGAACGATGAACATACCCATACCGCCCAGAGCTCCGAAAGTCGTATGCAGAAACTTATCGTAGTACGGTATTAAGCGGTAAAAATCCAACACGGAGGCAAAGTCTATCGCCGCAACCGCAAACACCGCCACGGCAACGTTAAAAGCGAACGGTATTCTGAACCTGAACAACCTGTTTACCGCAGGCACTACAAGCGGAATTAAAGGAGCTATGCACGCCTGCGCGATACGCACTCCGCCGTTGCCTTTCAATGCGGTCAGATAAACCGTAAGGCACACCGCGCTGACAACCGTTACCGCAAAAAACGGGATAAGCTCGATTAATAATTTTTTACTTTTCATAAACGTCACCTCGCTACATCAATGGAGCAAATATTTTTATGAGCGAACAGAAAAATCTGTTGGCAAGGTTGTGTTTAAGACTTTCGGAACGTATTCTTATACACTTTTCAAGCGTTTCGTCCATATCCCTTTTCAAGTCGGACAGACAGTCGCAGTCGTACAGCCACACGCCGTTTTCAAAGTGATGCACAAGACTGCGGTAGTCTAAATTAATCGTGCCTATCATTCCGATTTTACCGTCGGCAAGGTAGCTCTTTAAATGTATGAACCCCTGCTCATATTCGTATATCTGCACGCCTGCCTTTAACAGCCGCGGATAGTAACTGCGCGTCATTGCGAAGATAATCTTTTTATCGGGAATATGCGGCACGATTATTTTAACCGTTACTCCGCGCAACGCCGTGTTCTCTATCGTCGCACACAGCTCGTTATCTATAATAAGATAGGGAGTCGTTATATAAGCGTAGTCAGTTGCTCCGTTTAAAATATTCTGTATGACGGTCTTGCCTATACACCTGTCGTAAATGGGGCGAGGACCGTCCCCGAAGGGTATTATTACGCCCTTGTCGTCGGTACGCGCGCACTCCGTAAAGTATTCGCGATCAGACGTATCGTCGCTTTCCGCGTTCATATAATAATCGGTCATAAACAGTTTTGTCAACTCGCATACGGCTTGTCCCTCCAATCGCAGACCGCCGTCCTTCCAATGACCGAAGCGCTCGACCGCGTTAATGTATTCGTCGGCTAAATTCACGCCGCCCGTATAGCCTATTTTGCCGTCTATTACGGTAATTTTGCGGTGACTGCGGTTGTTGAATTCACTGTCGGGCTTGCCCTTCAAACGCGAAAAAACCGTCGCTTTTATGCCCGCTTTGTTCAACTTTCTGACGTAGTTGCCGGGCAGCGTCATCATACACCCGATATCGTCGTATACAACTCTTACTTCTACTCCCTGCCGTACTTTTTCTTCAAGAATTTGCAAGACGGTAGTCCAGAATATGCCTTGCTCGATTATGAAGTACTCCATAAATATGAACTTTTCTGCGTTCTGTAAATCCTCGCACATTGCCTTAAACATATCTTCGCCGCAGGAAAAATATCTCTGAGCCGTACCGATAAATGCGTGCGAGTTGGCTATTTTACAAATATATTTAGCTTGCGTACAGGCAACAGAGCTCTCCCCGCTTAACCGTTTAAAGCACTCCACGTCATCATGTTTATAGGTGACGCTTCGCAACGTGTTTAATCTCTTAACAAATTTTTTTCGAAGCTTGCGTTGAGCAAACATCCAATACAGCATAAAACCGACTATAGGCAGGCACAGAACGAGCACCAGCCATGGGATTTTGAAGTCGGGGTTGTTTTCGGAAGCGATAATCTGAATAACGACGGAGAAATGAATGATTATCAGCAATATATAGGAATACGGCACGAAAAGAAACAGCATAACCGCTACGGCAATTACAAGGAGCGTGCTTATAAGCCCGATTAAAACGGCTATAATAAAGCGCATAGGAATGTATTTAACCTTGCGCTTATATAATTTACCGTTTACCTCGTACTTTACAGTTCTCTTCATGATTTTACATTTTATTATATCTACATAAAAAATTAATGACAGCAATGTGAAATTTACATAATATACCCCACGTCCGCCGTTTGCCGCCCGATTTATATGCTAACAATATTTTAGGCTTACAAGATTAAAGAGCATAAATATCAGCCTGACCGAATACTTTTGTGAAATATTCGACTTAGACTGAGTTGTGGTGACCGACCTAACAACTAAACCGAAACGCCCCTATAAATTGAAATTTAGACGGAGGATTACGGATTATATATTTTTTGCAGGGTTAAAAGATTATTGTGAGTTACCAAGCCGCTATCGAACGCTTTTTGCAAGCTGCAAAATTCGCCATTGTTATACACATCAAACGTTTTAATTTGCGAGTGACTAAACACAACCCCATCAACGATTTCAGAAGAAAACGCATCGGAATACAGCGCACAAGTAAAACTTATTTCACTCTCATCAACATTATGTAATTTTGCATAAGCCGCTGTAATTGCATTATGCTCGTTTTCGGCACAAGCCGTAAATGCAAATGAAGTACAACAAACTAAAAGCAATGCAAGTAATAGTCCTTTCAAATTTCTCATAGATAACCTCATATAAATTACTGTTTATCGCTTGATTTAAGCAAAATAATTATAGCACATACATAACTATTATTCAACCATATAAAGCCGTAAAAAGGAAAATGGCACTGTGGCGGGTGCTTGAATAAATAAGCGGATTTTTAAGTAAAGAAAAAGGAAACCAAACTTACCATTGTGAAATGGTTCGGTTTAGTTTCCAAGTGGTGACCCGTGCGGGAATCGAACCCACGATACCACCGTGAAAGGGTGATGTCTTAGCCGCTTGACCAACGGGCCTTATTTATTTTTATGTAAAACCTTGCAACCGCAAAGCATTATTACCTTTATGGTAGCGACGGGTGGATTCGAACCGCCGACCTGCCGGGTATGAACCGGCCGCTATAGACCAACTAAGCTACGTCGCCATACAAAAGCGAAAGCGGTGATTTTTGGTTGCGGGGGCGGGATTCGAACCTCGCGACCTCCGGGTTATGAGCCCGACGAGCTACCTGGCTGCTCTACCCCGCGATAACGTTTCCGCTTTCGCTAAGCTTTATAATTTTATTAGATAACCAAGTCTTTGTCAACCTTTTTTGAGCCGTTTTATAAAATAATTCAAAAAATTTTATTCGCTTCTTATCAGACGGCTTTCTCTTCCGTTTCGACATAAATCTTAATCGAATTTGCGATATTGAACATGTGGTCGCCGATACGCTCCATATTTACGGCAAGCTGCAAGTAAACCGCGCCCGCCTCCGGCGAACATCTCCCCTCGTCCGTGCGCCGTATGTGCGATTGTTGCATCTTTTTGCACATTGCGTCGGTCGCGTCCTCCTCCCGCTCTATCACCGCCATATTTTTCAGACTGTGCGTAGAGAACGCAAGCTCTACGTTTTTATAAAGTTCGGTAAGGTGAGCGTCCATCTGTTTAATCTCTTCCGTTGCGTGCTCGGAAAAGCTTCCCTTCAAGTTAGCCATTCGCTCGGCATACTCGGTTATATTCTCGGCATAATCACCGATTCTCTCCATATCGGAAGTCACGTGATAGAACGAAGAAACCTTTCTTTCGTCCGTTTCCGAAATCTCCTGCGAGGACAGTTTAATCAAGAATTGCGTTATATATTTGTTGAGTGAATTTATCTGCTTTTCCGTTTCGTCGAACTGCTCTTTACCTTTCAGTTCACCCGTAAACAACATATCGAGCGCTCTCTTGTAGTTGGTAAAGGCAAGGTCGCCCATTCTGACGATCTCCTTGCGCACCTGTCCAACGGCAATTGCGGGGGTCTTTAACAGACGTTCGTCGAGAATTTCCGTACTACCCTCAGCCGACTTGCCCCCCGATTTGTCGGGCACTATGAGGCAGGCAAGCTTGACAAGCCCCTTTAAGAACGGCAGCAACAGCAACGTCGTTACAAGGTTGAAGAACATATGAAAAATTGCAATCTGCCACTCAGTATCGGCAATGAAGCTGTTGAGGAATTCAGCTATGTAATCGCCCGCAAACGCGACGGGGAAAATGAATATCAGACAGCCCGCCACGTTGAATAAAAGGTGAACCATAGCCGCGCGCTTTGCGTTTACCGTAGCTCCGACAGCCGAAATAAGCGAAGTAAGACAAGTGCCGACGTTTGCGCCCAGAATTATGCACATCGCCGCCTGTAAGGTTATAAGCCCCTGGCTTGCAAGTGAAATTACAATTGCGGTGAGCGCCGCCGACGACTGCATCATTGCCGTTAAAACAACGCCGAGAAGGAAAAGCACTATTATTTCCCAAGTGAGCGGCGGCTCGAATATCTGAAACAAACCGCGTACCGCGTCGTTAATCTGTTCGTTTGCGAGCATAGAAGAAACCGCGCCCGACATAACGCTGAGGCCGATAAATATCAATCCAACGCCGACGAAAATACTTCCTATGCGCTTTACATTATCCTTTTTGGAAATTAAGGTTATTGCAAAACCTATGAAAGCAATCAACGCAAATATAGCGGTTACAGAGAACCACGACCCGCCCGCGGACGAAAGCGCCATAATAAACGCAGAAATCGTAGTGCCTATATTTGCGCCCATAATCACGGAAGCGGCTTGCGTAAGCGTCATAAGTCCGACGTTAACAAAGCCGACGATCATAACGGTGGTTGCCGCGGAGCTGTTGACGAGCGCCGTTACGACCGCGCCCGTGCCGATACCCGTAAAACGGTTTTTAGCCGCCTTACCCATAAGCTTACGGATATTTTTGCCCGCCGCCTTTTCCAGGTTAGAGCCCATCATCTCCATACCTATCATAAACACGACGATACCGCCGAGTATCATAAAGATGCTGTTTATTATCAGCATTACGCCTTCAAATGGCATAGTTCTCTCCGAAAGTAAAAATTATATCAATATAATTGTAACAATTAAGCGCGCGCTTTGTCAAACGAAATGTATATTCCCACAAAACTCTTTTATCCTCCGCCGTTATACTTGTTAAAAATAAATCGGCGTGTTATAATAGCCGCATACTATTGCATCAGAGGATTAAAAATGTTCAATATAGTTTTAGTAGAGCCCGAAATTCCGCAAAATACGGGGAATATAGTGCGCACGTGCGCGGCAACGGGCTGTAAGCTGCACCTTGTTAAGCCGCTCGGCTTCGAAGTGAGCGACAAGTATCTGAAGCGCGCGGGGCTTGACTATTGGCAGTACGCCGACATAAGCTATTGGGATAATTTTGAACAGTTGGAGCAGGCTAACGCGGGCGCAACCTTTTATTACTTTACCACTAAGGGCAGAAAACGGCACTGCGACGCCGCATTTAAAGAGGGCGATTTTTTAGTGTTCGGCAAGGAAACCAAGGGACTGCCCGAAGAGCTTCTCGTCCTACACCCCGAAGAATGTCTGCGCATACCTATGCTTGGAGAGTTGCGCTCTTTAAATCTGTCAAACTCGGTAGCAATAGCCGTTTACGAGGGGCTCAGACAGCTCGACTTCAAAAACTTCAACACAAAGGGCGAACTTCATAACCTTAAATGGTAAAGCTTAATTAAAACACTTCGTGACGCCTTCCCCACCCCTCACTCCTCGCATTATTACGCATTACAAATAAGTTTACGCTTTACTTTTTGATTGCGATAATATATAATAGAATTATGATTTCGAAAAAAATTGTAGTTGCAAGCGGCAACTTAAATAAAATAGAAGAAATAAAGAGCATTTTTACGGACGTTGAGCTTGTAACAATGAGACAAGCGGGCTTTACGGACGACGTTGAGGAAACGGGCGCTACGTTTAAGGAAAACGCCTATATAAAGGCGAAAGCCGTTTACGACGCTCTGGGTTGCGCGGTGCTTGCCGATGACTCGGGGCTGTGCGTAGACGCGCTTGACGGAGCTCCCGGCGTATACTCGGCGCGCTTTTCGGGCGGCGACAGCGCGGACAACAGAGCGCTTCTGCTCGAACGTATGGAAGGCGTATCCCACCGCAATGCGCGGTTTGTGTGTTCGGTGTGCTATATCTCGCCCGAGGGCAAAACGGTCTTCGGCGAAGGCTCTACCGAGGGGCGTATCCTGTTCGAAGAGATAGGCGCGCGCGGGTTCGGCTATGACAGCCTGTTCTTTTCGGACGATTTGGGAAAGTCGTTCGGCGAAGCAACCGAGGAAGAGAAAAACGGCGTATCCCACCGCTATCGCGCGCTCTGCGATTTAAGGAGCAAGCTTTGAAAACAATAACGGTTGTTTCGGACAGTCACGGCAATACCGCCGCGCTTGAAAAGCTCTTCCCCATATTTGACGAGAGCAACTACGTCATACACCTCGGCGACACCTCCGCGGACGGACAGGCTGTACGGCGCGTATTCCCCGAAAAGACGTACCTTCTGAACGGCAACTGCGACTTTGTCAGGACGGGTGAGTCCGAGCTCGTTCTCAGCGTTGAGGACGTGAAAATTTTCGCGTGCCACGGCGACAGATACGGAGTTAAGAGCGGCTATGACCGCATTGCGTATAAGGCTATGGAAGAGGGTTGCAAAGTGGCTTTGTTCGGGCATACTCACGAGGCAATCGAAAAAACGGTCGGCGGCGTAATGCTGTTCAACCCCGGCACGTTAAGGCGCTACGCTGTGAACACGTATCTCTATCTCGTAATAAACGGCGACAGGGCGACGGGCAAAATCTGTCGGTTGCCCGACTGAAAACGGCGCTCCCCTCAATGCAAATTAAAAGGAATTTTTTATGGAATTTAAACATTCTTTTAACGTATTCGTAGACAACTTTTCGACGACCTACAAGCTGTTGCTGTACAAGCTTATAGTTATTGCTATTACCGTCGGGCTGAGCTGTGCGGTCGTTATTCCGACGATAAACAACTTTCTCAACACGACGCAGTATGAGCAGCTGAGTACCGCATTTTCGGAGCTGTGGTCGGATTTGATTGCGCTCAACACCGAAAATCTGCGTGAAAAAATGGTGGCGCTTCGTCAAGCGTTGAGCTCGTTCAGACACCTTTTAAGCGACAAATCGTGGCTGGTAGCCGTTGCCGCCGCATGTCTTGCCGTCGTCTACCTTATAAACAGATTTTTGGTCGGCATAGGCAACTATGTTACGGGTGCGCTGTTAAATGACAGAATGGTTATGCACGCCAACTCACCGTTCACATTTACGTTGTTCAAGAATTGGAAAAAGGCGTTGCTGTACAGTTCGATTTACGCTCCCCTTGCGTTTGCATACGACTTTATCTGCCTTGTCATAATATGGGCTATAATTTCGGTGGGGCTGGGCTTCGTACCCATAGCGCTGGTTAAAATCTTTCTGATAGCCGTATTTTTCATACTGTTCTCGGCAATCAAGTTTATGTTTACGGTCGATTGGCTTCCCGCGCTAATCCACGGAAAGATGAACAACCGCAAGGCAATCGTATACACCTTTTCGCGCAGCGGCAAACGCACGTCGAGCGTATTATCGCACGCGCTCGTGTTTAAAACTCTGTTGATTGCGCTCAACGTTGCCGCACTGTTCTTCACGTTCGGCGCAGGACTTCTGCTTACTCTGCCCGCAAGCGCCCTGCTCGAACTCTCGTACTGCTTCGTACACTATTTCGACAACAACCGTCTTAAATATTTCGTAGACGAATACACGATTGTCGGGCCGCAAAAGGAAGCTCCCGTATCCATAAAAGAGTTCTTTACGGGCGACGGCGAGGACTGACTGCGGCTAACCGTCAAAAAAAATTATACAATATATGAATAAAAATTGCTTTCTCCCCTTTACAAAAGGGGGATTTTTTTATATAATAATAAGGACGTAAGTCATTTAATAAGAAAAAAGTACGAGAGGGCAAGAGAAATTATGAATTATCAGGAAGCTTACGAAAGCTGGTTGAACGATAAAAGGTTAAACGACGAGGGCAGAAAAGAACTTGCCGCATTAAAGGGCAACGACGAACAGATAGAATACGCTTTCGGCGCTGAGCTTGAATTCGGCACTGCGGGAATGCGCGGCATAATCGGCTACGGCACAAATATGATGAACGTGTACACCGTATCACGCGCGACGGAGGGGCTGAGCGAATTTATTAAGAGCCTCGGCGCGGAAGCCAAGCAAAAGGGCGTAGTAATTTCCTACGATACCCGCCGCAAAAGCGCGGAATTTGCAAGAGCCGCCGCGCACGTTCTTGCCGCCAACGACATAAAGGCGTACCTGTTCGACGACGTTCACCCCGTTCCTATGCTTTCGTTCGCCGTTCGCTGTTTAGGCACGGTTGCGGGCATTATGATAACCGCCTCGCACAATCCCAAACAGTACAACGGCTATAAGGTATACGGCGCGGACGGCGCGCAGATGAGCCCCGAGGACACCAAAATCGTAGTTGACAGCATAGACAAAATAACCGATTATCTCGGCTCACCCTCCCCCACTACCGATCAGGTTAAAAAGTACATAGTCCCCGTTCCCGCCAAGGTTGACAAGAAATATTACAAGGAGTTGCAGAAGCTCACCCTTTCCAAAAAAGCCGTTAAAAAGTGCGGCAAGAGCCTTAAACTCGTATATACTCCCGTTCACGGTTCGGGCTATATCCCCGTAACTACCATACTTAAAAAGATAGGAATAAAAGCGACGGTCGTCGAGGAGCAGACAAAGAAGGATACTGAGTTCTCGACCGTTGCCGTGCCCAACCCCGAATTTAAAGAAACGCTTTCTATGGGCATAGACCTGGCAAACAAGATAGGAGCAACCGTCGTGTTCGGCACAGACCCCGACAGCGACCGCCTCGGTGTTGCCGTTAAAAACGCGGAGGGTGAGTTCGAAGCTCTCTCGGGCAATCAGGTCGGCATACTGCTTCTGGACTACATTCTGACCCGCCTTAAAGAGGACGGCAATCTGCCCGCAAACGCGGCGGTCGTAAAGTCGTTCGTGTCAACGGGTATGGCAAAGGCTATCTGCGCAAGCTTCGGCGTAGAGCTGTTTGAAACTCCCGTCGGCTTCAAGTTTATCGGCGAAAAAATCAAGCTCTGGGAGAGAGACCGCTCCCACACCTATGTGTTCGGCTTCGAGGAGAGTTGCGGATATCTTCGCGGCACTCACGCGCGCGACAAGGACGCCGTAGTTGCGTCTATGCTGTGCGCCGAAATGGTTTGCTATTACACCTACAAGGGAACGACGGTGTTCGACCGCCTCAACGAAATTTACAGGAAATACGGCTATGTGCTTGACTGCAACGTTTCCATTCAGTACAAGGGGCTGAACGCGATGAAGGAAATGAACGCCGTTGTCGACGCGTTAAAGACGTCGCCCGTAGAGAAATTCGATATCTACGAGGTTGCCTCCTTCCGCGATTATTCAAAAGACGAAAAGACCGACCTTGCCACGGGCGAAAAATCGGCTATCGGCTCGCCCAAGTGCAACTGCGTGTACTACGATTTGAAGAACGGAAGCTTTGTATGCGTTCGTCCCTCGGGCACCGAACCCAAGCTTAAAATTTACTACTCAGTAAAGGCGAACAACAAGCAGGACGCGGAGACGGCGCTTACCAAATTGAAAACCGCCGTACAGGAACTGCTTGATAAAGTCAACAAGCCCGAGCCGCCCAAAGAAGAGGCTAAACCCGAGCAACCTGCGGAAGCAAAGCCCGCCGCAAAAAAGTCTGCGACAGCTAAGACGGCAAAAGCTGACGGCGAAAAAAAACCAGCCGCAAAAAAGCCTGCGACAGCTAAGACGGCAAAAGCTGACGGCGAAAAAAAACCAGCCGCTGACAAAACGGCTAAGCCCGCCGCTAAGAAGCCTGCAAAAAAAGAAGATTAATTTAATTTAAAATCAATAGCTTGCGCGAACTTTTCGCGCAAGCTATTTTTAATAAACGCAAGTACCGACTAAATCGGCTTCCTCATAAAAAACGCCCAATACCCTTTATACAACTTACAGCCGCCCGCGGACGCGGGCGGCTGTAAGTTTGCAATTATTGAATTTTTTGTCCGTTTTTTGAATTTAACCAATCATTTCTAAATTTATCCGACCGTCCATAATTTATCCGACCGTTTATAAATTCAAACCGTTATTATCCGACCGTCCAACCCGTGCGGTTATCCTTAAACCACTGCGTATCTTTAAGGCGAGTGTTACCGTTGGAGCACCAGAGATTGAGCTTTCCGCCGTCCATATAGAACACGATGTTGCCGTTCATTGAACTGAACGTACCCGCCTTGTAATCAATACAGAGCGAGGTTACGTAAACGTTTTCTGTATATTGCGAAATTCTGTCGATAAACGCCTGCGTCGGGAACGTGTTGTCGTGATTGGTCGTGTACTCGGTCGAGCCCGCGCAACAGCAAACGGCTACGTTTTTTGGCTGTATTATCTTCAACAGCTTATCGGTGGAGCTCGTTTTACTGCCGTGATGCCCGCCCTTGAACAGCTCTACCTTGGGCAAATTGTTGTATTGCACGAGATACTCTTCGCCTTTGCCCTCCAAATCGCCCGTGAACAGATAGTGCGATTGTGTGTTGTCTGCGGCTGTATGCGTGAGCAGAACGCACACGGAATAGTCGTTTTCGTCCGCCGTTTCGTGTTCATAATAATAATTATATAGAACGTTGAGAGTGAGCGAACCGTCCTGCGAGGAGCTTATATCAAACGATTTCCTTGCGCCATCGGTAGCGTCGCCGCCGTTCCAGCATTCCAGCGCGGTGTAAACGTTTGCGCCTTTGCTCTCGGCATAATCGACCGCGCTTACGTACGAATTATAAATGCCGCTTGTCGAGTTATGCTCCGAAAACTGAATTATAGTGCCGATATCGTATTGATACAGAACGCCGTCTTTATTGTTGCCCGAACCCTTGCCGACAAAACCGGCTATATGGTCCTGATGAGCGTGAGTTGCAATTACGTAATCGAGCGTACCCGTCACGTATTGATCTATGTACGCGCTTATAGTCGCCGCGCTGTTTGTGCGCGAGCCCGTGTCTATGAGCACTTCCGTATCCCCGCATTTTATAAGAGTGCAGTCGCCCGCATACTTATTGCCAAGCTCCAAAAAATGAATGGAAAAATCCGCCGTCGTTATGCTTGCGAGCTCGCCCGAGGGCACGGGGTCGGACTTCTTGCCGTCCGTTCCCGCGGGGTCGTCGTCACTGCTGTCGCCATAATACAGCTTAGTGTATTCGGCGTATTCGTCCATAGCTCTCTTCCACAGATCGGGAAAACAGAAATATATTACGAGCGCCGCCGCAAGCAAAATTACTATTACCGTACACACAAAAATCGCAACGCCCTTTTTGTGCGATTTTGCGTACTTAACCGCTTCTCTTTGCGCCCTTGAACGCGTACTGCCACTCCTCTTATTCGCCATAATTATTCCTCAATTATCAATCACGCCGTCAATAACGAAGCTTTCGTCATTCGCCGCTTCCGATTACAGATTATTCAGTTGGTCGAGAATTTTTTCACGCATTTCCCTGAATTTTTCCAATTTTTCGCGCTCGGCTTCCACAAGCTTTTTGGGCGCTTTTGCAATAAAGCCCTGATTGTTGAGCTTGCTGTCGGCTCGCCTTATTTCCTGCATTACCTTATCGAGCTCGCCGTTGAGCCTCTCGCGTTCCTTATCCGCGTCGACAAGCTCGCCCAAAGGGATATAGAGCGTACCTGCGCCCGTCACCTTAGCGACGCACTTTTCCCCCG
Source organism: uncultured Christensenella sp. (assembly GCA_910579295.1). Lineage (GTDB taxonomy): Bacteria > Bacillota > Clostridia > Christensenellales > Borkfalkiaceae > Coproplasma. The sequence continues at coordinate 92,774 of CAJTTC010000001.1, read as the reverse complement.
CTTCCTCTTTGGACGCAACCGTCTTAACCGTTTCGCAACCCGCGAGCTTTGCAATGCAGTCGGCGTTGGCTGAAACCAACCTCTTCGCGTCGGTAACTAAATAAACGTTGACCTTTTTGGAGGGCGCGCAACCCGTTTCGACCTTTACTTCCCTTATAGCCTTTATAATTTCCATTACGCCGCCGAAAGCCGCCGCTTCCTTTTTATAGGCAAGCTTGGAGTTGTAGCGGGGATAGTCGGCAACCATAATTGACCCCTTAGTATGCGGCAACGAACGGTAAATTTCGTCGGTTATGAAGGGCACGAACGGGTGCATCAGCTTCAACGTGTTCTCCAATACGAAAATCAATACCGACACGGCGTTGTCCTTTTTATCCGCGTCGTCGGAGTGAAGAGCCGCCTTTGTCAGCTCTATATACCAATCGCAGAAATCCGACCACATAAAGTCGTATAATATCTGACAGGCAATGCCCAACTCGAACTTGTTCAGCGACAGAGTTACGTCGCGTATAGTCGCCTGTAAGCGGGATATTATCCACTTGTCGGCGGGCGTCAGTTTGACTTCCGTAACGGGCTTTACGTTGCGCCCGTCGCAGTTCATAATGACGTAGCGGCTGGCGTTCCAGATTTTGTTCATAAAGTTACGGCACGCCTCTACCTTTGCGTCGGAATAGCGCATATCGTTACCGGGGGCAACGCCTTGAAGAAGCGAAAACCTCAGGCTGTCCGCGCCGTACTTATCGATTACAACCAACGGGTCGACGCCGTTGCCGAGAGACTTCGACATCTTTCTGCCCTGCTCGTCGCGGACAAGCCCGTGAATGAGGACGTCGCGGAAGGGCACTTTGCGCATATGCTCCAACCCCGAAAAAATCATTCTGGCAACCCAGAAGAATATTATGTCATAGCCTGTAACAAGCACGTCGGTGGGATAGAAATATTCCAGATCGGAGGTATCGTCGGGAAAGCCGAGCGTGGAGAACGGCCACAGCGCCGAGGAGAACCAGGTATCCAGAACGTCCTCGTCCTGCACGATATTTTTACCGCCGCACTCGGGGCAAACTACGGGGTCGGATTTCTGACAAATCTCCGCGCCGCAGTCCTTGCAGTACCATACGGGTATGCGGTGTCCCCACCAAAGCTGACGGGAAATACACCAATCCTTGACGTTTTCCATCCAATTGTAGTAAGTCTTTGCAAACCTTTCGGGAACGAACGTAGTCTTTTTGTCGTTTACGGCGTTGATTGCGGGGCGTGCGAGCGGTTGCATCTTTACGAACCACTGCTTTGAAACGCGCGGCTCTACCGAGGTGTGACAGCGATAGCAATGCCCGACGTTGTGCGTGTGCGGCTTGATTTCGACAAGATTGCCGAGAGCTTTCAACTCCCCGACAACCGCCTTGCGGCAGTCGTACCTGTCCATACCCTCGTACTTGCCCGCAAGCGCGTTCATAGTACCGTCGCCGTTCATAACGCATACGCTTTCCAGATTGTGGCGCAATCCCACCTCGAAGTCGTTGGGGTCGTGGGCGGGAGTAATTTTAACGCAACCAGTGCCGAAAGTCATATCGGCGTGTTCGTCGCCGACTACGGGTATGGGCTTGTTGATAATGGGCAGAACGACGTTTTTGCCGATATACTTTTTATAGCGCCCGTCGTTGGGATTTACGGCAACGGCGGTATCGCCGAACATCGTTTCGGGACGGGTCGTCGCGACGACGAGCCCCTCCGTATCCGAGCCCTCTATAAAATATTTTATGTGCCAGAGCGAAGAATTTTCCTCGACGTACTCAACTTCCGCGTCGGAGATTGCCGTCTTACAGCACGGGCACCAATTTATTATGCGCGAACCGCGGTAAATCAGCCCCTTGTCGTAGAGGTTGACAAAGACCTCCCTGACCGCCTTCGAGCACTTTTCGTCCATAGTAAAGGCAAGGCGCGACCAATCGCAGGAAGAGCCGAGTTTTTTAAGCTGAGTGATTATTCTTTCGCCGTACTTGTTCTTCCAATCCCAGCAATAACCGAGAAACTCCTCACGGGATAAATCTTCCTTTTTTATTCCCTGCTTAGCAAGAGATTCCACCACCTTGACTTCGGTTGCGATTGCGGAGTGGTCCGTACCGGGCAGCCAGAGGGCGCAATAGCCCTGCATACGCTTAAAACGTATAATAGTGTCCTGCATTGTTTCGTCGACGGCGTGCCCCATATGCAGCTGCCCCGTCACGTTGGGGGGCGGCATCATAACCGTAAAGGGTACTTTGTCGTCGTCGCGCTCGGCTCTGAAATAGCCGTGCTCTTCCCAATCCCTGTAAAGCCTGTCCTCAAATTCCTTTGGATTGTAAGTTTTTTCCATAAAAATTCACCTGTCTCTCTTTGCTATATATACTATATCATTATAAAACAAAACAGTTACAATTGTCAATCGTAAGCACGGCGGCATAGAATGTATTATCAAATTTTTTGAGGACAAATAATGAAAAAGAAATTTATCAGTTTACTCTGTGCGGCGGTAATGGCGATAGGTCTGCCGTTCGCACTCGCTTCCTGTAAAAAGGACGACAAAGTTATCAGAATTAACGAAGTTACCCACTCGGTATTCTACGCGCCCCTGTACTTAGCCGACGCGCTCGGTTACTTTGCCGACGAGGGCTATGAAATCGAGCTGACAAACGGCGGCGGCGCAGATAAGACTATGGCGGCGGTGCTTTCGGGCTCGGCGGACGTGGGCTTCTGCGGTCCCGAGGCGGTTATCTATACCCATCTCGGCGGCAGTACCGACGCGCCCATGGTCTTCGGGCAGATGACGAACTGCGACGGCAGCTTCCTCGTGGGCAGAAAAGCCGAGCCCGATTTCAAGTGGAGCAACCTCGAAGGGAAAGACGTGCTTGCGGGCAGAAAGGGCGGCGTGCCCCTTATGACGTTTCAATACATCTGCAAAGAGCAGAACGTTAACGCCAACTTTATAACCAACGTACAGTTCGACTCTATGACGGCGGCTTTCGAGGGCGGCGTGGGCGATTACGTCACTATGTTCGAGCCGTCGGCGTCCGAATATCAGAATGCGGGCAAGGGCTATATAGTAGCACCCGTAGGACCTGCGGGCGGCGAAGTCCCCTACACCTGCTTTATGGCTAAAACAAGCTTTATAGATAATGAGAGCGCAAAGGTCGACGCGTTGCTCCGCTCGATAACAAAGGCAACAAAGTATATCTACGAAAACGACGTGAACGACGTTGCCGCGCTGATTGCCAAATACTTCGACGCCACAAGCAAGGAGAGCGTTGCGACCTCGCTGAAAAACTATAAGGCGATTGATACGTGGGTCAAGGATATGGCAATGAAAGAGAGCTCGTTCAACCGCTTGCAGGACATAATACAGAATGCGGGCGAGCTTGAAAAGCGCGTAGCGTTCACCGATATCGTACTCACCGAAAGGGCGCACAGCGTTTATCAAGAAATTTACAAATGATACTTTCCTTTAACGACGTAGGCTACACTTACCATACGAAGAGCGGCGAAACAAACGCCATAGAGCATATGTCGTTCGGTGTAGAGCGCGGACAGTTCGTATCGGTTATAGGTCCGTCGGGTTGCGGCAAGACGACAATTCTGTCGCTGACGGCAGGCTTGCTGTCCCCCTCGTACGGCGAAATAGTGCGGGAAAACGCGGAGTTCGGCTATATGCTGCAACGCGACGCGCTCTTCCCGTGGCGCACGGTAGAAGCGAATATTTTTCTGCCGTTGGAGGTCAAGAAGCGCAACACTCCCGAAATGCGGGAAAACGCTCTGCGCCTTGCGGAAAAGTACGGGCTGAAAGACTTTTTGAAGAAAAAGCCCCACGAGCTTTCGGGAGGTATGCGGCAGAGAGTCGCGCTCATTCGCACGCTTGCCGCGCAACCCGATATTCTGCTTTTAGACGAACCGTTCTCCGCACTCGACTATCAGACGCGGCTTAAAGTATGCGACGACGTTCAGGGCATTATTAAGAGCGAGCAAAAGACGGCTGTACTCGTCACGCACGATATGTCGGAGGCGATTGCGCTGTCGGATAAGGTTATAGTGCTCTCCGCGCGCCCCGCAACCGTAGTAGCCGAACACATTATAGACTTTGGCGGCAACAGTCCGAAGGGCAGGCGCGAATGTTCGAAATTTGCCGAAACGTTTGAAATATTGCGCTCCGAGCTCGGCTTGTAGCCCGCATATCACAACGGAGATTTTCACTTATGAAAAACGCCAACTATTCGAAGGAACACGTCCTTTATTTAAAAAAGCGACGGAATAAAAGTATACTTATCAACTGCGCGCGGGTGGGCATTCTTGCCGTACTGCTGACTATATGGGAGCTATTTGCACAGTTTAACATAATAGACCCCTTTATAACCAGCTCTCCCTCGCGCATACTGCGCACGATAGGCGATTTGTACTCCAACGGCAGTCTGTTCTACCACATAGGCATAACGCTTGCCGAAACTATGATAGGCTTTGTTATTGCCGTAGTGTTGGGCTATGCGATTGCCGTTGCGCTGTACCTGAGCGACAGCGTGCGCAAGGTTTTTGAACCGTATATAGTCGTTTTAAACGCTCTGCCTAAAATAGCGCTCGGTCCGCTTATAATAATCTGGATAGGCACGGGATATTCGGCTATAGTTTTTATGACGGTGCTCGTAGCCGTTATCGTGTGTATTATGAACACGCTGGCGGGCTTCATCTCCGTCGATAAAACTATGCTTACGCTTATGCAGGCTATGGGCGCAAACAAGAGAACTATTCTGGCAAAGCTGATTATACCCGCCTCGTTTCCCACGCTTATCAACACGCTTAAAGTTGCGGTGGGACTTGCGTGGATAGGGTCGATTATGGGCGAATATATCGTATCCAAAGCCGGTCTCGGCTATCTGATAGTCTACGGCGGGCAGGTGTTTAAATTAGACTTGGTTATGACTGCCACTATCATTCTTTGCGCGCTTGCCGGCGGTATGTACGGAATAATCGCGCTGATTGAAAAAAGCGTCAGCAAATAAACTTACAGCGGGGCGGAAATTTCCGCCCCGCCATATTTTTATTCAAATTAATAAGCGTACGCCGCTTGCTTTGCACGCCTTCTCGCGGCAAGCCGCTTACCTTTGTTGAGCCCCTGCAAATTGCTCATCTCCTCTATAATTTCGCACGCCGTACGCGTCGTTACGGGCACGCCGTCAAAGCCCTCACCGAACAGATAGGTTTCGCCCGAGTGCTTTTCACTCAGCCTGTTCTTTATCTCCGCCATATAATTCAACACCGTCATTCCTGTCACCTCATTTATTTTTTACATACTTATTTTACCGCTTATAGTTGACACATATTGTCATATATGATAAAATATTTTTAACTTTTTCTAAATATTTTATTGCGGAGCTTCAAATGAAATACCAAATTATGATTAAAATGCTGATGCTTCTGACTTCACGCAGAAAGGTGACGGCAAGCGAAATGGCGGAGCGCTTTGAAATTTCGGTGCGGAGCGTTTACCGCTACGTTGAAGAGCTCAACGTTTCGGGCGTGCCTATTGACGTCGTGCGGGGCAGATACGGCGGGATTTTTATTGCCGACACGTTTAAACTGCCCTCGGGCTTTTTTACGCGCGGCGAATACGCGGCGGTGACAAACGCGCTCACGGCTATGCTGTCGACTATGGAAGACGAGGACGTTTTATCCGCGCTTGAAAAGCTCAAACAGCAACAGAAAGCCGACAGGCGCGAGCTTACCGTAAGCGGCAACATAATTATAGACGGCGGCTCGTGGGCGGATCTCGGCAAGTTTCCGCAGAAAATGAAGGTTTGCGAGCAGGCTGTACGCGAGAGTATGTGTTTGGAGATAGACTATATCTCGCGCGAGGGCGAGCACAGCAGACGTATAATCGACCCGCACGTGCTCATATTCAAGCAAAGCGTCTGGTACATTTACGCCTTCTGCCATACGCGGCAGGATTTCAGAACGTTTAAGATAGGGCGCATAAAGGGCGCGCGGCTGACGGGGCGGACGTTTGTAAAGCAGGAAATAAAAAAGGACGAAATACCGCTGAACTTCGAATACTCCTCCGAACAGCTTGTGCCCGTTACCCTTGAAATACGCAAGGACGCGCTGTCGGTCGTTGAGGAATTGCTCGGCGTAGACAACGTTGAACCGCGCGGCAACGCGTTGGTCGCAACCGTATCGCTGCCCGACGACGAAACGCTTGTAGATAAAATTCTGGGCTACGGCGGAAAGGTTAAAGTGCTTGCTCCCGCCGATTTATGCGAACGCGTAAAAGCCGCCGCTCTTGCGATAGCTCAGGACTGAAAAATGCGATTGCCCCCTACATATGCCTCAAACAACGAAAAAACGCTCACCCTTTTTCTTCGGGTGAGCGCATTATAATTTAAAAAATCGTAAGCTCCGCGTCGGCGGCGAAGCGATATAAACAATAATCTGTCACAAATCGCCGAGCTGTTCGCCGCCGAGAATGTGTATATGCAAATGGAACACGGTCTGTCCCGCGTCGTCGCCCTGATTAATAATAAGGCGATAGCCGTTGCCGCAACCGTTTTCCGCGGCGATTGCGGGAATTTTACCGAGCATATAGGCGAGAATGTTTTTCTCCTCCTCCCCCATCTCGGCAAGCAGTTTGAAGTGAGTTTTGGGAACAGCCAGCAAATGCACTTTTGCCTTCGGCTCTAAGTCCTTAAAAACGCACATTTTATCGTCCTCGTACACTATCCCCGCGGGAATTTCACCCTTGATTATTTTACAGAAGACGCATTTTCCATCGAGCATAATTTTTTAACCCTCCAACTTTTTATTGACAGCGAAACGTAGCACACAAGCGACGCTCCGAATATTGACGCAAACGTTATGAACAGCGAGGTGTATTTCCAATCGGACAAATCGCGCACAAACGCGGGGTTGTAAATAAACACCGTAATATTGCCGTTTGAAGTGAAGTTAAAACCCGTAACGCTGTTATTCAAGCGGAAGAACGAAGCGTACTTTAAGCCGTCGTTATACACGTCCTCGCGCTCATACTCCACACTTATACCCAACTCGTTAGTCGTTGTCACCGTCGTGGAATACAGAAAGAAATAATCTCTGTTGCTGAAATCGTCGTGACTTACGGTATATTTATAGTTGTAGACTATATTTTCGTTGTTTTTGTCCGTCACCCGCTGAGTAACCCTCGTCAGCCTGTTGCCCACCGTTTCGGGCACGTCGTTAGCCGTATCGTGAGCGTTGTACGCCCTATACTCCTCCACGTCGAAATCCAGACCGTTCTGCATATAATCAACGAAGCTCTCGGGGGAATAAAACGTTTCCGTTCCGTACGTTTCGCGGAAAGGGATAGAGCAGTAAATAATAGAAATCACCGCCATCAAAAACGTGCCGAGCGCCACGGAAAACAGCCCCCAATGTCGCCAATATTTCGGATTGCTCTTATCCAGAGACCGCTCCTTTAAATTATCCTGCTTCGCAAGTTGATTGACGGCGTTTTCGTTAACATACAGCCCGACGTTCGGCAACGGGTTCTCGTTGAATACCTTGCGCCTTTCGAAATGCAGTATGAGCAGACACTCCACGCAAGCAATCACGCCGCAAGCCACATAAATGAACGCAAGGGGGAGCGAGTCAAGCGGCAAATCCCAACAGATATGCAACCCGCAGGAAAGCAACGTAATCAGATAGAACGCCACGTTGGCGAGATGACGGGAGAAATGGCAGTATGCCCAACCTATAGCCGCCGTCCACAAAATGTGAGTGCACAGCGCCGTCGCGCCTCTGCCTACGGCAACCTCTATTATGGTCGTAAGGTTCATAACGGGCATTTCGTTGGACATTACGAATATGTAACCCATATCCTCGACAATAGAAAAGCCGCAACCGACCGCCGCGCCGATAATAAAGCCCGCAAGCGGCGAATTTTTACGCGTGACGACCAATATCAGAATGGTGGATATCGCTTTTGGAAGCTCCTCGAAAAAGCCTACGAACACCGAAAATAACCATTTGCTGTCGGTAGTGAAGACGTTGAAAAGCACTTGCGTAATAATAGTCGACAGCGCGCCGCCTATCAACATAGCAAGACAGACCAGCATAATGCTTAAATCTTTTTTTGGATACAGCTCGTACAGAAAGATGAGGAACGACAAACTCACGCTTATTGAACCGAGCGTCATTATCGTAGGCGTTAACAGCTCGTTAGAGGTAAAACGCACTATCAGCAGATATATTGCAAACAGTATGACGATTAAAGCGAACAGTCTGATATACGCCCACGGATACTTTTTGTTTACGCCGCCGTCGCCGCGCATTCCGCGGGTTAAAAGCTCGGAATATTCGTCGCCCGTATGACTGCGGAACGTCTGTCTGAAAAATTCGGTTACAACGTTGCGCGCCTTTGTTTTGTGATTGTCGTCACCCTCTGTCAAATCCATACAACTCCTTTCTTGCCCTTTTAATCAGTCGGCTATTTCAGCCAATGCGCCGTCGCGGAAAATTTTTTTGAGCCTAACGTTTATTCTACCCTTATGCTCGCCCGCGACGAAAACGCGTATGTAATTACCCGTATAGCCGCAGGTGTATCCGCCGTTAAATTCTTCGGTGATTAAGGCATATTCCCGCCCCAATCGCGCCTTTATAAATTTTTCCTCGGCGGCTTTCCCAAGCTCTATAAGCCGGTGAAGCCGCTCCGATTTTACGTCCGCGGGCAGGTCTTTCATTCCGAACGCCGCCGTACCCTCTCTCGGTGAAAACGCAAATGCGTGCACGCGTGCAAGTCCAGCCTCCTCTATTATGGAAAGGCTATCTTCAAAGTCCTCATCGCTCTCTCCGCAAAATCCCGCGATTATATCGGTGGTTATCGCCGCGTCGGGAAAACGCTTACGGATAAGCCCGCACTTTTCGAGATACTGCGCGCGCGTGTACCGTCTGTTCATTGCGCGCAAAACGACGTCAGAACCGCTCTGTAACGACAGGTGAAATTGCGGAGCAAAGTCCGTCAACCTGCCGAGCGCGTCCAAAAGCCCGTCGTCTATCACGTTGCATTCTATGGAGCCGAGGCGCACTCTCTTATCGGTGAACGCAAGCGCTTCTATCAGCCCCTTCAAGCCGCCGCCGTCGACGTCGTACGCAGAAATATTTATGCCCGTAAGCACGATTTCGGGAGCGGCGCACGCCTTAACCTCGTTGACGATATCCTCTACCGAGCGCGAGGTGACGCGACCGCGCAGATAGGGAATTACGCAGTACGAACAGAAGTTGTTACAGCCGTCGCCGATTTTGATAAACGCCCGCGTTTTGACCTGCTTCGGATAGCCGAGCCGCTCGCACTCTACTCCGCCGAAATCGGCGCAAACGGCGGTTACTATGCGCTGTTTGGAGTTTGCCCCGCACACATACCGCACGCCGTCCTTATTTTCGAACTGTACGGCGTTTTTCTGAGAAGCGCAACCGCACACGTATATCAGGGCGTCGGGATTGAATTTCTTTACGCGCGCGATTAGCTGACGGCTCTTTTTTTCCGCCTCTCTCGTAACCGCGCAGGTGTTTAACACATATATATCCGCGGGAGAAAGCTCTTCCGAAACATCCCAGCCGCGGTTTTCGAGCTCCGACATTATCGCCGCGCTCTCCACCTCGTTTACCTTACAGCCAAGAGTGAATACGACCGCTCTCATTCCAACTCACCCAAATTAAACGCCGCGAGCGCGCATACGGCAACCGCCGCCGTTTCCGCACGAAGTATGCGCTTGCCCAGACTCATACCCTTGAAGCCGTATTCGTCTTTTGCCGCCGCATACTCCTCGTCCGCAAAGCCGCCCTCACTGCCGACGACCAACGCCGTAGAGCCGCTTATACGCTTAAAATCAGTCTCGCTGCTCTCGGCAAATTCGCAGAAAAACAGCTTGTTTGCGTACCCCTCCGCCGAAGCGAGAGCGGAATTCAAATTCTCAAAATATACGACTTCGGGAGCGACGGAACGATAACACTGCTTTGCCGCCTCCCGCGCGACCTTGTTAAGCCTTTCGAGCTTGTTGCCGTTCATATAAGCCGAACAGTAACGGGAAGAAAACACGCCGATTTTCGACGCGCCGAGCTCCGTCGCCTTTTGCACTACAAGCTCTGTTTTGTCGCCCTTTAACGCGCCGACAAGCAGATAGACGGGCGTCGACATTTCGCGCTCCCCGCGATTTACCCCCGTAATATGTGCCGACAAACGGTGTTTTTCGAGCTTTGTAACTATTGCCGTGTACTCGTTACCGCCGTTGTCGAGAAGAGTTATTTCCGTACCCTCGGTTATGCGGAGCACGGTCTTTGCGTGAACGAACTCTTCGCCGTCAAGCGTTGCTTCCGTAACGTCGGGGTAGTCTATTGTATTACAGAAAAATCTTTTGGGAGCTGACATTAACCCTTAAACGCAAGCGCGTTCCACTCCCCCTTTTTGACTTTTTTAACAAGAGTAAGCCCCTGCGCGGAGTACACTTCCACCACGCGGTCAAGCTTGCCGTCTATGATGCCGCTTAAAATGAGCGTGCCGCCCGCCTTTAAATTTTTGGGAATGGACGGCGCAAGATTTTCAAGGATATCCGCAGTTATGTTGGCGAGCATAATATCCCCTTTCAGACTGCTGTCGTCCAAAAGGTTAGAGCGCGCTATAACCGTTTTATCCGACACGCCGTTTAACTGTGCGTTGTGGTTGGCGCTCTCCACGGCTACGGCGTCGATATCCGTAAGATAGGCGAGCTTTGCGCCCAGCTTAACCGCCGATATCCCCAGAATACCGCTTCCGCATCCGACGTCTATACACACGCTGTCGGGAGTTATATATTCCTGTAAGAGCTCTACGCACATAGACGTAGTTTCGTGCTCGCCCGTGCCGAAAGCCATATTGTTGTCGAGCTTTACTATCTCCTCGCCGTCCCCTTTATCATAAGCTATCCATTCGGGCACGACAACTATTCTGCCGAGGTGAATGGGGCGGAAATGCGTGCGCCATATCTCTATCCAATCGTCGCCCTCAATCTCGCGGTTAGTGGCTTCGAGAGTGCCCAGAGGCAACGCGCCCGCGCAGTTTTTTTCAATCTCTTCAATGTCGGCCCTTATCTTCGGCAGAACGGAAGGCGCGTCGGCAACCGCGATAAACGCCTTGACGAGCACGTCGCCGCTCGTATTTGCAGTCAGGCAGTCATCCATATAGTCCCAATACGCCGACTTGTCGCGTTGGAGCGCAATGACGTCCTTTACGTCGGATATGGCTACGCCGTAGTTCGTGTAGCGCCACATCACGTCGGCGATAAGCTCGCTGCCCTCGGAAGTTGTGTGTACGGTAAGCTCGATAAACTTCATTTTACTTTCCTCAACCTGTATTAAATCTATTCTATCATACACAAACAAAAATGGCAAGTTAAAAAGCAAACTGCCCGCACAACAATATGCGGACAGAATATTTTTAATTCTATTTATTAAATAATATTACTTCATTTAATTAAATAATATCACTTCATTTTGGTGAGGCGTTCGGCGTACTCCAACCATTCCGCTTCGGGAACTTGGCTCGAACTGTTTTTAGCGAACTGCTCGACAAAAATTTTAGCCTTTTCGGGCGGAACGATAGTGCCTACGCCCGCAACGCAGCCGCCGGGACAGCCCATACCCTCTATAAGGCAACCCTTGATTTTGCCCGCCTTTGCAAGCGTCAAAATCTTCTTGCAGTCGGCAAGCCCCTCCGCATGGTAAATGTTGACTTCCGTTTCGGGAAAATATTCCTTTATCGTGCGCTCGATTGCCGCGGCAACGCCGCCTGAAACTGCGTAACCTCTGCCCGCGCCCGTGCAGTGAGTCTGACGTAGCGGGCTCTCTTCGAGCTCCGCAACGTTTATGTCCTTTGCGACGAACATACCCGCAAGCTCCTCGAAAGTCAAAACGAAATCAACGTAACTTCTCAGCGATCTTCTCGAAGCCTCCAACTTTTTAGCCGCGCAAGGACCAATAAACACAACCCTCGCTTCGGGGTCGAGCTCCTTAATCTTTCTCGCCGTTGCAACCATTGGCGTGAGCTCCTGCGAAACTTCCTCTACAAAGTCGGGAAACTGCGTTTTTGCAAGCACCGCCCACGCGGGACAACAGCTTGTCAGAAGGAAGGGGAGCTTACCCGTCGCAACCTCGTTCACATAGTGGTTGGCTTCGGCTATGCAGCCCAGATCCGCTCCCTCGGCAACCTCGTACAGGTCGGCAAACCCGAGCTTTAACAGAGCGGTTTTTATTTTGCCCAAAGTCGTCTTTGCACCGTACTGCCCTGCAATAGCGGGCGCAACGGCGGCGATAATTTTGTCGCCCTTCTTTATGGACTGAATGAGCTGGAATATCTGCGATTTATCGGCAATAGCGCCGAACGGGCACGCCGACATACACTGTCCGCAGGCAACGCACTTACCGTTGTCGATATGCGCTCTGCCGTACTCGTCGGAGGAGATAGCCTTTATCCCGCACGCCGACGCACAGGGACGAACCTTGTGGCTGATTGCGTCGTAGGGGCAGGCGTTTTTACATCTGCCGCACTTAATACATTTGCTTTGGTCTATGAACGACCTGCCGTTGACGATTGATATAGCTCCCTTGGGGCAGTTTTTAATGCACGAGTGAGCCACGCAGTTGCGACACATATCCGACACCTCGTAAACGTTGTCGGGGCACTTATCGCACGCGGAGGGTATTACCTGCATCAAAGGCGGCTCGTAATACTTATCCGAAATATTACTGCTGCCGATACCCTCTGTTATATGTACAGGCTTGTTTGCGGGGCGAAGAGAGAGCCCCATTGCAAGGCGCACGCGCTCGGCGACAATCTGCCTTTCGCGGTAAACGCTCTCCCTGTACTTGGGCACTTCGTCGGGCGTTATCTTATAGGGAATAGCCTCTATATCGCCCGCCACGTCGTTGCTCTCGTACGCAACGCGCGCAACCTCGGCAAACACCTGTCTCCTTAAATCGGTTACTACACTCTGTTCCTTCATAAAATCTCCTTTTCCATCGATTTCTTTTGCTTACATCGGCGCGATTAAAGGCGCGGTTTTGCACACGCTATTACAAATCGCACGTTCATTATATCACTTTAACGTCGGTAAATCAACCCGTAAACCCTAAATATAGGGCGGTATTAATTGCCTTTTTGCGCGTTCTTTTCAGACTTCCGCCAAAGAATCAAATCGGCGGCGATAAGCGCGGCGGAAAAGGCTATCAGCCCCACGCCTATGATTATCGCACAGTTCATAAAAAATTCTTCGGGCATTACGTTTATAATTTCCTCCGTTCTCGGGTCAAACGTCCAATTCGTCTTGCCGGGGAAGAATATACTGTGAAAGACGACGAACGCCCTGTCGAAGTCGATTGCCGCAAGACAACCTATCACAAGCGGCAGAGCAAGCGACACTACGGCGGATATGAGGTATACGCGGTGTCCCTTTATCATACGCAGTTCGATAACTTTAAATCTGTTTAAAAGAATGAGGGTGAGCGAAATCACGCCGCTTATTACAAGCACGCAGGTATTGAGCGTAAACAGCGCCTTGCAGTCGGCAAAATGAGCCGCTTCCGATTCCGTCCATTTCAGCTCGCCCGTGCCGAAAGGGTGATTGGCAAGCAGAAGATAGTCCAGAACGTCGTCGTAAGCCGCCTTTATCGTCTGATACGACCAACCCGTTGCCTCCTCCATTTTCAGAGTTTTAATCTGAATGTAATAGAAAAATCTGCAATAGATAGGCAAGCCGATTGCAAAGGTCAAAATGAACAAGGTCAGAACAACGGCAAAGACAACCGTAAGAGTTATATCAACAGCTTTTTTACCCCTGTAATTCTTCATCTTTCTTCCCCGCGCCGCAAATTCCGCCGCGACTGACTGATAACGTTATGAGTACCTGAGAGGGCATATAAAACACCCAGATTAAAAACTGAATGGGTCTGCCCGCCGCGCCGAGGTTCAACCCGATTATTCCCACCGCGTTGTCGAGCCCCACGCATATATCGCAGCAGAGAAAGAGCAGTAATCCTACGGCAAAGAGTATATTTTTAAACCCGCGCCCGCAAAGGATAAACGCGTCTACCACGTTGCCTGCAAGCATAACTATATAGACGCACACTTCGGCAAGCATAAAATTAAGTCCGCCGTTGTCCGCCATAATTACGTCTACTACGGCGAGCATAAGCGCCATAAGCAACACGCGGATCAATACGGTAATCTTTATCTTGTCCATTCTGTCTCTGTACAGTCTGTAAAGATACACCGTCTGAGTAGCTATAAACGTTACAAGCCCTATCTGATAATAATCGTCCAACACCAATATGAACAGGTCGGATATTGCCGTAAACACGAGGGCGCAAGTTAAAATAACAGCGTCCTTATCCCTGTAAAACCATATCATCGAAGCGGCTACGGCAAGGCAGAGCAACACGCCCGCATATTTTAGATAGATAGGGTCGCCCGGAAGCGTCGCGGACAATATATTAAACGTTATATATATTATCGCCTCGATTGCGATGAAAGCTAAAAAGATTATGTTTTTAACCGAAAAATCCAACTTTTTCATTTACACCTCTGCCATTATTCTATATTATTGCGCCGTATATTGCAAGCCGTTTACGTCAGAAATATACTTCCTATAAGATAAAAAATGAAACGCCCGCGTTCGCGGGCGTCTTTTAATAATTACTTTATAATTTGATATTGATTTTTTCAGGCTTTATCTTCGCCGTCGGTAACCTCGGGGGCGATATTATTATCTCCGTCTGCGCTCTCCGAAACGTTGCCCGCAACTTCGGCTGTCGCGCCCTGTGCGGCAAGCTTCGCGCGCCTGTACTTGGGCAGGTCTATTATGCATACGACTATTGCCGAAAGTATCGCGCCGACAAGCAAGCCGACCACAGCCGAAAGTATCGCGCCTATTCCGCCGAGCCTTTCAACCTTGTTTCCCGCAAATATTATGCGTGAATTTTCGAAGTATAGCTTCGTAGTTATCTCCGCAAGCTCCTCGGTAGCGGCGGTGAGCTCGGCACGGTACTTTTCAAGCATACCGTCGAAATTATTCTTTTCGGTATATTCGTCCGTGCCCTCCTTCGTATATTTTGCAATCTCGGCAAGCGTCTTGTCTATATCGGCAATCGTATTCCTTAAGCTTGTATTCGCCGCCGTAAGGTCGGCGATGCGCACGTCGTACGGGTTGGTAACGACTTCGTCGTATACAGAGCCCGCAAACCCCGAAGCCGACTGCCCCGCATTCTGCGCCTTAACAGCCTCGTCGCGTTCGAGCTTCAACGCCTCAATAATTTTATCGTTGTCATCTATGCTCTTGTTTAAAACAGCCTTGCGGTACTCTGCGTTTGAAACGTACTCATTCGTATTGAGCACGTAAAAGTTAGTTTTAAGTCTGTCGTTGAGGGTCTGCTGTTGCTCGCTTGTAAACAGGTTGTTGAGCTCGGCAATCTTCACGTCAAGCTGATTGTCGTATTCCCTCAAAGCCGAATAGCTGCCCGACAGATAATTTTTCTGAGCGATGAGCGCCGAGATTTTGTCAGTATATGTCAAAGCGTTTTCGTAAGTAGTCAGATTGAGCCAATACTGTCTTTCTGCGATAATGGCGTTTACGCGGTTAACGGGGTAAGAGGCAACCGTCTTCAAAAAGTTGACAGCCTGCTCCTCGCCGCTGAAATACTGCGCCATAACGGTGAGGGTAAACGAAGTAGCTACGCTGTCGTCCTCCCTCTTCATCAATTTCGTAGATAGCTGAATAGCGTCGTTTTTAAGCATTTTCTCGACGTCTACGTTGGCAAATTCCCCGACGTCCTCAGAGTACTTGCCCGCCTTTATTTCGGCAAGCGTTTCAGACGAAATGCTGTCGGAAATAAGGAATTCGTTGCCGTTGGGATATCTTCCGCTCTGACTGTTGGGATAGACAATTTCGTAAGTTACGGAATAATACTGTTTTGTCTTGTTGTACCAGAGCTGAGTTACAAGCACAACCAAAAGCACGCCGAGCGCAGCTGCGCCGACTACCCACCAAATTCTTTTGAAAATAACCTTGAAAATTTCGCCCAAAGTCAAGCCGTTCTCTTCTTCCATTGTATCCTCCGTTTAAATTAATGCCGCTTTTGCGCTCTCCTTCTTCTTTTCCGTAACCGACAGATATGCGATAAGCACGGCGTAAACGGCGGTAGGGAAAAAGTAGAAAATGTGATTGTCCAACAGACACGTGAGCATTAAAGAGAGCACGGTAAATATTATGAAAGCTCTGTCCTTAGTCGGTCTGTTGATAAATGAAATTATCGTCTGCGCTCTGTGAACGACGTATGTAACCAAGCCCAGAAGCCCGCAAGAGCTCATCAACTGAATAAAAGTATTATGGCACATATACGGCGTTGAGTAAGCAAGTCCTTCGCCCATATATCCCGCTTCGTTAGGGAGCGCAAGCGGGTCGTAGAAGCCTATTCCGAAGAGCGGTTTCCGCAAAAAGTTATCCAAGCCCTGCTTCCAGAGTTTCGTTCTTCCGCTACCCGTAAAAAAGTTGTGAGTTACGGACGAAAAGAATTGACCGACGTCCTTGTGAAAAACGCCGAGAAGTATTGCGAGCACGGCTATTACGCCTGCAATGACCGCCGAATTAATCAGCCGCTTTCTGCCCCTGTCGTATATGAGCACCCACACGCAGCAAACTACGAACATTACTCCCGACATAAGCATTGCCTGCCGCGACATACTCAGAAAGCACATAGCCACGTTGAAAAGTCCGCCGATTAAAAAGACAACGCCGTACTTGAACTTGCAGGAGAGATAGAACCATGCGGGAATAGACAGAATGAGCGTCATTCCCATTTGATTGTACGTGCCCCAGCCAAAGAAGAGCAACTGCCTTATGACCTTTCCGTTAACTATAAGGTTGTCGTACGTCAGGTACGCCACAACGAGTTCGAGCGAGGCGACGGCAAATAAAATTAAAAAGTAATACGCGACCTTAGTAAACGTCTTTTCGGTTATTTCCAGATTGCCGCTCATTAATACGTAGGTGAACAGAATTATTCCCGCAAGTCCCAGCCCGTAAAGAAAGTTCAACGCCACGTAGTGCGTATAGAAAATGCCGCTCAGCATTAACGCGACCGACAGGGCGACCAGCCCCCAAAAAACGGCGTTCGGTTTAAACCGCTTACTTAAAATGCCCGTGACGAAGCGGAATATCATAGAGCCCGCCCAAAAGACAACGCCGATAATCTCCTGCGCCAAAATTGCGGGGCGGACGAAATACGTCGGATCCGTCACAAAGTCCGAGCCTTCGTGCACCGGACAGTGTTGCCGCGAAGACATAATATTGAGAAACAGAAACAGACACAGCACGGGCGTAACGTCTTTACAGCAGACCATTATCGCCGTACCGCATATGCAGGTGTACCATATCGCCACTATCTCCCAGCCGAGGTAATAGCTCAGCATAAACACCGCGGCGGTGACGAGCGGGAAATAATAAGAGGACAACGCGAGCTCTATAACTTGCGTAATCTTGCTATTTTCGACAAAATTAAAAATTTGTCTTAGCTTCATAACCGCGTCCCCTCTTACCAAACTAAGAATAATTATACAGACGTACAGGCGTGAAGTCAAGCAAATTGATAAAACGGCTTGATGTTTGTCAAGCATTTTTCAGAAAATTTCTTAACTTTTCTAAAAATTTCTTTTCACGGGTAGTTTTAGGCTCCCAAAGACCGCCTGAGAGGTGGATTTTTAGCGGTTATTGCCATTTTTGACAGATAGCAACGCCTTTTCTCGGCTTTCAGGACAGCAAAAAATGGCTCTTATCTTTCAAAGAGCCTATTTGTTGTAGGCTTTCTCTAAGCCGCTTTCGGCTTGATAAATCTTACTCTGTATTCGCCCCTGCACTCTTTCAGGATTTCCAAAAGCTCAGCCCTCTTTTGACGGGGAGAGTACCAGACCCTCTTACCCTCTTTGTTCCTGAGCTGCGAGTGAGGGCGGTCATTGTACCTGTTCAGCCACGCCCCCATCTTTTCCTGTAATTCGTCCAGAGTGTAAAAAGTCAGGTGGTTATAAAAAGCCTCTTGGTCGGAGCGGTGGCTACGTTCTACCTTACCGTTATGTCTCGGCGTTCTCGGCTTAATCAGCTTATGGCGGATTCTCAGCTTATTCAGGAGAATATCCATTATGTGCATTGTCTCCTCTTTTGCGTTTGCAGGCGTGGTAAACTCTGTGCCGTTATCCGTCTGTATCGTATGAGGCATATACCCAAAGTAAACGATGGCTCTCTTGATAAAATCAACCGTTGACCAGCCGCTGTGCTCGTTATAAGCATAAATAAACCTCTCCCTTGTCGCCTCGTCAATTATCGTGTACTGATAAAATTTCTCATAAGCCAGCTCGCCCAAATAGCACTCTCTCGGTACATATTTGACATCGAGCTGCCATTTCTGCCCCAACATCTCAGGCGTAAAGTAAGGCTGCTGTTTATATGCCTCTTTGATTTCCTCGTGAGGGCGCAGACCGTTTTTGACTACAAACCGATAAAGCCCGTAGTAAGTCCTGCTGTAAGCGTAACGCTGGCGTAGAATACCCAAAGCCTCCGCATAAGTAATGTCAGGATTCTCCGTAAAAATATCGACGATGTGCTTACGCTCCTCTTGCGTGTGTGCGTTGAAATGCGGCGTATGCGGAACGCAGGAGCCGTTTTCAAGGCTTTTCAGAGTGCCGTCATACTGAGCTTTCCATCGCCACAGACTACGCTCCGTACACTTAGTTTTTTTAGCGACCCAGAGAATATCGTAGCCCTCTATGAGCCACAATTTTAGTGCCTTTTCTTTTTCTTTCGGTGAGTATCGCATACCTCGCATAAATCCGTCCTCCTGAGTGAAAGTAAAAATATAATAGCACAACAACAAAAAAATTTCAATCCCCCACTATTAAAAAGCCGCCTTACCCTCAAAAAATAAAAAATAACAAACATCAACTTTTCCTCGTGTGCGCACGCACATTCTGTCAGTCTGTCAGTCAGAATATTAAAAATTTATTTTTAGATTTGATTTTTTGATTAGACTCGTTAATTTTTAATATTCACTTTATATTTACCTTTCTCTTTATCTTTCCCTTTTGATTTAGATTTATATTTGCATTACTTTGTATTGCATTTGCATACTGTTTGCATTACAATACTTATGCAAGTGCATAGCAAGTGTATAATGTTTGCATAGTAAAAAAGTGCATAAAATAAGACGGTTTTACCCGTCCTATTTTTCTTATTAAAATTGCTACACAGCCTCGTCCTGAGCTGTAATATTTTCCTCAAGCGGTGCGTCCTCCACGCTCTCAGGAGCCGTAAGGCACTCCGCTGTCGGATTGTCTGCCACATACTGCTGAAACTGATGGATTAGGTCTATCTGGTCGCTCATATAATTGACCGTATCGTAAACGATATTCTCATAGCCCATCTTATAGCCCGTAAACCCGTTTAGAATTACAGGCATAAGTTTTAGACAGCAAGCCGCAAAGGTCGCCCAAGACGGGTTTACGACGACATCTAAAACGATAATACTCGTTAAAAGCGTCGTTACCGATATTTTGACAAACTTTACAACAAACGCCGTACCTTTTTTCGTAGTCGGATTTGTGCCGAGCGGCACCCTGCGTCCTGCGCCCCTGCCACGCTTAAAAATCATTTCAGGCGTGAGCTTAATAGGTTTAACCTTGTTAGCTTTTATAATAGCCTTTCTCTGTGGCTCCGTGAGCTCTGCAACCTGCCGCAAAGCCTTTTTACTCATACCTACATATTTTTCCTTATAGAGCTTAAAATCAAGCCCTACATCGGTTATGATGGCGTGGCGTGTGCTTTGCAATTCCTCTGTAATAAAGTGCCTGCAAAATTCAAGTAGCCGCCCCTGTTGCTTATCCGTAATGATTTTCTTTTTTATCGTGTCGTAGTCGTTTAGGGTATTTTTGTATGCGTCGCTTTCCTTGCCTGCTCTCATACCCGTATCTGAAAAATTTATATACATCGAATACGAGCAAAACAATAATACAAAGAACGCCAGACCGAGCTTAGTCCAATCCGCAAACGAGCTGAGCTGTATATCGGTGGTAAACACTACCACAACAACAAATACGAGAAATACGCCTACGAATATACCCGAATTATTGAGCAAGCCCCTTGCAATTTTTTTCTTTGTGTTGTGCATACCCTCGACGACATTACCCATCGAGGGCTTATTTTCCTTTTTTTCGCCTATCGGCTTAATCGGCTCCGCCATCGTCATTTCCTCCGTCCTTAGGTTTATCAGGTTTATTTGATATATGCTCCGCCCACTTAAACAGGAGGGCTCCTATCCCGTTTGAGACCGCCCCGACAATACACACAAACCGCATTTGAAATATGATGTTTGCCAAAAGTATTGTGAGGACGGCGAGAATAGTCCATACCAGCCACGCCGCAGGGGATTTCAGCTTTTCCTTAATCACACGGATAAACGGCAGGCAGGATATAAACAACAGGACGCAAACTATACCTGAAATGGTTGCTTTGTCGCTCGTTGCTATCCATACAGGAAATTGAGATAAAGTGGCGGCAAGAGGAGCGGCAACACAGAATATGATTGACACCCATTTAATGATGTTGCCTTTCGTCTTATTTTTCATAATCACGCCTCCTCTGTATCGCCTTTATCCTCCGTCTCAACAGGCGCAGGCAGCTCCGCTTTCAGAGCCTGCACATACTTGATATTTACGAGGTCTTTTACCGCCTGAGGGATATTCTTGTTGTTTGCGTACACCGTAGCAAGTATTTCAAGAATAGCCTTTGTAGAGGTTTCGAGCACTGCGCTGATATGCTCCTGCTGTTCCGCCTTAGTCTCCATAGCGTGTAGTTTATCCAGCGTTTCGTTATACCCGTTAATAAGAGTGTTTACAGCCTTTACGACCTCGCTGTTACTGTTCGTATTTACGCCGAGAGAATCCGCCGTAATTTTGGCGGCTTTTTTATTCCCTTTGTGCTCCACAACGACCATAACAATACACGCCGCAACCGCCCCGAGATTTATTGAGCCCAGAAATTCTGCAAGGTTATGAGAAAACCACTCCTCAATCCTCGTCCAGACAGTCTCAGGCACCTCAGGAGCCGTTTCGGAGGGCTTTGCAGCCCCGTCGTCGCCGCTGTCGGCTAAGACTGCCACAACCTGCGTATCGTCGCCAGATTCGGCGTTAGCGGTCTTAGTCGTAAATCCGCAAAGCAATAATACAATCAAGCTGAGCGAGACGCATATTGCAAGCAAAATGGTAATATGTAATTTATTCGTTCTCATAGAATTTGCCTCCTGTTATTCAAAGTCGTACCCATCGAGTAGCTTTACAAGTTTTTCGTCCAGCGTATCGAAACGCTTATTAAGCTCCGCCAGACGCTTATTGAGCTCCTGTATCTCACTGTGAGCGGATATGAGCTCCTGTGCAATATCCAGACCGTCAGGACAGACGATAACGCCGACAGGCGGCACGGGCTTAGCATAAATACCCTCGCAGGCATATTTCGACGCATTATCTTTGCCGTTTAGCACCGCAACCGTTACCTTTACACGCCCCCTCAGAAAATCGGCAGGAATAGCGCAGGTATCGTCTTTCAGGAGCCTATACAGAGAATTGCCGTCCTCGTTCTCAAAAACCGCCGTAGCGAACGCAGGCGCACCCGTAAACGATATAATCAGCTCGTCTGTTACCGTTTCGGGCTCCCTCGTCAAAATAAAACCTTTCAGACAGTCTTTAATGAGCTTGTATTCCATTTTCATACTGCGCTCCTTATTCGTTTTCGCCGCCGCCCGTTTCGACAAACCAATCCTCTCTGGTGCATACATCGCCATTTGCGTTGATGTCCTCATAGGTCTTGCCGTCGAGGTCGTTTACCCAGATTTCCTGAGCGTCCTCAATTTCCTGTTGGGTCAAAATACCTTTTGCCCTGTCCTTGTTAGCCGATTGCAGCCACTTTTCTTTGCTGAATACCCTTGCCATCGTTGATACCTCCGTTTAATTTTTTTGAGTGTTTACTTACTATGCTTTTTAATTTCCACTTTGGAGCAATCGGGTAAATTCGCTCCTTGTAGAATTTTAAGCCGTTAATGTGAGTTAGCCAGCCCGTAAGCGATAACAGCCCCTGAGCTTGCTTGACGGTTATGTGGTTCGCCTTTTTGACATTTCTCAGGCGGCGGCATAACCTGAAATAGATTTTCTTTCTGAGCAGTGTTTTGTTCTTGTAAAAACGAAATCCCACAAAGTCTATCGGGCGGCTGTGAATTTTCCATATCTGGTAATTATCTTTCAGCTTTAAGCCGAGATTTGTTTTCAGGTACTCGTTCATTGCCTCAACAGCCCTGCGGAGCTTTCGTTTGTTTGTGCCGAATAACACCATATCGTCAACAAACCTTATGTAATCCTGCACCTTTAACTGCTCTTTCACAAAATGGTCGAATCTCTCTAAATAGAAATTGCTAAACCATTGAGAGGTGTAATATCCTATCGGGAGGCAGTCGCCGCCGTTCTCCAACACTTTCTCTATCAACCGTAGAAATTTCTCGTCTTTGATTTTGCGCCTGAAAAGCGACATCAGGATTGCTGGCTTTACATTGTTAAAAAACTTTGATATATCCAGCTTAGCGACATAGCGAGCCTTGCCCTGCTTGATAACACGCTCTATAAAGCGTTTTGCCTCCATACCGCCCCTGCTCGGTACGCTACCGCAGGAATATCGGTACATACCTTTCGTTATGACGGGCTCCACAACGAGCATAACCACCCAATGTATAATCTGGTCGGGATAAAATTTTGGTACCGTTATTATCCTCGTCTTTTCGCAGGAGCGGTCATATAGAGGGATTTGCTTGTTAGGGCTCAATATCACATCGCCCGTTTCAAGCATAGTCTTTATATTCTGTGCGTAGGTTTCAATATCGTTAAGGACTACTGCAATATAGTCTTTTGTAGTCTTGCCCTGAGCGGCTTTATGTATCGCCAGCTTTATGAGGTCAAGATTTAACATCTTTTCGTATAGATAACCTACCCGTTTCATAACCTTTTAATCTTCTCACGGCGTTTCGAGATTTAACCTACTAAGCCGCCCTCTTATCGAAGTGTTTTTTGCCAAGAGGCAAGGATTGTGCGTGTTCCATAGACCAAGTAAAGATTAAAATGCGACCACCGATGTTCGAGCGCGAGTTACCAGCGCCATTGTTACCGTTCCAATACCAGAGCCCACCATTGAGACCATTGTTCCAATTACCGCCGACATTCAGCACCGCTGCACACACTACCCTTTTGTTACAGTAAAATATACGCTAAGGGGGAGGTTTCCCCCTTAGCAATCCCTCTCTTAAAGAGGTTTATAGCAAAGGCGACCACCGATGACCGAGCCCGAGACACCAGCGTCATCGCCACCGCTCCAACACCAGAGCCCACCATTGAGACCATAGTCCCAACGACCGCCGACAAGCAGCACCGTGCCCTCCGACCAGCTATAATCACAGTAGTATGTACTATCGCTACCCCCAGACACGGAGCTGATGTAACCGAGCAGAGGAAATTTATCAAAGTAATCAATGCCTTTAATCCAATTTCCATCAAGCGGTCTGTCGCCCATATAGATATACGGCGGATTCGTGTCCTCGCTGACATAATGCGTAGGGTCAAGGCAGATATAAACTTTTTCGTCCGAGAAAGTGATACCGTCGCACCATTTCCAGACATTGCCCCACGGATTCTCAATTCCCCTGTATTTGCAAGCGTGCTTACCGTCCGTATTGCTTATTTCGGAGCCTGAGGCGGTTTTAACCCCGTCTGTTCTCCCCGTCTGCACCGCCGCACTGTTTCCGTTCAAATAGCCGTACATAATTGACTGCGAATTTGTGGTAGCCATTTCAATTAAAAACAGCTCCTTGATAATTGCGTCAATCAGGAAATCGTACTGCTGGTAGCCCTCGCCGTTCGCCTTGCAAGCTGTCCGCATTTGAGGCAGGGTTACATTTACGAGGCAGGTCTTACCGCTCTTAGACTCAGCTTTTGCGCTCGTTCCGCTCGCCTCGTATTTACCGACAAGCACATAGTCGATTTCGTTGCCCTTGCCGTCAACAAACAGCGTAGTAAATCCCTCGTAACGATAGCCCGAAAGCTGATGTTTGTAGGTGCCGTTTGCGTTCTTAGTGATTCTGCTGTAAAACTTAGGAATCCTGATAAACACATTTCCGCTGTCGTCAACGACCTCGTGCATATCGCTCCACGGATAGCAACGGTCAAAATCGCTCTTAATCTCGCTTGCGCCAACGGTTACGGTGCGACCTATTGCGCTGTCCGTTCTCGTAAGCGTCGGCGCAGACTGCCCTACATTATCCACGCCGTAAATTTTGCTCTTTTCTGATACCATAAAAAGTCCTCCTGTTAATTATTTTCAAGCGCACTTAAACGCCTCAAAATCTCCGTAAATTTTTTGTCAATAGCTCCGCCCTTAGTATAGCCGTGAGCTTTCTCCGCCTCCATAGCGTAAAATGCCTCAGTCGAGCCATCGGAGCCGCCACCTCCGCCGTCTATTTCCGCCATCTCTAACCTAAGCACCGTTTTAGCGTCCTCAACGGCTGCGCTTATCGCATTTCCCGTCTGCGTCTTTGTATATGTCTCGCTCTTTGCGTATGCGTCCACATCGCTTGCCGTAAGCGTTATATCCGCTGTCAGAGGCTTACCGTTTACCTTTCTCGTTTCGGGCACCAAGCCGCTTACAATATCGGAAATATTGATATTCAGCGTCTCGCCGCTCTGGAAAACGAGCGTAAGGATTTTATTTGCGTATGAGGCGTTTGTAATAAGGCTTTCAATCGGCAGGTCAACCATACCGCTGCTTACCGTTTCGCCTTTTTGATTTTTGAGTGCAACCGTCAGCTTATAGTCGCTATCCACTGTTACGCTAAGCGTTAATCCGCCGCCTGCAAACAGCTTACGGAATTGCCTGTCGATTTTACCGCCGCCGATATATCCTCTCGCCGCCTCCGCCTCCTCAGCGTACATCGCTGACCCTGAGAAAACCTTGTGCTGTTCCACATAGTCCTTAAAATCGTTAAGGTCGGCGTTTGTGGCGTTTATGCGCTCGTTAGCCTGACCGATGTCGGCGTTATGCTTTGCGGAGCTCACGAGCCCGTCTATGAGGTCTGCAATACTAAAAGAAATTTCCTCGTCGTTTTCGAGCGTCAGTACAACCTTTTTGTTTTCGTCGTCATACCTGCCGCTCACTACCACCGATTCAAGCGGTAAGTCAAACTGCGTCTGGCTAAGCTGTTGACCGAGACTGTTTTTGAGCTTTATCGTTACAACATAGTTGGTCGGGTCTATCTCTGCGTCGATGGCGCAAGCCAGCTTTTTATCCTGAGTGTCCGTATAACGCTTAGTCGCCGCCTGCCCGTCCACAACGGGGTCTGCGGCGTTCAACCTGCCGCTCGTCGTGTAAACAGGCACACGCCCCTCAGCAGGGCTCTCAGACACGATTATGACGCTCTGCTCGCCCTCAGGCGTTATGATGTACGCCCGTCTGTATGTGTTGGTCGCCGTTACTTTGTTGAGCTTATTTGTATCGAGTGCGTCAAGTTTTTCGGCGTGTTGGCTTATAGCAAGAGCCGTATTGTTTAAGAGCGTCTGCAATGCCACTGCCTGCGTCGCACTTACGGACGGATAAACTTTGAGTATATCCTTTGCAAAATTGCCGTTCAGAAACGCCGTAACCAGAGCGTCGAGGTTATCAACGCCGTATGCGTCCAGCTTTAACCTGATATATTCGCCTGCGTCTTTTCCCGAAATAGCGTTTTGCAGCTCGTTAATCTTGCCTGCAAGGAAAGTAGCGAGCTTGTCAAACCAGAGCTTTAATTGAGCCGCCGTAAGTCCACTCTGTCCGTACTGCGAGGCGGCGTTAGGTCTGTCGGCTAATGCCTGTACACCTCTCTCTTTTATTTGCTCGTTTGTGATGTTGCTTAATTTTTTCACAGTCTGCCTCCTTAGCCCTTATAGCGTCCTGCAACACGATAACGATATGAAATTGAGAACAGCGCAAACGGTTTAAGGTATTCGTCCGAAAACAGGTAGTATTGTTTTTCTACCCACTGTTTCTCTTTCTCCTTTATCGCAAACAGGCTCTGCTCTGTCGTGTTAAAAGTCAGGTCGGAAAAATCCAAGTCCTCAAACGAGAAAATGGCGTTGTTTATTCTCGCAATCTGCACATAAGGCTTTTTGTTCGTCCGTACCTTTACTTTTGCCGAGCTGTTTTTGAAAGATTTAGTTTTTATTACGGTAGAACGCTTAATCGTCGTCTTTGTCAAATGCGGTATTCCGCAATTATCCATTACCGTAGCGCAGCCGCAAACAATAATCCTATTGTCGTAGCTGTATGTCGTTGTCGGCAGTTCGCCGTCCTCGCCTCTTAGGTCAAAGTTAAACGAGCACACAATACCGTTTTCACACCCGAAAAACAGATTATCGCTGAAAGAGCGCAGTACGACGGCTTTTCTAAATTTGCCGCCCGTAAAATTGCCTTTCGTCTCGCACAAATAAGCGTGTCGCTCAACCACCTCGCCCGAATCGTCCTTTACGGTGTAAATGACATAAGAAACGCCCACAGTGTAGTCCGTCTCCCCGATATGTACCGTTACGGGCTTTGAATAAACGGTAATGTCCGTATTCCCGTTGAGGTCTGGCTCGTTTACGATTTCGCCGCAGAGATTTTTAGGCTCGTCGTTTACCGTGTTCACGCTCGTTGCAAGTTCAAGCTCGTACTCTGCGCCGTCGTATTCGACCTTTGCTCCCACAAGCTCCTCAGGCAATACGCTGGCGTATTTATACTCCCTGTATTGCTTATCCCAAGTACCTATGTTTTCAAGGTAATACCACTCATATTGCATAGCTCCCGTTTCGTCCTGATAGCGTTGCCTGCTGTCCGCAAGGAATATCTTACCGTCAGTCAACACGCAGAGATAGCCGCCCCACTCTTCAAGGCATACCTGAGACAAATCCGTGTTTACGAGCTTTGTATCAATCAACCTGCTGCGGTGTTCGTTGGAACGCTCAGAGGCAATTTTTAACTGTCCTACTCCCTCTACGCCGAGACGAGAAATAAATATAGGGTCGTCAAGGAAATTGCAACAGGCTCCCATACAGCCAAGCCCAGACAGCCCCTGTACGGACGGGTAAATGCGAGGCATAAGGTGTATATTACTGTCCGTAGCCGTATGGAAATAAATTGCGCTATCCTGCTGCGTATCGCTTTTGAGCACCATCAGCGTATCGGAAACGCACATTATACCCGTGATAGGCGACATACCTACACCGTCCTGCATATAGTTCAAAATACCGAAATACGACGGGTCAGCATAGCCCGTGTTATTCCTGCCGCAGAAAAAGACATAGTTATGGTAGTCGGGATTTCCCGTACAGAATACCCTGCCGTCATAAGTCGTGCAGAGCGTACATTTCGTTATGAGCTCCGCAATATCGTCCATATTGACCGTAACGCCGTCTATGGTTTTAAGCGTCTTAGAGGCTGTTATTTCCACGCCAGCGTAGCCCTGCTCATACTTTGAGCCGCCTGTCCTCGTCGTCTCCTCAGGCTTTGTAGGAGCCGTATTTAGCGTGATTTTGCCGTTTACCAAATCCACCGTATATGCGGAGGCGGCTAAGGTCGTACCGTAAACCTTTACAGAGACGACAGAATCAAGATTATTCTCGTTCATATAAAAGGTTTTCGTGGTACCGTCAGCAACAAATGTGTGCTTAAATCTCGGCGTTAAAATATTCCTCTGTTCGTGCTCCTTGCCAGCGTCGGCGTTTTCGCCAGACGGCACAATATTTATGTAGGTAGTAGGCACATAAACAGGGTGCTTATCGCCGTAATTTACGACGGGCATAATCTCCTCTCCGTCGTACACGAGATAGTTTTTACCGTCTATGATATAGAGCAAATTATTAAATATAAAATACTCGCTCCTGTGCTCGTTCATAGTCGAATAAAGCAGGTCTGCGCTGGTCGTTATGCCCTCGTAATACTCAACCTCTAAAATGTCTCCCTCTCCCACCTCAGAGCTCGTAATCGACAATATTTTGGTAGTCTTATTGAAAGACGAAACGCCCGTAATATTCGAGCCAGATTGTAATTTTACGCTTATTATCCCCTCGCACTTAAAAGCAAGGTTGATGTTGTAAGTGTAGAGCGTAACGCCGCCCACCTCGTTGCTTTGAGTGGGCTCAGGAGCGGAAACAGCCTTAGTCGTCGGTATATTTATCGAATACGGGTAATCGTGCCACAGGTAGAGTTTTTTGCCGCTATGCACAACAACACGCTCTGCGCCGTTAGCCAGCTTTGATTTGAAATAAAAAATACCGTAAATCTCACGGTTAGGCTCCGTAACCTCTGTTGCGGTAGCTATACCGCTTGAATTTACGGTAATCGTCTGCGAGAAATCCGCCCTGCGCCTGTACCCTGCCATCGTTTCCAGAGCCTCGCCCTGTCCGCTCTTATAATCCTTGTACATATTGACGAGATAAGCGAGGCGTGAGGCGTGTACCTGCGTATGGTCGTTAGAAAAATCAACGCCCTTAAAATTCCCGTAGTGCCTGCTGTATTCGGTTACAGCTTTACTTAAAACGCCCATACCTACCACCCCGTTTTATTGCGGTAAACGACAGGCTTTAAGTTCTTTTCTCTCGCCATAATTTCCGCAACCTGAGCGTTATAGAGCGTCAGGTAATACTCAGCCTTTGTCGGCTCGTCGTCCGCCCAGATATAGCTTGCAACGAGATTAGGCATTAAACAGCAAAGCTCGCTGTCAAGGTCAATATTAGTCTCCTCCATATCGTCGTTTAACGAGAGCTGTTTATTTCGTCTGTTATACACCACATCGTAAACGCCTTTAATGGACGCAGGGATAAGGATTTTACTTGCACCCTCTACAAAGTAGTCGGTATTCAAGATAAAGCCCTTATCCCTCTGTGCGTCCGTAATCGGAGGACACACAAACGACACAAAATCGTCTGTGAGGCTGGCAATATCATAGGAGATGTATTTACTGAACGCAGGAACGCTCTCAGGGTCTGCCGACAGCAGGCTCCCATACATAGCCACATTTTGCACCCAATAAATATAATCCCCTGAAAATTTGATACGGACTAAGCCAAGATACGGCTTATCCCCGTCGAGTATCAAACCTCTGTATTTTTCAAACTGACCTTTTTCGGAAACAAGCTCAACCGCTGCAAGCGTCTCCCAAGTCTCCCCAAAGTCAGTGCTTTTTTCGATAGTTGCTATACCGTTGCCGTTACACTCAAAAAAGTAGCTTTTTGCGCCATCGGTAGAAAAAATAAGAGCCTCGTCGTCTTTACATACAGGCTCGTAAGTGCTTTCGCTCAGCTTATTTACAAGCGGAAAATGATTGAGTTTATAGATAGAGGTAGCTGGTCTTATGCGGTTAATCTGCACAATGGCTCTGTTCGCTGCAAGGATAAAACCGTTTAACCTCTCGCTTTCAAGCTCCGTTTCAAAACCGAGCTCCGCCACAGAGTCGTACAATTCTTTGATTGTCATAGCAAAACCTCCTTTTGAGAATAAACCTCAGGACAAGGCTTGCGTCTCATAACCGCAAGCCCGTCCAGAGTCAAAACGCCCCGTAAGTATTTTTGACGGGGCGTTTTTATCGAAATTAAAGAGCCGTCGCGCCCGTGCAGGTCGCTCCGTCCACAGCAAGGAGCAGGTGTTTCCAAGTCGTGAAACCGATACCGAAACGGCAGTAACCGTTCCAGATGTTGTTACGGGTATGTTCGTCGATGTAGCTCCTGATGTCGAGAGTTACACGGTTATAGAACATAGAGCCCAAAAGCTGCTCGTTTGCCTCCGACGACATCAGCATAAACCTGTCGTCCGTAGTTTCCCAGCCCGATAAAATGACGATAGTCCAATTCCCGTACTGAGTGTTGATGTCGTTGTAGTCCGTGCCCGTTGTTCTTTCGGAGCCGACAACCTTTTTGACAATCTGTTCAAGGTCGGGGCGGTTGCAAGGCAATATGATAGTGTCGGGCACATATTCCATCGTCTCGCCGTTCTCGTCCTTGTAGTTGCGCATTTTGTTTGCGAGCTGTCCGAGTGCTTTTTCAAACGCCGTCGTGGTGGCGCAAATGCCGCTCTTGAAATAGAAATTGCTCTGAGTCTTGCCCTTAAACTTTTCCTGCGAGTAAGGGTGCGCCGAGTGGAATACGGGTTTACCGTCGCCCGTAGTAAGGTCAACATACGCCTTATTAAACTTGCCGCCCGTTTCGGTAGCGTGTGCCAAAGCCCACGCAGCGAGCTTAGTACGGGTTTTGTAGTACGCACGGACAAAGCCCTTAGGCTTAGCCTTGACATTGGCACCCAAGCCCATTTTCGAGTCGTCTGCCATTTCCTTTGTGATGGTAAACTCTTTCATAAACGGGATATGCTCAATCGTCTTTTTGAACGCCAGCTCAATGCTGTCGTTCTCCGCCCCTGCGCCCTCTTTAACGCTCTGGAAAGTATCAAAGTCGGTCTGCCCCATCGTCGTTTCCGCATAGCGGTTGGATTTTTCGACATTGAAAAGGACATCGAGGAGCGTCTTTTTCTTTTCCAGAGCGTTGCTTTCGTTCTGGATAAGTGCCTTAATGGGGTGTTCAAACTTGCCGTACAAGGGCTCGTTTTTACCCACTAACTTAGAAAATATAATAGCCATTTTCTCTGTTCCTCCTGTTTTACTCTACGATAACGGAAATCAAGTCTCCGTTAGATTTGTTGGTGTTTGCGTCCAAAGCGTCCACAACGGTTATAACGCCGCCTGTGGTAACATCGGTAACGCCGAGCCCGTCCGTATCCACTTTCAATTTGGAGCCGACGACGATTGCGACGGCGGTTTCGGAAAACGATACGGGCACCTCGAAAACCATATTGGGCGCAATACGGTAGCAAGGCAGGTCTTTCTGACCGCTTGCAGGTGCCGTATAGTCTGCGAGTGAAATGTGGGTCGGCTTTGTAGTACCCGACGCTTTTGTGAGCTTGCCGCTTGAAAGCACCAGAGCCTCGCCCTCTTTATAGACCTCGCTTGCGGTCGTGGGTAAGGATTCCGTTTCGGGTACATTTATTCTGCCGTTGATTATCTTTTTGCAGTTAAACATACGATAAAAATTCTCCTTGTTAAATGTAATTAGAGCGTTTGTTTGTAGAGTGCTCTCAACTCTTTGTCTGACAGGTTAGGAAACATATCCCTAAACTGTTGCAATTCCTCTTTCGGTATAACCGTGTTATTACCTGAGGCTTTTTTCGATACGGCGGAGTTAAGGTGTTCCTTACCGCCGCTTGCCGCTTTCTGCTGTGCTGCCGCCGCCTGCTTAGTGCGTACCTTGTCGCCGTTTACAGCGAGGTAGGCGGTCTTAGGCTCAACGCCGCTATCCCTGAGCTTGCCGAATTGAACAAAATCCGCCATACTGTCGAAACAGTCTTTTATGTGCGTCTGTTTGAGTAAGTCAGGAAATGATTTTTTGAGTTCCGAAAGGTCTGCCGCCGCCAACGCCTCAAACGCCTGCTGCTTAGCCTGTCTTTCGGCTGCCTGTGCCTCTGCGGTTGCCGCCCTTGCCTTACGGTAGTCCTCTACGCTGATTCCCTCCGATTCGGCGTTCGCTTTTTCCAACGCCTCCTCTACGGTGCCGTCAACTTTGACTCCCATTTTCTGTAAGGTCTCTTTACTGAGGTTGCGGATATTGTCAATCGTAGCGTCTTTCGCCGCCAACTGCTTGCGCAGTTCCTCAATCTGAGCGTCCTTATCGTCCGTAGCGGACTCTGCGGCAGGGTCGTCCTCGTCGCCCTCTGCGTCCGCCTCGTCGTCGTTTTCGTCGGTATCGGTTTCGTCCAGCTCGTCCTCGCCGTCGTCTGCCTCTGCGTCGCCTGTTTCCTCGTCGTCAATGTCGGTGTCGATGTCCTCGTCGGGGTCGCCGTCAAGGTCGTAGCCCTCGTCGTTATCGAGCTCGTCGTCTATGTCGTCAAGGTCAATGTCGTCGTCTTTTATGATTTCTGCCATTTATGAATCCTCCGTGTTTTTGGTTTATTTATTTTTTTTGCCGTTTCTCAGGTCAGAGCCCTTAACAACATCAGCCTTAGGCTGGTCGCTCACGGGCTTAGGAGCCCTGATTACACCGCCCTTGTTGGTTGCGTAGGGGTTGCCTTTATGATTTCCTTTCATAACTGATAACCTCCCGTTTGGAATTTTTTATAGAAAGAGCCTCATACCCTGCTGGATAGGATATGAGGCTCAAATCTCTTGGATATTGGCACTAAATTATTGTGATATGGAGCGGATTGCAGGAATTAAACCTACTCTGCCATCGGAGTGCTTACTTTACACTAATACCGCCGATGGAGTGCGTCTTTACACTAAATCCGCATAAAGAGGCTTATAGCCTCTTGTTTTTTAATAACTGCCGCAGCAAACTTTTTCGTCGCAACGGTTAAGTTCCTCGTCGGTCTTTCCCCAAATTGCAAGTCTGCCCTGCAAAATTTCGGCGTATCTCTGCATTGTGCGCAACTGCTCGGAAAGCATATCACGCATACGGAAAGATAACTTTGCCTCAACGATTTTCTTGCTGTAAAGGAATGATGTCAGCTTGACAATCTTTTCGTTAAGCTCGGCAAGCTCCTGTTCCACTCTTTCCTTTGCGGTGTCCTTAGTCTGTTCCATAGTGTCCTCCAATTACTCTGCTTTTATTGAGTAAGCCCTGCCGCAGAATTTACATACGACGGTTATACCCTCACACTTACTGCCTTTCGTAAATCCCACTGAGTGAATTTTCTTTTTGCAGTGCGGACAGGTCGTTTTTTGAAACAGCGTATTTTTAGGTATTTCCGTCAGCGTAATATTCATAAATACTGCTCCTTTTAGCTTACAATCCCTATTATAAAGCATAATTAACTCAAAATTGTACCCGAAAATTCCTACTCCGCCATTTTTCGCTTGCAATTATACGGTACCATATCTCTTGCAAAATCTCTCGCAATGTGCTATAATAGCTGCGCTACACAGTTGAATATTCGTCTGAGCTAACATCGGTAAAAGCGTTAGCTCTGTCTTTACATATTCTCAGGCGAATATGACTGTGTAGCGACTGTTGACGGGCTGCGTTTTTCAATGCGTAGTCTCAACGGCTACGCATTCTTTTTTTGTCGGAGGAAATTTTATGAAAAAAACTTTTTGTCGCCTGTTAGTAATCCTAATGTTATTCTCTGTAATCACGCTCTGCTTTACTGCTTGCACAAAGAGCTACACTGTAACATTGCTGGCTTATATTAAAAATCCAGAGTTCTCTATTTCAATAAGCCAGCAAAATAAAAAAGTTTACGGCGTTTATGAAACACGCACAATTACCGATGGCTCAATAATCGGTGATGTTGAAATAGAGGACACGGTAATAGTCGATGGCGTTACATATCGGTTTAGCGGTTGGTTTACGGATAAGAGCTACGGCATACAGTGGAATTTGATGTCAGACACCGTAAAAGGCGATATGACGCTGTACTCCAAATGGGAGACAGTATGAGCGTTTTACCAAAAGCGTGGTTCCCTTGTCCTGTAATACATTTTTTAAGTTATAAAGAGCGGATAAAGCAGGTGTTTTCAAAACAAATACCTTGCGCATTTTCCGTGTATAGTTCGTGGTATGGTGCTTGGTGGTATTGGCTATTATTGCCGTGGATATTGCCGTTTCAAATTGCTTATTGTGGCGTTCTACTTGCCGAATTGCTTTTACTCACTATCTTTCTTCCCGTAACTCTTATTCCTTACTTAGATTTTTTGCTGTTTATTGTGCAATTTTTATCCTTTGTTTGCTGTTATATCGTAGCTCTTATCGGGCTTATTCCTCAAAATTATGTAAGATATGAAAAACTGAGAGACATTAAAACGGCGTTAAAAAGTAAAGGTATTAAAAGGAATTTGAGAAAATTTGATGTATTTGATATATGAAATCAGGGCTACCGATTTTGCGGTAGCCCTTTTCCTATTTAGCATAAATCCGTCCGTTTTTTACCGTCAAACCGCATTTCTCGGCAAGTGCGGTTTTTTCTTCTCTGGAAAGTGCAAGGCTGGTTATGTATCGAGCGACAACCCTCTTTGCTTTAAGGGCTGTAACGCCTCTTATATCGCCGTCCTTTATGGTATAGCCTAAACTGAGGATAAGCAATAACTTTTGCGGCGTTGAGAGCTTTTGCGCCAGAACATACTTAATTACCTTTGCCTTTTTCGAGCCGTTAATTACATTACCTGCTTTGTCCGTATCTGATTCGATTGCAGATATAGCGGACAAATGCGGAGCCAGCGTAGAGGGCGAAATTGCGCCGCTGAGTAAGATAATTTTGTTATCGTTCGCCAGCTTTAATACAGACGATTGCGCCTTACTATAATAAGCGTCGTACAGGAGCTTAATTGCCTTAGCCTGTCTTTCGGCAGACAGTGTTGCAAATTCCGCACTGTTTACCAGCTTTTCTATCTCGGCGTTTGCTTGGCTGTATATCGTCTTAAATGCGCTTTGTTGCGCCGCCGTTAGCTGGATTGTCTCGCCGTTATATGTAAGCGTATTTCCTATGCTCTTAGGCAGTACCGTATATCCTGCGTCGTACAGCTCAATGAACTTTTGCGTAGCCTTACTGCTCAGGCTGCCCGTCCTGTCGTCCTTTAACAGCATACCCATAATCATTTCAGCAAGCTCATAGTCTCCCTTTTTGAGAGCCGCTTTAATGTCTGTGCTGTACTTAGGATTGTAAAAGAGCGAGGTATAAGCATACGCCGCAGACGGGCTAAAACGCCTTACGAGCCCCGTAATGGTGTTGTTGATATTTCTTACAGGTATGCCCGTAACTTGCCCTATACTGTACAGCGAATTGCGGAAAATCGACATATACTCCTGCGTTTTAATTTCCTCGCCGCTCGCCGCTTTTGTCGCCAACTCGAACAACGATTTTGCGGAGCTGATTATGCTATTGAGCATATCGCCCGTAAAGCTCTCAATCTCGTAACCGTTGACGAAATACCCGTAAATATCTCTCACAACAGGGAGCATACCTATGGTCGTGCTACCAAAGTCTTTGAGCATATCAAGGAAAAACGATTTTGCTGTAACCTTACCCTCCTCGTCGTCCTCTGCCATATTGTTGTACAGGAATTTGAAAAACTGTCCTACAAGCACATACATCAGGTTAGCAATCGTTACGGCAGCAAGCGTCCTGCGTATCTTTTTCTTTGCGAGCTTATAACGCTTTGAGAGCGTCGGGTCGCTGTCTCCGCTCTTAATAAGTGAGCGTAAAGCGTTGTACTCTCCAAACGATTCTACAAGTCTTGAAAGCTGTTTGAGCGGCACGGAGGTAAACATCGTAAAGCTCCTCACGATGTCGCTGTCCGAACGCATAAGCTCTGAGCGTTCTGTATTCGTATAGTTAGGCTGCGTGAGGCGTATAACCTCCTCCAACATATCGCCTGCTTTTTGCATATTCTCAACGGTGCCGTATTTGAGCCCTGTGTCCTTTTGTACCTGCAACTGACAGGCGTTCCAGAGCCTGCCTATTGTAAATCTATCCGTCCACTGTATAGGCTTAGTAAGAACATCGCCCACCTTACCTATTTTGTCAACAACGCCCTCCGCTCTGACTATTCCACGCTCAAAGTTACGCACACGGGCATACGGGCAGTATTTATCCATCGCCGCCCAATTCGTTTTCATAACAAAGCCCTTAGCCATCACGCCAGAATCAAGCATTATGCCTGCTGTCGGGTAAGAGGTTATCTGGGATACGATAACTTTAAGATTTGCGCCGAGCTGATATTTGGCGTATGCGCCTCTCATTTTTTCAATGATTGAGTTACTTGTCGCTCTGCCCTGAATATCGGAAAACAGCTTGCTTAAATAGCCCTCTGCGCCGCCCCACACCTGCTCATTGATAGTATTGCGTATGCTCACGACATTTGTCTTTTCGCCTATATTCTTAGCGTATATCTGGCTGAAATTTTTAAGCGGCACCGTCATTTTGGCGTATGTAGAAAGCTGCTTTGCGTGGCGTGTAACAATACTGTAAACATCGGTTACAAAGAGCTTGTTTTTGGCTCCCGTTTTAACATCTTTGTTGAAAGAAAAGTTATAAACATTAGCCCAATCTGCCATTATGGAGCGAGCGTCAGTGATATTCTTTACTATCGTGCCGCTATCACGCTTGATAGGATAATAAAACTCGTCTGAGGCGTTTGTGTAGCCCAAAATCTGCATATCAGCGTCAGTCTTAACTTGCTTGCTTGCGACATTGAAAAAGGTCTCTACGAGCTCAATAAATCCCTTATCAGTGTCCGTGAAAGCGTCGTACATCGCAGTAATATCCGCCTCCGTAATGTGAGCGGTCTGCTTGCTACCCTTTTTGTCGATATAGCTAAATCCAGACTCGTATAAGCCCTCCTGCGCCTGAGTACGCTTTGACAGCTCATAAAGGGATATTGCCTGACCTACGGTAAGCTCTGCGCCTGCAACCGTTATGTATTCAGAGGTAAGACGGTTTTTGAAACGCTTATGCTTTTTTATGTAGGTGTCAATATCGTTTGTGAGCTCGATGTAAAGCAATCCTGCCTCTGTCTCGCCCCTCGTAACCTCAGCGTATGCCCGTGTGAGTATGCCGTTAGGATTAAAGTTTTCTAACGATTTTATCACAACACGGGGCTCAATTATTTTATTAAATGCGCCGTAAATTTTGTTGAAAAAGGTTTTATTTGTCCTGTTCTTGCTCTTTTTGATTATCTCGTTGCCCTCAGTGGCAAGCTCCGAAATCTTTGCCTTTTTGCCCTCAATAATTATCTGGTCGTAGTTATTAAACAGGTGCTTTGCGGAGGCAATAATAATCTCCGCCGCCTGCAATTCCTCCATCGAAAGAGGCTTAGTGCTGAGGGCGTTCTGCCTGATAAAATTCAGAGCGTCTATAACATTGTTGTCGATGTAATTAAATTCTGGATTTTTCTCGTCATACAGCAACGAATTGTCCTTAGTATAAAATTGCCCGTAGTCAAGCAATATTTTACGCACACCCGTTTTTCTCAGGTCGGAACGGTACTTTATCTTAGAAAGCTGTTTGAGCCACTGAGTGAGCTCAGGAGCCGCAAAAATCTCTGCCCCGACATAATTGCGCTTATTGGCTATATCACGCAAATACGCCGCACCGTCAATAATCCTGTTTGTGAGCGTATTGCGTTTGTAAGCCGTGCTCAAATCTTTTTTAAGGTCAGCTATTTTCTTTGTGTACTGCTCAACGAGCTTAGCGTACTTGGACGGAGTGCCCTTTTTGTCGTAGGCGAGGAGCACATCACGGGCGATTTCTTGCCTTAACTGCTCAATCTCGGTCTTGCTCCCGATTGCGGTCAGCATAATTTTCTCAGCTTTTTGATTGACCTGCTCTCTTGCTCTTTCGTAGAGTTCCAGCATTTCAAAAAACTGCTCCGCCTCGTTTATTGCCTCGATATGTATGCCGTAGCCCTCTAATTCCTGAGCAATGACATCAGGCGACTGTCCGCCCATTTTGGCTCCCCAGACGAGATTTATGCTGTTTTTTCTATCAAACTTATACTGAATTTCACTCTGTATGCCGCTCAAATTAACACCGTGCATATAGCGGCGCATAACGGATAAAACACCCATAGCATACGAATCGTCGTTATAGGTCTCATACATATCGCTCAGGACAGCGTTATTTATGATATAATCCGCTATATCCAAAGCCACGCCTATACGGTATCCCTCAGGCGTACTATTGAGCTTGGTAAACAGCTTTTCTATGACCTCAGCCCTATTTTTGCCGCTTAAAACTCCCTCATACTGACCGTCTCTGAGCGTCAGGCGTTCTGCAATAATAGAGTCGATAACGCTCGTTGCGTCCAGCTTAGAATAAACCTTAAACTTAGTGTTATTCGCAACGAATTTTGCTCTCTGCCCTCTCGTCAGTCCGCCGATGGCTCCACTATTGTCTGATTCAGTCGGGTTTGCGTCAGGATTAGGCTCAGGATTTATTGCGTAGCGTATGTCTGCAAGCCAAGTCGGAGATGTATTGTCTGTATTTTTAATCTGGTTAGACTGAAATACAACATACTCGTCGGTAGATTGTTGCATAGCACCATAATCAACGCCGTCTCGAATATTCTTAAATATAACGCCGTCGTATCCTTTTGCTTTTGCGTATTCCGCCCACTCGTATGTGTCTTTTATCTGCCCGTTGTACTCAATGACGGAATAATCCCTATTGTTGCACTCTATAACAAGAGGATTTTTTATATTGAGATAGCATTTATATATCCTGCTGCCGTATCCGCCTGCATTGTCTATATCTTTACCAAAGAAATGACCTGCTTGCCCCTCCCATTTTTTCTTAAAAATAGTAAACGGCGAGTATTCCATATCAAAACTTCGTCTTTCGGCGTTCCAAGTTTCTTTAACCTCGACATCGTTTGTGCCGTGATAAACGACAAGCAACCGACCTTTATCGTCCACCACTTTGCTGTCCTTAAAAAAGGCTCTCTGCTCTGCTGTAAGAGTGTGCCCCTGAGAGTCTGTTTCAGGCAATGCAAATCTCACATCGTCCATCTGCTTTATAGCATTTGTACGGGCATTATCGCTTGAATCGTACACCTGATAAGGAATATTCCTCGCTGTGAGTTGCTTTATTAGCTTTTCGGAGGCGGTTTCTGGTATAAGCACTTTCTTAATCTCAGAAAACGCTACGGCTCTACGAGGTTTAGCCTCAAAATAATCCGTACTATTTTCTCTGCGCACATACTCAAAGAGCCCCAGAATCTTATTGCCGATACTGTCATTATAACGGTATGATTTTGAGTATTCTCGTTTCATATAGGCGGCGATTTTTTCAAGTGTAAACAGCCTATTATCCGCTATCTCGCCCACAACCATTTCTGCACTGTCAAGAGCCGTCCAATACGCCACACTATCACTACCATATTTGCTCTCGTCCACCATCAAAGCAGTAATTTCGGAGAGCATTTTTCTCGTGTTTTCGCTAAATTCCTCGTGAGCCGCCTCGTCTTTTACGGTAAGGTTATCTGCATTGAGTCTGATTTCGTCTATGCTCTTAAACTCTTTTGCGAGCTTTGCCTGTAACTGACCGAGTGTCAACCCGTGCCACCCTGAGCCCCCGTTTTCGGGGGCGTTAAGCATTGCCTCAACCATATTTTCAAGCGTGTACTCGTAATGCAGAGCCTCAAAGCTCCTGCGATTACCAGAGTTAGTGTACGGGTCTCTACCGTTATAAATCCCCGTCTTTTCCTCTATGCCGCCGAATAACTTATCTACCCACGAAACATATTCCCGTTTTGAGGTAGCCTTACGGATTGCCTCTTGTGTAGCCGTAGCGTCATATTCCGTACTGACAGATATACCTCCGTTATTTAAGTAGCTCGTGGCTTTATCTAATGTGTTACCCAGAGCAAAAACGGAGAAATTATTTGATATGTTTTCCCTTGTCTCCTCAATACTTTCTTTCCCTTGCATAATGGTAGCAAGTGCATTTACTATCCGCTCTTTATGCTGTTTTACAAAATCCTTTCGAGTATTGAGGTTGCCGCTCGTTTTTTCAAATTCAGCAAGGAAATCCTTACCGAGAGCGTCAATAAGACGCTTTCTGTATGTAACCTCGCCTGCCGATAATTCGCTCCTAATTGTCTTATAAATAGGCTTAATCAGTTCGCCTCCCGTATCTACGAGAAACAAATTCATAAGTTCCGTATTATCGTACAATTCGGATATAATACCTATCTCTCCGCCGTGCAGTTCAAGTTGACGCTCAATATCGTTGACATAGTTATACAACACTCTCGTAGCGTCGTAACCAACCTTGCTTACGAGTTCGCTATATTTTTTGTGGATTTTAGATAGTGCCCTGTCGTTTGGCTTATACTCTACCTTAGGAGCAGTAGGTGTCCAGCCGTCTCTGGAATAAATTTTATTTCTCCTATCTTTTTGAGGGTCTATTGTATCTCTACCAAAAACAACCGTAATGTCGCCATACTCACTGTGCCCCATATCAACCTTTGTTATAGCAATAGACGGCATAGGAAAGC
The DNA here is from genome assembly GCA_910579295.1 of uncultured Christensenella sp. GTDB lineage: Bacteria > Bacillota > Clostridia > Christensenellales > Borkfalkiaceae > Coproplasma. Next base: position 52,586 of record CAJTTC010000001.1, on the reverse strand, counting down.
CGCCGAGCTGCAATACTTTTAAGAGGCTTGTCTCGGAAAGATTATGTAAAGCGACGAGGTTTTTTGTTTGTTCTACCTCGCCCGTAATATTTTCGCCGTCAACCGTCAGAGCATAACGCTTTTTACCACTTTTTTTGCCGTCAGGGTTGACATTTTCCTCGTTGCTGGATATAATATCAGTAGAGGGAGCGTTCGTCCTCACTGCGCCGTCAGGGGCGTTATTGGACGATTCGCTCTCTTTTATTTTTACTACATCATAAAATGTTTCTACGCCGCTTTTGTCGATAGCAATAATCATTTCGCCGTTGAACGCTTTACCGTCCAAAACAAACGAAACTTTATACCTTTTTACGCCGCCCTCATTTATTGTTTGAGGGTGTTTTGCTGTCTCCTGCCCTATCAGCTCTCCTGTTTGAATAATATTATTGAGCTCAGTGGAGGCTCGCATTTTAGCCTCATACGCCCCGTCTGTTTGATTATAAAGGCGTTGCGAATCACGAGAGTGAGTATATTCCCTCTCGCTTTGCGCTGTAAAAGCCGTGCCGTTTACACTGCGCCCTCTATATCTCTCTTTCATATACGAGCGCACGGTTTTACCCATTGCAGCTCTTTCCACGCCGTCAAATATGTGCTGGTCTGTATCTATCACAACGACATCTTTACCGTTGATTTTTTTAATACTGAGCCTCGTCTGAGCGTCCGCCGCCTCCGTAGTCTGGTAGGCAGATGTGTCTCCCGTTATGGTAGGACTAAACCTGTTTTGCGTGGCGTACTTATTAAAGAAAGCCTGATACTTTTTAAGCAGAGCGTTAGCTGCACGGGATAATTTCTCGTTAGAGCTATAATCGCTCTTAGACCTTTTCAAGAACGACAGCAGTTTATCCTTAAACGAGGGTTTATCAGAGATAATCCTTTTCAGGGCGGCGGAGTTGCCGAGCTCCCTCTCAACAAAATGCGCCGCAAGCTCCTCTCTGAGCTCAATATAGGTGTCAACGCTTAAATCAACCTTACCGTCAAGAAAATCCTGCATTTTTACGCCGTGTCTCTCAACATACGGCTTTAAAATCTCAATCTGCTGCTCCGTAGATAATCCTTTGATTGCGGTAGTAAAAAAGTCGTTCAGCACCTTATTTTCGATGTGTTGATTTCCTTTTTTACCCTTTACGCTATATCCCCTGTGTATCATACCGTGAGTAAATTCGTGCAACAGAATTTTTGCCGCTGTACGAGATTTAGGATTATTCGCCATTTCACGGTTGACAAGGATTTTTCCGTTTTTCAGGCTATATCCAGCGTCCGCATTTGCGCCCAAAGTCTCTGCGCTTACAAACTCGATATTTACGCCTGAGCGAGCCGCAACACTGGCATAGAGTATTTGGTCTGCCTCGCTTACTCCTGCCGCTTTTGCCTGCCTCAGCGTCTGTCTGACAGCCTGCTGTTGCGCTCCCACGAGGTTTTTATAATCGGGGATATTCTCACGAGCGAAAGCGTCAAGTTGTTGCGTTTCCTGTTGCGCTTTTGTCTGCACATCAGAATCCGTCGCACTCTGAACGGAGGCGGCGTAGATTTCCTTTATAACTCTGTTAGCCTCTGTTTTAGTGAGAGGCTTAGAGGCAATATCGTTTGCGTAGTCGTACACAAGGTAGGTGTCGCCGTTCTTGACGATAGCCACACTTGCGTCGCCAAATTTATAGCGCACGGCTCCGTCCTGCTTTATGGAGCCCACATACTTAGGCAAGCCCTTTTTCGATATTTCAAGCTCTGTGAGCTTTTTAACCTCGTTGCGCTCGTTTATGTATTGGTCTAATCCGCCGTTCGTAGAAAACTCTACAATACGGCTCTTTAATTCGTCTGCCGTAACAGTAGCCCAATCCGCTATACCAAGCCTCTCTCCTACATCTCTCTTTTGCTGTTCGGTGGCGGTTTCGACAAAGTGATTAAGGTCGGACTGATTAAACAACTGCTCTCCCCTCAGCGTTGACTGTTGGAATCTGGCAGCGTCCATATTGAGCTGTCCTGCCGCAGACATAACGGCAACCGAGCGCAGAGCCTCGTTTGTTTTCATTGCCTGAGAGAGCGAGCGGCGGTATTCTGTTGTACCTCTTTCTCCTGTAACGCCCTGCTTTAACATCTCAACCGTAACAGCCTCACCCTTTGAGGTTTTATAGCCGATGTCGTTAAGGCGTTTTACAGTAGTCTCTGCGTCCGCTATAATAGCGTCTGCGTTCTGATGTACAACAATAGACAGCGGAGCCGCCGTGTTTGCCTTACTGAGAATACCGACGAGCATTTTCTGTTTTGCCGTTTTGACCTCGCCGTTTGTTGTTTTAAGGCTTTCCTGTAACTCGCTGAGCGTATTTACGACAAAATCAACCTGAGCGTTGCCAGACTGATTTACGCCCTCAGTTTCTGCAATCGTGGTGGCGAGGTCTATAACGCCCTTTGCGCCGCCGTTTGCGGTGGTTTTACTGCCGCTGAAATAGTTAATGCTGTTACGGATAGAAACATCGGCACCGCTCATTATTGCGCCACTGAGACCGCCTACAAGGGCTGCATAGGCAACCTGTTGAAAAGTAGCATTTTCAGCGTTAGGGTCGTAAGTTAAGCGTTTCCATACAGGGTCTATGAGTTCCTGAACACCCTCCTCAAATGCCTCGCCGATAAAGCCCTTTATCATTGCTTTGCCAAGCGTTTGACGAGCTACGGATTTTGCAACCTGCTTTCCTACTTGCTTTGCGCCCTCTTTTGCCGCACTTGCCGTAAAACTTTTAACAATTGTACCTGCGCCAAAACCGATAGCGTCCGTAACACCCTCCATTGCGCCCTCAGTAAAGCCAGACAGTGCGCCGTAGCCCCACTCTTTACCCGTAAGCTGCCCCGTCTCGTTATACGCCTCTTTCGTTGCTGTACCTGCTGCACCTAAACCAGCAATCAAGCCAGCCGTTGCACCCGTAATAAGTTGCACGGCAATAGGGGAGGCGGCACCACCTGAAAAATATGTAATTGCCGCACCAACAGCAATAGCGGAAAGCGCAGGTATGCTTGTACCTATACCGCCTGCCACATCGCCTGCTACTTTCCAACCGTCTGAGGGATTAAACCACTCGTCTGCGTGTCCGTAGTTTACCCAATCGTTTGCTATCTGCTGCTCCGCCCAATCGTGAGCACCGAATAAATCAGCTAAACCGCCAGCAGTAAAATCCCATATACCCTCTATGCTCTGTAAAAAGCCGAGACCAAGTTTTTCAAAGGCATAACCTATACCACCGAAAAATCCGCCGTTGTCTTTCGGTTTATTCTGCTCCTGATAGTATTCGTCAATAATTCTCCTGTTTTCCTCAACCTGTTTCTGTTGAGAGCTAAACAGCGAGGCGGTTTTTACCGTTGCTGAGCTTTGAGCCTGCGCAGAGGATAAAGCCCCTGCGCCTGCACTACTCTTAAATAATCCGTTAGCCATAAATAAAACCTCTTAGCCTTGTTATGAAATATCGTAAATCGTGCCCTTGAAAGTATTTTTTAAGCTCTCGCAAGCACCCTGCCCCCAATAGTCATTTACCCAGCCCAAATCGCCGTTATCGAGTTTAACATACGGTCTGCCGTTGACGATAAATACCTGACCTGAGCCTGCGTTCTTATAGACATCACTGTTAAATACAGCATTGCCAGATTTAGGTTTAAGGCTATTGCTGTTTACGCCGTAAGTAACCGTAACTTTGCCGTTAGGCGTGTTGAGCGTAACCGTAGAGCTGTGAGCGTTATAACCACTGCTGACATTAGACTCGTATTTCTTAGCCTCGTAGCCCTTAAACGCTTTTTCGAGCTTGCTTTTCGTCTCTGCCGAGAGCCAGCTATTACCCATAATTTCCTGATAATCCTTTTTAGCCGCCTCGTAGCTTTCGTAACCGTCAAACGCATTACTGTCCGTGTTAATATCGTCGTTCCACGCTTTTTTAAGGCTTTCGTAATGCTCCTTAGAGAGATTGCCTGCGTTATAAGCGTCGTCAACGCTCTTTGTCGAGGACAGCGTACCGTCAGTGATGGCGGCGAGGAAATCATTGTAATAATTTTTCTGGTATGTCTCCCTGATGTCGGCAACATCGCTGTCGGTTGCACCCAGACCTTTGAGCGAATCGAGATACGAGCCGATATTAGACTCGTTAAGGCTACCCTGATTGATAGCGTCAAGCGCACCCTGTTTAAGTGCCGCCGCCTTTTCGCTTTCGCTCTTTGCTTTCGTGTTTGCCACAATGCCCTGCAATTCGGTAATCTGTGCGTCAGACAGCCCGTATTCTCTGCCGATGGCAGCAACGCTGTCCGCCGTATAGCCAGAATCGGGATTAAGTGCTCCCTCCCAGAGCGAGGCGTAAATTGAGCCCTTTTTCTCCTCCTCAGCCGCCGCATTTTCCTTTTGCTTTTCCTGATACTCAATATCGCTCTTGTTTATCTCCGAGAGAGCGTCCTCGTAGGTAGCCGTATTCTGCGCCTTAGCCGCTTGTTCGGTTACATTTGCTTGTTGAACATCGGCTCTCTTTTGCGCATAAGCCTGAGCGTTGAGATAGTCGCTATATCCGCCGCCCTGCAAGCCCATCTGCGCCAGATTTTCGGCGTTCGTTCCGTAGCTTGCCATATTCTGAGCGTAAGAGGCTTGTGCGTCCACTGCCGCTCTTTCCTTAGCCGCCTCCGCCTGTCTGTCAGCCTCAGTCTTTCTCTTGTCTAACAGCTCTCTCTGCTGTTCCAGATATTCCTCGTAAGTGGCTGGTTTTTCGGTTGTTTTATCGGTGGTCGGCGTGTCGGTGGTCGGCGTGTCGGGCGCAGATGTATTATTTTTTACAGGCGACGAAATATTGTCAGGAGAAATATAATCAATATATTTTGCCTGTGTAGAGCCAGCATTCGGCAATTTGGTAACGCCGAGACCGCCCGTAATAGTCTTTGTGCCACCGTTAAATGTTGTATTAACTGCTGTGCTATCTCCAATAATCGCCCCCTCCTTTGTTACTCTGCCTGCGGAGCCGCCGCCGACACCGATATTACCGCCGTATATGGGTTTAACAACACCGCCGTTAAACTGACTTGTAATATTAGGCATTTTCACGGTAGGTGTGGTCTGCGTCAAGCCTGCAATACCGTTTGCGTAGGTGCCGCCCGTAGGCAGCTTAGGCTTTTTTGTGCCCGTTCCGCCGCCTCCTGCTAACGCCACCTGATAAATGTTTTTATTTGTCGTATAACCGCCAACCATTATTGATTACCTCCTGCGTTGAAAGTCTTTAAGTAGTCGATATAGCCCTCTGCGCCATCGGCTCTATTCTCAGCCGCCGCAGCTTGTACTCTTAAATTCTCGTTCTGGCTCTGCGCCTCCTGCAACTGCGCTTGCAACTGTTGTTGCTGAGCCTCGATAATACCTCTTAGGCGTTCCACCATATCTCTTGCGTCGGGATAATGATGTTTTTCCATCTGTTGCCAGAAAATAAGTAGGGTATTGATGTCTTTCGGGTCGCCGTAACAGCCGTTTTGGAAATTCAGGCGGTTTTCCTGCCAGATTGTCTCTCTGGACTGTTCGACATCGCCCGTAGCGTCCGTGCCGAAAAGGTATTGAGCGTTATAGTAGTACTCGCCGTTTGCGTCTCGCTCCAAAAAGTCGTACCGATTAAATTGAGCGTTCTGCAACCGCCCCTGAGCGTCGATGTATGATACAATACGAGGCTCGTCGGCGTAAGCAAGGAAATACTGAAATATAATCTCGTCTATTTCGGCGTATGCGGCGTTTTTCATACGACGTTTACTGTCAAGCCGTCCTGCCGTCTGAGCAACCTGTATCTGCTTTGCTTTTCCGCTCTGAGCCGTATTGTCCTGCTGCCCCTGATAACTGTCGGTAATGCCGAGAATACGCTTTGCGTGTTGATAAATACGCTCTGCCTGCTCCATATCCTGCTGTACCGACACCTGCAAATCAATACGGTTAAACAGCTTGTAGTTATCCTGTCTAACCTTGATTACATTTTCATAAAGAGTGTTGTCAAACTGCCCTGCATGGTCGTCAGGAGCGGTAGGATATACGCCAGCTTTCATAAGTTTTTCAAGTATTCTGCTCTCTAACTTATTGATTGCCTGCTGTTGAGGACGGACAAACTCACAGTCGCTCTGTCCGAAAAGGCTGTCCTCCTGCGAGGTGTTTTTTCGTATGACGATAGGAAACTTTGTCGGCGTGAAATACGGCAGCTTTGTCTGCTCCATCTTAGGCACCTGAACATCTGCGCCGATGGGTAGCATTACGCCGTTTATTTCGTCCATCGCAATATTGCCGTCAGGTGTCATAGCCTGCTGGCGTTGCGTCTCCATTACAACCTGACCGTTTTCCATAACCTCCGAGCTGGCACGGATAAACGAGCCGTCCGTGAGGCGTATATCGTGGTCTAACAGCTCATACTCGTCGTCCTGCATTTCGTAATCGGGCTTTTCGCAGGTGCAAAGCTCTTTGCGCTTGCCGCAGTTTTTACAGATGTACTTTTTGCGTGAGTAGTAGTCCTCTATATCCAACAGCTCAGTATCGCCCGAATAGATATACTGACAAATTCTGTCGTCCTCGTCTTTGTAATAGCACACAACAACGGTAGCTGTTTCGTCGTTCTCGCTATCGTTGTCGCTCTCCGTTTCCTCTGCGGTCTCAAAACTTACGCCGTACTTACGCACTAAATCCTCTTTGGTGGTCTCAAAGAAAATAAAGCAGTATTCCATATCGTCGATGTCGAAAATATGAGGCTGCCCCACAAAGTGTGTAGGAGCCCATATCGTTACTTTGACATCGCCTACCGTGTTATGCGTCTTTATGGAATTATCCCACTCAACGAGCCAGACAGAGCCCCCGTAGATGGGAGCATATCTTTCGTCGATGTCGTTCATTTTCTCGAACGGGAGGCGGTTGCGCTTATTCCTGAGCAGTTTTTCAACGCTCTTAGCGTTCCTCTCGTTCTTTTCGGAAAACACCTCAGGCGTTACCGCAGTTGTCGGCAGATAGCTTGAAAACTGACTCTCAATAAGCTCGTAAGTGATGTTTCTGCTCGTCTGCGCAGGCGTATCGGAGCCGTCAATTTCGAGGTCGCCTTTGTACTGTTTACTGTACTTGTTAAAGTCCTCAATCAAGCCCTCCATCTCGCTCTTAGCGTTTGCGAAAAGGTCTTTGAAAAAGTCTAATTTGTTTTCCTTATCAATTTGCATTATAAGGGTAAACCTCCTTTGCGTTTAATTATTAAATCCCTCTCCTCTTGTGAGGTCGCTCTCCTATAATCCTCTAACTCGTCAGGGCGATATTTCACTCTCCTACTCGTCGGAGGCGGCGCAGGTCTCGTCCAATAGATTGCAAAGTACCTGAGAGCGTCGGGGCTATGCGTTATATCGTGAGGCTCGGTAGCGCAGTCCGTGGGCTTTTTAGGGTCTCTCTGTAACTCTGGCAGGTGTTTTATAAGCTGCTTGCAATTCGTGAATATATGCAGTCTCGGAGAGCCGTTTGCGTCCACTTTCAGCAGCTCCTTGATAGCAAGCCAGCCTGCCTCCCTGTCGTTATTCGATTCTGCCAACGACAGCCCTGCCTCTCCGAACAGAATCGCCTTGCTCTTGCCTGTCTCTTGGCTCCTGTTCCATAGGTCGGGCGGAGCAAGCGTCAGGTAAATCTTTTCGTCCTCGTTCGTAAAATCAAGTATCTTACGGGCGGCGGTTGATATAGGCAGGTCGCTCTGGCAGAGCTCTTTATACACATAGCAGTTATGTAAGTTATCAACAGCTATCCAATAGCAAGCCAGCATATCCAGACCGTAGTCAAACGCTCTGTACCGCCTCCAATCGGCAGGAATAATAAACGGCTCGCAAGTATGCACATTTCGGTCAAACTCTCCGAAATACTGCGCCTCGCTTACTTCCCAGCTCCCGTAACGCCAGCGTTTGCGCATATCCTCAGGCAATGAGTCAAGCTGCTTTACATACTCAGGGTCTGCCTCCATAAGTATTTTGTTATCGTCCACGAGAGACTGGATAAACTCGTAGTCCTCTGGATTCTCGTCGGGCTCGTACTCACGGGAGACAAACAGACGCTTTACCCATAAAAAGCCTACGCCATCAGGGTTACAGGTCAGGTACATTCTCTTAGGAAAATTATTTGCGCCACGCAGACAGGCTTTCAGGACATTGAAAACGAGCTCTGTAAACTGCGTAGCCTCCTCTAAGAAAATCACATCGTACTCTTGCCCTTGATACTGCAAAGCGTCGTTATCGTTGGCGAAATAACTGCACTTGATACGGCTCCCGTTTTTGAATACAAACGCTTTGTCCTTTTCTTTGTACTCGGCTGCACCTGAGGGAGATAGGTCGGCTTGCAACGGTAAAATGTGGTTGTCTCGCAGGTCGGTGTAGGTCTTACGGATAATCAGGATTTTAATACCAGCCCACTTGATAGCCAGACGCTTTGCTTTCTCTCTTACGCCCCAACTCTTACCGCCGCCTCTGGCTCCGCCAAACGCTACATACTTTGAACGGGCGAGGAAAAACAACTTTTGTTTAGGCTGAGGCTTACCGAGCTTTACAAGCACCTCAGCCATCAATTACTCTCCTCGTCGATTTCGTCTGACAGGGTAAATTTATAGGTTACATCGCTCTTGACCTGTTCAGCCATACCGTGATTATTCGTAAGCAGGAATTTAGAGAAATTACCGTCGTATTGCTTATTCGTACCGAACACAAGCAGGATTTCCCTTTGCCGTTCTAATGCTCGTGCGTATGCGGTATCAAAATGGGGGTACTCTTTGCGCCAATTTTCCAAAGTTCCTACCGAAACTCCGATAGACCACGCAAAGCCCTCAAATGTCGGCAACTTAGGCGGAATAACCTGTACAGGGCGTTTACCTTTGAGGCTACCATCAGGAAAATAAAACTCCTCATAGATAACCTGAGGCTCAATAGTCGTAAAAAACTTAATCAGCTCGTCGCAATACTCCTCCTTAAACTTGCAGGGTACATTGTGCCCTTTCTTAAACCTCGTTTCCTCACCGATTTTATTGCCTTTCTTAAACTGCCCAGAATTAGGCTTACGCTCCTTTTTCGGCGTAGCCTCTGTTTTCTTTTTTGTTGTTTTCTTTTTAGGGGTGTCGCTCATTTTATCTCTCCCTGAATAAATAAAATAAGCCCCACTCACTTACTGAGCAGGGCTCTAACCTCTAAGGGTATTGGCACTGTATTAAGTTTATCATAAGATTAACTCAAAATTGTACCCGAAAATTCCGACAGGCTTTTATGCCTTGATGGTCTTGCCTATATAGTTATCTCTTATAAATAGCTTTTATATATAATATATAATATAAATTACTTAGTCTGTTATACAGTATAGGGGCTTAAATCCCCTTTTTCCATCGTTCCAACTCGTCAAAATCCAGCGGAATACCGAGCTCGACCAGCGTTTTGATTTGCTCGTCGGTTGCCGACATCATACAGCAGGCGTAGCCGTCCTCAATCCAATATTTACCATCGTAAACCTTTATGAATCCGTCCAGAAATTCGAGTCTTGTGCCGAATATCCGCAGAGCGGTCTCGTCGTGCTTAAAATACTCGCACTTATAGAAAACGCCCTGCCTGTCGATAAATCCCGTAACGCTCATAACCCCTCCTAAATAAGCAACAGCCCTCTGGCTATCTCGTAAATAGCCTTGCGCTTGCGTTTGTAATATGAGTTATGAGACAGGCACCATTGGCTCTGGCTCCTGTCGTAGCCCCGATTCTCTGCTATGTCGTTGAGGAAATGCTGCCTGACCGCCTCCTCGATGTCTGACAAAGCCTCTTTTATGGCGGCGTTCGTGGCTATGTATGCGCTCAGCGTTTCCTCAGGAACGGAGCCCTCTTTTATGCAGAGCTCTTTCCGTGCGTAGTCGGCGCACTGCGCTCTTACTACCTTTACAACGCCGCTCGGCAGCTCGTATTTATAAAATTGTCTCGGTCTCCCAACAGGTCGCCCACTTGCTACATAACCCATCTGTCCGCCTCCTCAGTCTTTATTTTCCCGTGCCTCCGCCAGCGCCTGCGCCATATATTCCTTGTACTCCTGCTCGCTCATATAAAGCTCACAAACGCCGTTACAACGCTTAAACGGGTCGCTCTTGTCGCACAGACAGAAATCCCCGACCTTGCTCTTGCGGTAGAAAAAGGCACATTTCTCAGGTCTTATACGCTTAGCCATCTTACACCCTCTCTACGAGCCCTGCGGCGACGAGCGCATAAATACCGTCCTCAACGAGAGTATTTTTCGGCTGCCACTTGATATTTGCGTGTATGCGTGTGTCTCCCTTAGGAAACATCGCCTGAGGCTGGCAGATATTATCTACGACAACCTCACGCCGTACATCGTTAATTAAAATAACCTTTGCACCACGACGCACCGCAAAATAGTAGTTCGTCTGGCGGCGGTCAACCTTGAAACTCACAAAGCCGATTTTCGTCAGCTCGTCGATGTTTACAGATTCTTTGAGTTTTAACATAATAGCCTCCTATATTTTTTAATTTAGCTTTCCATTAAAAGCCTGCTTTATGGAACAATACAAGTCTTTGCTCTTGCATAAACAAAATCATATTTCGCTTTTCCAATAGGTCTGAATAATACTTTTTTAAGGATTTCGTAAAAGCGTCGTTAAAATGCGTTTCCAAAGAAACAGCAGTATCGCTTAATTCAGTGTTTATTTGTTCCAGCACTTCGCTAAAATCGTCCTCATAGGCATACTTGTTACCAAACCATAGTAATTGTTTCGCTGTCATTTATACCCTCCTCGCAGGCAACGATCACCCTCATAATTCCTCCCGTATAAGCCTCTGACCGCAAAACACACAACGCTCTGAGCTATATGTCGGCTCTCCACAGGACGGGCAATAAGGATAACTATACGGCAAAGGCGGTTTGAGCCCGTTTAACTTTTCCTCGTCGGGCGGATTATTTATACACATTGCGCACATACGCTCATTGTTGCAAATAACATCTTTGAAATGACATTTTAAGCCGTTCAGTATAGACTCCGACTGTGCTGCATTTTGTGTGTGTTCAACAACTCGGCACCAGCTTTGAGGCGGACGGCGAATAGGCTTTTTACCCTCGCAATCGTGCCACACATCGCCGTGCTCATAATCAGGCTCCTCGTACAAGGGGCAGTCGCTATCTCCGCACCCGTCGCCTTTTTCATAGAAATTACAAGGGATATAAAACTCACTGAGCCCTTTCGGCTTATCGTAAATCACAAGCTGTGAGATATGCAGAGCGGACAGGTCTTTACGGTAGTGGTCTGTGTACGCCAGAAACTCACTATTTGACAAATGCCCTTTCTGTAATACCTCTCTGTTGATAGCAAACGGGTTTACAAATCCGTTGTGGCTAACCTCAATAATTTCGTCGCAGATAAACTCTCCGATAACCTTACCGTGCCACTCGTCTATCCTGCCGCCTGTCGCTTTATGTACTTTGACATAATCTGCAAGCGACATACTTTTGACGCTCGTGCAGTAAATATAGCCCTTAAACGGTGTTTCGATTTTAGGCGGCTTTGTTCTAAATTCCCACTCTTTTACACCTTGTGCGATGTAAGAGACGGGCTCAGGTCTGATAGAAAATAATGCTGCGTCCATCAATCTGCCTCCTTATGTTTTCTGATTCGTTTTTGTGCGAGTCGCTTTCTCCGTTTTCGTGAGCGAGCAGACAACTTATTCATAAGCGGTTGCCAATTTTTTGTTTGCTCAGCCACAACCTTTATTTCCCTGTTTTTCACTGCTCCACCTCAGTCTTAAAACGGTATGTCGCCGTCGTCGTCAAATTCTTGCAGGGCAGGCTTTCTGCCGCCGCTCCTGTAACCCGTTTCGTCGTTTCCGCTGTCGGACTGTCTGGGCGTTAAAAACTCCACATCTTGCGCCACAATGTCAATCGCCGTGCGTTTAACGCCGTCTTTGTCCTCGTAGTTCCTGAGCTCTATTGAGCCGCTTACGGCTATCTTATTGCCTTTGTGGGCGTATCTCGCAACAGTCTCTCCAAGCCCACGCCACGCTACGCAATTAAAGAAATCCGTTTTGCGCTCGCCATCGGAGCCTGCATAGTTCCTTGTAACCGCTAACGAAAAGCGGCAGATGGAAACACCGTTTGCGGTCTCCGTCAATTCAGGGTCTCTCGTGAGATTGCCTATTAAAATTACTTTGTTCATTACGTTACCTCCACGCCGTATTTTTTAGCAATTTCGATAAATTTTTTGCCTTCAACTGCTACAAGCCAACAATCGCAATATTCTGGATTAGGCTCCTCGTTCGCTTTCAGCTCCTCAAAAATCGCTTTTGCCGTTTCTTTTTGCGTCCTGTCGTGAATCTCAATCCTATCGAAAATCGTAAGCCTATTTTTCGTACCCTGCGCTATTTCTAATTCGTTTTCAAGCCGAGTAATCCTATTTGCTGCCTGAGCGCCAAACGCCGCCTGATAGCTTATAACCTCTCCCTTATGGTAATTAGCCTTTTGGAGCTCAGTTACTATCTTACAAACGACGCAGGGCATACTGAGCTTACCGCCGCAAAACTCACAATATTTGCTATTCTGGCATTTTGCACCGTACCGCAACACCTTATCCACAATGCTTACTAATTCCTCAAACTCTTTCTGTTCGTCAGCCATTTTCGCCCCTTACGCCAGCAGGTCTATGTTCTCATAGGTATTCCCTACGATTTCGCTGTACTCAAACGCTGCGCCGTGTGCAATCGTTTCGTCTGACATAATTACAACAAACTCTGCGCTTTCTTTCCTGTATGCAACGGCTCCTAAAAGCTCTCCGAGCTTGATTATGTCGCCGCTGTATATTTCTCTGCCCTTAGCGTCTTTGCGCCCTATGTACACGCCCACGCTCTTAGAATCAACCGTAGCCAGCTTTATAGGCTTAGCCATATTCCAATCCGCAAAGCCGTCAAACACGATGTAGTGCTCGTATTTGGGCTCCTTATCGGCGGCGGTCTCGTCGCTGAATTGCACAGGGCAAATCTCTTTAATCTGGTGCTTAAAATATCCGCCGTAATACCAACGCTTTGTATCACGGTCATAGCCTCTGCACTTAATTTCCATTGACGGATTTCTCCTTTTCTTCTTTGTTCAGGCGTTTGATTTCCGCCAGAGCCTCCGCATAGTTATCTGTCAATTCGTACTGCAACCTTGATTTCTCAGAATGACAATACTCGTCGAAAGTCATAGTTTCGATATTACGCCCTCTAATCGTGATACTGGTAGAATAACGAGACTCAGAATTTGCCTGCTCAAATTCGAGCTTAATACTGTTGATGTCGTTGCTATTTGAAATGCTTATGTTTTTGAGCTTATATTTTTTGATGTACCATTGTTTGATAGCCCCAACAACGGCTTTATTGCGCCAATCCCCTTTACAGGCAGGGCACATATATTCTTTACCGTCAAGCCCCGTTATCTTACCTTTCCCTCCGCAGGCAGGACAATCCGCCCGTATCTGCTTTTCGCTCCACGATACCGCATAATACTCCCCCTCGAACGAGGGCGCAAACTTAGGCTCCTTGCAGTAGGTTGTTTGAATATTTATGCTTGCAATAAGCTGTTCCGCCCCGTGATGTAAAAACCTTTTGATTTCCATTTATCCGTCCTCCGATATTTTTTACTTTCTTTGTTCCTCATACTTCTTACAGGCTTTATTTTTGAGCCTGATGTCCGTTGCCTCGCTGTGCGTCATATACCACAGCTCACACTTATATACAGATTTATTGCCGCACAGAAAGTGCTTGCAATGCTGGCAGGTCTTACAGGTCTTACCGTCTATCACACCGTACATCTCCTGCATAGTGCTATATTTCCTGCGCCCTACCCGTTTAGGCTTTATCTGTTCCTCAGTAACGATGTTGCCGAAAATGTCTAACTGACCTACGCCCATCACGGCTCCTCCTTGCCTTTACAGCTTTTTACCTCCAAGCACTTGCAACCGTGCTTTTCGCAGTAGTGGTAGGCGTGAGACATACCGATGGTGTGATAGTTCAGCGGTTGGTAACTATGCGACCAGCATATACGCTTGCAGTGCTTACAGCCTTGACAGTTCTTTACTTTCACTCTGGCACCTCGCAACTCTGGCAAGCGACGCAACGCTCAAATTTGCCGTCTTTTTTGTTTAACGCAACATTACCGAACAACTTGCAGTAATGTCTTTCGTCGTAGCTCTGATAAGATGTTTCGTGATACGAATACCCCTTATAAGGGCATTCCTCACAATCATTATCTGGCACATTTATTACTACTTTGATTTTCATAGCATTTTCTCCGCTCTATCTTTCGCCGCCCACAAGCAGAGCCTTATTTTACGGGCTATCTTGCAGGTGCCTTTGTATTTAACACCGCAAAAGCTCTCACAAGAGCAAATACAGCACGGGTTGGAGCAAACATATTCAACAGCCTGTTTTGCCGTTTTATCGGCGTTTATTTTCCGCATTAGCTTATTCATATCTGCCTCCGTTAAATCCAGCTTACCGCTGTTTCGCCGTGATAACCTTTCTCCCAGACAAACCAAGCAAAGGCAACGGCGGAGCCGCCACTCGCTCTCATACCGTCAAAATCGGCGTTCTTAGCGCAAAGCACTCTTTCCGAAAATGCGTATATGTGCTTAGGCGGATAATTCTTGAAAAGTTTATTGTATCTCGCCTTACCCTCTAAGAAAGTGAGCTTTAAGAACATATAACACTTGCTACCGACGCTCAGCAGGTCTAAGGCTTTAAGCACAAACTCTGTCGCAATTTTATAGGGCGGATTTGTGATTATATCTCCCTTGCCGTCCTCAAAAGGCGTTGATGTTGCGGTCAGGAAATCGCCAAGCTCGCATATATAGCCTCTATCCACAATATCGCTTGCATAAACCGTGTGTCCGAGAAATTTCAGCCGTTCTGCAAGATGTCCGCCACCGACAGCAGGCTCCCACACGCACTGAGACGGCGTTTCCACCGTCAGGAGCTTATCTATTGCCACAGGGTCTGTCGCATAATAGTCGTTCTGCTCCCGTTCCTTGTCGGTATGGTTGCTGGCTCCGAGCGTAATAAATATTGAGCCGCTGTCCTTTTTCCAAGTCTTTGCCATCGCAACACCTTACCTGTTTGGCATACGCACAGGTAAAACGAGCTGCGTAATGTCGATACCCTCTCCCTCGCCCTTAATGATAATTGCCTTTGTAGGGTCTGCCTTAGAGTGCATAATTGCAAGGTTATTCTTATCGGTAATTGCTTTCGCTATGGCTTTCATTGCGGTGGCGATATAGGCGGCATTTACGGCAACCTCTCTATCGTGCTCCAACGCTGCGGCAATAACGCTTTCCGCATTTACAAACTCTGAGTTGGGCCGCTCAAAGCTAAACTCCGTTTTTCCGTCGCCCGTCTGCATAGACACGGTAACAATGTTGTCGTCCTTGCTTATTTCGATAGGAAAAATCATATCAACCGTCTGTTTAGGAACGGTCAGCGGCTTAATATAAGCAATAAATTCTTCCTTATTGCTCGCTGCGTGTACGGTATTCGTAACAACAACCTTTGCAAGCCTGAATCCGTCGCAGGCATACGCCGTGATTGTTTCCCCCTTAATATCCAGCTTGATGTAGCCGAGTATCGGACGGGAGTTGTCCGTGCTGACTGCGTGTTTGCAGCCGTCCATAATCTGCTTAAATTGCATTGCGTCTAATAATGCTTTCATAAAAATTCTCCTGATTTAATAAGTGATTTTATACGGTGCCGCAGCCCAGAACGACTGCGTTATGCTCCGCTCATTTTCGCCGTATTATACAGCGTTGAAATTAAATAGTTCTGTTTGTTACGCACCTCGCCACGAGAGCATTTTACCTCTACGCCTTGTATTGCCTCAGACAACTCTCGGAGAGTATCACTATTCCTGAAAAAATGCGATACTGTCTCCCAAAAATCCCCTGTTTGAATCTTTGCGCTACCTATGGTTAGCGGTTTGTCGTCGGGTAACATCTGCATAAGATTTTCGATGTAATGCCGCACATCAAATAAATAAGAGGAAGCAAACTCGTCTTGCTCGTCGAGTTCGTTAGGCATTTCATTTATGCGGTTAGTAATCCAACACTTATACCACTCGGCTTTACTAAGGCTCTCAGATTCGCCATCTTCCTCAGTTTCAGTCGTTGCTTTTGCGACTGTCTCTTTTTCAGAATCCTGTTCCTCGTCGTTTTCGAGCTCTCCTGCTCCCTGTGAACGCCCGTTCCATCTGTTCCTTGCCGCCGCCGTGCGTTTCTTAGATATTTCCTCCCGTTTTTGCAAGTTCTCGATTACACGAGAGGAATATATTTTGCCTTTTTTGATTTGAAATTTGCCGTATTTATAAACGACATCGTGAGCCATCTGAAAATCCGCCCTCAGGTCGTCAGCGATTTCCTCTATCTCGTTTTCTTTTATAGAGCCTCCGTTTTCGTGTAATATTTCCACGAGGCACCAATAAAAACCAACGCCAGCGAGTTTCCAATCCTTGCGTATGTCTCGTAAGTGGTCTCTGCTGTGATAGTCGTGGCTAAAATAATTCTTTTCTCGCATAGTCTCCTCCCGTCAGAGAGTTGTGTCGCCAGAGGTCTGCACCTCGTCAATGTCAATCCTTACCATAGGCTCAACGCCGTACAGTTTACAGGCGGCTATCTCCACAACCTGCGTATCGTCTTTGTATGCAATCTTATTGAGAGCGTCGCACACAACCTTTACCACATTGTCGATGTCAGGCTTAACCTGAGGGCGTATGAGCCCGTCCAGAGCCGTCGCCGTGCGTTTCTTGCTAAATGACTTAGGGATTTGATAAATCGCCTGTATTCGTATGCGCACGGGCTTATCCCAATACGGCGACGGCGCACCGTTAAGAGCTTGTATGTATGAGAGGTTAATCAGGTTTTCATAGCTTGCCGTTGTTTCAGGTGTATAAGCCTTTGCAAAACCGCCCCTCATACATACTCTCGCTCTCTGCTTGCCCTGAGGTTGACCGTAAACCTCAATCCACATTATCGCCTCCGTCGTCCTCTACGCTCTCAGGTGGTACATTTATAACGCCGTCGTCGTCTGCAAAAAATTCGTCCTCGTTAAACTGCTCAGGACTGCCCTTACCTGCCATTTCCTGCACAATCTCGTTTCTGATAGCGGTTTTGTGCTCGTCAAACTCGTTTGCCTCGTATATCTCTGAGCCGTCTTTCTCAAATGCGTCTCTCATATCAATCGACATAATGCCCCACTTAGAAATGAGCTGCCTGAGCATAGTTTTGAACGCCATACCGTCGAAATCTTTGTACCAGAATGAGCTGTATTTCCACATCTCCGCCTCAGGCACTTTCCCTGCCTCAAAATCGGCGTAAGACACTCTGTCGTACATAGGGCTTTTACCTTTCTTTGCCTCAACGCTGAACGCCTTAGAATATTTATCGGCGTGGAGGAGCATTTTTTTCTTGCTCCAATACAGGCTCTTAGTAAATCCGTTGACGAGCTCAAAACAAGCATAGTAGCCGACAGTCGCCGCCTTTTCTCTTTCCTCGTCGTCGGAAATGAGGTTTACTACCAATTCCTCCGTGAGCGGATTGTAGCTTACAAACTCGCCCTCTTTGATGGCAATTACATTGATTTTTCTGTACTTACCCGAACGGATTGCAAGCTGTATATAGCCCTTATATCCGAGAATAAATGTAGCAACCGTGCGCCCTCTCTTATTGTCCTCAAACGGTACCATATAAGCCAAACCGAGCTGAGGCGACAAGCTCAAATCCAGAGCGTTTGCCAACAGTGCGGCAGATACGATGGTGTTCATATCGGTAGGCTTTTCCTGTGTACCCTGTAATGCAGGTGTAGTAGATACAGCGGAAATGATGGACGAAATGAATTTTTGCGCCTCTTTTTCCGTGCCTATCATACCGTTAATCCAAGTCTTGATTTTCTCCTGTCCGAGATACCCCGAAATAGTGAGCTTTCCGCCCTGTTCGTTATTTGCTTTTTGTAAAGAATTTTTGACAGCCATTTTTATATCCTCCTGTTAGGCTCTTTCAAATTTGATTTTGTTTTCCGACATAAACGCTTTAAGGGCGTTGAGCTGCGCCGCCGTACCTATTACCTTAAAGGCGAGCGTATAAGTCTTTTCCTCTGCCACAGGCTCAGGAACGGGCGCAGGTGCCTCGCTCTTAATCTCCGCCTGTTGCGCCACCGCCGCCTCCTGAGCCGCTATGCGCTGTTTTTCAGCCTCTATGCGCTTATGCTCCGTGATAGCGTTTGCGAGGCTTAAATCCTCAAAGTATTTCTGCTTGATAGCAACCGTATCGCCGCCCAACGCCTCGATGGTAGCAAGCTCCGTCTTGATTTTCTCGATGGTAGCGTTAATCTCTTTTTTAATCGCCGCCATACTCTTGCTGGTGTTAAGCCACTCGTTTTGATGGATTTTTTCGTAAGAAATAAACGCACTGAGCTCGGCAGGAAAAACCTCTGCAAAATACGCCTTAATTTCCGCAAGTTTACGCTCTTTGCAGCCGTTCTCCCACGCCTTTATCTGTGCGTCGATTTCCGCCGTACACGAATCCACGACAGCAATAACCTCGTTAATCTCTTTCGTGAATTTGTCTAACGGCATAGTATAAATTTTCTTAATCCTCAGACGCTCGTCGTTGAGAGCTTTCGAGAATTTGTTAAGCGTAGAGCGGTCTCCTCTCGCCTCATTGATGGATTCTGCGTCGTAGGTCTTGCCCTGATAGGCAACGAGCCTTGCCTTAACGCCCTCCATCAGCTCTGCGTTGTTAAACGCAATCATAGCAGGCACCAATTTTTCAATAGGTGTTTCCAGCCTTAGTGTTAATTCGTTTGCCATAAAAATATCCTCCGATTTTAATTGATTTCTTAGATTTGAGGGAGTAACCGTGCAGGACGCTCTTTGCGCTTTACATAGCCCCAAAATTCGTGCTCTGCCTCGTCCAGATATTTCATATCCGCAAGCACCTCAGGGCTTTGCAATATCAAATATCTTTTTGTCTCCGTCTTTACCTGAGCGTCCTCGTCTCTTTCCGTCCAGCGAAACTCAGCGTCCAGAATTACAAACTTACGCCTCGTTACCAGCATTTGGTGTAAGTTTTGAATATAGTAGTTTTGAGGGATTTGCCCTCTCCAATGTTCCCACGCCTGCACCGAATCAATTACAACGGTTTTACCCTCGTACACGCCGAGCAGCTTACTTGGTTTTTCGGTAAGTTCGCCGTCTAAACTTGCAAACTGAAAACCGTCCTTTCGGTAAACAACCGTCTTGTTGACCTTTACCTTGTATCTGTCGGCGTATTGCAACGCAAACAGTCCTACACGGTATTTTTCTGCTTTTAAGCCGTACTGCACTCTCTCCAAGTCGTCAAGGTTTTTCGGCTCTTGCAGCCCCACCTTTTGCTCCCAGAGGTCAACATTTGATGTCGTGTTTGAATAACCCAACACAGCCGCCGCCTCGCTTGCCCCTATGCCCGTTTTGCGGAAAGCCAACCACTCAGGAGAGTTATGCCTCAGCTTGATAACCTCGTAGCTCATAACAGCCGCCTTATGCCTTTACTTTCGCAAAGTCTTTGAATACCTGCTGTCGCTCGTTCCTGAGCTTTGCAACGGGCTCTATCCGCAATTCGGGATATTCCTGCTGTAATTTGCGGCGACAACGGGTAATGCTCTCCATCTGTCTGAGCTTACCGCTATTTGCCAACTCTGCAAACGATTTACGAGTGTCGATACCCAAGCGTTTGAAAACGCCCAGCAACAGCTCCATATCGTTGCGTCGTGCCTGCTCGTTCTCGACGAGCTCCGCATAGACAACCTTTTTCAGTTCGACAAACTTTTGCATATCTGCACCTCCTAATTTGCTTTTGAATAATATCCGTACACACAACGATTTCCGTCTCGTGTACTGTCGTATGTATCGTGAACAACACCGTCTATTACGGCAACGAAATGACGACTAACATTGCAAACAATTCGTCCGCTCGGCAATTCGTCTTTACGCAGATGTACCGTACAACCCTTTCCGATTGCCATTGTCGGGTGCCATTTCCAGCCCAGCCGTTCCATAATTTTACGCATTGTATCGGCGTAAACGCCCGTCCGAGCGTCTGACCTATGCCCGTTGTGGGTATTCCCACGGCGAGACTTGCGATTTGCACGTTCCGCTTTGCCGTATTCGTTAATGAGGTCATAAACCTCTTTGTAGGGCATTTGCGTTGCAATAGCTATTGCCCTGCAAGCGCAGTCTCCTGTCTTGCCCTTAAAGCCTGCCGCCTCTCTGCCGCCATCGTCGTAAATAAAATTCATAGTTTCCTCCTGCGCTAAACCTGCGCCATAACATCGGTAATAATCGCCCTGAACGAATCCGCCGTAACATAGACATTACGAGTAAAGTTGTTTTTGTATGTTACCGTTACAATCTCCTCGTTAGTCTCAGGGTAAAAGTTATATTTTGCGTCCGTAATGCTGAGGTCTGCCGCCCTCAAAAGCGGAGAAAGATAATACTCAACGAATACCGCTTTTTTCTTTACCTCGTCCAACCTATCTCTGGTTGAGGCAGGCTGCACCTGCATTATGCGAGGTATGCCGTAAAGTTCAAACAGAGCCTCCTCCTCAGCAGTGAGCGGTAAGCAAAGCTGCCGCTTAGCGTCTATTTGATTGATTTGTTTGACCGTTTTCGTGTCCATCTCCTACGCCTCCGCTTTCAGAGCCTCTTGCTTTGCAAGGTACTCACGCACAGCCTCACGCACGATGTCGCTTATTCCCAGCTCCCTGCTTTTGGCAATCTGAGAAATCTTACCGTGCATATCTCTCGTTACATAGGCACTGACGCAAATCCTGTCTTTTGCGTTGAGTTTCTTTGTTGCAATCGTTTTCTCTGTCATACTGTCCTCCTTTTGAAAATAAAAAAATAGACTTACCAGCTAAGGTAAGTCCATTTAAGGATTTCAAAGATTATCGACTCGCCTTATCTGCGAAGTCTATTGTAGTATAACAATTGATAAAACGGCTTGACGTATTTATAAAATGCGTTCTATTTCGCGCGTGCGGTTGACGGGAAACGGCGCAGTCTGAGCAGTCACGTTTTCCACGCGCAACACACTGCCCGTGTTTGTTCTGCCGCCTACGGGAATTTCCACCCTGTCGCCGACGGCGATTTTCGAAAAGGGCGATATATACCACCTCTTCGCACCCTTGTCAAGCCCGTCCTCCTGTAAAACAAAGACGTAAATGAGTTTATCGTATTCGTGGATAACGCCGCCGCCCATTGAATGTATCATACAGACCTCCCTGCGTATTCAATTTTATCACCGCTTTTTTCTTTTTTAAAGTCTTTTACATTGACTTTTTGCAATTTTTATTTTAAAATTATCTAAGTCAACGCACTGTATATCGAAACGTGCCGCCGTGGCGGAATTGGCAGACGCGCAGGACTTAGAATCCTGTCCGCGAGGGTGCAGGTTCAACCCCTGTCGGCGGCACCAACTCTTAACAGCTTGAACTTCTTTACCGTTAAAAGACGTTCGGGCTGTTTTGGCGTATAATCCGAGGCTTCCGCCGACAGAGCAACAAGTTGTTCTGTCCGCTTTTTTTGATTTTTCAATTGTTGTTTATCACGTTTTGTGTTATAATAGTAAAAGGAATAAAACGGAGATTAACTTTGAATATGAAATACCCGATTTTACTCGTTCACGGAATTGTTTTGAAAGAGAGTAAATTTTTTCACGCTTTCGGAAAGATCGGAAAGAGGTTACAGGCGAAGGGTTACTGCGTTTTTATCGGCAAGCACGACGGATTTGGTACGGTTGAAAACAACGCAAAACAGTTGCAGACGCAGATCGAAGATATTTTAGCGCGGGAGAATACAGATAAAATAAACATAATCGCCCACTCCAAAGGCGGGCTTGACTGTAAATATTTGATCAGCGCGCTCGGTATGGAAGACAAAATCGCCTCTTTAACCACACTGTGCACGCCGCATTTCGGATCCCCCGTAGCCAGCAGAATTATGAAATATCCGAAGTGTATCCTGAAAACCGTTGCATTTTGGGTCAACTTCTGGTATCGGATTTTCGGAGATAAGCATCCGGACGCTTACAACGTTTGTAAAGAATTGCAGCTGCATAACGATGTAGACCCCTACCCCTTTTCCGATAAAGTCTATTGCCAAAGCTATTCTTCCACGATGAAAAGCGTAAAAGACGATTTTGTGATGGGTATTCCGCTTGTCTTTTCGCGGCGCATTCAAAACGGTGCTACGGACGGACTTGTGCCGATTGATTCCTCGGTGTTTGAACTATACCGCGGAAATTGCTTATCCGATTCCGTTTCCCACAGTCAAATCGTTGATTTTATGGTGCCGAAAAAGAAAAAGGAGCTCATTTATTCGTTTTATTGCGCCATTTGCAAAGAGCTGGCGGATATGGGTTTTTAATTTCCCTGACAGCTTATAAAACGACCGCCGCCGCAAAGCTGTATTGCAAAGTCTGCCGCTCCTATTTTATTTTTGCTTGCCATTTATAAAATATAAGGTTATAATATAAGAAAAAAATCAAAGAGGAATTTTATATGAAAAAGACGCCT
Organism: uncultured Christensenella sp.; assembly: GCA_910579295.1. GTDB lineage: Bacteria > Bacillota > Clostridia > Christensenellales > Borkfalkiaceae > Coproplasma. The sequence goes on along the minus strand of CAJTTC010000001.1, from coordinate 29,963 downwards.
TATGCTATAATTATTATGGACGGCTACGGATTAGCCCCCGCAGGCGACGGCAACGCCATTTCAATCAACGGCAGTAAAAACGTAAACGAACTTATAAAAAACTACCCTTCCGCCACTCTCGGCGCAAGCGGAATGAGCGTCGGTCTGCCCGAAGGACAGATGGGCAACAGCGAGGTCGGACACCTGAATATGGGCGCGGGGCGCATCGTCTATCAGGATCTCACGAAAATTACCAAGGCTATTACGGACGGCGACTTTTTCACCAATCCCGCGCTTATTAAGGCAATGGACAACGCCGTAAACAACGGAAAGAAGCTTCACCTTTACGGACTGCTGTCGGACGGCGGCGTGCACAGTCACATAACCCACCTCTACGCCCTGCTTAAAATGGCTAAGAACAGGGGCGTTAAGGAATGCTACGTTCACTGCTTTATGGACGGCAGAGACGTCCCCCCCACTTCGGGCGTAAACTTTATACGCGGCTTGCAGGCTGAAATGAAAATTCTGAACTACGGCAAGATTGCAACCGTGGCGGGCAGATACTACGCTATGGACCGCGACAACAACTGGGACAGAATAGAAAAGGCGTACGATATGCTCACCCTCGGCACGGGCGCTCCCTGCGCCGACCCTGCAACCGCCGTTGAGGACAGCTATGCGGCGGGCGATACGGACGAATTTATCAAGCCCGTTAACGTATACGAGAACGGCAGTCCCATAGGCTTGATAGAACAGGGCGACAGCGTTATCTGCTTTAACTTCCGCCCCGACAGAGCAAGACAGATAACCCGCGCAGTATCTCAAAAACAATTTACCGTGCCCAAGGGAACGGCGTTCGAGAGAAAGACGGGATATTTACAGCCCGTATACGTCTGCTTTACCGTATACGACGCTCTGTTCGAGGGATTGGACATAGCTTTCCCCAAGACCTCGCTTGACAACACTTTGGGCGAATATCTTGCAAAAATGGGCAAAACTCAGCTGAGAATTGCCGAGACCGAGAAATATGCGCACGTAACGTTCTTCTTCAACGGCGGCGTGGAAGCTCCCAACGAGGGCGAACAGCGCGACCTTATCCCCTCGCCCAAGGTTGCCACATACGACCTGCAACCCGAAATGAGCGCTTATCTTGTTACCGATAAGGTAATCGAGGAGTTAGACAGCGGCAAGTTCGACGTGGTTATTCTCAATTTTGCAAACTGCGATATGGTAGGGCATACCGCCGTAATACCCGCCGCGGTAAAGGCTGTCGGCACTGTTGACGAATGCGTTAAAAAAGTATTGGACAAGATACTGTCTATGGGAGGCTCGGCTCTTCTTACCGCCGACCACGGAAACGCGGACAAACTTCTGGGCGACGACGGCTCGCCTTTCACCGCGCACACCACCAACCCCGTACCCGTAGTGCTTGTTTCGGAAAAGTACAAGAAAGTTGAACTACGCAAGGACGGCATTCTTGCGGACCTTGCCCCCACGCTTTTAACGGTTATGGGCTTGCCCGTTCCCACCGAAATGACAGGCAAATGTCTGATTAAATAATTTTACCTATAACATTAACGGCGGCGGACTGATAAGTCCGCCGCCGCTGTATTTTATTTATCATATTACGATTTCGGAATGTAATGCTCATTATCTCCGGAATTTATATACTCCACTCCTCCGTCTGTATAAAAATGAACGTTATCCGCCCTTGCGTTTTTATAAACGCAGGGGCGGTTTTGTTTGCAAATCGCGTTGCGGCGGACTATAATATAATTATGGAAGAAAACTTTCAGGAAGATTTAGCCGAAACGCAGGAAAACGGCGACAACGGAGATATTGCCGAAAACGGCGCGCAGCAGCCCGAGAAATCTACCGAAGCGCAATTGCAGCCGTCGGACGTTGAGGAGCTAGACGGCATAAGGGCAAAGCTTGCGCCTGAAAAATTTTTCACTAAGCCGTTGGTTGTCGCCCTTTGCGCGATTTTTTGTTGCGTACTTTGGGGAAGCGCGTTCCCGTGCGTCAAGCTCGGTTACAGGCTGTTTGCCATAGACGCCGACAGCCCCGCCTCTCTTATGCTGTTTGCGGGGGTAAGATTTTCGCTTGCGGGCGTGCTTGTAATCGTATTCGGCTGTATACAAAAGCGCGGGTTTTTAGCGCCTAAACCCCGTAATATGTGGCGGGTATTGCTTGTAGCGCTCTTTCAGACGGCAATGCAGTACACCTTTTTCTATATCGGATTAGCGCACACCTCGGGAGTCAAATCCTCGGTACTGAACGGGCTGGGAGTATTCTTTACCATACTCTGCGCGTGCTTCATATTCCGCACGGAAAAGTTCAACTTAATCAAGCTTGCGGGGTGCGTATTGGGCTTTGCGGGAGTAATACTCATCAATTTAGGCGGTGACTTTACCTTTACGTTTAAATTTACGGGCGAGGGCTTTTTGATACTCTCGGGGCTGTCCTCGGCAATGGCGGCGGGGCTTGTAAAGATTTTTTCAAGACACGAAAACACTACCGCGCTGTGCGGTTATCAGTTTCTGATAGGCGGCGCCGTTCTCATTATAATAGGTTTAAGCTTCGGCGGAAGAATACCGCAGATAAGCGTGGGCGCGGCGTTTATGCTGTTGTATCTGGCGTTTCTTTCGGCGTGCGCGTTCACCTTGCAGGGCTTTCTTTTGAAGTACAACCCCGTATCGAAAGTGGCTGTGTACAAGAGCACTAACCCCCTCTTCGGCGCGGTCTTTTCGGCGATAATACTTTCGGAGAGCGATCAGCTTTTGAGTTTTTACACGCTGATAGCCATAGTTTTGGTGTGCCTCGGGATATTCATAATAAACAAATTCGGCGAGAAACGCAAAAAAACATAATAAATTTTTAAAATATCCCCCGTTTTTCATTGTCAAATTTTTTGCGCTGTGTTATAATTTTTCGGTAAATTAGATTTTAGAGGTTGACGGTATGTTAAATCTTTTGGCGGCACAGTTCGGCACGGCGGAGTACACCGCGTACGTAGTGCTGAGGTCGATAGCAATAGTTCTGATGTTCCTTGCGTCGTTGGCGGCAATAATCTTAGTTCTTCTGCAACAGAGCAATTCGGAGGGTATCGAGGGAATTACAGGTTCGAGCGAAACCTTCTTCGGCAAGAATAAGGGACAGTCGATAGAGAGCAAGCTGAAAAAGTGGTCGTGGATTTGCCTCGGCGCTTTGGCGGTTTTGTCCATTATCTTCTACGTTGTCGTAATTATTCTTGGCTGATTAAATAACGATTTCACTGCGGCGGAGCTTTTTTAAGTTTTCCGCCGCTGATTTTTTTACGGATTTACATATGGATTTAAGACACATTATATTGGACGGCTTTAAGAGCGGCAAGCTGGCTTTTAAAAGCTTAAACGAAATACCGCGCGTTTTGCGCCTCTCCCCCTCATATAAAAAGAGCGTTAAGGCGACAATAAAACAGCTCTGCGCGGAATACGTCATAATTAAGGACGGTAGCGGGCACTACTCCACTCCCGAGCAGGCGGGCGCGTTTTGCGCCAAGGTCAAAGCCAATCCGCAGGGATTTGCATTCTTAATTCCCGACGGAAAAGCCGAGCGCGAGAACGACTATTTCGTACCCAAGCGCAGACTTAACGGCGCGCTTGACGGCGACAGGGTGTACGCCGTTCCCCTGCGCGGCACGGAGGACGAGGCTACCGTCATAAAAATTTTGGAGCGCGGGAAACGCTTTGTCGTGGGCAGGTTGCAAATAGAGCGGCACGCAGGTTACGTTTTGCCCGACGACAGGGCGTTTGACAGCGACGTTTATATCCCCCACTCGCTTCTGCACGGCGCGAACGACGGCGACAAGGTGGTTGCCGAAATTACGAGCTATCCCAAGGGAAAGCCCGTCGGCGGCAAGGTGGTTGAAATTTTGGGAGAGGACGGCGACTTTTTTACCGAAGAGGACGCCATTATCCGCAGTAACGGACTGCGCACGGAATTTCCCGAGTTCGTTGAAACGACCGCGCAAAGGGTTGCCGAAGAGCAGGTTGTTTTGCACGGCAGGCGCGACCTGCGCGAGCTTCTGACGATAACCATAGACGGAGCGGACACGCGCGATATCGACGACGCGGTATCGCTTGAAATCGTCGACGGAAAGTACCGTTTGGGCGTGCATATAGCCGACGTAAGCCACTATGTAAAGCTTAACGGGTGCGTTGATAAAGAGGCGTACGAGCGCGGCACGAGCGTATATTTTCCCGACCGCGTGTTGCCTATGCTTCCCAAGGCTCTGTCCAACGGCGCGTGCAGTCTTAACGAGGGCGAAAACAGATATGCTATGTCCTGCTTTATGACCTTCGATTTTGAAGGCAACAAGCTTGACGGCGAGCTTTGCGAGAGCGTTATACGCAGTGATAAGCGAATGACGTACGACGAAACGACGGCTATTCTGAACGGAGAGAAGCCGGAGAGCGATTATCCCCTCATCGCGCCTATGTTGCGGAATATGGAGAAGCTATGTCTTCTTCTCGAAGGCAAGCGCAAGGCGGCGGGCGAAGTCAGCCTCGACGTAAAAGAGGCGCACATATACCTCAACGAACGGGGCGAGATATTCATTCCCGATTACGACAGAACGGTATCGCACAGGATAATCGAGCAATTTATGGTGTCGGCAAACGAAACGGTTGCGGGCATTGCCGAAAAGCGCAAAGCTCCCTTTTTATATCGCATACACGAAAAGCCCGCGCCCGAAAAGGCGAGCCTGTTATACGGCTTCCTGCGCGACCTCGGCGTAAACGCGAAGGGCGACTGCGACAACGCGCGACCCGCCGATTATCAGAAAATACTCAACACGGTTGCGGACAAGCCGTACGCTTCGGTCGTCAACAAGGTTATGCTGCGTTCGATGCAGAAAGCGCGATACAGCGAGGAGAACGCGGGGCACTTCGGGCTTGCAAGCGCGTGCTATTGCCATTTCACCTCCCCCATTCGCCGCTACCCCGATTTGTTTGTGCACCGCGTGCTGAAAGAAATTTTGCACGGCACGCTCGAACAGACGAGGGAAAAATACACGGTGATTGCCAAGAAAGCGGCTGTCGACAGCAGTGACCGCGAGCGCGTTGCGGACGCCGTTGAGCGCGACGTCGACGACCTGTACAAAATTGCGTATATGTCCGACCGCATAGGCGAGGAATGCGACGCGGTAGTTTCGGGCGTGACGGAGAGCGGTATATTTGCCGAGCTTGCCAACACGATAGAGGGCTATATCCGCTTTGACAGTCTGCCGTACGACAAATACGAGTTTTACCCCGAAAAGTTTATGCTTAAAGGCGGGCGGCACTCCTACCGTCTGGGCGACAGACTGCGCGTAAAGGTTGCGGGGTGCGATTTAGGCACTCGGCGCGTGCAGTTCGTTTTAAGCGAGCAGAGCTCATCAGACGGCAAAACGCAATAATTTACGCAATTTAAAGTTTCGGCGGCGGCGTAAAACTTTACAAAATTCAAAACAGGGACTATAATAATTTTATGAAACAAATCGCCTATAATCGCTCCGCCACGTTCGAATATTTTATCGAGCAGAAATTCGAGGCGGGCATAGTTTTGGAGGGTGCGGAGGTCAAATCCCTGCGCGCGGGCAATTGCAATCTTAAAGACAGCTTTTGCTTTATACGCGACGGCGAGGTCACTCTGAAAAATATGCACATACCCGTGTACGACAAGAGCGGGGCGTTCAACTCAAAGGACAGTAAACGCGACCGGAAGTTGCTGTTGCACAAGTATGAAATAGACAAGATAGTCGGCAAGATAAACGCCAAGGGAATGACGCTTGTGCCCATCTCCCTCTATTTCAAGGACAATCTCATTAAGGTTGAGGTTGCGCTCTGCCGCGGCAAACAGAGCTTCGACAAAAAACAGACTATAAAGCAACGCGATATAGAGCGCGACACAAAAAGACAACTCAAAGACTATTGACTTATAATAAGCCTCTAAAAAAATGCGCCGTTAAGCTGCGCGTTTACAGGAGTAACATATGAAAGAATATAAATTAGACACTCTGTGCGTTCAGGCAGGATATAAACCCAAGACGGGCGAGAGCAGAATACCCTCTATCTGTCAATCGACGACTTTCTTCTACGGCGACACGCAGGCTATGGCGGATTGCTTCGATTTGAAGAGCAACGATTACTTCTATTCGCGGCTTGCCAACCCCACCGTTGCGGCGTTCGAAGGTAAGGTTGCGGCGTTGGAGGGCGGCGTTGCGGCAGTGGGTTGCGCGTCGGGTATGTCGGCTATAACCCTTGCGGCGTTTACCGTTGCGGGCGCGGGCGACAATATCGTCTGCTCGCAGGAGGTATACGGCGGCACTTACAACCTGTTCGGCGTTACTCTTCCCAAGCTCGGCATAGAGTGCAGATTTATAGACCCCGACGCACCCGCGGAGGAAATCGAAAAACTCATTGACGGCAAGACTAAAATGGTATACGTCGAAACGATAGCCAATCCCGCTATAACCGTAGTGGATTTCGACAAGTTTGCGGCGATTTGCCGAAAGGCGGGCGTTCTGCTTGCCGTGGACAACACGCTTGCCACCCCCGCATTCTGCCGTCCCAAGGAGTTCGGCGCGAATATCGTACTGCACTCCTCCTCTAAGTACCTCGACGGACACGCGGCGGCTTTGGGCGGAGTTATCGTTGATTTGGGCAACTTCGATTTTAAGGGCAATCCCCGATATGAGTCGTTCAACACTCCCGACGAGAGCTATCACGGGCTTGTGTACGCCGACCTGCCCTCCGCAGTATTCGCAACGAAGTGCCGTGCGCAGATGATACGCGATTTGGGCGCGATTATGTCGCCGCAGAACGCGTTTCTGTCCTATATAGGCTGCGATACGCTTGCTCTGCGTATGGCAAAGCACGCGTCGAACGCCGCTAAGATAGCCGAGTATTTAAACGCTCACCCCAAGATTGAGTGGGTAAGATACCCATCACTCAAAGACAATAAATATCACGCGTTGGCGCAGAAATACCTGCCCGACGGACAGGGCGGTATGATGAGCTTCGGCATAAAGGGCGACGTTGCGCAGTGCGCCGAATTTATGGAGAGCCTGCAACTCATTACGCAGGAAACGCACGTCGCGGACGTAAGAAGTTGCGTGCTTCACCCCGCTTCCACTACTCACAGACAGCTCTCCAAAGCCGACCTCGAAAAGGCGGGCGTACCCGAAAATCTTATAAGGCTTTCGGTTGGCATTGAAAATCCCGACGACTTAATCGCCGATTTGGAGCAAGCTCTCGCCAAGCTTTAAGGACGGACAAAAAATCCGTTTTCTGTTGCGGATTTAAATTTACAAGGTAAAAATTTATGCCTATCGTTATTGATAAAGACATTCCCGCCTATAAAATACTGACGGGCGAAAAGATATTCGTTATGGACAAGAGCAGGGCTGACGTGCAGGACATACGTCCGATTGAGATAGCCATACTCAATCTTATGCCCACCAAAGAAACGACGGAAACGCAGTTTATGCGGCTGTTGTCCAACTCGCCTTTGCAGGTAAACGTCACGCTTGTGCGCACCGAAACGTACAATCCTACACACGTTGAAGCCGCCTACCTTTCACGCTTCTACAAAAACTTCGACGATATAAAAAGCAGAAAATTCGACGGTATGATTATTACGGGCGCGCCCGTTGAAAACCTTGAATTCGAGGACGTTGCATATTGGAAAGAGCTTGAAGAAATTCTTGATTGGACAAAGACCAACGTTACGTCCACCCTGTTTATATGTTGGGGAGCGCAGGCGGCGCTGCACTATTTTTACGGAATAAAGAAGCACCCCTTAAAGGAAAAGTGTTTTGGAATATTTGCCCACAAGCGCGTGCTTGACGGCAATCCCGAGCCGCTTATGCGCGGAATATCGGACGAATTTCATATGCCGCACTCCCGCCACACCATCATTTACGCAAGCGACATAAAGCACGATGAAAGATTGAAAATTTTGGCGTATTCCAAAAAGGCGGGCGCAAGCATTATTAAGAGCCTTGACAACAGGCAGGTGTTTGTCACGGGGCATATGGAGTACGACCGCGACACTTTGAAGCGCGAATATGAGCGAGACAAGGCTAAGGGGCTTGCCATAAAGCCGCCTGAAAATTACTTTGCCGACAGAGAGATGACGCAGGTAAAAATGAATTGGTCGTCCACCTCCAACCTGTTCTATATAAATTGGCTTAACTATTACGTATATCAGGTTACTCCCTTTAAATTGTAATTATAATATTTAATCGGCGGCGCGCAATCCTATACTGCGCACCGCCGATTTTTTAATAAAAAGGAAGTGCGTTTGCCGTAATTCCCATAGGGAATTTAGGTAAGCCGCAGGTTATAGAGAATAATATGGATACATTCCTTACTTCTATTTTTGCGATACAATCATTCAAGGACAAACATATTGTATATCTGTTTTCTCTTTTGAACGGCGTAAGCGTAAGCAATTGCAGTTCCGCTGTTTGGTTGGTAGTCAGGCATTAATTTATTGGGTGCTTTACGCTTTGGTGGCAAATAGTCTTTATTATAGTAGAACACACATATGTCGCTGTTTTCAATCATTTCTTGGTTGCGCATTATGTATGCGTTTTTGTTTGCATTGATAGATTTCGTTGATCTGACGGCTTCTTCGTAATCAGTATAATGTATTTCACGCTTTGCAATTTGAGAGAAACAACCATATTTTCGTGGAATTCCACGAGAGATAATTTTTTAAATTTTATATACTAATCGTGGAATTACGATAAGGAATTTCACGATTATGAGAATGAACGAAGCAATATTAAAACGCATTAACGAGATATGCGAAGAAAAGGGCAAAAATGTTTGTAATGCGTGTCTAAACGGTGGCAAATCGCCGTCTGCTCTTTATGACTTAATGAAAGGAAGAACGAAGTGTCCGAAAGTAACTACTATCAAAAGTTTCTGCGAAGGTGTAGGCATTACTTTGTCGAAGTTCTTTGATAGAGATTATTTCAATAATTTGGAAGATGAATAGTAACATAGATAAACATAAAGAACTCTCGAACAATTTGTTCGAGAGTTCTTTATCGTTAGTTTTTTATTCCCTATGGGAAGCGCGTTTCTGCACTCCCTTTTTAATTTATTTAATTATTGTTTTTATAGAGCTTGGCTAAGCCGCCCTCGCTCGTTTCGCGGTAACGCCCCGATAAATCGCGCCCCGTTTCGTACATAGTCGTTATGATAGTATCGAGCGACACCTTACGGGTGTAGGTTAAAAAGTTGGCTATGTTGACCGCGTTTATAGCGCGCATTGCCGCAACCGCGTTGCGCTCTATACAAGGTATCTGCACAAGTCCGTTAACGGGGTCGCAGGTAAGCCCCAAATGGTGTTCCATTGCAACCTCGGCGGCGTACTCCACCTGCTCTATATCCATATCGTACAGCTCGGCAAGTCCCGCCGCAGCCATAGAACAAGCCGCACCTATCTCCGCCTGACAGCCGCACTCCGCACCGCTTATCGAAGCGTTGGTCTTAATAAGATTGCCCACAACTCCCGCTGCGGCAAGCGCGCGCACAATCTGCTCGTCGGTGAACTTGCGCTGTTTCTTCATATAGTACATAACCGCAGGCATAACCCCGCACGAGCCGCATGTCGGCGCTGTTACCACCGTTCCTCCCGCCGCGTTTTGTTCGGCTACGGCAAAGGCGTAAGCGCAGATTATTCGGTTTTCGGCAATCTCTTCCGTTTCTCCGATATGCTTGCTCTGCCAAAGATATTTAGCCTTGCGCATAACGTGCAAGCCGCCGGGAAGCTCGCCTTCGGCATTCAAGCCCGCTTTAAGCGAAGCCTTCATCTGCGCCCAGACCGTATGTAAATATTCCTCCGCAGACGGCTCGACCGCAAACACGTAGTCGGGCAGACGCATATCCTGTTCGTTAAGGTACTTTTTTATCTCCTCGAAGCTGTTCAGTACGTACACCTCGGGTGTATCGGCAAGCGTTTCGCCCTCGAATACAATTCTACCGCCGCCCACCGACATAATGACGTGTTTAGCGATTTCCCTTTCGCCCTCGACAACGCTTACGTACATCGTGTTGGGGTGAGGCAGGCTGTCCCTACCGCAGTCGAAAACTATCTCCACTCTGTCGCCGAGCACATTTTTAAGCACCGCGTCCGTGCCGTGCCCCTTGCCCGTGAGCGCAAGAGAACCGCAGAGCGTTACTTTAAATTTTGCGTTGGGATAAAGGCTCTTTAATTTGAGCGCCGCGACCTCGGGGCCCATACTGTGCGAGCTTGAAGGTCCAGCCCCTATACGGTATAATTCCTTTAACGATTTCATAAATCATTCCTCAATAACAAAATCGCTTTCCTCGTCGTATGTCACGGGTAGCGTCATAGTTGTGCCGTCGCGCTCTATCGTATACTCAACGGTATCGCCCAATACGGCGGACAGCATCACGTCGTAAAAATTGTGCTCACGCAGAATATCCATATCATCGATAACCCTGTCGTTTTCGGAGGGGCGCAATATTCTGACGCGCTTTAACACGTCGCCCGTCGTCAGCGTACCCAGCGTCTCGCCGAAAGCGACGCCGTTGACCCTTACAATCTCGCGTATTTCGACGTAGCCGTCGTCGTTCAGCCCCGTGGAATAGCTGTCGCTTACCGTGACGAACACTCCGTGCCGTACCACCTTTACGCCGTGCGTTTCCGTGCCGTTATAATCGGCAAGCATTCGCGCGACAACGCGCCTAGAAGCCGCCGCGGGCAGGGCGTAACCTACCGTGTCGTGCTCCTTATGCTTGGCGTTTACTATGCCAACCAACTGACAGTTGAGGTTGTACAGACCGCCGCCCGAGTTGCCGGAATTTATCGTCGCCGACGTTCTTAAAACGCCGTAGCTGTAAATCTCGGGATTGCTTGACGTGCCGAGGTTTACGCTGATATCCTCTATATCCTTTGAAATGAAGCCCACGCTCGAACTGATTTTATCGGCGTTGGCGTTGCCTATCGCAAACACGGTTTCGCCGAGGTAGTTCTCTTCGCCCGTCGCCCATTCGGCTTTCACCGCCTTAGACTGCTTAACGCGCGCGCTGTTCTCCACCTTTAAGACGGCTATATCGTGCGATTTGCTCGTTGCGACAATCTTAGCGGCAATGGCGTTGTTTTCATTGGTTTCGGGATATGAGCTCTCCGAGCCGTACAGCCAAAGCGACACGCTGTCGGCAAACCCGTCGCCCGCCATTCTCGCCGAATAGAGCACGTGACAGTTGGTAACTACCGTCATATCGCCCTTTTCGCAGTCGATATCGATAATAACGCCCGAGCCCGTCACACTCCCCGCAGAAAGGGGCGTATCCCAGTCCGCCTTGACCGTTACGCTCGACATAAGCGCCCTGTTTACAGCCGCCTTTACGGAAGTAGCCGCCTCCAACTCCGACGAGGTGTAGGAAAAGTATTCCTTTAAAAACTCCTGCATAGTCATATCGGGGTTGCCGCTCGCTTCCTTAGCCGCTTCGTAAATATCATAGATATTCAAATCCTTGCCGTTTATGGGGTCGCGAGGAACGCTTTGCATACAGCCGCCGAAGGTTATCGCCGCCGCTACGCAGAACGCCGCCGTCACCGCGGCAAAAATTTTTTTAATGCTCTTTTTCATAATACACAGTCCTGTAAATAACGCAACGCGCAAACAAGCACGCATTACAAATTAAATTTTTATTCCGTTTTGCACTAAAAGCCGCCGCGCCGTTTCCACGCTGTCCACACCCGTCTTATTTTTTACGGGAGCAAACTCACGCTCGCGCACGACCTCGACGCCAAGACAGCCGCCCATATGTCCTATTATATCCACGGCGAGAGATTCCAGCTTATAGCCGTTGTTCTCATTCGGCTCAACGCGCTTCCCGTCAACTATATGCGGAATTTTTTTCACCGAAAGGTGATAGGGCAGAGCGCTTATATTGGCTTCGTTCAGCGCCTTTACGTTAAACAGATAGTTGAGAATTACGCCGTAACGGTATTTAAGCTCCCCGTTGCAGTCGAGCTCAGCCTTGTGTTCGGGCGGCATCTCGAAATATTCGACAATCGCGGGTCGTCCGTTCTCCTTACATAGCACCCCGACCTTCTCCTCGACGCAGGACTTTTTTACTACCTTGCCCGAGCACGGCAACCTGCTTTTAAGCGTTGCGCCTATGAATACGGGGTCGCATATCCGTTGAAGAACGTTGTCCACGCCGAAAACGTTGAGCCACTCTATACCCTCTTTTGCAAGTATTCCGCCGCATTCCGAGGACATAAGCGAGCCGTACCACCCGCCGTTGCCGTTGGGCGTCATTACGGGGCGATACTTCTCTTCCATTAAAATTTTGCCGTCGAACGAAATGGCGGGCGAGGTTTTCTGAACGTAGAAGTGTATTTTCGTCGGGTCGTAACCGAAATAATTATGCTCTTCGAAGAACGCGCGAGTCTGTCCGTCGTTCAGAAAGCTTGTCATTATGAACAAGTGCGCATATGTGCCCGACTGTTCAACGCAGTCTTTTAAATTGTTTATCAGACACTCAAAGACGTAGAGCCGCCTGTTTACGCCGATATCGAAAGTGCCCTTAGGCCCGTTAAAGCCCAGGCGCGTACCCTGTCCGCCCGCAAGCAACACGGCGGCAACCTTGCCTTTCTTCAAGGCTTCAAGCCCCGCTTGCTTAAATTCGTCCCTGCGCGCCTCCGCCTCTTCAACCGAAAGCACGTCGGCAGGCGAAAGCTCGCCCAAGCTTCTGCCGCCCGCAAACACGTCGTCGAACAGTGAAAAGTCTATGCGCCCGATACAGTCAAGCAACTCCTCCCGCTGTTCGCCGTTCAGTTCTTCATAGTATTGCAGCATATGAGACTGCTTATACTTTGCAAGCAAAGCCTTAGCGGTTGTATAATCCATAAAATCCCCCTCCGAACGCATATCGCGTCCGATAATCATATGATTATCCTCAATATTATATAATATTAGTATCGCCGTGTCAATTCTATTTGCAAAACTAGGGCGTTACGGTTTGCAAAAACGGCATTCTAATTTATCTCATAATATTGACATTTTACCATTTAAGTATTATACTAAAAGGTAAGGAAATAAAAAAATGCCCGCGCATTGCCGCGGGATAAAGGGGGAAATTATGTACTGTCCCGTTTGCGGGGAAAAGCTTGCCCTCTTTCTGCATAATCAGGAAGGGTTAGTACCCTATTGCAAGCACTGCGAAGAATTCCGCTTCCCTCAGTTTGCCACCGCCGTTTCAATGGTCGTTGTAAACAGGGAAAAGAATAAGATTTTACTTGCCAAGCACAAGGAGCAATCGGATTTTATTCTGTTTGCGGGTTACGTCAAGAAAGGCGAAACCGCCGAAAAGACGGTAACGCGCGAATTCCGCGAGGAAACGCACCTCAACGCCGTCAAGTATAAATATATGTCCAGCCGCTATCACGAGCCGCACAACGTGCTTATGCTCAACTTTTTGGTTGTCGCCGAAAACGGGGATATCGCGCTCGACGCAAGCGAGCTTGACGATGCGGTCTGGTTCGACTTCGACGGAGCGTTGGAAGCTATCAGAAAGGACTCTGTTGCGGAAATATTCTTAAAGAACGCAATAGCCGAACTTAAAAAACAAAACTGACAAGGAGTTACTTATGAATTTACTAATCAGCACAGGAGTAATAGCGGCTATCGTAATTGTCGCCGTAGTCGCACTGCTCATCATCATTGCGCTATGTTGGGGCATAAGCGCGCGCAACAATTTCGTACGCCTGCGCAACCAATGCGAGGAAAGCTTTTCGACAATCGATATCTATTTAAAGAAGAGATTTGACCTTATCCCCAACCTTGTAGAGACGGTTAAGGGCTATGCCAAGCACGAGTGCGAAACGCTTACTTCGGTAGTAAACGCGAGAAGCCGCAACGTGACCGCCTCCACTACGGCGGAAAAAATTGCCGAGGACGCGCAGGTATCCAACGCCATTAAGAACATCAATATGGTTGCAGAGAAATACCCCGAGTTAAAGGCAAACGCCAACTTTATGGACCTTATGAATCAGCTTAAAGCTATTGAAAGTCAGCTTGCCGACCAGAGGCGCTATTACAACGCCGTCGTAAAGAACTTCAACACGCAGAGAGAGCTTTTCCCCAAGTCCGTTATAGCAAGTATGATGCACCTTGAAAAAGCTCCCTATTTCCAGCTTGACAGCGAAGAAGAGAGAAAGAACGTACAGGTTAAATTCTGAATTAATTATGAGGGCGGCGAAACAGTTCGCCGCCCGTAATTTTAAACGGTAGAGAGAACGTTATGAAAACAATAAAAAAACTTATACCGCTTTTTACGGCGGCGATTATAGCGGCTGTTGCCGTCATATGCGCGTTCTTCGGCGGCTTTGGCGGAGAGGTCTACGCTTACGACCCGTACGCATTCGAATACACGGCTTTCCACGTATCCTACGACGTACGCGCCGACCGCACTATGGACGTTACGTACGATTTGGGCGTGCACTATCAGGGAGATGAGAGCACGGGATTGCTCTTCGATATTCCCGTTAACGCGGGCGACAGAGTGAGAAACGTCACCGCATACGAACTGACCGCTCTTGACGGCGCGGAAACACACCTCGACTATAAGGTAAAAAACGAGGAACGCAATCTTGTAACCGTCGATATGGGCGATTACTCCAACAAGTACAATCAAACGCATTATTACCGCATAAAGTTCGAGTACGCCATAACCAAGCCCGCAAAAAACGAAACCGACGCGCTGTTTCTGAACGCGATAGGCTTCGGGCATCAGGCGACATTGAACGACGTACAGGTGACAGTCAATTTGCCCGACGGGTTTATAGGCAGTCAGACTAAGTGTTTCCTCGGCAGAAGCGTCAGCGGCGAACAGAGCGGCGATAACGGCAATTACGACGGTTTTACGGTAAACGGCAATACGGTAACGCTCAACCTTGATTATATGCCAATGAATAACGGGATAACGTTTAACTTCTTCTTTAAAGAAGGCGTTCTTTCCGTTAAGCCCGACCTTACTCCGTATTGGATAATAATAGCCGCATGCGTTGTGCTTGCGCTGCTGTTCGCCGTTAAATTTCTGGCGTTCAACAAGGACGGACTCAGCCCCGTCACAAACGTTGAAGCGCCCGACGAGATGGACCCGCTGGTTATGGGCAAGCTTATCGACAACAAAGTCGACAAGAGCGACGTCACCTCCCTTATTTACTATTGGGCAAACAAGGGTTACATAAAAATTGATATGAAGGACGAAAACGACGTCGAGCTGATACGGATTAACCACAGTCTGCCGACAACCGCGCCCGACTATCAGAAAAAAATGTACTCACGGCTGTTCGGTAAAGGCGATTTGGTCAAGATAGGAAGCCTTGCAAACTCCTTCTACACGACAGTTGAAGCGGTTACAAAACAGGTCAATGCGGAAAACAGCAAGCTTTACGACGGCAAGAGTATGGGCTTTTCGGTATTGTTTGCGTTAGTGGGCGCAATGTTTATGTGTGTTACGCCGATAATTCTCGCGCTTACCACTATCTCGCTGTCGATGTTTATGATTACGCCGCTGTTTAATATTATCCCCGCGTTCATAATCTTTGCGCTTACGCAGACCGTAAGACAAAACAGACTTAAACTGAAAAAGGGAAAGCTTGCGCTGATCTACTGCGGAATAGCTTTACTTGCCGCGCTGTTCAGTCTGATTTACGTATGGCTGATACCCTCGTTCATTATAGAGGTGTTGCCCAAAATCCTGCTTTGCGCAATAGGTTACGCCATTGTAATGCTGTCCACCCTTATTATCAGCCGCACGCCCGAATATACAGAAAAGCTCAACCACATAATAGGCTTCCGCGATTTCATTCTATACACGGAAAAGGATAAGCTTGAAACGATGCTCGAAAGCAATCCCGAGCTGTACTACAAGGTTTTGCCGTACGCCATAGTTCTGGGCGTTTCGGATATATGGGAGAACAAGTTCGCCGCACTTACGGTTGCGCCGCCCTCGTGGGCTATGAACTCATACCGCGGCAGCGCGTTCGATTTCCTCCTGTTCAGCTCGATTATGCGCAGAGCCAATATGAATATGACGAACACGTTTACGTCGCGCCCCGCGCCCTCTTCACCCTCTTCGGGAAGCTTTTCGGGCGGCGGCGGAAGCTTCGGCGGCTTCTCGGGAGGCGGTCACGGCGGCGGCGGTTCCCGCGGAAGATAACGCATACCGATTTCATCAGGCTTCTTTTATTAAAAAACAGCCGGACAAAAAGCAAATTTAATCTTTTTAATTCACATTAAAAGCTCTCCGACATTACGTCAGAGAGCTTTTTGAAACCGTTTGAAAATTTATAAGAATGGCGCTATTTATTGAAATATTATTCCAAGCCTCTTACCTGTACGGTTATCTTGGCTGAAATGCCCTCGGCAAGTTTTAGCGTTACCTCGTAATCGCCGACAAGCTTAATCGGATTGGCGAGTACTATTTTCTTTTTATCGACGTCATATCCCGCCGCCTTTAATCCATCGGCAACGTCAGCCGCCGTAACCGAGCCGAACACCTTCCCGTTTTGCCCCACCTTGATATTGACGGTGAACGCCTTATCCTTTATTTCGGCGGCAAGCTCGCGCATAGCTTTAAGCTCTTCGGCTTTATGATACGCTTCCGAAGTCTTTCTTTGGTTTAGTTCGTTAATCTTGGTTGCCGTAGCCGCCTCTGCTAACCCCTTTTTTATCAGAAAGTTGCGAGCATACCCCTCGTTAACGTCAATCAAATCGCCTTTTTTACCTTGCCCCTTTACGTCCTGTAAAAGTATTACTTTCATAAGTCACTCCTTTTGTCTATTTATTCTACCGCATATACGCGCAAATGTCAACCCCAACGCATAATTAATGACGCGGAGCGCAAAATATATTTAACGGAGGTAAACGATGGAAACTATTAATTTCGGTATTGCTTGCGACGTTTCGAAGTGCAAGTATAACCACAACGGCTGTAACTGCACGCTTGATAAAATTCACGTGGGCAGCACCTGCGACGGTGAACACTGCACTTGTTGCGAGAGCTTCTCCGATGAAGTTTAATCACCTTTATTAAAATACGGCGCGGGCAAATCTTTGCCCGCGCCGTGTATTTTTATCAGTAAATTATTGCGCGTTGCCGAACATTCCGCGTAAGGGCAGTTGCGCCCAAACCTGCGCCATAGGATTATACGTATAGATACCGTCGCCCAGATGCGCTTGCCCGGCAAAGCGGTTAAAGCCTTCCATAAACGCCAGATCGTTTAACGTGTAAGCAACGCCGCCGAGGGCAATCATAACCATACAGATAACCGCGCACAGTACCACCGCGCCCATAACGCCGTCCACCGCAGAGAATACGACGTTATCCCTGAACCTGTCCATAATCTTTGGCAGAAGCATTCCGACGACAATGACGATAATCAGTGAGAAAACAAATATTATGCCCGCAATAATGAGCTTGGCAACCGTATATGTAACCGAATCCCCGAGCGTACCCGCAACCTGCGACAGCGCGCCGTTTTTAAGCCCCACGACCACCCCGTCGCACGCGTCGCTGCAAGCTATCGACCAGGAAGCGTATCCGAAACCGACAAGCAATCCCAGAACAACCGCAAAGCAGAGCACCGAGCTTATACCGCTGTTGTAACCAACGCGAACGGATACGGACAACAGGCAGACGAGCGGCAAATCGAGAGCAAGCTGAGTTCCCAGCCCGAGCCAACCGCCCGACGCAAGCACGTTACCGAACGCTCCCGTAAGGAAGCTGAGCTGAGTTAAATCGACGAACAGCAGCAGGCACACAACGACCGCGCCGACCCCGACGAGTCCGTTAAGACAGCCGCTTATCGCCCCGAACACGCCGTCGAGCAAGCCCCACAGACCGCCCGAATCCTTAATTCTTTTGCGCTTGCGAAGGAGTTTTTTGTACTGCCGTCTGTCGCCGTTATCGACCGCGTTTAAAATGAGTTCCTCGTTTTCCTCCACGTCGTCGTAATTTTTGTAGTGCGACAGACGACGGCGCGCCTCGACCGCCTTTCCCAACAGTTTTTGAAGAGTGAAAAAGATAATCGAGAAAATAATAAGCACCGCTACGGTAGAAATTATAACTGCCAATCCGTAACCGTCGGAGCCCTTTTTGACGCCCGCGCCAATCGCCCTTTCGAGCAGGAGCGCCAACAGCGCCGTAACGCCCCAGAACGACGTCTTGGTAAATTTTTTGAAGAAGCCCGCCACCGCGCCTATAACAGCGCCCAGACAGACCAAAACAGTCAATACAGCAGTCATACGACCTCCGTTTACTTGTTGAAATTATCTTTGAGCGACACTATCTCCGAAAGCCGCGCCATACCGTTTTCGGGCGGACATACCTTATAGTATCCCGTGCGCATAAGCTGAAAGCTCTTGCCCTCCGCACTGTTTGCCGCATACGGCTCAACCTTTCCGTACGCAACGCTCACGCTGTCCTTGTTGAGCCTCTCCGCATAGTCCTGATCGGGATAGAGTTCGTCGGTGAGCAGCGGCTTAAAGCTCTTAAATTCAGCGTCGACGCCGTACTTGCAGTCAACCCACTGAATTACGCCCTTAGCCTTTATATCGCTCTTAACCGTGCTTCCCGAACGCGTTTCGGGGAAGTAGGTACAGAAAATTTCTTCCACGCGCCCGTCCGCGCCGACCTTTACGTCGTCGCAACGCACTATATACGCCGCTTTGAGGCGCACGTATCCGCCCTTGAACAGCCTTTTGAATTTGGGCGGCGGCTCTAAGGCGAAATCGCTTCTGTCAATAAACACACTGCCCGTAAATTTGACGGCGCGCGTTTTGCCGCTTCCGTCGGTGGGATTGATTTCAAAGTCGAGCTCTTCCTCGCCCTCGTAGTTGGTAACAGTCAGCTTAACGGGGTCGGTTACCGCCATTGCGCGTTCAGCCGACACGTTCAGCTCGTCCCTTATACACTCGTCAAGCTGAGCTATATTGACTACGCCGTAATTCTTTGCCACGCCCACGTCGGCGCAGAACTTGCGCAGAGCCATAGGGGGAACGCCCCTGTTTTTGAGCCCGACAAGCGTAGGCATACGCGGGTCGTCCCAGCCGCTGACAAAGCCCTCGTCGACAAGCTTTTTGAGGTAACGCTTGGACATAAGCATATTGGTTATATTCAGCCGCGCGAACTCTATCTGACGGGGCACGGGCTGAGCAAAGCCCGCCTTTTCTATTACCCAATCGTAGAGCGGGCGGTGATTTTCAAATTCGAGAGAGCAAAGCGAATGCGTAATGCCCTCCAACGCGTCAGATACGGGGTGTGCAAAATCGTACATAGGATATATGCACCACTTATCCCCCTGACGGTAATGCGGAACGTGCGCTATTCTGTAAATTACGGGGTCGCGCATATTCAAATTGGGCGATGACATATCTATCTTAGCCCTTAAAACCTTTGCGCCGTCGGGGTATTTGCCCGCGCGCATTTCGCGGAAGAGCTTTAAATTCTCCTCCACGCTCCTGTTCCTGTAAGGACTTTCCTTGCCCGCCTCTGTCAGCGTGCCGCGCGTAGCCGTTATTTCCTCAGCAGACAAATCGCAGACGTAAGCGTTGCCGTCGGCAATATACTTTTCGGCAATCTCGTACAGCTTGTCGTAGTAGTCGGAAGCAAAGAACAGATTGTCGTACTCGAACCCCAGCCACTTAATCGCTTCTATAATGGAATTGACGTATTCGTAATCCTCCTTAGCGGGATTTGTGTCGTCCATACGCAGATTGATTTTGCCGTCGTACTTTTCCTTGACGGCAAAGTTTATGCACAGTGCCTTAACGTGACCTATGTGAAGATAGCCGTTGGGCTCGGGAGGAAAGCGCACGCATATTTCGTTGCCGCGGCTCTCGTACTTGCCGCTCGCCAGATCCTCGTTGATAAACTGCTCTATAAAATTAGTAGCTTCGGGTAAATTCATATTAATCAAGCCTCTTTTATATTCCCTTTTTACTAGTATTTGTTGCGCGCGCCGTTAAAAGTACTTCTTCAAAGAATCCTTTGCGGTCTGATTTCCCTGCGCGGCGGCTTTTTTCCACAATTCCTTGGCTTTTTTGATATCCTTGGTCACGCCGTCGCCGTTATAGTAATACATACCCAACACCTGCTGAGCCTCCGCACTGCCCTTATCCGCCGCCTTTTCAAAACAAGCCGCCGCCTTCGCGCGGTCTCTTGTAACGCCGTTGCCAAGGCTGTAACACAATCCCAGGCTGTATTGCGCCTTGACGTGCTCTTGCCGCGCCGCCGCGTTAAACCAATACGCCGCTTTAACGTAGTCTTTAACAACGCCGTTGCCAAGATAGTAGCAAAGTCCCAAATAATACTGCGCCTTTGCGTTGCCCAGCGAAGCGGCTTTTTCAAACCATATAGTAGCTTTGGGCAAGTCCTTTGCTACGCCCGCGCCGTTAGCATAACAAAAACCCAGATTGAACTGACCGTCGGCGTGCTTCTGAACAGCCGATTTCGAAAACCAGAATACCGCCTTTTTTAAGTCCTTTTTAGTTCCCTTGCCGTCGAAAAGGCACGCGCCCAAATAATTCTGAGCCGCGGCGTTACCCAATTCGGCGGACTTCGTGTACCAATAAACCGCCTTATCGTAGTCACGCTTAACGCCAAGTCCGCTATAATAGCAATAGCCCAAATTGGACTGCGCTTCCGCGCTTCCCTGAGCGGCAGCCTTTTCAAACCAATTCGCCGCCTTTTTATAATCCTGCTTTACACCGTTACCCGCGTACAGCCTTTTCGCCAGCACCACCTGCGCGCTTACGTTGCCGCCCTTTGCCGCGTCCTCCAGCTTCTTAATTTCCTGCGCCAACTTCTTTTCCGCGTCTTTATCTCTATTTACTTCCGCCATATTCCGCCTCCATTTGTAAAACTTAACCGAAAATTATTTTTACGACAGTTATCCGACGACCCGCTCTATCCGAGCCGCCATTAAGACAGCCCCGTAATTTTGCCGTCGCCGTCTATGTCGATATGCTCCGCACTCGGCACTTTGCCAAGCCCGGGCATAAGCATAACCGAACCCGCAAGCGCCACTATAAAGCCCGCGCCGCCGCGGTACTCGATATCGCGCACGTAAATTTTAAAGCCCTTTGGAGCTGCCAACAACGCGGCATTATCGGACAGCGAATACTGCGTTTTGGCTATAATTACGGGCAAGCCCTTGTCGAGCCCCTTAGCCTCCAACGCGGCAATCTTCTCTTCCGCAATCGCCGAATAGTCCGCGCCGTCGCCGCCGTAAATATTTCTGACAACTCCGTCAATCTTTGTCTTTACGTCCTCGTTCAGCCCGTACGCATAGTGCAGTTTGCTCTTCGTTGCGCACGCCTCTATTACTGCGGCGGCAAGCTCTCTGCCGCCCTCGCCGCCCTTTAAAAAGACGTCGGTAAACACGGCGGTAGCGCCGACCTCGCGGCAAGCCGACATAACCGCTTCTATCTCCGCGGGGGTATCGGTGAAGAACCTGTTCATTGCAACCACGACGGGCTTTTTGTACACGCCGCGCACGTTTTCCACGTGTTTTAAAAGATTGGGCAAGCCCGCTTTCAACGCCTCTACGTTCTCTTCGGACAGCGTTGCCTTATCCGCGCCGCCGTGCAGCTTCAACGCCTTTACGGTAGCGACGACGACTACGCAGTCGGGCTCTATCCCCGCTATTCTGCACTTCGCGTCGAGGAATTTCTCCGCGCCCAAATCCGCGCCGAAGCCCGCCTCGGTAACGGCATAGTCGGCAAGGCTCATAGCCGCGAGCGTAGCCCTTACCGAATTACAGCCGTGCGCGATATTGGCGAAAGGTCCGCCGTGAACAATCGCGGGAGTGCCCTCCAACGTCTGCACAAGGTTGGGATTTATCGCGTCCTTTAAAAGCGTAGCCATTGCGCCCTCGGCTTTAAGCTCGCGCGCATAGACGTAATCGCCCTTTGAATTTTCGCCGACGGCTATATTGCCCAAACGCCTTTTCAAATCGGCGATATCGCGCGACAGGCACAGAACCGCCATAACCTCGCTTGCGGCGGTTATCGAAAAGCTCTCCTTGCGCGAATAGCTCTCGCAACCCTTCATATTGCCCGCGGGACAGTCGAGCGTGATATCGCGGAGAGCGCGGTCGTTCATATCCATACAGCGGTGGAAATGCACCTTCCGAATATCGAGAGCGTTGCCGCGGAAAATGTGATTGTCAATCATAGCGCAGAGCAGATTGTTTGCCGCCGTTATCGCGTGCAGGTCGCCCGTGAAGTGCAGATTTATATCCGCCATGGGCACGACCTGAGCGTAGCCGCCGCCCGCCGCGCCGCCCTTTATGCCGAACACAGGTCCCAACGACGGCTCTCTTAGCGCAAGGCACACCTTTTTGCCGAGCTTTGCCATTCCGTCGGCAAGTCCTATCGAAACGGTCGTCTTGCCCTCGCCGCTTGCCGTGGGGTTAATCGCCGTAACAAGCACAAGCTTCGATTTGGGCTTCATCTCGCCCATATTGATTTTTGCCTTATACTTGCCGTATAATTCCAGCCCGTCCTCGTCCAGCCCGAGTTTTTCAGCAATGACGCGAATGTCCTGCAATTTTGCGCTTTCGGCAATTTCGATATCGCTAAGCATACCTTGTTTACACTCCTCGTAAAATTTCAAAATTCATATCTATTATATCACGTTCGCGCGACAAAGTATATAATTTGAGCCTCGATTTTTAAAAATATATGCAATAAACCGCCGCGATTGACAGCTGTTTTGAGGAATTGGCGGACGCTTTACACAATTCGCTTGACATTTTTTACCGTAAGGCATAAAATTTACTAAAAATTAATTGGGCGCATTTTTGCCAAGTGCGCGCCGAAGGAGAGTATTATGGCGGATAAAAAGAGAGCGGTTACGCAGGAAAAGCTGGTTGCTCTGTGTAAGAACAGGGGCTTTATCTTCCCCGGAAGCGAAATCTACGGCGGACTTGCCAACACGTGGGACTACGGTCCTCTCGGCGTGGAATTTAAAAACAACGTCAAAAAGGCGTGGTGGAAAAAGTTCGTACAGGAAAACACACTGAACACGGGACTTGACTGCGCGATATTGATGAACACGCGCACCTGGAAAGCGAGCGGACACCTCGGCGGATTTTCCGACCCGCTTATGGACTGCAAGAGCTGCAAGACCCGCCACAGAGCGGACAATCTCGTTGAAGCCTACTGCGCAAAGCACGGGCTTGACGTCAAGGTCGAGGCTATGGACAACGACGCCCTGGAAGCCTTTATAACCGAAAAGAAAATCGCCTGCCCCGTTTGCGGCAAGAGCGACTTTACTCCGATAAGAAAATTCAATCTTATGTTCAAGACCTTTCAGGGCGTTACCGAGGACAGCGTTAACACCGTTTACCTCCGCCCCGAAACGGCTCAGGGAATATTCGTAAACTTCAAAAACGTTCAGCGCGCTTCGCGTATGCGCGTTCCGTTCGGCATAGGGCAGATAGGCAAATCGTTCCGCAACGAAATCACGCCCGGCAACTTCATCTTCCGCGTACGCGAGTTCGAGCAAATGGAGCTTGAATTCTTCTGCAAGCCCGACACGGACCTCGAATGGTTTAACTATTGGAAAAATTACTGCAAAGACTTCCTCCTGTCCCTTGGAATGAACGAGGAAAATTTAAGGCTGAGAGACCACTCCCCCGAAGAGCTCTGCTTCTATTCAAAAGCTACGACGGACTTTGAGTACAAATTCGCGTTCGGCTGGGGCGAGCTTTGGGGCGTTGCCGACAGAACGGACTACGACTTGACCCAGCACCAGACGGAGAGCGGCGAGAGTATGGAATACACCGACCCAGTAACGGGCGAAAAATACGTGCCCTTTGTTATAGAGCCGTCGCTCGGCGTCGAGCGTATGGTTTTGGCGTATCTGACCGACGCGTACGACGAGGAGGTTTTGGACGAGGCGAAGAACGACGTGCGCGTTGTTATGCACCTGCACCCCTTCCTTGCACCCTACAAGGCGGCGATACTCCCCCTGCAAAAAGGTCTTTCAGATAAGGCGGACGAGGTTTACAGAATGCTTGCAAAGAAGTTCTCCGTGACCTACGACGTGACGGGCTCTATCGGCAAGCGCTATCGCAGGCAGGACGAAATAGGCACGCCGTACTGCATTACCATTGACTTCGACACTCTTGAAAACGACACCGTAACCGTGCGCGACCGCGACAGTATGCAACAGATACGCCTGCCGATTTCCGAGCTTGAAGCATATATCGAAAAGAGTCTGGAATTTTAAAAGCCGAACACTTTTCCGCTTCTTTAACGCGCTTATCGTTGCGCTTACAATCAACAAAAATTTAATTCGCCGCGGCATATGCCGCGGCGAATTGCTTTTAAGGTTATTAAATTATTCCTCTTCGACGTCGCTTTTCTTATTTCGTTTGCGTGTAAAGAGCGCGGCGAACTTGCCCTTTTGCTTTCCTTCGGCACTTTCCGTACTCTTTTTCGCCTTGCCCTCCAACTCGATATTTCCGCCGAGCTCTAACTGTTTACAGGGATTGACGTCTATGTAACCGCACTCGTCGGCATAGTCGAACGTTTCCTTCGTCACCCATTCGGCGATGTTCAAATCCTCCTCGGGGATGCTGTCTAAAAGCTTTGTTAGCGCGGCGCGGTCTATAGACTTTATCTGCTTTTTGCCGAGCTGCGGCAGAAAATATTTATCTATGAGCAAGCCTATTCTTTCGCCGTATTTCTTTACGGCGCGTTTGAGCGTTTTGCTTATAATCTTGTCGGAAGTTAGCGACTGATACCATTCCAAAATAACGAAAGAAAATTTATATTTAGCCCTTGCGGGTGAGATGAGCCACCTGAAAAATCCCGCCATACCGCCGAACACAAGCGGGAGCGACGAAAAGATTATCGACATAACCGCAAATATAATGGCAATCGTATCTAAAGTGGCGGTCTTTGAATCCGCAGAGCCGCTCGCCGCCGAAATTATGAGCGCCGAAATACCGATCGCAAGCGACGCCAAACGCACGATTAACAGCACGATTTTGCGCGTCTGCTTGTGTCTTTTCGCCATTGTAGTGGACGTACTTTTGCCCGAGGAGAACGTAACGAATAACAGAGCGATTACCGTAACGACGTACACGCCGATGCACACATATAGCGCGATATCAACGCCGAGCGACAAATCCTTTGATAGCTTGCTGAACAGTAAAAACGGCACGTACAGCATAAAGAATATTATGGAAATAATCGTCGATACCATACTCAGCCGTCGGGAAATCTGCGCGCGGTTATCGTACACGGGCTTAATCCAGCTTGTGTAAAACTCGTTTATAGTATCTATTCCGCCCTTGGCAGTATCAAGAAAGCCGCTGAAACGCTTTGAAAACGACAGCTTCGACTGTTTGCTGTCCTTCTCCTCTTCGGTTTCGTCGGCAACGGTAGTTATCGCCGTCTCTTCAACTTCGTTTTTCTTCATATAAAAAACCGTCCTTATCAGATTAGTTCGCCGTACCTTTCGTACAGCTTTTCCAACCGCGCTCGCACCTCGTCGAGCCGTGCCGCAATCTCCTTAATCTTCTCGAAATCGCACGCAACCTCGGGGTCGGCAAGACGCTCGGTCAACTCCTCTTCCAAGCGTTCGCCGGCTGATATGTCCGCCTCAATCGCCTTTAATTCCGCCTTTAACTGAGCTTCCCGCGCCCTGTCCTTTTTGGAGCGGTACGCGCTTTGCTTCCGGCTTTCGTACTCCTCGCGTTGGCGCGCCTCTTCCCGTAAGCGCTCGCTCTCGGCGGCGGCGGACTTTGCACGCTTATATCCGTCGTACCCGCCCTCAAACGTATTCAGACGGGCGTTTTCTATCTCAACGACCTGCTCGGCTATTGCCGAAATAAAATACCTGTCGTGCGACACGAAAATCACCGTGCCGTCAAAGGCTTTTAACGCCTCTTCAAGGCTCTCGCGCGCGGGCAAATCCAAGTGGTTGGTCGGCTCGTCTAAAACAAGCACGTTGCCGCAAGTGTTTTCAAACACGCATATTGCCAGCTTTGCGCGCTCACCGCCCGACAGCGACGACACCTTTTTATCCATATCCTCGGGATACAGACCGCAACGCGCAAGCGACGCGCGCACTTCCGTCTGAGAATAAGAAACGTGCCTGTCCCACAGCTCCTGCAATACGGTATTGTCGCCGTTAAGGTTAGCCATTTCCTGATCGTAATACGCAAACGCAACGAAACGCCCGACGGTAATCGCGGGGTTTTCGCCGCTTACAAGCGTGCGCAAAAGCGTTGACTTACCCGCGCCGTTATCACCGACTATCGCCACCTTCTGACCGCGCAAAATTTGCAATTGCCCCCCGCATATCAGCTGCTTATCGCCTATCGAGAGGTTTAAATCCCTTACGGAAACGACCTCTTTTGCGGGCTCCTGACCGTATCTGAACGAGAAGCGCGGCGGGCGGGGCGGCGTGAACGGCTTTTCCAAAATCTCCATTCTTTCAAGCTGTTTGACTCTGCTCTGCGCGCTCTTCGCCGTCGTTGCACGCACTATGTTTTTATCGACGTACGTCTGTAATTTCTTTATTTCTTCCTGCTGTCTTTCGTATTCTTTGAGCGCGCGCTCGTAACGCTCCGCCTTTAAAATTTTATATTTGGAATAGTTGCCAGCATATATGCTTAAACTCTTGTTTTCGATTTCGACAACCTTGCCGACAACTCTGTCCAAAAAATATCTGTCGTGCGACACGACGAACACCGCGCCCTTAAACTCGGCGATATAGTCCTCTAACCAATAGAGCGTCTTAACGTCGAGGTGGTTTGTTGGTTCGTCAAGAACAAGCAAATCGGGCTCTTCCAATAAAAGTCTTGCAAGCTTTAAACGCGTCTTTTCCCCGCCCGACATAGTATCTATATTGCGGTCGTAAAAGCTCTCGAAGCCCATACCGTTGAGCACGGTTTTAATCTTGACCTCGACGTTGTAGCAATCGCGCGAGGCAACGTACTTGTTCAACGCCTCTATCCTTGCGGATATGCGCGCGTACTCCTTGCCCCCGTACTCGCACGCGGCAAGCTCCTCCGAGAGCGCGGAAAGCTTTTCGACGGCGGACAGCTCCTCACTGAACACCTCGCGCATTTCACCCATTACGGTGTTGCCGCTCTCATAGCCGCCGTTCTGTTCGAGATAACCTATGCGGATACCGTTCTTTTTTATTACCTCGCCTTCGTCTGCGGCAAGCTCGCCCAAAAGCAGTTTTATAAGCGTAGTCTTGCCTGCGCCGTTTTCGCCGACAAGTCCTACGCGCTCACCCTCGTTTACGGCGAAGTTGACCCGTGAAAATATTAAATTGTCGCCGTAGCCGAACGCCACTGATGAAAAAGTTATAAGCATAATTCCGAATACTTAATTCCGCATTAATCAATAGTCCCATTTGGGTATAAAATCGGTTTTAGCGCTGTCGCCGTCCTGCAAAAAGACGTTCTTCAATCCGCACCGCTTTACCGCGGCGAGCACGGTTTTGTACTCCCTGTCGGTAATGCGCCTGTTCAATTCGGGGAATTTGTCGGCTTCTCCGAACGGCGTATACTGCCGCATAAGGCTGAAATACGTATCCTCGGGGAGCGTCGACGCAAACTCAACAACCTTAACGCTGTCGTAAGCCGCCTGCGGAAGAATGAGGTGGCGCACGATACAGCCCGAAAGCATCTTTCCGTTTTCGTCAAGACGGAGAGGCTTGCCCGCCATAAACCGCACTGCGGGCAACGCGTAGTCGGGATAGTCCGCCCGCCCCGTGTACCGCTCGGCTAAAAAGCTGTCGGTAAATTTAAGGTCGGGCAAATAGATATCGGTAAACCCGTCTGCGATTTTCAGCGTTTCAAGCTTCTCGTAGCCGTGAGTGTTGTACACTACGGGAAGATTGGGGCGGTAGATAGCAAACGCTTCGGCTATCTGCGGAACGTAGTGCGTGGGAGTGACCAGGTTTATATTGTCCGCCCCCTGCTCCTCCAATCGGCGGAAGATATCCGAAAGTTCCTTTGCGGAAATTTCCTTACCGCGCATATTCCTTGAAAGCTCGTAATTCTGACAGAACGCGCACTTCAACGAGCAACCGCAGAAAAACACGCAGCCGCTGCCGTTCTTAAACGATATTATAGGCTCTTCGAACGGGTGAAGATAATACTTTGCAATTTTTACGCCCTTAACGCCGCAGTATCCCGCCTGTCCTTCGCGGTCCGCTCCGCACGCAATCGGGCACAGCGCACATTTCATAAATTACGTCCTCTATCGTATACGTTTTTATTGTACCATAAAAAATACGGCTTGTAAACTACTGCAATTTAATTGACAATGGAAAATTATGATTATATAATGTAACCGTAACCTATAGAGAGTGTGCGAGAGAACGGCTCTGCGACCACACAGCAACCTGCTTTGCAAGGTGCTAATACCGTACCGATGGGCAATCAATCAACTACAAACCCGTTCGGCTGTCGAGCGGGTTAAATTTTTACCTTTAATTATAACGTATGAGGAGAAAGAAATGAAGAAATTTTTTACGAGCGAAAGCGTAACCGAGGGTCACCCCGACAAGCTCTGCGACGCGATATCCGACGCGATTGTAGACGCAATTATCTCGCAAGACCCCTCCGCCCGCTGTGCGGTTGAGTGCTGCGCAGCTTACGACGGACTTTTGATTATGGGCGAAGTGACGACGTACGCAAAGGTAGACTACGAGGAGGTTGCGCGCGCCACAATAAAGCGCATAGGCTACGACTTCGGCAGCTTTTCATACAACAGCTGTAAAATTACAGTTGCCATACACGGGCAGAGCCCCGACATAGCTCAGGGTGTGAACAGCTCGCTCGAAAACAAATCGGGTGCAAAAGATACGGAGGATCTGCTCGGCGCGGGCGACCAGGGTATGATGTTCGGCTACGCCTGCTCGGAAACGGAGGAGCTTATGCCTCTGCCCATTACTCTTGCGCACAAGCTTGCGGCAAGGCTGACGGAGGTGAGAAAGAGCGGGCTTATGCCCCACCTGCGCCCCGACGGAAAAACGCAGGTTACGGTGGAGTACGACGGCGATAATCCCGTACGCGTCGACGCGGTAGTCGTTTCCACTCAGCACGATGACGCGATAACGCAGGAGGAGCTTAAAAAGGGCGTTATTAAAAACGTAATAGACGCGGTTATCCCCTCCTGTCTGCTTGACGCGAGCACTAAAATTTACATTAATCCCACGGGCAGATTTTTAATCGGAGGCCCCGAGGGCGACAGCGGACTGACGGGCAGAAAGATTATTGTAGACACGTACGGAGGCGCGTGCGCGCACGGCGGCGGAGCTTTTTCGGGCAAAGACCCCACAAAGGTCGACCGCTCGGCGGCGTATATGGCAAGATATATCTGCAAGAACGCCGTTGCCGCGGGACTGTGCGAGAAGATAGAATTGCAGGTGGCGTACGCTATAGGCGTATCCCGTCCCGTTTCGGTTTTCGTCGACACGTTCGGCACGGGCAAACTCCCAGACGGAAAAATTGCCAATATATTGGTCGAAGAGTTCGATATGCGCCCCTACGCCATTATAAACGCCTTGGGCTTGCGCCAACCCATATATTCGCAGACGGCGGCTTACGGGCACTTCGGCAAAGCGTATCTGCCATGGGAACAGTGCGACAGGGCGGACAGCTTAAAACAGCGCCTTGACAACAACAAATAAAATTTAAGCCCCCCCGCGCAAGTATGAAGTGAACCCCAAAGTTTGGACAAAAAATTAAACAATTATAATTGAGAGTGAGTTCGGTATTGTACCGGACTCATTTTCAGTTTTAAAATAATTCGTTCGTTGTTGTAATATTCAATGTAATCTTTCAAACAACGAATAAACTCATCCGTTGAAGAAAATGTTTCGCCGTAATACATTTCAACTTTCAATCTTCCGAAGAAGTTTTCC